>CBDEUL010000001.1:0-36451 GCA_965243265.1 Flavicella sp.
ATTTTTTTTACATGAAAAGGGCAATTACTGAAAATACTTTTTTGATTGACATTTGTATAAAGCGCCTTGAGTTCATCTATTTTTCCTAATGCCAAATGAGAAATCATCAAACTCCCTGTAGAAGTTCCCAAATACAAATCGTAATCTTTATTTTTCTCTTTTATCAAGTATTCCGCAACACCTCCTGCAAATGCACCTTTACTTCCTCCCCCCGATATTACCAATGCTTTCATGTCTTTAAACCTTTGTATTTTCAGTTAAGCCTGATAAAACTAATTAAAAGATTTCTCTTTTAAAAAAAACATTTTATTTATTTTTGAGTTTAATATTTTCTCAATGAAGCTTCAACTTTTTTGCACTTTAATAATAGTATTTGTTTTATCCTCTAGTTGTTCCAAGAACTCCATTTCTAAGAAAATGGAATTCGACTGTAATGCAAATACATCTCATTATAGTAAAACACTTATAAAAGACCCCAAAAAAACTTTTGAAATTGAAATTCCCACAAATTGGAAAAGAGAGTTTTTTATAGATAATGGAGAATCTCGATTGTATTGCGCAGATACCACGAAAGAATTGACCAAAACCTACATCTTAGATTTAGGATACTACGAAGGAAATATTGAGCTTACAGATGTTTTTGTTGAGAAAATCAAAAACAGAATTCTTCAAAGCTCTGATGCTAAAATCCTAAAAACATCAAAATTTAAGTCTCACAACAAAGAAGGTATTGCTATTTTATACAACTCTAGTTTTTTAAACTTCAAATCAAAAACTCTTCAAGCTTATTTAAAAAACAATAATGAAAGTCATTATCTTTTAAAAATAGACACTTACGGAGAAGAAATTACCGATCGTAGAATTTGCGAAGCGCTTTCGTTATTTGAAAATGCTTTACTCATTAAATAAAATCACTTCCTCTTTTTAGATTTGTCTTCTATTTTTTTTAATGAAGAATCCACAATACGTACTCTTCCTGAATTAATCATAGCTTCCAAATTAACAGGTGCTGCTTTTGATTGATCTTTTAGCTTTTGATTTGCTATCAAATTTGCTATTTTAGAAGATGACTTTTTTTCATTCATACAAACAAATAGTTTACAAATTCAAAATTAATGAAATATTTTTTTCTACTATTTTCCTTACAGATTATTTTCTTTCAAAATAGCGTTTTTTGTCAAAAAAAATACGCCCAAGAAATTATAACAAAACTAAGCTCTCCCAAAATGAAAGGTAGAGGATACACCAATAACGGTGATAAAATTGCTGCTGAATACATTAAAAAAGAATTCAAAAAACTCAATCTAAAACCCTTTTCAAATTCTTATGAACAGCCATTTACTCTAAGCACAAATACACAATCTGGAATTCTAGAACTAAAAATAAACGACACGCTTCTAAAACCTGGGGTCGATTTTTTAGCCAATCCCAACAACCCAAGTATTAAAGGAAATTTTGAAATCGTTTTAATAAAGAATAGTGATTTTCAAAATACTGATTCATTGAAATTTAAAATAGCAAATTCTCACAACAAGCTACTTTTAATTGACAAAACCACCTTTACTTCAGCGAATAATAAAACAACACAAAAAAGAGACGAAATAATAAATTATCTCCGCTATACTCCTGACCTTCCTTATAGTGGGCTTGTATTTTTGACCGATAAAAAACTAACTTGGAGTGCCAGCCAAACACAACACAGCAAAGCTTCTTTTACTTTGCGAAAGAAAGCAAGTTTTTCGCTTATCAAATCACTTTATCTTAATTGCGAAAGCACGTTTATTCCTAACTATAAAACTCAAAACTTAATCGGCTACACCCAAGGTTTGTCTGAATCAGATTCCCTTATAGTAATAACTGCACATTACGACCATTTAGGAGAAATGGGTAACCTTACTTTTTTTCCAGGTGCAAATGACAATGCCAGTGGTATTGCTATGCTCTTAAATATTGCCAAATATTTTTCACAACCCAAAAACAAACCTAAATATTCAATAGCTTACATCGCTTTTAGCGGTGAGGAAATTGGCTTACTTGGGTCTAAATATTTTTGTGAACATCCTTTATTCTCTCTTGAGAAGATTAAATTCTTATTAAACTTTGATCTTTCAGGTACTGGTAATGATGGTATCAAAATTGTAAACGGAAGCATTTATAAAAATCATTTTAACAACATCAGAAACATCAACACCACACACAGTTTATTAAAAGGCGCATTCCCTAGAGGTAAAGCTTGTAATAGTGATCATTGTTACTTTGACTTACATGGTGTTCCTTCTTTTTACATATACACTTTAGGAGGATCTAAAGCTTATCATGATATTAATGATACTCCTGAAAAACTGCCTTTAACATATTTTGAAAAAAATCTAGAATTAAATATTCGCTTTATAAAAACACTCTAACTCCTCTTCATAAGTTTTCTATTATTTCACATATTTTTTTATTATCTTTAAGAGATAACCCTAAAATTGAATTCGTATGGACACAGGAAAAATAATAGCGAATCAAGCTTTAAAAATTTACATCGGAATTGTTGGTTACTTTCTTTTAATGAAACTACTACATTTAGAACACCTAGTACAGCTAAGAGCTTTTAACTTTTTTATAGTTCTATGGGGAGTAAACACAGCTGTCAAAAAAAATATTTTTGACAATTTGGATAACGGATATTTAAAAAACTTATCCGTTGCCTTTTCTACTGCTTTTATGGCAGTTGTAGGAATAGCTATTTCATTAGCTATCTACCTATCTTTCATCAATTCAGATCTTATAATGATTTTAGAAAATTCAATGATGTGGGGATCTCACTTATCAACAGGAAAAATACTATTTGCTATCCTAATAGAAGGAATGGCTTCCTCCGTGATTTGTTCATTCCTAATCATGCAGTATTGGAAAAAACACAAAATAGAATCCTTATTTCACTAGAAAAAGGCTCCAATAATTAAATTTATTGGGGCCTTTTTAATGAGGTAAATATTTTTTTAAAACCCCGTAACACAATGTACCCACAACAGCACTTAAAATAACAATTACAAAAACAGTAACACCATTTCCAACAAGTACATACATAGGTCCCGGACAAGCTCCTGACAAAGCCCACCCCAAACCAAAAACAGTTCCTCCAAACAAATACCTATATACTCCCATTTCGGCTACTTTTCTCATTACAGGAGCACCGTACACCGACTTAAAATTATTTTTATTTATAAAATACATCATTATAACTCCCACAAACAAAGCAGAACCTATAATTCCATACATATGAAATGACTGAAAACGAAACATCTCTTGAATTCTATACCAAGAAATAGCCTCAGACTTTGTCATTACAACACCAAATAAAACACCTATTAACAAAAACTTTATATGTTTCATACTTTTAAAAAATTAAAGGGAATATTAAATGAGTCATTATTAACCCTCCTATAAAAAAACCTATTACCGCTATAAGAGACGGTAATTGTAAATTAGACAATCCACTAATTGCGTGCCCAGAGGTACACCCATCTGCCCAACGTGTTCCAAAGCCTACTAAAAACCCACCTATTACCAGAATTAAAAAACCTTTTAAAGTTGCGAATCCCTGCCAACTAAAAATAGCCTCAGGAGCAAATCCACCGTCAAAAGAAATTCCTAACCCCTGTAAATCACTTACAGTAGCATCGGAAACACTCAACCCTTTTAAACCATCTAAATAGGTAACAGCTAAATAACCTCCCAAAATACCACCTATTACAAAAACCAAATTCCATGTATTTACACGCCAATCTTCATTAAAAAAAGATATTTTTTTACCAGCTCCTCCAATAGTACACATAGTTTTTAATGTTGAAGAAACACCAAACCTACCTCCTGACCAAAGTAGTAAAAACATTACCATACTTATTACCGGACCAGAAACATACCAGGGCCAAGGGTTCTTTAAAAAGAGTACAAATTCTTCCATGAAATTCTAAAATTTTGCACAAATATAAGTATTCAATTTTTACCTTTTATTTGAACCTTAAAACCTCCTTTTTTTATCCAAAACCTTTATCTGATAAAACACCTCACCAAAGAAATTTTCTTTTTAAGAATCCAACTAAGATATCTTAATTACATTTGCAAAATATTTCAAAACTACAAACACATACAACTATGTTATTAGAGGAAAGAAAAAAAGCTTTTACAAATCTAGGTCTTTTTTTAAGTCAATTTTCAACAGAAGGCATTACCAAAAAAGAATCCATCCCTTTTAATGATTTGTTTTTTGATGCTTTTGATATGCAAATCAAAAGAGCTAAAGAATCTAATAGTTGGTTTACAGAAGATAATGTACTGTTTTCTTTAGAAAGCTGGAGCAAAGCGCTTTCTGAAGAAAATTTAACAACATGGATTTCTTCATATAATTTTACAGAACAACCTCCTAAAAAAATAGCCATTATAATGGCAGGGAACATTCCACTAGTAGGTTTTCATGACTTTCTTTGTGTATTAATGTCTGGTCACAATGCACTAATAAAACTTTCTTCAAACGACAAACACTTTATCCCTTTAGTTGCTAAATATTTAGAATACTCTAATTCTGAATTCAAAAACAAAATTGAATTCACTGATAAAAAACTAGAAAATTTTGATGCCGTAATAGCAACTGGAAGCGACAATACTGCTCGTTACTTTGATTATTACTTTGGAAAACACCCACATATTATTCGAAAAAACAGAAATACCGTAGCTGTATTATCTGGAAAAGAAGACAAAGAAACTTTAAAAAGGATGAGTGATGATATCTTTAGATATTTTGGATTAGGCTGCAGAAGTATTTCTAAAATATTTCTACCTGAGGGATATGACTTAAACAAAATTTTTGAAGCTGTATATCATAAAAAAGATATTATCAACTATACAAAATACGCAAACAACTACGACTATAATAAGGCTGTATATTTAATGAGCTTATTTGATATACAAGAAAACGGTTTTTTAATGCTTAAAGAAGATAAAAATTATGCTTCTCCTATTTCTTCTTTGTTTTATGAATACTACACTAATTTAGAAGAATTAAAAACCAAATTAACGAATGACTCTGATAAAATTCAATGTATCAGTTCTGAATTAGACATCGCAAAAAGTGTTCCTTTGGGAAAAACACAACTCCCTGAACTTTGGGACTATGCAGATGGAGTTGACACCCTGAATTTCCTGTTAAAATTAGAGCAAAATAATTAACAACTTTATCATTGTCAAGTCGAGAAAAATACCGAAATTCGCTTTTTATTTTTTGAATAATAATACATAGATAATCATACACGATGAAAAAACATAATTTTAGCGCAGGACCTTCTATTTTACCTCAAGAAGTTTTACAAAAAGCAGCAGATGCTGTAGTTAACTTTAACGGATTAAATTTATCTCTTGTAGAGATTTCTCACAGAAGTAAAGAGTTTATCGCAGTTATGGATAATGCACAAGCTTTGGTTAAAGAATTATTAGAATTACCTGAAGGGTATTCTGTACTTTTCTTACAAGGTGGAGCTAGTTTAGAATTTTTAATGGCTCCTTATAACTTATTGACTGAAGGTGGTAAAGCGGCTTACGTCGATACAGGTGCTTGGAGTTCTAAAGCTATTAAAGAAGCTAAAAACTTTGGAGAAACAGTTGTAGTTGCTTCTTCTAAAGACAAAGGATACAATTACATTCCTAAAAATTACGATGTACCTGCTGATGCTGATTATATTCACTTTACATCAAACAACACTATTTTTGGAACTCAATTAAAAGATTTCCCTGGAGGAGATGTTTTAAAAGTTGTAGATATGAGTTCTGATATTTTCTCTAGAAAATTAGATTTCAGCCAATTTGATGTTGTTTACGCTGGTGCTCAAAAAAACATGGGGCCTTCTGGAACTACACTTGTAATTGTTAAAGACAGTATTTTTGGAAAATCTGGAAGAACAATACCTTCTATGTTAGATTATGCTGTACATGCGAAAGCTGGAAGTATGTTTAACACACCTCCTGTATTCCCTGTATATGTATCTATGTTAACATTAGAATGGTTAAAAGAAAAAGGTGGTGTAGCTGCAATTGAAAAAGAAAATGAAGAAAAAGCTGCTTTGTTATACAACGAAATTGACAACAACCCTGCGTTTGTAGGTTTTGCTGCCAAAGAAGATCGTTCTAACATGAATGTAACCTTTACATTAGCAGACGAATCTCAAAAAGAAAAATTTGATGCTCTTGCCGCTGCTGCTGGAATCAGCGGAATTAACGGACACAGATCTGTTGGTGGTTACAGAGCGAGTATCTACAATGCAATGCCTATTGAAAGCGTTCAAGTACTCGTAAACGCAATGAAAGAATTAAATAAATAACATTTATACAAAGTGATGCTCTAAAAGGCATCACTTTTATTTTTACTCATAAAATATCATAGAATGAAAGTATTAGCAAATGATGGATTAGCTCAAAGCGGTGTTACTGCTTTAGAAGCTGCTGGTTTTGAAGTAATTTTAACAACCGTAGCTCAAGATCAACTAGAGAACTACATTAACGAAGAAAATATTGACGTATTATTAGTACGTAGTGCTACAACTGTTCGTCAAGAATTAATTGACGCATGTCCTTCAATTAAAATTATTGGTCGTGGTGGTGTTGGTATGGATAATATTGATGTTCAATACGCTAGAGATAAAGGTCTTCACGTAATTAATACTCCTGCTGCATCTTCTCACTCTGTTGCTGAATTAGTATTTGCTCATTTATCTGGATTGGTTCGTTTCTTACACGACTCTAACAGAAACATGCCTTTAGAAGGAGAATCTAACTTTAAAGGATTGAAAAAAGCTTACGGAGCTGGTGTTGAATTAAAAGGAAAAACTTTAGGAGTTTTAGGATTTGGACGTATTGGTCAAGCTACTGCTGCAGTTGCTTTACGTTTAGGAATGAAAGTTGTTGCTTTTGATCCATTTATGGAATCAGCAACCTTAACTTTAGATTTCTTTGGTGGACAATCTGTAGATATTACTGTAAATACAGTTTCTAAAGAAGAGGTTTTAAAAGAAGCTGATTTCTTAACATTACACGTACCTGCTCAAGATGAGTATGTAATTGGTGCTAAAGAAATTGAATCTATGAAAGACGGTGCTTTTATCGCAAATGCTGCTCGTGGTGGTGTTATTGATGAGGTTGCTTTAATAGCTGCTTTAGATAGTGGTAAACTAGGTGGTGCTGCTTTAGATGTTTTTGAAACAGAACCTAAACCAGCTGTACAAATTTTAATGAACCCTAAAGTATCTGTAACTCCACATATTGGAGCTGCTACAGGTGAAGCTCAAGATAGAATTGGAACTGAATTAGCATCTCAAATTGTAAGTTTGTTAAAATAATTTCCATTTTACATATATACAGAAAAGGCTGCTTTAACAAGCAGCCTTTTTTATTAAAAAAAACTCAACTGTTCCCCTACTCCTATATTAAAATATTATATTTGGTTTTACGATAAATAAATCATTTATAATTCCCTTTTTACATGTCCATCCAAGAAAACATTTCACTTGTAAAAAAAAGTATTCCCACAAATGTAACCTTAGTTGCAGTTTCTAAAACAAAACCAAATCATTTTATTCAGGAAGCATACAATACTGGTCAACGCATTTTTGGAGAAAACAAAGTCCAAGAAATGGTTGCTAAATCAGAAGCCCTTCCCAAAGATATTAAATGGCATTTAATAGGACATCTTCAAAAAAACAAAGTAAAATACATTGCTCCATTTGTTTCCTTAATACACGGTGTAGACAGTTTTTCTACACTTAAAGAGATAAACAAGCAAGCTTTAAAACACAACCGAATAATAGACTGCTTATTACAAGTTAAAATTGCGGAAGAAGATACCAAATTTGGTTTGTCTTTTGATGAAGCCCAAGCTATTTTAAACTCTAAAGAACTAAAAACTCTTAAACATCTAAACATTATTGGACTTATGGGAATGGCGAGCTTTACAGAAAACACCAAACAAGTGGAAAAAGAATTTCAGAAACTTAAAAACCTCTTCGATCAAAACACTTCGCAACACAACCTAAACACATTATCTATGGGAATGAGTGGCGATTACACAATTGCTATTAGTGAGGGTAGTACTATGGTACGTGTAGGAAGTGCTATTTTTGGATCTAGACAATAAAAAATACAATTACATATGTACGCCATTATAGACATCGAAACAACAGGAGGTAAATTTAATGAAGAAGGTATAACCGAAGTTGCTATATATAAATTTGACGGACATGAGATTGTAGACCAATTTATCAGTCTCGTTAACCCCGAACGCCCAATCCAACCTTTTGTTGTAAAACTTACTGGAATTACCCCTAAAATGGTAAAAACAGCTCCTAAGTTTTATGAAGTAGCAAAACGAATTGTAGAAATTACTAAAGATTGTATTTTCGTTGCTCACAATACTTCATTTGATTACAGAATTATGAGAACCGAATTTAACCGATTAGGGTTTGATTACACTCGAAAAACCATTTGCACAGTAGAACTTAGTAAAGAGTTGCTTCCAGATCAAGACTCTTATAGCCTTGGAAAGCTTTGCAAATCTCTTGGAATTCCAATGAATGACCGACATAGAGCTAGTGGGGATGCTTTAGCAACCGTGAAACTTTTTAAACTATTATTAAACAAAGATATCGGTAAAAAAATAACTTCCTCTACTGTAAAAACACTTGCTGATTCTCAAAAAACAATTACCGCCAACCTAACAAGTATAATTGAAAATATCCCCCCTACAACGGGTTTGTTCTTTGTTCATAATAACGAAGGAACTGTTCTTTATATGGGTAAAAACAAAAATATTAAAAAAGGAATAAATCAGTTATTTTTAAGAACCTCCAAAAGAACAAAAACACTACAGAAACAAGTAGCAGATATTACATACGAAGAAACTGGGAATGAATTAATTGCACAATTGAAATTTGATATTTATTTTCAAAAAAACAAACCTCGTTTTAATGGTTTTAGAAAAAAACAAAAAGAAAATATTACTTTTAATTCAGATAATATGTTAGTAATTGACAAAGGAAGACACCCTAATGAAAAATCTGTTTTATTAATTCAAAACAATGAAATTCAAGGAATTGGTTTTATAGATTTAGCACATCAGTTAGAAAATATTGAAATTGTAAAAAATTTAATTACCCCTATAGAAAATAACATTACAACCAGAAACAGTATAAAAAAGTATCTTGACAAATCAAGAGTAGAAAAAATTATTCGTTTTTAAAACTCATTTATGAAAACGCAACAAAAAAACTGGAAATCTAAACTTCATGAAATTATTTATGAAGCTGATACCAAAGAAGGAAAATTGTTTGATGTTATATTGCTCATTACAATTATAGCCAGCATTGTTTTTGTTATGTTAGAAAGTGTAGAAGAAATAGATCAAAAACACCATCGTTTTTTCAATTACTCCGAATGGATTATCACCTTCCTATTCACTCTAGAATACTTTGCTAGAGTTATTTCTATAAAAAAAACTAGTAAATATATTTTTAGCTACTACGGTATTATAGATTTTTTGGCCACAATCCCCATGTATTTATCCCTTATCATTGGAGGTACACACGCACTTGTTATCCTAAGATCTTTACGTTTACTCAGAGTTTTTAGAATTTTAAAACTCACTCGTTATGTAGGGGAATCAAACCGATTAATGGAAGCCTTAAAAGCTAGTAGAATTAAAATATCTGTATTTGTATTAACCGTTTTAATAATTTCTGTAATATTAGGAACCATTATGTATCTAATTGAAGGAGGTGCTGATAGCGGTTTTACAAGCATCCCTAGAAGTGTTTATTGGACAATTGTTACACTCACAACTGTTGGTTATGGTGATATTGCTCCCGCAACAACTATTGGTCAATTAATAGCCACTATAGTCATGATTTTAGGATATGGAATTATTGCCGTACCTACAGGAATTGTATCGGCCGAGTATGTTAACCACTCCAATAAAAAACCATCTAAATACTCAATCTTGTAGAAACTGTGGACACGACAAACATCACGATAACGCCAATTTCTGTAATACTTGTGGAGAAAAACTGTAATAGTTTTACATTTCTATCTCTAATTTATCCCCTACTCCTTTGTATCTTTGAGCACCCTTATAAAAATAAAAATGCCTAAATACCTCATTACAATCGTAGGTCCTACAGCTATAGGAAAAACATCATTAAGCCTTGCTTTAGCAAAGCACTATAACGCCCCTATTATATCTTGTGATTCACGTCAATTTTACAAAGAAACTAGTATTGGAACAGCCGTTCCTACTAAAGAAGAACAAGCACAAGCTCCACACTTCTTTATTCAAAATCGCTCTATTTTTGATGATTATAATGTAGGTCAATTTGAAAAAGATGCCCTAAATAAATTAAACGAACTCTATTTAAAACACGATATTGTAATTATGGTAGGTGGTAGCGGTTTGTATGTAGATGCTGTATTAAAAGGTTTAGATCACTTTCCTACAGTAGCTCCTGAAATACGTGAACAACTAAATTTAGAACTCGAACAAAAAGGATTGGAATACCTCCAAGAGAAGTTAAAAAACTTAGACCTTGATACCTATAATAACATAGCTATAGAAAACCCTCATAGAGTAATCAGAGCTTTAGAAATATGTATTGGAACCAAACAAACCTACTCGTCTTTCAAAAACAAACCCAAAACTCCTAGGAGTTTTACCCCTATAAAAATAGGTCTCACAGCAAATAGAGAAATTATCTATGATCGAATTAATAGACGTGTAGATATTATGATTTCTGAAGGCCTTATTGAAGAAGCAAAATCAGTATACCCCAACAAGCACTTAAACGCTCTACAAACTGTAGGCTATCGAGAACTCTTCTCTCATTTTGATGAAGAAATTACTTTAGACTTTGCTATTCAAGAAATTAAAAAAAATACGCGAAGGTTTGCAAAAAGACAGCTAACTTGGTTTAAAAAAGATGTTAACACTCTTTGGTTCGATTACAAAGAAAACATCGATAAAATAATTTCTTCTATAGCACAAAAAACAGCACATATTTAAAACTCTTCTACTATGAAAAAGCTTCCTAAAATAATTGAGAGTAATAAAAAAATTAGATTTCAAGACTGTGACCCTTTCAACCATCTAAACAATGGTAGGTACGTAGATTATTACATCAATGCCAGAGAAGATCAATTGTTAGAAAACTACGGTATTGATTTGTTTAAAATTATCAAAGAAGATCGTTTAGGCTGGGTAGTTTCTAACAATCAAGTTGCCTATTTACGTCCTGTTTTTACAATGGAAACAATTTGTATTGAATCACAATTAATAAAATTTTCTCCTAAACACCTTCAAGTAGAAATGCGCATGTGGAACCATGATAAAACCATTCTAAAATCTATTGCTTGGTTTGGCTTTGTTCCTTTCAACTTGGCTACTAACAAGGTGGAAAAACACAGTCCTTCTTTTATGGATTTATTTGAAAAAGTGATACTCCCTGTTACTGAAAAAACATTTGAAGAGAGAGAAATTTATTTTAGAACACTCCGAAAAAAATAGACATACCTTCCCTCCTAAACATCACAATAATTCGTTAAACAACTCTATCAATACACTTGTTTTATTTATATTTGCACCCAGTTAAATTATAAAGATTTCACATGAATACGATAGAGAATTTCAAAGAATACGTACAAAATATTACATCAAAACCTGAATATGCAAAACCTTTGGCTTTTGGTTTAGGAATTAGAAGATCTAAAGGAGATAAAACATTGGATGTTAACTTCCCTGCAATTAATTGGGACACTGCATTTGGAACTGCTGCTTTATTACAAGATGTTACAAAATATTCATCAAATGAAAATGGTTTTGTAACTGTTTCTAAAGAACAATTGCAAAAAGCATTTGACAACTTTGCTGCCTTTCATTCAGAAATTGAAAAACATCCAAACATCGTATTAATCAAACAATTGTTAGACAACTACAATCAGCCAGAAGGATATCAAGAAATTGATGTGGTTGCTTACTTTTTATTCGACAAAGATAAAGCTGTTGAAAACGCTGTTGAAGGATATTTTAAACTACAATGTTTATCGCAACTACATGTAAAACCTCACGGGTTATCACTAGAAGGTGTTTTTGGTAAATTAAATAATATTGCTTGGACAAACCAAGGACCTATTTTACCTGAAGACTTAAGTGCTGAACGTATCAAAGTTACATTTAAAGGTGAGTCATTAAACGTTACTCATGTAGATAAATTCCCTTATATGGTAGATTATAATGTACCTAATGGGGTACGTATAGCCTCTGCTTCACAAGTTCGTTTAGGAGCTCATACAGCTGTTGGAACTACTGTAATGCCTGCTGGATATATCAACTTTAATGCTGGTACATTAGGAAATGCAATGATTGAAGGTAGAGTTTCTGCTGGAGTTGTTGTTGGACATGATTCAGATTTAGGTGGTGGAGTATCTATTATGGGAACTCTTTCTGGAGGGAATAAAAACGTAATTTCAATTGGAGATAAATGTTTATTAGGTGCTAACGCCGGAACAGGAATCTCTTTAGGTTTTGGATGTACAATTGCTGCTGGGGTATATGTAACTGCTGCTGCTAAAGTTTGGTTATACAATGCCGAAAAACAACCTGTAGATATTAATGGTACTATCGTTGAAGAAGGTGCTAATATTGTAAAGGGTGCTGAATTAAACGGAAAAGACAAACTGTTGTTCTTATTAGACAGTACTAACGGTCACTTAACTTGTAGACCAAACCCTAAAACTATTGAATTGAATAGCAGCTTACATGTAAAAAACTAAACGGCTATCAAACCTTATTCAAAAACTCCTTTAATCTTTGATTAAAGGAGTTTTTGATTTTACATAACATACTCATTTACAAAATATTAAATAAAAACATGATGGATATCATATTATTAAACGTGGTATTATTGCATCTTTGCAGCCTAATTTTAATACCAAAAAATGAAAAAATATCCACAAGCACATACATTCCATATACCAGTTATGGGACTTGCTTTTACTGTTGACAGCCCTATAAAAGTTGCTCAATATGGAATTTCATCTGTAATTTCAATCGTTGATGATATTTTGGTTGAAAAAATGAATGAATTTTATAGTAAAAAATACAATCTTCCTTTTCAATCATTTAAATCAAAAGAAATAGATGCAAGAGCTAATAGAATAACATCTTATTTAAATAATGTAGACCATATTGTAAAAGAAAAATTCAATAACTTTAAGATTGCTCTATCTGAAAAATCTGAAGTTTTAGAAGAGTATCTTTCAATACTACCTGACATTTCAGAAGTCAAAAAAGAACTAACTACTTTAATCGAACAAAAAGCAAGTAAAAAAACTCTTTACAATTGGTTACAAGATAATTTACGTCCAGGAAATATTGATGTGAATATCATGACCAAATTGGACAATGAAAATACTTATAAAAATGAAGTATTACCTGTAGAACACAATGATGCACATGCTGCATTAAAAGGATTTGCAAATAGTAAGCTAAACTCTTCTATTGTTCTTTCTGCTGGAATGAACCCTAGATTGTATAGCTACTTTGAAGAGTTCGAAGATTTTTACCCTAATACAGACAATACCTTAAATAAAAAAATAATCCTTAAAGTTAGTGACTATAGATCTGCTACAATTCAAGGACAATTTTTTGCAAAAAAAGGATTATGGGTTTCTGAGTACAGAATAGAATCTGGATTAAACTGTGGTGGACATGCATTTGCTACAGAAGGTCTATTATTAGGTCCTATCTTAGATCAATTCCATAGTAATAAAGAAGAATTGATTAATAAAACTTTTGAAACATATTCAAAAGCTTTAGCTGCCAAAGGGAAACATGTACCAGAAAACCCATTAGATATCGAAATTACCGTACAAGGAGGTGTTGGAACATCTGAAGAACACGACTTTCTTTTAAACAATTATGATGTGAGCTCTGTTGGATGGGGTTCTCCTTTCTTATTAGTACCTGAAGCAACTACTGTAGATAAAGATACTATAGAAGTATTAGCCAAAGCTAAAGAAAAAGACTTATACTTAAGTAATATTTCTCCACTGGGTGTTCCTTTTAACAGTGTTAAAGGTGTCTCTAACGATATTTATAAACAAGCACAAATTAAAGACGATAAAATAGGAAGTTCTTGCCCTAAAAAGTTCTTAGCCCTACAAAAAGACGACAAGGGAAGGTCTATTTGTACTGCTTCTCAAAAATATCAAAGTGCAGAAATAGAAGCTTTAAAACAAGAAGAACTCACACCTGAAGAATACCAATCAAAATTCAACAAAATAACCGAAAAATCATGTTTATGTATAGGCTTAGCTAATGCTGGACTGATAGACAATAACATACAAGCTAAAGAAACCAAATCAGGCGTGCTTGTATGCCCTGGACCTAATATTGCCTACTTTGATAAAGAAATCTCTCTTAAATCAATGGTACAACATATTTACGGAAAAACAAATGTTATGTTTTCTGAAAACAGACCACATATGTTTGTCAAAGAATTGGAAATGTATGTAAAATATTTCAATGAAAAGGTTATTGATTTTTTCAATTCTCCAGACAAAAAACAGGAAAAATATTTGACTAAATTTTACAAGAATCTGAATGAAGGAATTCAATATTACCACAATTTGTTTGATACTACGAATGAAAAAATTTCTCAAAATTTAGATTCTTTAAAATCTAAAATTAACAATGCTCAACTAAAAGTGTCATAACCACAAAAGAGAGTGATTTTCAATCTTTAGAAAAAAACACCAATTTATATTGGTGTTTTTTTTGTATCTTTGAGTTTCTAACCCCTAAGTATTACTGTTTTATGATGACTCTAACAAAAAAACCACTATTGAGACTATCACTTCGTACTAAATCAAAAAAGTTTAATTACAAGTCTCTTGCATTAAAATTTTCAAACAACCATTTCAAGGAAATTTATACCGAAGAAAAAGACATTCTTCTTTCACCTAATGAACTACGTTTTAATGGTTTTTTAGGTTTTGGTATAGACATTAACCTTGTCAAACTATTTTACGGAAAACCAAATTACACCTACTCTAATCCGAAAAACACGGACACAGTTACACTCATTTACAAAATGAGAGTAAAACACCTTAAATCTAGATGTATGCTTGTTTTTCACAAAAGTAAATTGGTAGTATTCAACTACGTTTTTCTGGGTATTGATCGTGATGATAAAAAATTTTTATTAAAGTATTTCAATAAAAAATATACTCAAAATCCAAACACTAAAAATTACAAGATTATTGATAGTAATAACAATTCTTTTATCACACATAAAGGAAAGTCAAGTATTACGTTCAACTTTTTTAGTAGAAATAAAGAGTTTATTCAAATATTTGAAGAGGAAAAGAAAACGACAATCCCTTGCAAGACAACAATAAACTTACAAATGAATTATTAATTAATTTTAATTTACTTTTATTAAGTACCTTTGCATTACTATGCAAAAAAAGATAAACATTCAAAACAAAAAAGCTCGATTTGAATATGAAATTCTAGACAAATATACTGCTGGAATTCAACTTACTGGTACCGAAATTAAATCTATAAGAGAAAGTAAAGCTAGGATAACGGAAAGTTTTTGTGAGTTTAATGACAAAGGAGAATTATTTGTCATTAATATGTTTATTGAAGAATACCTCTACGGAAATTCCTACAATCATAAACCTAAAAGTGAACGACGTTTACTTTTGAATAAACGAGAATTAAAAAAACTTGAAAAAGAGGTTAAAAACGTAGGACTTACTATTGTTCCTTTAAAATTATTTTTAACAGATAAGGGATGGGCTAAATTAGACATAGCTCTGTGTAGAGGTAAAAAATTACACGACAAAAGACAAACTTTAAAAGACAGAGATAACAAAAAAGATTTAGCAAGAATTAAAAAGAACTTCTAATGTGGTTTTTTCATCTTATTCGCTGGAAAAACTTAAGCATACTAAGTGTTTCACTAGTTCTTTTTAAATTCTTCCTATCCCCTCTTTTTAACAGTCCACATATTTTAACAAGCTTTCAGTTTATATTATTAAATATTACTGTCTTATTTTTAGCTGCTGCAGGAAATATCATCAATGATATTTATGATATCGACTGTGACACGATAAACAAACCTTCTAAGGTTTTTATAGAAAAAAAAATATCAAAAAAACAAGCTTGGTTTCTTTACCTTTTATTTAACTCTATTGGTTTATTTAGTGGTATTTACCTTTCCTTTTTAACAAATATAGAAGCAGCTTCATTTTATTTTTCAGGTATAGTTTTACTATTATTTTTATATTCAAAATATCTAAAACAAACCCCCATAATTGGAAACATTATAGTATCCTTCTTAGTTTCTCTTAACCCCCTTACATATTTATTATTTGAAACTAAATTTCAAATACTTGAAAACAAATATGTCTTATTACTTATCCTATTTTCACTATTTGCTTTTCTTATCAATTTTATTAGAGAAATTGTGAAAGATATGGAAGATATAAAGGGAGATTATAATGCCGATTTAAAAACCCTCCCTATCCTAATAGGAATTAAAAGAACTACTAAAATAGTAACAACTATAAGTTTACTAACCTTGGTACTCCTTTTTGAATTTGCTATACATTACACAAACTCTAAAGTAACCTTAATATATACCCTTCTTTTTATTGTAAGTCCTTTTCTTTATTTTATATTCAAAATAAGAAAAATGAATAAAAAACAAGAGTTTCATAAAATGAGTTCTTTATTAAAATTGATTCTTATATTTGGTCTTATCTATACAATATTTACGACTGTTTAAATGCTAAAAAAACTCACTAATAAATACTCTATAATCTTATCCTCTCAATCTCCTAGAAGACAACAATTTTTAAAAGATTTAAATATACCTTTCAAAGTAAAAACTTATGGGATAGAAGAAGTTTACCCTAAAAACCTAAAAGGAAAGGAAATTACCGAGTATTTAACTGTATTAAAATCGACTCCTTTTGACAATGTTCTAAAAGAAAACGAATTAGTTATTACTTCTGATACAATTGTTTGGCTAAAAGATACTGCCTTAGAAAAACCAAAAGATAAAGCCGATGCTGTTCTTATGCTAAAAAAGCTTTCCAATAATACACATGAAGTAATTACATCTGTCTGTATCAAAACAATAAAATTTACCAAAGTTATTTCAGACAGCACTATCGTTCACTTCGCTCCCTTAACAGATGAGGAAATTAACTATTATGTAGATACTTTTCAACCTTTTGATAAAGCAGGAAGTTATGGAATTCAAGAATGGATTGGCTATATTGGTGTTGAAAAAATTGAAGGTAGTTATTTTAATGTTATGGGCTTACCTATTCATAAAATATACCAAGCCTTAAAAAATATTGACTAAACAAAAAATAAATAATACTCATAAAACTATATAAAATTATTACTTTTGCGAGTATCTAATATTACTTAACATATAATGAAAAAATATACTTTTACCGAGCAAAAAGACACACGTTCTGGTTTTGGAGCTGGTTTAGCCGAATTAGGAAGAACAAACCCAAATGTTGTAGCTCTTTGTGCTGATTTGATTGGTTCTTTAAAAATGGATAAATTTATTGAAGAGAACCCTGAAAGATTTTTCCAAATCGGTATTGCTGAAGCAAATATGATCGGTATAGCTGCTGGTTTAACTATTGGAGGTAAAATTCCTTTTACAGGAACTTTCGCTAACTTTTCTACAGGAAGAGTTTACGATCAAATTCGCCAATCAGTAGCATATTCAGATAAAAATGTAAAAATTTGTGCTTCACACGCAGGTTTAACATTAGGAGAAGATGGTGCAACACACCAAATATTAGAAGATATTGGGTTAATGAAAATGTTGCCTGGTATGACTGTTATCAACACTTGTGATTACAATCAAACAGAAGCGGCAACTATTGCTATTGCTGAACATGATGGTCCTGTATATTTACGTTTTGGTAGACCAGTAGTACCTATCTATATGCCAAAGCATACAGATACAACTCATGAAAATAAGTTTGTAATTGGTAAAGCCATTCAATTAACAGAAGGAGCTGATGTTACTATTGTAGCTACAGGTCATTTAGTATGGGAAGCCTTACAAGCCTCTGAGCAATTAGAAGAGTTGGGTATTTCTGCAGAAGTAATCAATATGCACACAATAAAACCTTTAGATGCTGAAGCTGTACTTGCCTCTGTAGCGAAAACAGGATGTATTGTTACTGCTGAAGAGCATAATTATATTGGTGGTTTAGGAGAAAGTATTTCTGGAGTTTTAGCTAAAAACAACCCTATTCCTCAAGAATTTGTTGCTGTAAACGATAGTTTCGGAGAATCAGGAACTCCTGCTCAATTGATGGAAAAATACGGTTTGAATGACAAAGCAATTGTTGCTGCAGTTCAAAGAGTTATTAAAAGAAAATAAAATTAACCAAAAACCAATCATATGAAAAAAGTAATCTTAGCATTTGCTCTAATAGTAGCAGCTAGTCAATTTGCTAGTGCACAAATTAGTTATGGTCTTAAAGCGGGTATGAATGTTGACCTAAATGGTGAAGCTTCTAAATACCTTACATTACCTGATGGATACTCTATCGACACTAAAGACAACAGTGGATATCACGCTGGGGCTTGGTTACGTGTAAAAATTCCAATTGTAGGATTGTACGTACGTCCTGAACTTATTTACACAAGTTTGTCTAACGAATATACATTTAACACACCAGCGGTTGGGCCAATACCTGCTGCTAGTACAAGTGCCGACTTCAGTTTAAATAAAATTGATGTACCTGTTTTATTAGGGTTGAAATTTTTAGGAGTTGGAAATATTTTTTTAGGACCTAATGTACAATATGTATTAAGTTCTGAATTTAATGCACCAGACCTAAACTACACTTATGATACTATTGATGAAGAAATTTCTGTAGGTTTAGTTATTGGTGCTGGATTAGAAATCTGGAAACTAGGATTGGATGCTCGTTTTGAAACAGGATTTAATGTACCTGATGATGCAAATCTTGCTAATATTCCTGCTGATGAACTAATTGAAACGATGTCTACGACATTAATCAACCAAAAACCAAATCAACTTATTATTGGACTTTCTTATAAGTTCTAAGAATAAAACATATATTTTTCAAAAGGGAGAGTTCTTAAAGAGTTCTCCCTTTTTTATTAAACAAGTTTTCATAAAGTTTATTACACAAAAAATCCCTAATGATATTCATTAGGGATTTAAATATTATATAGATAGTACTATACCATTTACTTTTGCCTTCCTTTCAATTCTTTTTCAATATCACTCAAGGTAAACCCTTTTGCTTGTAGTAACATTAAATAATGAAATAACAAATCTGCTGATTCATATAAAAACAACTCATCATTGTTATCCATAGCTTCAATAACTGTCTCTACAGCTTCTTCTCCTACCTTTTGAGCTACTTTATTTATTCCTTTATCAAAAAGACTTGCTACATATGATTTTTTAGTATCCTTATTTGCAACACGTTCTGCAATAACACTTTCTAAAGTAGAAAAGAAACCATAAGAAGGGTTATTCTCTTCTTTCCAACAAGTATCAGTTCCTGTATGGCATGTAGGTCCCTTTGGTTTTACTTTTATCAGCAAAGAATCATTATCACAATCATTTGAAATGCTAACCAATTCTAAAAAGTTTCCACTTTCTTCTCCTTTTGTCCACAATCTATTTTTACTTCTACTAAAAAAAGTTACCTTATTTGTTTCGATAGTTTTGTCATAGGCATCTTGATTCATGTATCCTAACATCAATACGTTTTTTGTTTCTGCATCTTGAATAATTGCAGGTACCAAGCCATTATCTTTTGAAAAATCTATTTTCATTTTTTTCTTTATTTTATTATGTACCCTGAGCCTGTCGAAGGGTATATTATTATGTTGACTTAGACAAGCTTAGTCAACGAAAAACATTCACTATATTCTAACTGGAACTCCTTGAGTTTTTAAATCTTGTTTCAACTCTTGAATATCAATTTCTTTAAAATGAAATACACTTGCTGCCAAAGCTGCATCTGCTTTTCCTTTTATAAAAGTATCTGCAAAATGCTGTTTATTTCCCGCTCCTCCAGATGCAATAATAGGAATATTTAACATCTCAGATAATATCTCTAAAGCTTCATTAGCAAACCCATTCTTAGTACCATCATGATCCATTGATGTAAACAAAATTTCTCCTGCTCCTCTTTCTTCTACCTCTTGTGCCCATTCAAACAGATTTATATCTGTAGGTACTTTTCCTCCTACCAAATGCACAAACCAATCACCATCAATTTGTTTTGCATCAATAGCAACCGTAATACACTGTGAACCAAATTTAGCAGAAGCTTCATTAATCAGCTTTGGATTTTTTACTGCTGAAGAATTGATAGATACTTTATCTGCTCCTGCATGTAACAAATCATCTATATCTTCTACAGAAGATATTCCACCACCAACTGTAAATGGGATATCTATAGCAGCTGCAACACGCATGACTAAATCATGCAAAGTTCTACGCTTTTCTTCTGTTGCAGAAATGTCTAAAAACACAAGTTCATCTGCCCCAGTATCTGCATATATTTTTGCCAATTCTACAGGGTCTCCTGCATCTCTTAAATCTACAAAATTAACTCCTTTAACGGTTCTACCGTTTTTAATATCTAAACAAGGAACTATTCTTTTTGTTAACATCTTCTTTGTATTAAGTACAGAGCTTTAAGTAAGCTACAAACTATATATTTTACTATTTTGTACTATTTATTATATAATTTTCTAATTGTTTTAAGCTTATTTTATTCTCATAAATAGCTTTTCCTATAATGGTTCCTTCACATCCTAATTCTGCTAATTTTGGTAACTCTTCAAAAGTAGAAATTCCTCCACTAGCTATCAGTTTTATATTCGGCAATGCTCCTAACATTTTTTTATACAAATCAAAAGAAGGCCCTTCTAACATACCATCTTTTGCTATATCTGTACAAATTACATAAGAAACTCCTTCTTTCATATAGTTTTTTACAAATGGAATTAATTCTTCATCAGACTCTTCTAACCAACCACTAATGGCTATCTTTTCATTATTTGCATCTGCTCCTAAAATTATTTTATCTGCTCCAAATTTTGCCAACCAATTTTTAAAAATTTCTGGTTGTTTTACAGCAATACTCCCTCCTGTTATTTGACCTGCTCCAGACTCAAATGCAATACGTAAATCTTCGTCTGTTTTTAAGCCACCACCAAAATCAATTTTTAAACTTGTTTTGGTTGCTATTTCTTCTAAAACTTTATGGTTTACAATATGACTTGCCTTAGCTCCATCTAAATCTACCAAATGCAAATGCTCTATTCCATGTGCTTCATATTGCTTTGCTATTTCTAATGGGTTTTCATTATAAACTTTTTTTGTGTTATAATCCCCTTTTGAAAGACGTACACATTGTCCGTTTATAATATCTATTGCTGGTATAATTCTCATATTTTTTGCTTTTGTTTCAAGTACTTAGTACTCTTATTTCTAGAGTTCTAAAAAATTCTTTAATATTTGTGTTCCTGCCTTGCTACTTTTTTCAGGATGAAACTGCGTTCCGTAAAAATTATCTTTCTGCAACGCTGTTGAATATTTTAATCCATAATTGGTTGTAGCAATTGTTTCTTTACAGATTGGAGCATAATAACTATGTACTAAATAAATGTACTCCTCTTCTTTTATTCCCTTAAATAAATCTGTTTGTAATTCTGCTATTTGATTCCAACCTATTTGAGGAACTTTTACATTTTCCTCAAAACGGTGTACATCTACATCAAAAAGACTTAACCCTTTTGTATTTCCTTCTTCACTTGAATGACACATCAATTGCATTCCTAAACAAATTCCCAAAACAGGTTGTTTTAAATTTGGAATTACTGTATCCAAACCTGTCTCTTTTAACATTTTCATAGCACTACTCGCCTCTCCAACTCCTGGAAAAATCACTTTATCTGCAGATTTTATTTCTTCTGCATCGTGACTTAAAACAGCTTCATGTCCTAAACGTTGTACTGCAAATTTGATAGATTGTATATTTCCTGCTCCGTAATTTATAATAACTATTTTCATATATATTGCTATGCTATTCTCTAGCTTACTTCAATGATTTTATTATTTCTTCTGCAAATCTTTTTCCCAAATCAATACAACCTTCGCTTTTGTAATGCCAAGAGTCATAGCACTCATATTTCTCTGTATCTGTAACCAATGTTGCAAAATTATCTTCTTCTACAAATTGTCTTTGTTGCTCTTGAAAAGGTTTGAAATTAGCTGAATGTGTCTTTGAATGTTTTCCTGAATCTGTAACCATACCCACTATAATAGGGGCTTGCTGACTCCCTAAAGTTTCTCTTATTTCGTACATCAACCCTTTTAATTGCTTTGCGTATTGAGACACCTTTTCTATTTGATATGTATCACTTTCTCCTTGCATCCAAACAATACCAGAAAACACCAATTCTTCCTTTGTACCATCGTTGTCTATATCCGTATTGCTTAAAGCATTTTTAACCGTTTGTTGAAAATGGTATAGTTGAGAATATTCCTCGTTTATATCCCAATTCTGTGCGGCTCCTGAAAAAATAGAACTCCCACCTCTTGCATATTTGATAATTGCTATTTTTTCGTCAGGATATTGTTCTTGTAGTTTTGCGGCAAAAGACAATTCTACACCAAAAAACTTTGAGTAACGATTCTCTTCAGAAGTAGATTTCATTTTTTTACCATGTCCTGGTTGTAGTGGAGCCCAAATACCTTGTCCTCCAACTCCTTTAAATTGTTCTCCGTTATTGGATGTATTCCCATGAAATATCCAAACATTCTCAAATGTTTTATCCAAAGTTGGTGGTAAGTCTTCTACATGTCCGTGCCCTACCATATTAGATTGTCCTCCTAAAAAGAACAAACGCACTTTTTCTTGAGCAACAGAACTCAACGATACAAAAAATATAAGTATTAAAACTTTCTTCATAATTTACAGCATTCCTTTAGTACTCGGTAAAAACATTTTATTGGTATCTCTTTTCACTGCCATTTTCATAGCTTTGGCAAAGGCTTTAAAAATACCTTCTATTTTATGATGTTCATTAACTCCTTCTGCCTTAATGTTCAAATTACACTTTGCCCCATCTGTAAATGATTTAAACAGGTGGAAAAACATTTCAGCAGGCATATCTCCTATTTTTTCTCTTTTAAACTCAGCATCCCACTCTAACCAGTTACGTCCACCAAAATCAACAGCTACTTGAGCCAAACAATCGTCCATTGGCAAACAGAACCCATAACGTTCAATTCCTAATTTATTTCCTAAGGCTTTGTTAAACAACTCTCCAAATGCAATCATGGTATCTTCAATTGTATGGTGTTCATCAACTTCTAAATCACCTTCAACCTTAATTGTTAAATCCATAGCCCCATGACGTCCTATTTGATCTAACATATGATCAAAGAAATGCAACCCTGTTGAAATATCATTTTTTCCAGATCCATCTAAGTTTACTTTTATATAAATCTTAGTTTCATTAGTATTACGTGTAATTTCTGCTACACGATCTTCTAATTTTAAAAACTCATAAATATCTTTCCAGTCCTTTGTTTCCAAGGCTATAACATCTGACAATTCTATCTTTTTAACAGAAATTTCTTCGTCTGCCAACCCTTCTACATTATTAATATAGATGGCTTTTGATCCTAAGTTTTTAGCCAATTCAACATCGGTTAAACGGTCTCCTATCACAAATGAGTTTTCTAAATCATATTCTTCTGAATTAATGTATTTTGTCAGTAATCCCGTTCTTGGTTTACGTGTTGGTGCGTTTTCGTGTGGAAATGTTTTATCTATAGCAATGTCTGAAAAAACGACTCCTTCATTTTCAAAGGCTTGTATTACTTTATTTTGTGCTGGCCAAAATGTTTCTTCTGGAAAAGATTCTGTTCCTAATCCATCCTGATTTGTAACCATTACTAGTTCGTAATCCAATTCGGCAGCAATTTTGCTCATGTACTGGAATACTTTTGGATAGAACTCTAATTTTTCTAAACTATCCAATTGATAATCTATTGGTGGTTCAATTGCTAAGGTTCCATCTCTATCTATAAAAAGTACTTTTTTCATACTGTTGTTTGTTATATCTATATTTTGAGTCCCGTATGATATGTGTTATACACGAACTATTCAATACTCGTTGCTTTATTCTATATTTTTTAATGCTTCAATCAATTTCTCATTCTCTTCTGCTGTTCCAACAGTTAAACGCAAAGTGTTTTCACACAAAGCTTGTGTTGTACGATTACGAATAACAATCCCTTTTTCTATCAGCTGGTTATATCTCTTGTTGGCATCATCTACTTTTACCAAAATAAAATTGGCATCTGAAGGGTATATTTTAGATATATAATTTATCAACCCTAAACTCTTTTCTAATTTTGTTCTTTCTTCTAGGATAGAAACGATTTCTTTTTCTACTTCATCAAATGCTAACAAACGTTCTTTTGCTCTTTGTTGTGTCAACTCATTGACATTATAAGGAGGTTTAATTCTATTTAAAACCTCTATAATTTCTTTGGAGGCATAACAAGTTCCCAAACGAATACCTGCCATTCCAAATGCTTTTGATAAAGTTTGCGTAATAATTAGATTAGGATACTTATCTAGTTTTTTTAACCAACTTTCTTGCGATGAAAAATCTATATATGCTTCATCTATAACCACAAGTCCTTTAAAACCTTCTATAATAGCTTGTATTTTTTCTTCTGAAAAAGCATTTCCTGAAGGGTTATTTGGTGAGCATAAGAAAATAATTTTCGATTTCTCATTCGTTATTTCTAATGTTTCTTTAACTCGAATGTCAAAAGATTCTGATAATAATACTTCCTTTGTTTCAATATTATTCAGCTCAGACAATACTCCATACATTCCGTAAGTTGGTGGTAAAAAAACCACATTATCTTCTTTGGGTTCACAAAAGGCTCTAAAAATTAAATCCAAAACCTCATCACTTCCGTTTCCTAGTAGCATTTGATTGGTTTGTATTCCCTTCAAATTAGCCAACAACTGTTTTACGCTTTGTTGTTGCGGATCTGGATATCGGTTTACTCCATTTTGAAATGGATTTTCATTGGCATCTAAAAAAACCATATTTGCCGTAGCTTCTTCAAACTCATCACGGGCAGATGAATACGCTTTTAACTTAGCTATGTTTTCTCTTACTACTTTATTTATATCAAATGACATCGTGTCTTTTCACTTTTATTTCAATTCTTCTAATCTAAGAGTTACAGCATTTTTATGCGCCTGTAATCCTTCTGCTTCTGCCATTAATTCAATAGCGGGTCCTATTGCTTTAATTCCTTCTTCTGTAATCTTTTGAAAAGTAATTTTCTTTGTAAAAGCATCCATATTTACTCCACTATACATACGTGCATAAGCATTTGTAGGCAATGTATGGTTGGTTCCTGATGCGTAATCTCCTGCACTTTCTGGTGTATAAGGCCCTATAAACACAGATCCTGCACTTATAATTCTATCTAAATACAGATTTTCATTTTTAACATTTAAAATTAAATGCTCCGGTGCATATTCATTGATAAAATCAATTTGATCTTTTAAGTTTTCAATCAATACAAATTGAGAATTTGCAATAGCACTTTTTGCCATTTCTTTTCTAGGCAATACCTCTAACTGAGCTGTAACTTCTGCTTGAATAGCTTCTAAAGACTCTGTAGTATTTGCTACACAAATAACCTGACTATCATGACCGTGCTCTGCTTGAGACAACAAATCTGAAGCTACAAATTTTGGCAACGCTAATTGATCTGCTACTACCATTAATTCTGAAGGTCCTGCAGGCATATCAATAGCCACTCCCTTTGTCAATGCAAATTGTTTTGCCGCTGTTACAAACTGATTTCCTGGTCCAAATATCTTATATACATTAGGTACTGATTCTGTTCCTAATGTCATTGCTGCAATAGCTTGTACTCCTCCTAGTTTAAAAATAGTAGTTACCCCTACCAATTTTGCTGCATATAAAATTGCTGGATGTATTTTACCATCTTTATCTGGTGGTGTACATAATACTATTTCTTTACATCCTGCCAACTTTGCTGGAATTCCTAACATTAAAATAGTTGAAAACAAAGGGGCTGTTCCTCCTGGAATATACAGACCTACTTTTTCTATAGGTCGCATTTCTTGCCAACATTCAACTCCTGGCGTTGTTTCTACTACTTTTTTAGAAATAAATTGAGATGCATGAAAAATTTTCACATTCTGTTTTGCTAAAGCTATTGCTTGTTTTAGCTTATCAGACACCAATAATGCTGCTGCATTAATTTCTTCATTTGAAACTTTCAAGTTTTTCAATGTAGCTTTATCAAACTTTTCTGTATATGAAAAGAGTGCTTTGTCTCCATTTTTTTCAACTTCGTTAAAAACTTCAGCTATTATTTTCCCTAAATCATCTGCTTTTTTAGCTGGACGTGTTGTCAATGACTTCCACTGATCTCTTGTTGGGTTCTTGGTAATATTCATATTACTTCGTATCAAACATCAAGTACAAATAATTGAGTTGTTACAACTCTTTATTTTGAACTAAATTCTATTATTATAAAACCATTTTTTCAATTGGCACTACCAAAATTCCTTCTGCTCCTCTCTCCTTTAATTCATCAATAATATCCCAGAATTTTCTTTTCCCTAATACTACTGTATGAATAGAACTCCATCCTTCTTCTGCTAAAGGTAATACTGTAGGGCTTCTCATACCTGGTAACAATTCTAAAATTGAATCTATTTTATCATTAGGCGCATTCAACAAAATATATTTTGAATCTCTTCCTCTTAATACCGATTGAATTCTGAATTGAATTGTATTTAATATTTCTTGCTTCTCTGACGACAAACTTGGAGCTGCTGTTAAAACAGCTTCACTCTCTGCCATTTTCACCACTTCTTTCAATCCGTTTTTAAACAAAGTGCTTCCACTAGATACAATATCACATATCCCATCTGCCAATCCTATATTTGGAGCTATCTCTACAGATCCGTTAATGATATGTAAATCTGCTTTTACCCCTTTTTCTTTTAAGAACTTATTTACTGTATTTGGATACGAAGTGGCAATACGTTTTCCTTCAAAATCTGTTACATCATTAAATTCAGCATCTTTTGGAAGTGCTAAAGAAACTCTACATTTAGAAAAGCCTAAACGTTCTATAATTTCCAAATCTTCTCCTTTTTCTACCAAAGTATTTTCTCCTAAAATAGCTACATCTACTACCCCATCTCTAAGGTATTGAGGAATATCTCCATTTCTTAAATACAATACTTCTACTGGAAAATTACGTGCCGAAGCCTTTAACTGATCTTTTCCATTATCAATTGATACCCCACAATCTTTTAACAACTGTAGTGAGTCTTTGTTTAATCTTCCTGATTTTTGAATGGCGATTTTTAATTTTGTCATCTTGTTTTAATTGTGTTTAAGCAATCTCAAATATTTTGATTTATACGAAAAAAACCCATTTGAATTACTCAAACGGGTTTTTAAAAATATGTTTATAAATTACACAACATTCCTAGCTCGTTTGATCACAAGGTTGAATATGATGATGATGTAATTTAACTGAATTCATTATCGTTATTTTAACTACGCAAATATACTAATTTTATTAAAATATTGACAAGTCATTTTTTCTTTTTTTACTCTAAAAAATCTTATAAAATTCTCTATTTTTTTTAGATTGATTTTGTTTTACAATCATCTAAAAAGGTAGCTCTACAACCTCTTTAACTTCTCCCATGGTTAATTGTAATTTTATCTCTCCAATTCTCATACGTACCAAACGTAATGTAGGATAACCTACTGCTGCCGTCATCTTACGAACTTGGCGAAATTTACCTTCGTTTATTGTTACTGAAATCCAGCTTGTTTTCCCATGCCTTTCATCTCGTATCTTTTTTCCTCTTTCTCTCAACTCTGGCTCTTTTTCCAATAAACAAGCCTTACATGGTTTGGTTACATAACGCTTTCCTTCAAAACCTATTTCTACCCCTTCTTCTAGGATTTTAATAGCTTCCTCTGTTATTTCTCCGTCTACTTGAACATAATATTCTTTAGCCACTTTACTGCTACATATATAGTCACTTAATTTACCGTCTGTAGTCAATAAAAGTAAACCTTCCGATTTAGCATCTAATCTCCCTATTGCCATTGTTCCTTCAGGAAAATCATACAGCTCCCCTAACAACTTCTTCTTCCTTGTTTTATTATTCACAAATTGTGAAATATAACCATAGGGCTTGTGAATTATAAAATGTCGATGTTTCTTCATACTTTTTGAAAAACAAAAACCACCTTAAAAAGGTGGTTTTGATAATCTATTTAACAGAGATTAATCTTTATAAACCCCCATATTAGCGTATTTATTTACACGCTCTTCAATCATTTTATCTACAGGCATTTTTCTCAATACTTCTAATTCTTCAAGAACTATTTTCTGAACTGTTTCAAAAGTACCTTCTCTATCTGCATGTGCTCCTCCTAGAGGCTCTCTAATAACACCGTCTACCAAGTTCAACTTCGCCATATCTTTTGATGTTAGTTTTAAAGCTGAAGCTGCTTCTACTTTATAATCCCAACTACGCCATAAAATAGATGAACAGTTTTCTGGTGATATTACTGAGTACCATGAATTCTCCATCATCATCACTCTATCTCCAACACCTATCCCTAAAGCTCCTCCTGAAGCTCCTTCTCCAATAATAACAGTAATAATTGGCACTTTAAGAATACACATCTCTAAAATATTACGAGCAATGGCTTCTCCTTGTCCTCTTTCTTCCGCCTCTAACCCTGGATATGCTCCTGGTGTATCCACAAAAGTTAAAACAGGAATGTCAAATTTTTCTGCCATACGCATTAAACGTAAAGCTTTTCTATACCCTTCTGGGTTTGCCATTCCAAAATTTCTGTACTGACGTGTCTTTGTATTGTATCCTTTTTGTTGCCCTATCAACATAAACGATTGACCGCCTATTTTCCCTAAACCACCAATAATAGCTTTATCATCTTTTACACTTCTATCTCCATGAAGTTCCATAAAGGTGTCTCCAGCTAAAGCTTTTACGTAATCTAACGTATATGGTCTATTAGGGTGTCTAGACAATTGTACACGTTGCCAAGGGGTTAAGTTTTTATAAATTTCTTTTTTTGTTGTTACCAACTTTTCTTGCAACTTTTTACAAGTTTCAGAAACATCTACATCACTTTCTTCTCCTATCAATTGGCATTTATCCAACTGCTCTTCTAATTCTTTAATTGGTAATTCAAAATCTAAATATTCCATACTTTAATATTTTGGTAAACGACAAAGATACTAACTTCGTGAAAGTATCAAATCAATTCTTTTATTTTTTTGATTTTATATATAAATAGAACGATAAAGCTCCAAACACAACATTCGGTATCCATACAAGAACCTCTGTATTACTACCTGCTACAGCTCCTAAAACTTCAGAAACTTTCATAAAAAACACATAAATAAACATAAGTCCTATTCCTAATGCCATGTTCACTCCCATACCTCCTCGCTTCTTCCTAAACGACAAACAAACAGCAATCAATGTCAATATATACGATGAAACAGGTAAACTTGTTCTTTTATAAAGTTCTACATAATAGGAATTCAAATTCTTAACTCCTCTTTGCTTAGATAATTCTATAAACCTCATCAATTCAGGTGAAGCCATTTCTTTAGAAAGATAATCTACATAAAGTAAATCTTTAGGAGAAAAGTCAAAAATAGTATCTAAACTCCTTCCTGAACTGATACTATCTCTATCTGAATAAATCCAACGTTTCTTATATTTAGAAAGCGTAAATGTACTGTCTGCTTTGTTCCACTTTATGTTATCTGATACAAGACGGTATTTTAATTTAATTCCATCATACTCTTCGTATGAAAAATCATACCCTCTATTAGTTCTTAGTCCAAAATTCTGAATATAAATATACCTATCCTTTCCCAATTTCATACTAAATTCCTTTACATATGTTTGGGCCTTACTTTTACGTGAGGAAAAATATTTTTGATCAAACTCTGTCATTGTTTTATTACCATTTGGAACAACAAAATGATTCATTCCTAATGCAAAAATGGTAACAATAGTAGCTCCAATAAAATAGGGTTTTAGAAATCTTGTAAAAGAGATACTAGCACTATTAATTGCTATAATCTCTGTATTATTAGACAATTTTGAAGTAAAAAATATTACTGATATAAATAATGCCAAAGGCATAAATGTATTGGCGTAATAGATAACAAAATTCAAATAATAATCTTCTATAATTTCTCCTACAGAAAGATTGGTATGCCTTAAAAACTTATCTATTTTTTCAGACACATCAATAGCTATTGCTATTGGAATAAGGATAAAAAGTGTAAACACAAATGACCCTAAATACCTTTTTAATATGTATTTATCTAATATTCTCAAAATGTAAAACTACAAGCGGTTGTTCATTTGTTTCACCATCTTATTTTTCCAAGCTGTAAAATCTCCTTCTATAATGTGCTTTCTGGCCTCTCTAGTTAACCACAAATAAAACCCTAAATTATGAATGGTAGCTATTTGTTTTCCTAACATTTCATTTGAAGCAAACAAGTGTCGTAAATATGCTTTTGAATAATAGGTATCCACATAAGTAATTCCCATTGGGTCTATTGGTGAAAAATCATCTTCCCACTTTTTGTTTTTAATATTGATACTTCCTTCTGAAGTAAACAGCATACCATTTCTAGCATTACGGGTTGGCATTACACAATCAAACATATCTACTCCTAATGCTATATTCTCTAAAATATTGATAGGTGTTCCTACTCCCATTAAATAACGTGGTTTATCTTCTGGAAGCACACTACAAACAACATCTGTCATTGCATACATTTCTTCTGCTGGCTCTCCCACAGAAAGTCCTCCAATAGCATTCCCTTCTGCCCCAACACTCGCAATAAACTCTGCAGATTGTTTTCTTAAATCTTTATATGTACTCCCTTGAACAATTGGGAAAAAAGTTTGACTGTATCCATATTTATAAGGCAATGTATCTAAGTGATTGATACAACGTTTTAACCACCTATGTGTCATATGCATAGACTTACGTGCATAATTAAAATCACATGGATAGGGTGTACACTCATCAAAAGCCATGATAATATCAGCTCCAATAGTACGTTGAATTTCCATCACATTTTCTGGAGAAAAAAAATGATATGATCCATCTATATGACTTTTAAACTTTACCCCTGCTTCTTTTATTTTTCTTCTTCCTGATAAAGAGTATACCTGATAACCTCCACTATCTGTTAAAATTGGTCTATCCCAATTCATGAATTTATGCAATCCACCTGCTTTTTCTAAAATAGGAGTCTTAGGACGTAAATACAGATGGTATGTATTTCCTAAAATTATATCTGGATTAATTTCTTCTTTTAGTTCTTTTTGATGCACCCCTTTTACAGTACCCATTGTACCTACAGGCATAAAAATAGGTGTTTCTACAACCCCATGATCTGTAGTCATTGCTCCTGCTCTTGCCTTGCTTTGAGCATCTTTTGCTTTTATTTCAAACTTCATAGTTCGCAAAGATAAAAAATAGTAGCAGTTCACCTGCCTTTATTTGTTAAATAACATCTTAAACAAAACCCTAGTAGTTACAATAATATTTTGATAATTTTGCCTACAACTCTTTTTGTTTAATACAAATTATAAAGTTTATCAATCATGCAATATTACTACGTTAAAGCACTACATATTATTTTTATAGTTACTTGGTTTGCCGGCTTGTTTTATATTGTTAGACTTTTTATTTACCATGTAGAAGCAGAACAAAAAAAGGAACCTTCTAAAAGTATTCTTCAAAACCAATACAAAATAATGAGCAAAAGATTGTGGTATATCATTACCTGGCCTTCTGCTATACTTGCTAGTTTATTTGCTTTTTGGTTGCTGTATTTAAATCCTACTTTGTTATTAGAACCTTGGATGTGGGTAAAACTTTCATTTGTATTACTACTATACCTATACCAGTTTGGATGTCAAAAAATTTACAAACAACTACAAAACGACATTGTAAAATATAGTTCTGCAAAGTTACGTTTGTGGAATGAAGTTGCTACAATCATTCTATTTGCAGTAGTCTTTCTAGTCGAATTACAAAATTCTATTGATTGGATTTGGGGATTGCTAGGAACTTTTGCTTTAGGTATAGGTTTAATGATTCTTGTAAAGCTTTACAAGAAAGCTAGAAAAAAGAAAAGTTGGGATCCTGAAGATTTAGGTGAATAACAAATTAACCAATTCCAATTATCTCTCCTCGTCCATCCGAAGAGTTACTTCCTATAACATAATGAGTCCCTTCTGAATGAATTTTAAAGATAACTCCCTTGTTTTGCAACAAACCAATGATTTTAATAATTCTACGATACGATAAATAAGATACATCAAACCAAACCTCTTCCACCTCCTTTTTATCTATATGACGTTCTAATTGTTTATACGATCTAAACTTAACAAAATTTAATTTTCGTCGCATTTGCTTATCGATTGCTATCTTTTTATCTCCCACATACAATACATTTTCTCTTTCATCGATAATAATTGGCGTATCTGATAACTTAAAGTACTTTATTAAAAACCATATTTTTATTCCTATTCTCATAGAGAAATCATAGAAAAAATTAGAAGTAAAATGCTTTTTATAAAAAATAGACATTGCTCCATGAAAATGTTTTAAATAACGTACATCTTTTCGTGTACTTTCTCCTTTAAAATGAATTGCTTGTGAAGTTCCTAGATAATAATTTTTATAACCGTTTTTCAACAATTTATAACTCAAATCAATATCTTCTCCATACATAAAGTAATCTTCATCAAAACCTGCTACTTCATTATATACCTGCCTCTTCATCAACATAAACGCTCCTACCAACACATCAACTTCGCCTATATCTGTTTGCTGCAAGTTATTTGCATAATAAGAACCTCTAGAGCTACGAGACCCTAGTATTTTATAGAATGTAGCTTTTAATGTAGGAATTCCTCTTTTACTCTCTGGTAAAAACATTCCTGTACCATCAATTAACTGAACTCCTACAGCTCCCAATTTAGGTTGTTTTTTTGCAAACTCTAAAATTTCAGAAAAGGTTGTCTCTCCTACAACGGTATCTGGGTTTAATATTAAAACATATTCTCCTTTAGCAACTGCAACTCCTTGATTATTTGCTTTTGAAAACCCTACATTCTTTTTATTTTCTATCAAATGTACATCTGGAAAATTATCCTTTATCATTTGACAACTATCATCCTTAGATGTATTATCTACTACAATAACTTCAACATCTAACCCTTTACTTGCTTTTTGCACGCTTAGCAAACAAAGTTCTAAGAAGTAACGTACATTATAATTGACTATGATTACAGATAACTTCATTAGCTTTTCAAAGAATTAGCAAATGGAACTCTATTTATAATACTTCTTCCTAAAGTAACCTCATCTGCATATTGCAATTCATCTCCTACAGAGATCCCTCTTGCAATGGTAGATATATTTATACTGTATTTTTCTAATTGTTTGTAAATGTAAAAATTGGTTGTATCACCCTCCATTGTTGAACTTAATGCCAACACCAACTCTTTTACAGTTCCTTCTTTTACTTTATTAACCAAACTTTCTATGGTTAAATTATGAGGTCCTATACCTTCCATAGGTGATATTTTACCTCCAAGAACATGATACAAACCTCTATATTGTGCTGTATTCTCTATAGCCATTACATCTCTAATATCCTCTACAACACAAACTATCTCAGGGTTTCTTTTTGTACTTGCACAAATTTCGCACAATTCTACATCCGAAATATTATGACATTTTTTACACAGCTTTATTTCTTCTACCAATGTATCTAATGCTGCTGTTAGATGTTTTGTATGTGTTTTAGATTGTTTAAGTAAATGCAATACTAATCGCAATGCTGTTCGCTTTCCTATACCTGGCAGGTGAGCTACTTCATTTACAGCATTTTCTAAAAGTTTTGAAGAAAAATTCATACGGCAAATGTAATTAAAGATTTATTATTTTTCTTAGTACTATTAACCATAAAAAACATTTTCAATAGAAAGCCTTAAATCTACCTAGTTTCTCCCTTTCATTTTTGTATTTTTCGAAAAATTAAACACAACTATGCAAGCATATCAGATTTTATTAATCATTGGTATTTATTTTTGTTTACTTATAACAATCTCTTATTTCACGGGGAAAGATGATACAAATGCTGCTTTCTTTAAAGCTGAAAAAAAAGCCCCCTGGTATGTAGTTGCTTTTGGTATGATTGGAGCTTCTCTTTCTGGAGTTACTTTTATCTCTGTTCCTGGCTGGGTAGCCACAAGTCAATTTAGTTATATGCAAATTGTATTTGGGTATTTCTTTGGATACCTTACCATTGCTTATGTTCTTTTACCTATTTACTACAAAGCTAATATCACATCTATTTACGAGTACCTTGGCAGTCGCTTTGGAACTATAAGTCACAAAACAGGGGCTATATTCTTCTATATTTCAAGAGTTCTAGGAGCGGCTTTCCGTTTATTCTTAGTCGCATCGGTATTGCAACATTTTGTATTTGATCAATGGAGTATTCCTTTTGAAATTACCGTTGTGTTTTCTATCCTATTAATTTGGATTTACACTTTTAAAGGAGGTATTAAAACTATTTTATGGACAGATACTTTACAAACCTTCTTTATGCTTTTTGCTGTTTTTATGGCTATCTATATTATTACAGATAGTTTTAATTGGTCATTGATAGATGCTCTTCAATCTCAAGAATTTAAACAGTATTCTAAAATTCTTTTTACAGATAATTTCAATGACAAAAAATTCCTTATAAAATCATTTTTAGGAGGTATGTTTATTGCTATTGCCATGACGGGACTCGATCAAGATATGATGCAAAAAAACCTAACTTGTAAGAACACTAAAGAAGCACAATGGAATATTATCTCTCTTGGTGCCATTCTTATTATTGTCAACTTTATATTTCTTTTTCTAGGCGCTTTACTTTTTATATACTCAGAAAAAAATGGAATTTCTATTCCTGTTGTAAACAACAAAACTAAAACAGATTTACTTTTTCCAGAAATAGCACTCAATGGTAATTTAAATATTTCTTTAGGACTGGTTTTTATACTCGGCTTAATTGCTGCTGCATACTCTAGTGCAGATAGTGCCTTAACCTCTTTAACAACCTCTTTTTGTTTTGATTTTTTAAACATTCAATCTAAACCTAAAAGCATTCAAAAAAAGATTAGAAAAAAAGTACATATCGGTATCTCCATCCTATTAATTCTTGTTATTATTTCATTCAAACACATTTTAAATGGTAATGTTATTAGTAATTTATTACAAGTAGCCTCTTATACCTACGGTCCATTACTAGGCTTATTTGCTTTTGGAATTTTTAGCAAAAAAAACATAAAAGACAAATGGGTTCCTTTTATAGCCATTGGAGCTGTTGCCATTACATACACTGTTAACCACTACTCCGTAACTTGGTTTAACGGATATGTTTTTGGTTACGAATTGTTAATTGTAAATGCGCTTATTACCATATTAGGACTCTATACTATTTTAAAAGTAAAACAGCCTGCCATTTAAAAATATATGTACTTTTACTTTATGGAAAAAGACTTAAGTAATTACAGGAAAACATATCAGAAAAAAGCTCTTATCAAAGCTAATATTCCTGAAAATCCAATGGAATTATTTCAAACTTGGTTTTATGATGTAGAAAATGCTACTAACATAGAAGAACCCAATGCTATGACCCTTTCAACGATAGGCATGGATGGTTTTCCTAAAGGTAGAGTTGTACTTCTTAAAAAGTTTACTTGGGAAGGTTTTATCTTTTACACAAACTACTCAAGTGAAAAAGGAAAAGCAATAGAAAAGAATCCCAATGTATGTTTGTCTTTCTTTTGGCACGCTGCAGAGCAACAAATTATTATTAAAGGAAAAGCCGAAAAGATTGCGAAAAACCTCTCTGACGGTTATTTTGATTCTAGACCTGAAGGAAGCAAGCTAGGTGCTTGGGCTTCTAATCAAAGTGATGTTGTTGCTTCTAGAGAAACTTTAGACGGACAACTAAAAACACAAACCGAAAAATTTCAAAATAAAGAAATTCCTAGACCAGAACATTGGGGAGGCTATATCATTAAACCTCAGTCTATAGAGTTTTGGCAAGGAAGACCCAACAGAATGCATGATAGAATA
>CBDEUL010000002.1:0-352831 GCA_965243265.1 Flavicella sp.
CCTTTATGACCTCTTGTGGCAGTTCCACCTTTACCAGACCCTTGACCTCTGGCAATTCTTTTTCCTTTCTTTACAGATCCAACTGCAGGTTGTAAGTTACTTAAACTCATTACGTGAATATGTTTATTAAGCTTCTTCTACAGAAACTAAGTGTTTAACTTTATTTACCATACCAAGTATCGTCGCTGTAGCTTCATGTTCCACTACCTGATTCATCTTGCGTAATCCTAACGCTTGTAATGTTCTTTTTTGAGAACCTTCACGTTTGATTTGGCTTTTTACTTGTTTTACTTTAATTTTTCCCATCGTATTCCGATTTATCCGTTAAATACTTTATCTAAAGAAATTCCTCTTTGTTTTGCTACTGTATGAGCACTACGCAATTGTAATAAAGCATCAAAAGTTGCTTTTACCACATTGTGAGAGTTTGAAGATCCTTGAGATTTTGATAATACGTCATGTACTCCAACTGAATCAAGTACCGCACGTACAGCTCCACCAGCAATAACTCCTGTACCATGTGATGCAGGCTTTAAAAATACTCTAGCTCCACCAAATTTACCTTTTTGTTCATGAGGTAAAGTAGCATTGATAATTGGAATTCTTACTAAGTTTTTCTTAGCGTCTTCGATTGCTTTTGCAATTGCAGATGCAACATCTTTAGATTTACCTAAACCGTGTCCTACAACTCCGTTTCCATCTCCTACAACAACAATTGCAGAAAATCCGAAAGCACGTCCACCTTTAGTAACTTTAGTAACTCTGTTTACACCTACTAAGTGATCAACTAGTTCTAACCCACTTGGCTTAACTCTTTCTACGTTTTTATATTTTTGATACATAATAAATTCTTAAAATTTTAAACCAGCTTCTCTAGCTGCTTCAGCCAATGCTTTAACTCTACCGTGGTATAAAAAACCATTTCTATCAAAAGAAACTGTTTCTATTTTAGCTGCAATTGCTTTTTCTGCAATTACTTTCCCTACTGCAGTAGCTACTTCAGATTTTGATCCTTTTGCGTCAACTCCTTTATCTCTAGATGATACAGAAACGATTGTGCTTCCTGCTACGTCATCAACTAGTTGAGCATAAATTTCTTTGTTACTTCTAAAAACAGATAATCTTGGTCTTTCAGCTGTTCCTGAAACAACCTTTCTGATTCTAGACTTAATTCTTTGTCTTCTTTCAAGCTTTGATAATGCCATAATACTATTAATTATGCAGATTTACCTGCTTTTCTTCTTAATTCTTCTCCTACAAACTTAACTCCTTTTCCTTTGTACGGCTCTGGTCTTCTAAATCCACGAATTTTCGCAGCTACTTGACCTACCAATTGCTTATCAAAAGAAGTTAATTTAACGATTGGGTTCTTCCCTTTTTCAGAAATTGTTTCTATTTTAACTTCTGGAGCTACATCTATCACAATATTATGAGAGAATCCTAACGCTAAATCTAATTTTTGTCCTTGATTTGAAGCTCTATATCCAACACCTACTAACTCTAACTCTTTAGTAAATCCTTTAGACACTCCTTCAATCATATTACTAACTAAAGCTCTAAACAACCCGTGTTGAGCTCTATCAGCTTTACTATCAGATGGTCTTGCTAAAACTAACTGACCTTCTTCTTCTTTAATTGTAATACCTCCACTAATTTCTTGAGATAATTCACCTAGCTTTCCTTTTACAGTAACTACGTTATCTTTGATAGTAACGGTAACACCTTCTGCTATTGCTACGGGGCTTTTTCCTATTCTTGACATAATACTATCTCTTTAAATTAATGAACGTAACATAATACTTCGCCTCCAACATTTTCTTGACGTGCTTTCTTATCAGTCATCACACCTTTAGAAGTTGAAACGATAGCAATACCTAAACCATTTAAAACACGTGGCATTTCAGATGCACTTACGTATTTTCTAAGTCCTGGCGTACTTATACGTTCTAGTTTTTTAATTACTGATTCTTTTGAATCTGCGTCATATTTTAAGGCTATCTTAATAGTTCCTTGAACTTTATCGTCCTCGAACTTATAGCTTAAAATGTAACCTTGTTCAAACAAGATCTTAGTCATATTCTTCTTCAGGTTTGAAGCTGGAATTTCTACGACTCTGTGTCCTGTTGCTGCAGCATTTCTTATCCTTGTAAGATAATCTGCAATTGGATCTGTGTACATATTTACTAATTTGCGGTTTTGGTATTAGACCCTACTATAGGATAAAACCTGAAACCAATTTATATTCATTTTTATTACTAAAAACACCTTATAAAAAGGCATAATTAACGCTTATTTAGTCATATAACGACAAATAAGGGCTTGCAAAGATACAAATAATTGCATAACATCAACGATATTATGCAATTATTTATTCTTGGGTATAAAAAAAGAACTCTATTTCCGAAAAAATAAAGTTCTTTTTAATATAGTTTTAGAAGCTTACCAACTAGCTTTTCTTACTCCTGGTATCAAACCTTGGTTTGCCATTTCACGGAAAGTCACACGAGAAATTCCGAACTGACGCATATAACCTTTAGGTCTTCCTGTTAATTTACAACGGTTGTGTAAACGAATAGGAGAAGCATTTTTAGGTAACTTTTGTAACGCTTCGTAATCTCCAGCTTCTTTTAAAGCTTTTCTTTTCTCAGCATATTTAGCTACTGTTTTTTCTCTTTTAACCTCACGGGCTTTCATTGATTCTTTAGCCATGTCTTAGTTCTTTTTAAATGGTAAACCTAATTCTCCTAATAATGATTTAGCTTCTTTATCAGTAGATGCTGTAGTTACAAAAGTAATATCCATTCCACCAATTTTATTCACTTTATCAATATTTATCTCTGGAAAGATAATTTGCTCAGTAATACCTAAGTTGTAATTTCCTCTTCCATCAAAACCAGTAGCTTTGATTCCGTTGAAATCTCTAACACGCGGTAAAGAAGCTGTAATAAGTCTATCTAAAAATTCATACATTTTAGTTCCTCTCAATGTTACTTTAGCCCCAATTGGCATTCCTTTACGTAACTTAAAAGTTGCAATATCTTTTTTAGATATAGTAGAAACTGCTTTTTGTCCAGAAATAGTTGTTAACTCTTCAAGAGCATAGTCAATCAATTTCTTGTCAGCAATAGCAGCACCTACACCTTTACTTATAACAATCTTTTCTAATTTAGGCACCTGCATTACATTAGCATATCCATACTCTTCTGTAAGAGCAGATATGATTCTATTTGTGTAATCCTCTTTTAGTCTTGGTATATAAGTCATCATTATATAGCTTTATCTGATTTTTTAGAAAAACGTACCTTCTTTCCATCTTCTAATCTGTAACCTACTCTCGTAGTATTACCGTCTTCTAACAACATTAGATTAGAAACATCTAAAGAAGCTTCTTTCTTTACAATTCCTCCTTGAGGATTTTGAGCACTTGGTTTCGTATGTTTAGACACCATGTTTACTCCTTCTACAATTGCTCTGTTTTTTTCAATAAAAACCTTTACAATTTTCCCTTCTTTTCCTTTTTGATCACCAGCAACAACACGTACTGTATCCCCTGTTTTTAATTTTAGCTTTGCCATTTTTTATAATTTTAAAGCACTTCAGGTGCTAATGATACAATTTTCATGAATTGTTTATCACGAAGTTCTCTGGCAACAGGTCCGAATACACGAGTACCTGTCATCTCTTCAGATGCATTTAATAAAACACATGCATTGTCATCGAATCTAATATAAGATCCGTCTTTACGTCTAATCTCTTTTTTAGTACGTACAACAACTGCTCTATGAACTTGCCCTTTTTTTGCAGTACCATTAGGAGTTGCACTCTTTACAGAAACAACTATTTTATCTCCGATAGATGCATAACGCTTTTTTGTTCCTCCTAAAACGCGAATTACTAAAACTTCTTTCGCTCCGGTATTATCTGCTACTTTTAATCTTGATTCAGTCTGTAACATATTATTTCGCTCTTTCTAGGATTTCTACTAATCTCCAACGCTTAGATTTACTTAAAGGTCTTGTTTCCATGATCTTTACAGTATCTCCAACGTTGCAATCGTTCAATTCATCATGTGCAACGTACTTTTTCGTTTTTAAAACGAACTTTCCGTACATTGGGTGCTTCACTTTTTTAACTTCTGCAACAACAATAGATTTCTCCATTTTGTTACTAGATACAACACCTATTCTTTCTTTTCTAAGATTTCTTTTTTCCATCTTTTCTTACTGATTACTGTTGTAATTCTCTTTTAGTTAATTCTGTAGCAATTCTTGCAACAGTTTTTCTAATAGCTCTTAATTGCAAAGGCGTTTCCAACGGTGAAATTGCGTGAGCCATTTTAAGATCAGTATAGTTTTTCTTGAATCCTGCTAGTTTTTCTTGTAACTCAGCAACTGATAATTCTTTAATTTCTGATTGTTTCATTGTTTTATCAATTAAGCGTTATCAAAATCTCTAGCGATTACAAACTTCGTTTGAACTGGAAGTTTTTGTGCTGCTAAACGTAATGCTTCTTTTGCAACTTCAAAAGGAACTCCTCCTACTTCAAATAAGATTCTTCCTGGTTTTACAACTGCAACGAAATATTCTGGAGAACCTTTACCTTTACCCATACGTACTTCTAAAGGCTTTTTAGTAATAGGCTTGTCTGGAAATATTTTAATCCATAACTGCCCTTCTCTTTTCATATGACGTGTTGCCGCAATACGAGCTGCCTCAATTTGACGAGATGTAAGTAGGTCTTGCTCTAAAGATTTGATTCCAAACATTCCATTAGAAAGTTGGTGTCCTCTTTGAGAGTTCCCCTTCATATTGCCCTTCGCTTTCTGTACCTTACGGTATTTTACTCTTTTTGGCTGTAACATTTCTTAAGTTTTATTTTCTTTTACGAGGTTGTTGTTTTTTAGAATTTCCACCTTTACCAGCTTGTTTCTTAGACAAACCTACTAATGGAGATAATTCTCTTTTTCCATAAACCTCACCTTTCATAATCCACACTTTTACACCTAATCTTCCATAAGTTGTATGTGCTTCTACTAGTGCATAATCAATATCTGCTCTGAAAGTTGAAAGAGGAATTCTACCTTCTTTAAAGTGCTCTGAACGTGCCATCTCTGCTCCATTTAAACGTCCTGAAATCTCAACTTTGATTCCTTCAGCGTTCATTCTAATTGCAGCAGCAATAGCCATTTTAATAGCTCTTTTGTAAGAGATTCTATTTTCGATTTGACGTGCAATACTAGAAGCGACTAAAGTAGCATCTAATTCTGGACGTTTAATCTCAAAAATATTGATCTGAACTTCATTTCCAGTAATCTTTTTAAGCTCTTCTTTTAACTTGTCTACCTCTTGTCCTCCTTTACCAATGATAATTCCTGGTCTAGCAGTAGTGATAGTAACGGTTACAAGTTTAAGTGTACGCTCAATAATAACTCTAGAAACACTAGCTTTAAATAATCTAGCACGAACGTACTTTCTTATTTTGTTATCTTCAGCTAATTTATCTCCGTAGTTTTTTCCTCCATACCAGTTAGATTCCCATCCTCTGATAATTCCTAAACGATTTCCAATTGGATTTGTTTTTTGTCCCATTTCTACTTACGATTAATTGCTTACGTTATTCTTATTACCCAACACGATTGTTACATGATTAGAACGTTTTCTAATTCTATGTGCACGACCTTGAGGTGCTGGTCTTAATCTTTTTAACATTCCTGCGCTATCAACACAGATTTCTTTTACAAATAGTCCAGCCTCTTCAATACTAGCGTCTTCATTCTTTGCTTGCCAGTTAGCGATAGCTGAAAGCAATAATTTCTCAACGTTAATTGAAGCTTCTTTTGAACTAAATTTCAAGATTTGTAAAGCTTTTTCAACCTCTACTCCTCTTACTAGATCTGCCACCAAACGCATTTTTCTTGGTGATGTAGGACAGTTAGTCAACTTTGCAAAAGCTAAAGATTTCTTAGCTTCTTTACGTTGGTCTGCCATATTTTTCTTACGAACTCCCATACCTACTATTTTTTACCTTTATTTTTTCTATCTGCACCATGTCCTCTAAATGAACGTGTTGGTGAGAATTCTCCTAATTTATGACCTACCATATTTTCAGTTACGTAAACTGGTACAAATGATCTACCGTTATGTACTCCTATAGTTTGACCAACAAAATCAGGTGTGATCATTGTTGCTCTTGACCAAGTCTTAATTACCGACTTACTATCTGCTGCAACATTAGCTAAAACTTTTTTCTCAAGTTTATGAAATACGTAAGGTCCTTTTTTTAATGAACGTGCCATATCTAATTATTTTTTTCTACGTTCTATAATATACTTATTACTCGCTTTGGTCTTAGACCTTGTCTTGAATCCTTTTGCTGGGATACCATTTTTAGATCTAGGATGTCCTCCTGAAGATTTACCTTCACCACCACCCATTGGATGATCAACCGGGTTCATAACCACTGGTCTAGTTCTAGGTCTTCTTCCTAACCATCTACTTCTACCTGCTTTACCAGATACAAGTAATTGATGATCTGAGTTAGATACTACTCCGATAGTAGCAACACACGCAGCAAGAATTAATCTTGTTTCACCTGACGGCATCTTAACAGTAACATATTTACCGTCTTTTGCCATTAATTGAGCAAATGATCCAGCACTACGAGCCATTACTGCTCCTTGCCCTGGTCTTAACTCAATACAACAAATAGTAGTACCTAAAGGCATTGCAGATAAAGGCATTGCATTTCCAACCTCAGGAGCAACTTCTGAACCTGATTCGATTTTTTGCCCTACTTGTAACCCTCCTTGTGCAATCACATATCTTTTTTCACCATCAGCATATTCTACTAATGCGATAAAAGCTGTTCTGTTTGGATCGTACTCTATTGTTTTTACTTCAGCAGCACCTGCTTTATCTCTCTTAAAATCGATAATACGGTACTTTTTCTTATGACCACCTCCTAAGAATTTCATGGTCATACGTCCACTGTTGTTTCGACCTCCAGATCTTTTTTTCGGAGCAAGTAAACTTTTCTCCGGCTTATCAGTAGTTATGGCGTCGAACCCATTTACTACTCTAAAACGCTGACCTGGTGTTATTGGTTTTAATTTTCTAACTGACATTTTCGTTATTTATCTTATTAGATATTGTTATAAAAATCAATTGCCTCACCATCTGACAATTGAACAATTGCTTTTTTGTATTGACCTGTCATTCCAGAAACAACACCTTTTTTGGTAAATTTTGTTGTTCTTGATACTGGATAAACCATTGTTCTTACTTTCTCTACTGATACTCCGTAAGTAGCTTCAACAGCTTTTTTGATCTCTACCTTGTTTGCTCCAAGAGCTACAACAAATGTATAACGGTTTAATAACTCGCTATCGTTTGTCGCTTTTTCCGTGATAATAGGTTTAATTAAAATACTCATTGTCGTGACCTATTTACTTAAATTAGATTCAATTCCTTCTAAAGCTCCTTCTAAAAGAACTACTTTACCTGCATTTAAAACACCGTAAGTACTCAACTCAGAACCAGTAATAACACTTGTTTTCTTCAAGTTACGTGACGACAAATACACATTGTTATTTGAGTTACCTAATACGAAAAGAGATTTTTGGTTATCTAATCCTAAAGCTTTTAATACATTCACAAAGTTTTTAGTCTTTGCTGTTTCAAAGTTAAAGTCCTCAAGAACAACTACATTTTGCTCTTTTACTTGAGTACTTAAAGCAGATCTACGTGCTAAACGCTTTAAATTTTTGTTTAATTTAAAAGAGTAAGATCTTGGTCTTGGTCCAAAAACACGACCTCCACCTCTAAAAACAGGAGACTTGATAGATCCTGCACGTGCAGTACCTGTTCCTTTTTGTTTTTTAATCTTTCTTGTACTTCCCGCAATATCAGCTCTTTCTTTAGCTTTATGCGTTCCTTGTCTTTTATTAGCCAAGTATTGCTTTACATCTAAATAGATAGCATGTTCATTTGGCTCTAAAGCAAATATAGCATCAGAAAGCTCTACTTGTCTTCCTGTGTCTTTTCCTGTAATATCTAAAACTGCTACTTTCATTACTTTTCAATAGTTATATAAGCGTTTTTGTGACCTGGAACACATCCTTTCACTACAAGTAAATTCTTATCAGAAACTACTTTTAAAACTCTTAAGTTTTGAACTTTTACATTTTCTCCACCCATTCTTCCTGCCATACGCATTCCTTTGAATACTCTTGCAGGGTAAGATGCAGCACCGATAGAACCTGGAGCTCTTAAACGGTTATGTTGACCATGCGTTGCTTGACCAACTCCAGCAAATCCATGACGTTTTACAACCCCTTGGAATCCTTTTCCTTTTGAAGTTGCTGTTACATCAACAAATTCTCCTTCTTCAAATAGATCTACCGTTAAGGTATCTCCTAATTTGTACTCCTCATCAAAACCTTGAAATTCAACGACTTTTTTCTTAGCAGATGTTCCAGCCTTTTTAAAGTGACCTTTTAACGCACTATTAGTACGCTTTTCTGCTTTGTCATCGAAACCTAGTTGTAGCGCAGTATAACCGTCTACTTCTTCAGTTCTGACTTGGGTAACTACACAAGGACCACATTCGATAACTGTACAAGGGATGTTTTTCCCGTTGTCATCAAATAAACTGGTCATTCCGATTTTTCTTCCTATTAACCCAGACATTTTAATTTATTTATATTAATTATTATTCTAATTCTTTTTTCAAAAAAAAACAGAGCAAAATATATTCAGCTCTGAATCTATTTTTAACCGTCTTTCCTTCGCTCGCAGCTCCGGACATGTTCTTTAAAAAACTAATTTTCAATAGTTTTTACTCTTAAAAGCTCTTAGTGTCCTATTCAAAAAAACACATTCCTACTTTTTAGAGTGTGCAAATATACAAAAAAAAGACACATTTCCAACTCTAAAACTAATCTTATCTTTTTATTTTTTTGAAATAGAGCAATATACCTATCCTCATAAACAAAAAAGGCAGGACCAAAATTGATCCTGCCTTATCTCTTTTGTTTTTAGACCCCCTTATAACATTACAAAGAGTCCTAAAAATCTATCAGACTTTAATTTCTACTTCAACTCCACTAGGCAATTCTAATTTCATTAAAGCATCAATTGTCTTAGATGAAGAGCTATAAATATCCAATAACCTCTTAAAAGAACTTAATTGAAATTGCTCTCTTGATTTTTTATTTACGTGTGGCGAACGCAACACTGTAAAAATCTTCTTATTTGTAGGTAAAGGAATTGGACCATTTACAACAGCTCCAGTTGACTTTACTGTTTTTACGATTTTCTCAGCAGATTTATCTACTAAATTATAATCGTAAGATTTTAATTTTATTCTAATTTTTTGACTCATCGTTTATAATTTAGGATTATGCTTTTGATTTTGCAATTACATCTTCAGATACATTAGAAGGAGTTTGCGCATAGTGAGAGAACGACATTGTTGATGTTGCTCTACCTGATGATAAAGTACGTAACGTTGTTACATAACCAAACATTTCAGATAATGGTACCTCAGCTTTTACAACTTTAGAACCTGAACGATCACTCATATCATTAACCTGACCTCTACGTCTATTTAAATCTCCTACAATATCTCCCATGTTTTCTTCTGGTGTTAACACCTCTAACAACATGATTGGCTCAAGAATTACAGCTCCAGCTGCTTTTGCTGCAGCTTTATACCCCATTTTTGCAGCTAACTCAAAAGATAGTGCATCAGAATCTACCGGGTGGAAAGATCCATCAATCAATCTAATTTTCAATGAATCCATAACGAATCCTGCCAAAGGTCCATTTTGCATAGATTCTTTGAATCCTTTTTCTACCGCTGGAATAAATTCTTTAGGAATACGTCCTCCTTTGATTTCATCAACAAACTGTAATCCAGTTCCTTCGAAATCTTCATCAACAGGTCCCATTTCAAATACAATATCTCCAAACTTACCACGTCCACCAGATTGCTTTTTATAAGTTTCTCTGTGCTCAGTAGCTCTTGTTACTGCTTCTTTGTATTCTACTTGTGGTTCACCTTGGTTCACCTCTACTTTAAACTCACGTTTTAAACGATCAACCAAAACTTCCAAGTGCAATTCCCCCATTCCTGAGATTACTGTTTGTCCAGAAGCTTCATCAGTTTTCACTGTAAACGTTGGATCTTCTTCTGCCAATTTAGCTAAAGAAATACCTAATTTATCTACATCTCCTTTTGTTTTAGGCTCAATAGAAATACCAATTACCGGATCTGGGAAGTCCATAGATTCTAAAATAATTGGAGCTTTTAAAGAAGACATAGTATCACCAGTCTTAATATCTTTAAACCCTACCGCTGCACCGATATCTCCAGCTTCGATAAAATCGATTGCTTTTTGCTCGTTTGCATGCATTTGATAGATACGAGAAATACGTTCTTTTTTACCTGAACGGTTGTTCAAGATATATGAACCTGCATCTAAACGTCCTGAATAAGCACGGAAGAAAGCCAAACGTCCTACGAAAGGATCTGTAGCAATTTTAAATGCTAATGCTGAAAACTCATCTTTTGCATCTGGTTTTCTTGTAATTTCCTCACCTGAATCAGGATCTGTTCCTACGATATTATCTCTATCTAATGGTGAAGGCAAGTAACGACATACAGCATCTAACAAGAACTGAACTCCTTTGTTTTTAAATGCTGAACCACAAATCATAGGTATGATAGCCATATCCATAACAGCGGCTCTTAATGCAGCATGCACTTCTTCTTCTGTAATAGAGTTTTCATCTTCCATGAATTTCTCTAACAATTCTTCATCGTAAGAGGCAACCTCTTCGATCAATCTAGCACGAGCTTCAGCAGCTTCGTCAACCATATCCTCTGGAATATCTACAATATCAAATGTAGCTCCTTGAGTTTCTTCATGCCAGATAATAGCTCTGTTCTTAACCAAATCAACCACACCTTTGAAATCCATCTCTTCACCAATTGGTAAAACGATTTCTACAGCGTTAGATCCTAACATTTCTTTTACTTGAGTACATACTCTAGCAAAGTTAGATCCTTGACGGTCCATTTTATTAACAAAACCAATTCTTGGTACTCTATAGTTGTCTGCTAATCTCCAGTTAGTTTCTGACTGAGGTTCTACACCATCAACAGCACTAAACAAGAATACTAAACCATCCAATACACGTAATGATCTATTTACCTCTACAGTAAAATCAACGTGACCAGGAGTATCAATAATGTTAAAGTGATATCCTTTTGTATCAGGTGTTGCTTGTCCATTCTCTACAGGGAACTTCCACTCACAAGTAGTTGCTGCAGAAGTAATTGTAATACCTCTTTCTTGCTCTTGCTCCATCCAGTCCATTGTAGCTGCACCATCATGAACTTCTCCAATTTTATGAGAAACTCCTGTATAATACAATACACGCTCTGTAGTAGTAGTCTTACCTGCATCAATATGTGCAGCAATACCAATATTTCTTGTAAATTTTAAATCTCTTGCCATTTCTTAGAATCTAAAGTGTGAGAATGCTTTATTTGCTTCAGCCATTTTATGAACATCCACTCTTTTCTTAACAGCAGCTCCTTCTTCTTTAGCAGCAGCTAAAATCTCTCCAGCTAATTTTTGAGCCATTGTTTTTTCGTTTCTTTTTCTAGCAAATGAAATCATCCATTTGATAGCCATAGAAACTTTTCTATCTGGTCTAATTGGCATTGGAATTTGAAAGTTCGCACCTCCTACACGACGGCTACGCACTTCTACCTGAGGCATTACATTTGATAATGCGTCTTTCCATATTTCTAAAGCAGATTTCTCTTCGTCCTCTCCTTTTCTTTCTTCTACGATATCTAATGCATCATAAAATACTTTGAATGCTACTGATTTCTTACCATCCCACATTAGCATATTTACAAAACGTGTTGCTAATTGATCGTTAAACTTTGGATCTGGTAAAAGAACTCTTTTTTTCGCTCTTCTTTTTCTCATGTTTTCTTGAGTTTTTGTTTTTATAAAAAGCCTTAGGCTTTTTATAAAAGCATTAAAAATTTACTTCTTAGGGCGTTTTGCTCCGTATTTAGATCTACGTTGAGTTCTTCCCTCAACACCAGCTGTATCTAAAGCACCACGTACTACGTGATATTTAACCCCTGGTAAATCTTTAACTCTTCCTCCCCTTACTAATACTATCGAGTGCTCTTGCAAATTGTGTCCTTCTCCTGGGATGTATGCATTTACCTCATTACCATTTGTCAAACGAACTCTGGCTACTTTTCTCATAGCTGAGTTAGGTTTCTTTGGTGTTGTAGTGTAAACACGTGTACAAACTCCTCTTCTTTGAGGACACGAATTTAAAGCAGCCGATTTACTCTTCTTAGTGTTTTGGGTTCTTCCTTTGCGTACTAATTGTTGAATAGTTGGCATACTAATTTGTTATAAATTACGTTTATTTTATAATTCTCTAATTTTTTTAGAGGCTGCAAATTTACAATTATTTTCTATTTATTCAAATATCAACAAGTTAATTTTAAACCTATCCATTAATTTATAGTAATTTAGCTTTCCTAAATTCGATTTTCCACAAACCTTTTTCATTTTTTGAGTCTATTCTCTCGTACATATAATTTACTACTCATCATTAGTACCCTATTAAGTATCTCTTCTTTTGGGCAAAACTTGCATTTAGAAATTACTACTAAAGATTCAATACCTAATAACATTAATGACCTTATAGAGTATCAAACAATACACATTGACGAAAAAGGGGTTTTAAACGAAATTGAATATTTTAGAAAACAACTTTCTTTATATGGTTTTTTATCAAACAACCTTGAAGAACTCACCGTAAGAGACTCTATTTATAGAGCTACTATTAATACAGAAACAGCTATTCATTCTATTTTATTAAACTTCTCTAAAACTAGAGATATTCCTTCTTTTATTCACCTTAATAGAAACGACATATTAAAAATTAGTTTCAGCAAACTTACCTCAACACTACAACAAATAACCAAATATTACGAATCTAAAGGAGCTACTTTTACAGATGTCAAACTAACCAATATTCAACAACAAAAAAACTTCTTGCTTGCAGATGTTATTATCAACAAAACCACTCCAAGGACAATTGATAAAATAACTATAAACGGATATACTTCTTTTCCTCATAAATTTATAAAACATCACTTAAACCTAAAAAAAGAAAGTCTTTTTAATAGTAAAAAGCTAGAAGAATCTTCTGCTAATTTGAATACATTAGATTTTGTTTCCGAAACAAAAAGCCCAGGAGTACTATTTAGCAAAGATTCTACAGAAATTTTCCTTTACCTACAAAAAAATAAAACCAATAAATTTGATGGACTCATTGGTTTTACTAGTGATGAAAACACTGGTAAACTAAAATTCAATGGTTATTTAGATATTGTTCTGAAAAACATTTTTAATAAAGGGGAAACCTTAGCTCTTTACTGGAGTAGTAATGGTGATGAGCAGCAACAGTTTCATTTAGAATCTGAAATCCCTTACATCTTAAATTCAGCAATTACTCCTAAAATTTCTTTTGATCTATACAAACAAGACTCTTCTTTTATCAACTTAAAATCTAGATTAGACTTGACATATCGATTCAATACCAAAAGTTCTTTTGGTGGATTTGGATCTATAGAATCCTCTACACTCCTTTTAACCATTCCCCAAGATAACAATATTGAAGCTTTTGAAAATTATTTTTTAGGTGGTACATATTCTTATAAAGTTAGACACTCATCTCTTTACGAACCTAAACTGGCAATTACAATGAACGCCTCTATAGGTAACAGGACCAGTGACTCTCAAAAAACAAAACAATACAAAGCTTTTTTAAACGCACATTATACAGCTGTTATTAACCCCAAAAACCATATTTACCTCAAAAACACAACCGAAATTTTACTTGCCCCTGATGTTTATTTTAATGAACTCTATAAATTAGGTGGAGCCAACTCTATTCGAGGTTTTAATGAACAAAGCATTTTTGCTTCCCAATACAATTACAGCAATTTAGAATACCGTTTTATAACCAATGAAAAATCTTTCCTTTATACTTTTTCTGACATTGGCTTTATCAATAACAAAACCACCTCTACTTCAAACAGACTCTATAGTTTTGGTTTAGGTTATGCCTATAAAACCAATGCAGGGCTTGTTAATTTAAATTATGCGTTTGGAAAAACAAATGACACTCAATTTGATTTTAACAATGGTATATTCCATATACGATTTATTAGTTTCTTCTAAGTCAACCCTTTGCTTAATTTAATGTTAAAAAAAAATTGTATGTTTGGAGCGTTTTCAAAATAACTTATTCAATCTAACCCCATGATACACAAATCCATAAGGATATTGGTATTCTTATTTATATCCATTACCTGTAAAACCTTCTCACAGACAACAACTATTTCAGGTAAAATATCTGAAAACAACGAACCTTTGCCAGGTGTTACCGTAAAAATTAAAAGTAAAACAACAGGTACTAGCAGTAACTTTGATGGTGTTTATACTATTACTGCTCAAAAAAATGATACACTTGTTTTTAGTTATATAGGAATGGTTACTGTTGAAAAGATAGCTACTTCTCCTACTCTAAATATAGAAATGACCGTTGCTTCTCAACAATTGAATGAAGTTGTTGTTACCGCAATTGGTCAGAAAAAAGAAAAACAAACACTTGGTTATTCAATTACTAAAGTGGAAGGAGCAGAACTCACCAAAGCCCGAGAAACAAATGTTGTTAACTCATTAGCAGGAAGAGTTGCCGGTGTAAATATTACCAACGCATCAGGGTCTGTTGGAGGAGCTACCAAGATTATTCTAAGAGGTGAAAGCTCTTTTAACGGTACAAATCAACCTATTTTTATTGTTGACGGTTTCCCTATCTCAAACTCAACCTATAATTCTGATGGAATTACAGGAAATGCCGATATTGGAAACCGAGCTGGAGATATTGCTCCAGACGACATCGAAAACATCTCTGTATTGAAAGGGGCTGCAGCTAGTGCTTTGTATGGATCTAGGGCTAAAAATGGAGCTATTGTTATTACAACTAAAAAAGCAAAGAGAAATCAAAAAATGGTTGTAGAGGTAAACTCCTCTTATAAAATTGACACCCCACTAAGGCTTCCTCAATACCAAAATGAATATGCGCAAGGCCAAAATGGTATTTATAATAAAAACAAATCTAATGGATGGGGTCCTAAAATAACCGATGTTCAAGATCAAACTTTCGAAGATTTTAAAGGGGACAATGTTAAACTTACAGCACACCCCAATAATGTTAAAGATTTTTTCCAGACAGGAAGCACTGCTATCAACAACATAGCTATCTCAGGAGGAAATGCTAAGTCTGACACTCGTTTAACCTTTTCTAACCTTTCTCAAAATGGAATTGTACCTGAATCTGAATACAACCGAAGAACTTTTACAATTAATACTGGGCAAAAATTTAGCAAAAAATTCTCTTCAAGAATTAACCTTACTTACACCAATTCAGATGCCACAGGGCTTACCCAACAAGGTGGATCTAATCCCAACAATACCATTTCGCAAATAACTGGATTGCCTAGAACTTTAAACATAAATGACCTTAAAAATAATTATATCACAAGTGAAGGTGAACAAATTAGTTTAACTAACAGAACAAATAATCCATATTGGGTTATTAATAAAAATCCTTTTTCTAGTGATTTGGAAAGGATTAATGGAGGATTAACATTAGATTATCAAATTGCTCCTAATTTTACTATTTCAAATAAACTAGGATTGGATACTTATAATGAAAATCGTACAAGAATTTATGCAAAGGGAACAATCGGAGTATTAAATGGGGCTTTTAGTTTATGGGATTTAAACGAACAAACTATCAATAATGATCTAATTTTATCTTATAATAAAAAACTAGATTCTAAATTTACTATCAATGCACTTGCCGGACACAATGTTTACCAACACACATGGAAAACCACAACAAATAATGCTACTGATTTAAGAGCTGAAAACCTATATACATTAGCAAATGCTGAAAACCATTCTCCTACAAGTTATTATTCTCAAAAAAGAATTGTAGGTATTTTCGGAGACGTAACTTTAGATTACAACAAACTTCTTTACCTAGAGCTAACAGGTAGAAATGACTGGAGTTCTACACTCCCTAGCAACAATAACTCTTATTTTTACCCTAGTGCTAGTTTAGATTTTATATTTGGAAAGTTATTACCTAAAAGCTCAACTATTTCTTTTGGTAAAATAAGACTAAATTATGCTTCTGTAGGTTCAGATACAAGACCTTACTCCATAGAGTATAATTATAGCCCAGCCTCTCAATATTATATTCAATACGGTTTAAACAACTCTTTCCCACACGGAAGCCTTACCGGATTTACTAGCCCAACAAGTGTACCTAATACAGATTTAAAACCACAGTTTAAAGAAGAGTATGAAACAGGTATAGAGCTAGGCTTTTTCAAGAACCGTATTAACCTAGATTTCACTTACTATAAATCGACAACCTACAATCAAATAATGGACATTACCACTCCGTTAAGCACAGGTTACTATAGTCAACTAACAAATGTGGGATCTATCGGTAATAACGGAATAGAAATAATGTTGAATATTATTCCCGTACAATCAAAAAACTTCCTCTGGAGTACCAGTTTTAATTTTTCAAAAAACAACCAAAAAATCATTTCTCTTGCTGACGACATAGAACAATATGTACTTGTACTAGGGCCTAATGGTATGTCTACTAAAGCCAACCTAGGAGAGGAAATCAGTATCTATGGTAATGGATGGAAAAGAAATGAAAATGGAGAAATCATTATTAATGAAACTAGTGGACTTAGAGAGATTGAAACCGACAAAAGGCTTGGAAATATAAATCCAGATTGGCGTATGGGTATCAACAACACTTTTACCTATAAGGATGTTTCTCTTAATTTTTTAATTGACGTAAAACAAGGAGGAATAATGTATTCTGGTACTAGTCAAAATTTAAAATCATCAGGATTAGCTCACGAAACATTGGATGGTAGAGAAGATGGTATTATAGATGACGGAGTTATTGAACTTGGAGACGGAATTTACAAGAAAAACGATATTGTAGTTGATGCTGAAACTTACTGGAGCAACAATTCTTCTTCTTCAAATGTTGAAGATAATATTTACGATGCCTCTTATGTAAAACTACGAGAACTTAGTATTTTTTATAATTTCCCTTCTCATATTTTAAAAAAGACATTCATCAATACTTTAAAGATAGGATTAGAAGGAAGGAATCTTTGGTTAATTCACAGCAATTCACCCCATGTAGACCCTGAATCCACCTCTTATTCTCCAGAATTCATAGGAGCTCCTATAGAACTATCAGGAGTCCCTTCTGTAAAAAGTATGGGATTAAATATTCAAATGAAATTTTAAAAAGATGAAAAAATATATTTATAGCTTTATTATTGTTCTTGTATGCATCTTAACATCTTGTACTGAAGAGTTTTTAGACATCAATGACGACCCAAATAAAACAACAACACCCGAATCTAAATACCTTTTTGGATACGCTTCTGCTACATGGTCTGGATTAAGAACAAGTGGCGATTTATTTATTCCTATTTCATTATCTAATCAATCAATTGCCTCTGGTGGTAATTTTGGATGGGGAAATTGGGGAAAAGAAGACTTCTATTTCTTTGCACCTTCCGTTCTTCCTAATACCTGGAAAACTTATTTTCTATATTCTGCTTCTAACCTGAACAACGCTATTAATCTAGCGAAAGAAAACAACCCAAAAAACACAAACACTATAGGACAATCTAAAATTTTACTTGCTAACTTATTCTTTGAGTTAACCATGCTACATGGAGATATTCCTTACAGTGAAGCACTTATACCCGATATAAAGTATCCAAAATTTGACAAACAAGAAGATACCTTAGAAGGTTTGTTAATTCTTCTGGATGAAGCTATTGAATTACTAAACGAATCCTCTAGTTTAAAAATTATTGAAAATGACTTGTATTTTTCTGGAGACATTAGCAAATGGGAAAAATATGCCAACTCATTAAAATTAAAAATTTTAATGACCATGGTAGATAAAAAACCATCTAAAACATCGGATATCATACAATTACTAAATGAAAACAGTATGCTATCCTCTTCTGAAGATAATGTCTTATTTCCTTATTACGATAAAACAGGAAACGAAAACCCTAAATTTAAACTTTTTAAATACCACAATGGTAGTACAAACAACTGGCTTTTTGCTAATGAAAATGTATTCAATTTTATGAATGCCTTAAATGACCCTAGAATACCTATTTATTTTGAAGAAGGGCCGGATGCTGCAGAAAATGAATTTAACGCTGTTGCAACAGCTAAAGAAGCCGATGGCACAACCTCTGTAATTAACTTAGAAAAATTATGGACAGTTGATGCTCCTGATGTAATATTTAGTTACCAAGAACAATTATTTTTTGAAGCTGAAATATATGCAAGAGGACTTGGAGTTGCTACTGATTTAACAAAAGCACACCAACTATATGAACAAGCTACTATTGAAGCCATGCGTTTTTACAATGTACCTGAAGCTGATATAACAAACTATGTTAACAACGACATGCCTGATATCAGTACAATGACAGTTACAGATGCCATTAAAGAAATCCATATACAACAATGGATAGACCTTATGGACAGACCTTTGTATGGCTGGATTCAAAGTAGAAGATCTGGTTCTAAAGGAAATGAAATCCCTAATTTAACACCTCCGGAAGGAGCCGCTACGGAAGATATTATCAGACGTTGGGATTACTCTTCAGTAGAAAGAACCAGCAATCCTAACACACCAACAAACCCTAGTATGGACGAGCATTTATGGTTCGACCTTTAATAAAACCTTGCTTTCTAAGTGAAACCTTTTTAAAAAAGGTTTCACTTAGAAATAACTAGTGCTTTTATCCATATATTTGCGGTATGGAAGTAAAAACATCTAGAATTTTCGGAATAAGGGCTATTATTGAAGCTATTAATAGCAACAACTCTATTGATAAAGTATTTGTTCAAAAAGGTATTTCTGGTCATTTGATGACAGAGTTAATGCAACACATTAAAAAGAACAATATTGCTTTTAGTTATGTTCCTGTAGAAAAACTAGACAAACTTTCTAAATTCAACAACCATCAAGGGGCTGTAGCACAAATTGCGCCTATTCATTTTCATGATTTGGACGAATTGGTTACTACTACTCTTGAAAAAGAAGAAACTCCCTTATTTCTATTATTAGATCAAATTTCTGATGTTCGTAATTTTGGAGCTATCATAAGAACTGCTGAGTGTACTGGTGTGCACGGGGTTATTATTCAAAAACAAGGAAATGCACCTATCAATGCTGAAACTGTAAAAACATCAGCAGGTGCTGCTTTTAGTATTCCTATTTGTAAAGTAGATCACATCAAAGATGCTTTATTTATTTTACAGGCAGCAGAAATTCAATTGGTTGCTGCTACTGAAAAAACGGAAGATAATTTGTACAGTGTAGATCTAAAAAAACCGACAGCTATTATCATGGGATCTGAAGATAGAGGAATCAATCCTTCTATTTTAAAAATGGTCGATTCAAAAGCTAAACTACCTCTATTAGGTACTATTGGTTCTTTGAATGTTTCTGTTGCTTGTGGTGCTTTCTTATATGAGGCTGTTAGACAAAGACAGAGTTAATCATAAACTAATTATTTATCGATTCCTCCTCCTCTACCGATGGCGGATTAAAATTGCCTTCTTCATCAAAAAGTAAATCGAAGGCTGTTTTAGAAAACTCGTAGGCTTTTTTCTGAGCTCCTACTTTTCTATATACAACAGCAAAAAGTGCTCCTATCAATAAACCTGATAAATGTCCTTCCCAAGAAACTCCTTTCTTTATTGGAAACACATACCAAAACATACTTCCATATAGAAAGATAATACTTAATGAAACCGCTATCAATCGAAAATGCTTTCGTAAAACACCACTAAAAAAGATAAAGCTAAACAAAAGGTAAATGATACCACTCATACCTATATGATATGCTTTTCCTCCAATAATCCATGTTAACAATCCTGTTAACAGACCTCCATAAACAAGTAGCTTGAAAGCTATCTCTTTATAAAAAAAGAATGCCATTCCTAAAAACAGTGCAATAGGAATGGTGTTATTTACTAAATGATCTATGCCTCCATGAATAAATGGAGAGAAAAAAATTCCTCTTAATCCTTTTAAAGTACGTGGGTATATTCCATAGTTTGAAAAATTAACTTCAAACTTATATTCTAACCAGTAAATTAGCCATATAAAAAAAACTGTAAATATGGGTACACGAATTACACTTGCTGAATACCTAAACTCACTTTTTTCTTTCATTCATTTTTATGTAAAACATTAAGCTTTATTAAAGCTTAAAAACTACCTAAAACCCAAATCCTAAACCAAATGCAATACGTATTCCTTCCACCGAATTAAAAACTCCTAAGTTTACGGATATTAAGTCTGCTCCATTCACAAAGAAACCTCCTCCGTAAGAATTGTGCCATTTATTTGATTCTTCATTAGGTATCCATACACGTCCATAATCAAAACTTCCATAGGCTCCCATTTTTATAGGTAATAAAGATGTCTTTAAACTATTAAAACTGTAACGTATGTCTGTATTTTGGTAATAAGATGTTTTCCCTGTAAACCGCTGATTTCTAAAGCCTCTTAATCCATTACTTCCTCCAATAGCCGCTGCTTGATAAAATTCAAATTCATTATTGAGGTTAAAATGCCCTTTTAAACTCGTAGCTAACACCCAATCTCCTGAACGATTTAATTTATGAGCAAGACTTAATTTAGGTATAATATATCCGTATGCACGATTTCCTATATCTATATTCTTAGTATACCCTGCATTTAACGATAGTAATAAACCATTTGTTGGGTATGCTTTATTATCATAGTTTGTAAATGTATATAGAGCTTCTGTTCCTATATATTGAGTCCTATCAAAGACATAATCAGGAAATAATGTTTTCTCATCTTTTACATATCTATCTTCATCATCATGTACTTCTACTGCTTCATAATTTATACCTAATTTTAATTTAGCTCCTCTTTTTGAATTCCATAGGAAAGAAGGTTTTACATGAAAACTTCTTACCCTCACCCGGTTGTAATCTAACCCTAATTCATCGTCATTATTTAAAGTTTCATTCCCGTACCCAAAAAAGTTAAGTGTATAATTAGGGCTTTGAAAACTTGCGTCTACATGAAGGTTTAAATTTTGAATAACATTTGCAAATTCACCCCCATAAGAAACCTCGTATCCTCCTGTTGCAAAATAGTAAGCTGCACCAAATTCGTGTTGACTCGTGAATGGATTCCTTTCAAACCCATAAGTTGTATAAACGTCTGAAACTCCCAAATTAAACCCATCGTCTGGATTGAACCCTATTACTGGAATTATTTGGTTCGTATTGCTTTTAAACTTTCTATAATTATATACTTGTGTATCATAATCATTGTTGAGTTTTATCTTGGCTTTTTTAGCTTTCGAAACATCATTTTTCTTTGACTTGTAATCATAAATTACAATGTTCTTTCCTTCTTCAACAATATATTCATCGTTATTTTGACCACCTATCAACCTTACTTTTATTTTCTTACTTTTTCCTACAACTTTAAATGTATCATCGTCATCTAACCCGTAAATCCAAATTTCTTTTGTTTCATCAGGACTGTAAACTCTATTATGAAATTGATCTGTAATTGTATCTTGCTTTTTCCTAAGCATAGAAACCTCAACAGTTCCATCTTCTTTTCCTTCAACAATAATATAATCGTCTTTGTTTGTTCCTGTAAGTACGGCTAACTTATTAAGATACTTATAATATCTATCAGAAATAGCTTGTAAATTCGCTCTACGCTGTTTTACTAAATTTGCTAATCTATGTATGGTACTGTCTTGAGCTTCTTTAGGCATTTTAGAAAAAGAATTTTCGATAACACTATCTGTAATATTCTTCTGTATATAAGCTACTTGAGTATCCCAAATATCTTTATCCATATTTGTAATAAATGCTTTATCTAGTGGATAGGGTTCTATATTCACCCCTTTTACATCTTCTAAATCTGGTGAATATTTTCTTAACAATCGTGCTCCAGGAATTAAAGCCACTGCTGTACTTAACATAGCTCCTTCTGACATCATAGAATAGGCCTGATCTCTATCTCTAGGCAAGGCACGGTATACTGTTTTTCCCTCCTCTTCAAACTTCATCCAACGCCACTGGTCATGATGTCTATCCCAGTCTCCTATAAGCATATCAAACAATCTAGATCTTATATAGTTTTCTTGGTCTATAATAATGTCTTCATCTTTATGAATTTTTTCAAGAACGTCCATTGTACTAATAATTTTTCCTGTAAAACTAGCACCTGCTAACTCTGGATGTCCTTCCGATGCGTGTTCTTCAATAAAATAGAGTTCTCCTCCAAATTCATTATTAAATTCCTTTAACGCTTGTTGCTTTGGTATATAATATAGTTTTGGATTTAGATGGTAAACTCCTACCGCTTCTGAAAGAGTGGCCACGGTTAATGGTGCATAGGGATGTGATGCTGTAAAAACATCTGCTACCAACGCTTCTGTTTCTGTATTTTCAAATTGCCCTTTTACGTATTGGTCACCAAACATAACTGCTTGAATATATTGAGTAGCACTTTTTTTCAAGGCTCTCATCACATATTGTTGTCCTTCTGAATTGATCAAACGCAAAGATCGTGATTGATTTCCTCCTCCTTTTCTTACGGGGGACAATCCTCCAAATAACGTATCTAAACTGACTGTTTTGACTTTTATCGGCTTGCTATAATACTCTCGAAAACGCTCTCCCCATAAAAATTTATAAAATTGAGACTTCGTAGTTTCTTCTTTTGTAAATATAGTAGCGTATAGGGAATCTTGAAATACTTCTGGGTAAGCTCTCCTATTGCTAAATTTCACTGAATGTATTTGCTTTTTATAAAGAACATTATTTGTTTCTGCATCTAAAAACTGAACATCAGAGGCCTTATTTTTATAAATATTTAAAACTGCGTACCCGTTGGTTCCAACACCAAATTGTTCTTGATTTTCTGTATGTACTCCTGAGGTTTTTGAACCAGACCCACTAATAATTTGTGTCAAATTATCTGATTGGATAAACTGTAAATTATGCTCGTGTCCTGATAAAAAAATGACATTTTCATTTTGCTGACTTGCCGCAATAATATTTTTCCGTAAATCATTATAAAACCAATTGGACATATCTGCATTAGAAACTCCACTTGTAGTTCTTAAAATGTTTTTTAATGATCCTAAAACTGGCAACGGACTCATATGACTTTGAAAAGTATATTGCCCGTTATGGGATCCGTTACTAAACATAGGGTGATGAATAGCTACCAATGTTGTTTTACCTCTAGCTTTTTTTATTTCACTTCTAAATTCGTCTAAAAACAATTCTCTTGTTTTTATACCACAATCATCATTTATAGTTGGGTGCTTGTCCCAATCTGTAACATACCACTGAGAGTCAATAAGCAGCAAAACAATATCATCACTAATTTTCACTTTTTCAATCCCACACCCTTTTTCTGGTTTAAAAGTATTTTTACCTAAGGTGTTTTCAATCATTCTTTCTTGACTCTTTAACCCTTTTAATCCACTGTACCAATCATGATTTCCTGGTATAAAACAAATTCTCCCTGGAAACTTTTTAGCTGTATTCAACTGAGCTTGCAAAGCTTTTTGAGCTGCGAAATATTCTTTTTTGTTATCGTCAGAAAGTCCTTTAGGGTATATGTTGTCTCCTAGAAATAAAAGAACATCGTTTTCATCTGCTAAATAAAAATTTTGTTGCATTGCTAAAAGAGCTCTTGGCGTACCTCCATCTTCTAATTTACCTGCATCTCCTACTAAAAAAACATTTGTTGTTTCTGGGTTTATATTTTTTATTTTCTCCTCAGTTAACGGAGTATGATTGGCTTTGTATGTTGCACAACTAAAAAGTACAAAAGCAAAAAGTATATGTGTGATTTTATTCATAAGTGAAAACAACTTTAATGAGTTGTTTGTAAATCTGATATTGAAAAAACAGCTTCGGATTTTTGAAGTTCCTGATTGATGTCTACTCGAATCGCTTTGATTCCGCTAGCTCCTTGTAATTCTTCTAATTCTACTATTTCGATAGTTTCCCCTATATATTTTTTAGATTGTAAAAATTCGAAATAATTAAGGTATTCTTTTTCTATTGCTGAAGTTGAATATACTACACATAACTTATGTGGTTGAGTAAGGCGTTCATCTGTATCTTTTATATGAGCCTTATCAATTCGCTTTTTAATCATCTCATATCTTACATTGTAAGCTCCGTCTACATCAAATTGTTTTTCATCTATACGGTAACGTATTGTAAGTGGTACATCATATGCTAATATTAAAGATGCCACATCTAATTTTACAGATAATTTTTGTTGTTTTTGATAATACAAAGCCTCCATTTCACACATTACTTGCAATTGCCAAAGTCTTAAGCTAAATAACGCCGACTCATGGTATTCTTTGTGTTCGGCTATAGATTGTCCAACATACATATTGTGCTCAATCCCATCTGTTTTAAATTTCTCAAAATAATGAGGAAAAATTTCTTGTGCTTTTATTTGTTGTTTATCTATAACATTTGCAAGGTTTTTATTGATTAGGTTTACAGTTTCATCGTAATCCTTTCTTGCCACATAAAAAGAGTTGTTGTTTTTATCTAACTTTTCTACAAATGTTTTAACTGCTGTATTTCCCACATCTGAAGCTGCTATGTATTGAAACAATGGCAATACTTGTTTCTGAAAAAAGGCATGTACCTCTTGTTCTGTATTGTTATCAAAGTCTGTTTCTAACCTCGATAATTTTTTATTCATTTTAAATAATAATTGCTCATAAAAAGGCATTGCGTTCCTTTTTTGTAAATCTTCTAGTATTTTTTTTGTTTGTTGAAGTTCCATCGTAAGGTCTTTTTTAATGGCTTCATTCCTTGCCGCTGAAGATCCTACAATATCTATTTGTCCATAAAGAGGCAATACATTTTCAAAAATCACTTCATTAAAAACAGGTGACTCTCCTAAACTCTTTCTTTGTATGTAATGCATCGCTTCTTCTGTAAAACGCCACTTTACTGATGGATGAATCGAAGTACATTCATTTTGAATTACAGCACTAATTTCATTTTCATATTCTGTAATAGATCTCTTAGAGTAACTTAATATAAAAGGCATAATGGTATCTAATTTTACCATATTTATAGCATTTAATTGATTTGCTTTATATGCTGCCAATTCAATAATAAACTCTAATTTCTCTTCAATAACCACAGGTAACAATACTGCACTTTTTAAACCTTTTTTAAGCAGTGTTTCACTTAACTTATTCCCTCCTGAATTTTTATGGTATTGAGCTATATTAGATAAAATTACTGGCTGATAACTTTCAAACAATTGTTTAAACACATAATTACATGCATAAGTACTACAGGTTACTTTATCTCCTTCTTCTAGTGTTAATGTTCCTAAAGTTCCTTCAAAAGGAGGTAGTAATTTGTCCCCTTCTATTCTATAACTCCCTACTTCTAAATCATCAATTCCAAAAATACTTCGTAAATCATGGACTATATACTCCATGTTTTCTTTTCCTGATTGGATTAGGTGTGTTTTAAACTCATCTATTTGTCCTTCCAATGTAGCGTCGGTCATATTAATAATACCAAACCCTTCCATTGTCCATGAATTTTCTGGAAAAAAACGTTCCCAAACTTTTTTATCTCCTGCGTTTGCTAAAAGTTCATCTAATATTTCTTGTGTTATCTGAACAGCATTTTCATTCGGATAAATATCTATAAAATCTGCATTAAAGGTTACTTTATAACTTTTTGTATTTCCTTTACGGTCATCTAAATATATCTGTTTAGGTCTATCAAAATCTACACTAAATCCATAATACTTGTTTAAAATAATAGCATAGAGTATTAAATGTAAGGATTCTTCAGAGTCTAAATACATTTCCTGTAATACTTCACTTACATCTAAACTTGTTTCTGAGCTTATTTTTTTAAAACGATTGGATATATAAAATTGCTCATTTGAATACGGATATACAGCTGCCTTAATTTCATTATTACTTAAAGCTGGTGGAAACAAATAGGTCATGATTTGCTCAATCTCATTTGTATACATTTCGAACTTCTCAATAGATGAAGTTCCTGAAACCAATTCTGGGCATGCCTCTAATAGGGCCAAAGCTTCTTCTGCTTGTTTTTTTTCTGCAGAAATTCTTGACTTTAATAATTCTTCAAATCTTTTCTTTATTCCTTTAAAAGATATTTTAATTTGGAAAGGTCCTGTATCTAATTTTTCCATATGGTTACTATTTTAAGCTGCATTTACAAAAAAATGATAACTAGCCACAAAAGACAATGCTGATACAACAATACCAATCATAAATACGGTATATGTCATTCGTAAAAGTCTATACTTACGTTCTAAAACAAGTCCTAAATAATAAAGGTCTTTTGTTAACGAATTGTACAATGTTTCTTCATTGTCTATCAAATAATCAATTCCCCATTCAAAATCTTTTAAACTCATTTTATAAAAATTTCCAAAAAACAGAATATTGGTATTGTTATTTTTTATCATCTCTTTAGTTACGGTAACACTTGAGATATTAGGGCGTGTTGATAATACAGAAAGTACTACTGAAACCACACTAAAGGTCATAAAAATCAACGTTGGATATATTAAAAACGCATTGGATTCATTGTCTAATTTTGGTATTAAATTAGAGAGTGCTACAGATATTATAATTGCATTTACTGACAATAATATATTTGCTTTTGTATCTGCTATAGCACTCAACTCAATATGGTTTTTTAGAGTTACCCTAAACATGGTTTCTACCCCTTTCCCTATTTTTCTAGCTCCAGATTTATTTGCTTTTTTTTCTTTTTTATTTTTTATTTTTTCTTCCAATTTAAGCTTGTTTATTTCTTTTGACGAGTTCCATTTTTGTTGTGCATACTTTGTATAAAACTTATGCTTTGATAAAAACCCTTTATTTTGAACCATCCATTCGTACTTAGGAAGTTTTTGTTCTTTTTTAGATTCTAATTCAAGCCTTAAACGCTCTGTCGTTTCAAAAAAATCTTGAAAGGCAACATGCGCACAATCTGCATCCTTTATTATTTTTTCAAGTTTTCCTGTAGGAGCCTCTCCCATTTTAGTCGCTAGTATTAGCTTTTCAACAGTGGTTACATCGGCTTCGGGTATATTTTCTTTTTCTAAAAAATTATGGAAAATTTTAACTCCTGCTTCTTCATGCTCCTCATCTTGCTCTATATATCCCACATCATGAAACCAAGCTGCTATTTTTAAAAGCAAAATTTCTTGTTCATTACAGTTTTCATTCTGAGCTATTTGAGAAACAATTTCTACAACTTTACGAGTATGTTCTATATTATGATAATGATTTTTAGGCGATAATTTTGCATCCAATAACTCAGACACAAATTGCTCTACTTGCTGTAAAAATTCTTCTTTCATAAATTAAAGGTAGTAAAATTTAGCTACTACAAATATATAGTAGTCTACAGAACATTAACCTAACAACAAATTATTTATTATTATAAACCAAAAGAAGTATTTTTACAGTATGAATGAACCTTTAGCAGAAAGAATCCGCCCGAAATCATTAGAAGACTATATCAGTCAACAACACCTTGTTGGTCCATCTGGAATTCTAACACAACATATTAAAAAAGGCATCATTCCTTCTTTAATTTTATGGGGACCTCCTGGTATTGGAAAAACAACTTTGGCTAATATTATCGCTAAAGAATCGGAACGTCCATTTTATACTTTAAGTGCTATAAATTCAGGAGTCAAAGATGTGAGAGAGGTTATTGATAAAGCTCGTCAAAGTGGTGGATTATTTACCACTAAAAACCCCATCTTGTTTATTGATGAGATACATCGATTTAGCAAATCACAACAAGACTCGCTACTTGCTGCTGTAGAAAAAGGGTGGGTTACTCTTATTGGTGCAACAACTGAAAACCCTAGTTTTGAGGTTATACCTGCCTTACTTTCCAGATGTCAAGTGTATATTTTAAATTCATTTGACAAAACTGATCTTATTGCTTTGTTAAACAGAGCAATAGAGGTAGATAAGGTTATTTCTGAAAAAGAAATTTATCTAAAGGAAACGGATGCTCTTTTACGGATTTCTGGGGGTGATGCCAGAAAATTATTAAACATTTTTGAATTGGTTGTTGAGTCTGAAAACAACCCAATTGAGGTAACCAATAAAATGGTACTTAGCAAAGTTCAAAAAAACACTGTTCGGTATGACAAAACTGGGGAACAGCATTATGATATTGTTTCTGCTTTTATCAAGTCTATTAGAGGTAGTGATCCTAATGGTGCTGTATATTGGCTAGCTAGAATGATTGAAGGTGGAGAGGATGTAAAATTCATTGCTAGAAGGTTATTAATTTCTGCTTCTGAAGATATAGGAAATGCCAACCCTAATGCGCTTATACTGGCAAATAACACTTTTCAAGCAGTTACTACAATTGGCTATCCTGAGTCTAGAATTATTTTAAGTCAGTGTGCTATTTATTTAGCCAATTCTCCTAAGAGTAATAGTTCTTATGAGGCTATCAATAATGCTTTACAACTTGTAAAAAACACAGGAGATTTATCTATTCCTTTGCATTTAAGAAATGCTCCTACAAAGCTTATGAAAGATTTAGATTATGGAAAGGATTATAAGTATGCCCATAACTACGAAAATAGCTTTGTAGAGCAAGAGTACCTTCCTAAAGAAATTGAAAACACAAAGCTATACGAACCTCGTGAAAATGCTCGTGAAACTGATTTTAGATTTTTTTTAAAAAACAAGTGGAAGAATAAATACGGTTATTGAGCCACTTTTTTAAAAGTTTTTACTTTTATTTCTTCTGCAAAAGGTATGTCTATTTTTAGATTTCCTTCTGTATCAAAATAACCTATTGTATGCATTGTATCTCCGTCTTTATCTTTCCACACTACCTTGAAAATATTTTCTAAAGACGTTTTGTATATTTCACATGCCAAATCTCCTTTTGCATGTACTGAAGAAGTACTTTCTAAAACTTTTCCTATATAATATCCTTTTTCTTTTTCTAAAGACAATACCAACCCTTTATCATCTTTATAAACTTCTTTTCCTGAATCGCTTAAAACCACTTCCTCTAAGGGAACATACTCATAATTTAACTTTTCAAAAGACTCAAATGCTTTTCGAAGACTTTCATGGTATCCTGCTTGATAATCTTTCAGTCTACTTTCTCCCAGTGAGCTTTTAAACACTATTTTTTGAGAGCAATCTTTTAATTCAAAATCCACCTTTCGTTTCATAAATGTTGACTTCTTACTCACATTTGCTATTAAATATCCACATTTACTTGTAACATATTCTTGGGGAACGTTTTCTGAACTTAAAAACGCTTTCATTCCATATTTTTCAAATAAAAACTTCATCAAAGAATTCAATTCATATTGATCTGCCTCATCTTGAAATTCAAATTTTTCAGGAACAATCACATATTTATAATTATGAATTGTTTTTTGAGCAACTCCGTATTGTAGTCCTACAAACAAAAGGACAATACTTATTAATTTTGTTTTCATTTTAAACTCTTTTAATCTTATAAAATTACCCATAAACAGTATTCTTACAAAGAATAGTTTTATAATTTAATCTTAAAAAACAAGCTCTAATCTTATTTTGAGTTTTTAAACCTTAAAAAATTCTTTTTAGAGTAGATATAATCATCTTCATCATATTCCTCTGAAGCCAACACCAAACAAACAGACCCTGACGAGAAATTATTTAATTCTCTCCAAATTCCTGGAACCAATAACAACCCCTTATTTGGCTTATTTAACATAAATGTTTTTTTCCCTCCTAGTCCATCATCTACAACAACATCAAAACTTCCACTTAAAGGTATCAAAAACTGCTGTAGTTTTTTATGAGCATGTCCTCCCCTATAAGAATCAGAGGGGACATCATAGAGATAATAAACACGTTTAATTTCAAAAGGAATTACGTCGTTTTCGATAACAGATAAATTCCCTCTATAATCTTTAATTTGAGGAATATCTATTATTTGTAAGTCGTTGATTGTATTCAAAAGCTGTAGTTAAGGTTTATTCTGATATTCATAGAATTACACAATTCTATTTCTAACAAATTTAATAAAATATCAGTTTCCAACTAAAAAAACACTAACTATTATAAAGTGTGTTTAGCTTATTCTAAAAGGTCTTCTTTTTCTGCAAAAGCATCTCCATACAGGTATTTTCTCAAAGCAAATAAAACAGCTAAAAAATAAATAACATATCGAAGAAAATGAGCTAACACAATTCCTTCTGCTCCAAGAGTATCCATAAAAAAATCTGCAAATACATAAAACAACACAAGTGATATAATCTCCGTTACAACAAACTCTTTAAGCATTTTTTTTGCTAAAAATTGATAGGCAACAACTAAGGAGGCTACTTTTACAAAATCTCCCAAAAGTTGCCATTTAAACAAATATTTCATCCCTAAAAACTCTTCAGATTGTAACAATAAAACAACACTTTCCCTGAAAAAATATAAGAACAACATACCTACTGCAACCAGAGGCAATAACGTTTTATATATTTTTAAAACTTCTATTTTAAATTCTAACCTTTTTTTTATTGTTGAAAATTTAGGCAAAACATAAAGAGTAAATATTCCTGAAATAAAGGTAAAATATTGACTAGAAAGATTTGTCATAGCTGTCCAGTTTCCTGCATCAATCGGGTTGATAGATTTCATTAAATTCAACCTTAATTTAATGTTTATAAAACTTGATATTACTGCTGAAAAAACAGTCATCAAAATAAAGACTCTAAAGTTCTTACTATAGGGAACTGTAAACGAAATTTGTTTATATGTTACATACTCTTTTAAAACTTTATAATATAGCTTTAAAAAAAAGGCTACTAAAATAAGAGGATTGATTGCAAGTGCTATCAAAGCTCCATCTAATTTTTTATAATACACAAATACAAGCATTATAAGAGTGCTTAAAACATAGCTCATTAAGTTAATTTTAATAAACTCTTTATATGCCGACAAGCCATTTGCAATTGCAAAAAACATTTTATTCAACGCCAAAAAAGGTGTTCCTATAGCTAACAAACGAAAAACAAATACAAAATCATGTTTTCCATTAAACATCCACTCATTTAGGTATTCTGCCCCAAAAAACAATACCGAAAAAACCAATATAGTACCACAAAAAAGAAATACAAAAACAGTAGAAAAAATCCTTTGCAACTCACTTTTATCTTCTTTATACTCTGCTACATACTTTACAATCCCATTTGATATTCCTCCTGTTGAAAAGCTCTCTATTATTGGCAATAAGTTTCTAAAATTCCCTATTTGAGCTACTCCAACAGGTCCCAAAAGTAATGCAATAACTTTCTGAGAAACAACAGATAATAACATACGTATAAAAACTGCTCCTGAATTTAAAGACGTTATCTTTAACAATAAATTATCCTTTATATAGGAAGGGATTCTCATCTAAAATTGGTTTAATAACTCAACTATTCTTTGTGTATCAGCTATTGTTTGAACAGGACTTATCGGGAGGCTTAAAATTTCATCACAAACCTGTTCTGTTACCGGAAAGTTTAAATGACTATATTCACTTAAAGCAACTTGTTTATGTAGTGCCAATGGATAATGAATATTCGTTTGCACTCCGTTTTCTTTCAAGAAATTTTGCAATTCATTTCTAGAGCTACATCGAACTACATAAGCATACCAAACATGATCTTTTAAAAAAGGCTCTTTAGGTAAAAAAATCTTTTTATTATTAATATGGCTATTGTAGTATTTTGCAATCTCTCTTCTAGCGTTATTATCTGCATCTAACTTTTTTAACTTTATAGACAAAAAAGCAGCTTGTATTTCGTCCAACCTAGAATTCATTCCTTTTAATTCATGATTGTACTTTATAGATGAACCATAATTTCTTATTTTAAGAAGTACCTCATATAACCCTTCATCATTTGTAGTAATTGCTCCTCCATCTCCTAATGCTCCTAAATTTTTACTTGGGTAAAAACTAAAGGCTGCTGCATCTGCTAATGCTCCTGATTTTCTTCCTTTTAAATCAACAGCTCCATGAGCTTGTGCTGCGTCTTCAACACATAAAAGATTATGCTTTTTAGATAACTTATTAACCTCAACCATATTTACCAGTTTTCCATACAAATGGACTACTAAAATGGCTTTGGTTTTATTTGTTATTTTTTTTTCTAATTCTTTAACGTTTATATTATAATCTTCAGAAGGTTCAACAAACACAGGTTTTAACCCTGAATTAATTATTGCCAATATAGATGCTATATAAGTATTTGCAGGAACAAGAACCTCATCTCCTTTTCTTAGACTTTCTCTTTCTATATATGCTCTAAAAATTAACTCTATTGCTTCCAGTCCATTTGCAACTCCTAAACAATAACGAACACCACAATAGGTAGCATATTCTTTTTCAAAATTCTCTAAACTATTGCCTAAAATATAAGACCCTGAATCTAAAAACCTTACGAATTCTTCTTGAAAAACTTCTTTAAAACGCCCATTAATTTGTTTTAAGTCTAAAAATGGAATCATATGAAAACATTTAATAAGTTCGTATAATTTTTAGGATTCACTTCAAAAGTCTCATAAACACTTGTTCTCGCTCCAAAGCTTTCTTTCCAATACAGTAGCCCTTTATTCAAGTTCAGACTATTATTTTCATTCGAAACTCCAAAATCAAAATATTTTTTATCCTTAAAAACAGTATGAATCAAATAATCAAAAAGACAATCTAAACTTCCTGAATTTTTATCTGAGTTTATTACTGATATATATTGGGCATGTGCCACTTGATTGGTTTCAAAAATTGTAGTACCCGCCACTAAAACATCTCCATCATACACATTAAATTGTCTTATCTTATTTGGAAAGTTATTTTTTAATAAAGTTATCTCTTTAGCAGAATGAACTGGGCTTAACTGATGTCTTTCTTTTAAATTAGGAATCAATACTTCGTCCCAAAAAGGAGCTAAGTCTTCAACTTCTAAAATTTTTAATTTTTTTTTCTGACCTTTTTTAATTCCCCTTTTCCTCAATGTTGAAAAAGAAAAATGATTTTGCATATCAATAACTGATGATACATCTCTACGCACCAACTTTGATTTCAGTAAAAATTGAAGATATAAAAACTCATCACTTGCAAAATTTTCATAAACCCGAGGAAGGTTTTTAATTCTTAACAACTCAACACCTTCTTTTAACATAAACTGGAGTAATTGAATGATTACTTCTATGAAAACCTCCATTTTCATATCTTGAGATACCACCAATCCTCCATAAGTCAATCCTTGATGTGAAAATACTTGCTCTCCTTGTATATTCGCTGGTAAAAGAGCCACTAACTTCTCCTTATAAAAACAGACTAATGAAAAATCTTCAAATCTTTCTTTATGATACTCCATAAAGTCACGCATAAAAAGGAAAGTTCCATTTTTAGAAGACTTTACAAAGTTGTCCCATAATAACTTAAACTCTGGATTGTATTTCTGAATTTTTATCAACCTTAATTATTTTATGCTTTGTAAAAATAACATTTTAAACAGAATACCTTCAGAAAATTATCACTACTATTCATCAAACATCCCAAGCATTCAAATAACTTTGAGCCACTTTTATATAATTATGCTTTTTTTCAACAAACTTTCGTGCATTTTCGCCTATTCTTATAATCTCTTCAGGATTTTGAATTAGGTTTTCTAATTCAGCAACAAGACTATCTACATCTGGTAAAGCGTTGATACACACCTCATTTTTTTCGAGTCCATAATAGTCTAAAAACTCTTTTTCTGCTCCCGTAAAAACAACTTTCCCTTTTGCCATTGCTTCCAGGGCATTGTAACCTTGATCATAAGAATACACTTGATCTAACAATATGTGACAGCTATTATAGATATTAATATATTCTTCATAAGGCAAGTCTTGTGTAGAAATTACCTCTATTCTTTCAGGATACTTTTTTTCAATAATCCGTAGCGCTTTCTCAAAAAGATAATTTCCTTTTCTATAATAATTCCCAATATTAATTCCGTGAAATATTTTTATTTTACCTTCAATCAACAATGGGACAAAGTTAATTTCCTTATCATTAATCGGGTTAGGAATCATCCCTACATATTTTTTAGTTCCTTCTAGCGGAATATGATAATCCATATCACTAGCAATAACTCCATCTATATTTTCAAACAAAAAATCGTGTAACTTTTTATGAGTTTCACCAACATAACGAAATACAAATTTATACGAAGAAACATTTGTATCATCTTTATTAAAAAAAGGGGTTAAAATAGAATATCTTAACTTTTTATCCAATGCATAAGAAACACTTGTATAATCTATACCACATGACAACAAATACATTTGTTTTGTCTTTTTCAGTATTTTTTTTAATAAAAAACTCTCTAATTTAGGGGTTGATTTTATAGGCTCTTCATTAATTAATTGAACGATATCAAATCTTTTAAATTTAGATATAGCCAAGTAAAAACGGATTCCTCTTTCAACTCCTATCAGATCTATCTTAAAAAGTCTATATATAACCCTTTTCAAAAAAAAGAGAATCCCTGATGAAAAATATACGGATTCAATGTTAATGTCAACAGGGAAGTTTTTAAATCCATCACCTCTCCCAATTAATATCACATTGTGCCCTAAATTTTCAAGCCCTTCTTTTAAAGAGTTATGTAACCTGCTATATTCACCGACTAATAAAACTCGCATCTCTCTTCACTATTAATTTAATTCTAGTCAGCTCCCTACTACACTAAAAACCACAAGTAACAATTACTGATGTATAAGGAATTACAAAATATGATTCGTCCATTTTAGTTGTTACATCATTAAAAACTTTACTAGCCAAACCTTTATACTCAGCCTCTCTTCTAACAAAATTCCCTCTATCCATATCTAAAAACTTCTTAGCCATAAAACTTTGGGTATCTGTATAACAACCATCAAAAGTCACTAATTTCCCTGTTTTTTTCAAAACCTTTTTAGCTAGCTGAAATAACGCCAATACTTCCTCATCATCTAAATGATGTAAAACCCCTGTAGCTATTACATAATCAAAAGCCCCATAAGATTCCAAATCAATAGAACTTACATCTGTACAAAGAAAAGTATGTTCAGGATAATCTTTTTTCGCTGTAGCAATATATTTCTGATCTACATCTACACCTACGTAATCTACTTTTGGTAAAAATTTCAATATATCTCCTGGCCCACATCCTATATCCAAAACCCTTTGGTTTGACTTGATGTTAGTATCATTTTCTACAAACAACCTTCTTGCTCTTATTCCTCCTACAATGTATTGATAACTTGTATATAAAAAAGAAAACTTCAAAAAGCTCCTTGGGTCTAGTGATTTCAGCATAGTAAACAAAAAATTAGATTTACAAATCTAAGATATTTAAACTTATTAACTTCTAATTTTATACATTTGATTCCCTTATACAACACACCGATGATCAACTTAAACGAGTCTTCTAAACAGGAGTTTAAATTCGTATTATTTTTAATAATCTTAATTCAAATAGTCCTTGGGATTCAAGGGTTTGATGTGTGTGATGACGGATTTGTTCTTACATCATATCAACAAATATTCAATAACCCTGAAGCAATTGAATACAATTTCGTTTATTATTTATCTAGTGTTATTGGAGGAATCTGGTACGAGCTTTTCCCCAAAGGAGGCATCCTATGGTTTCGATTACTTACAGTTATAGTCAACACGTTAAAATTCACCATTGCTTATCAAATTCTAAAAAGGATTATTCCAAAACGGATTGCTCTCATTTCCTCTTTAATGCTCCTTTTTATTAATAATTTCGGTTTTTTAACTTATTACCATAATTACCTAACCGAAGTTCTTGCTTTGACTACAATTTATTTCTTTATGAAATATTTCAAAAGCAATTTACGCTTCTATCTTATAGCTGCAGGTGCAATTACTACTTTAAATGTTTTTACTAGGTTAACTAATATTACCTTATTTTCATTTATACTAGCGATTCCTTATTACAATTACATCTCTAAGAAACCACTAAAACAATCCCTTAAACCTATATTTCACTACCTACTCGGTAGTGTTCTGGGTCTTCTGTTTATCTGGGGTCTTCTGTTTTCTTTAGGTCATCTAGAAATAATGAAACGAGCAATATTTTCCTTAGTTGACTTAGGAAAAACAGAAGGTAGTACTCATGATATTGGTCATTTGCTTGTTTTCTATCTTCACGAATACAAAAAATTATTTTTCTATGGTTCCATACTAATTTTCTCAACCAGTGCCTTCATATTGAGTTACAGTTATTTCTTTGCTAAAAAATATCTAACATATATAATCTACCTATTTTTCTTTTTACTTTTTTATAGACTCTTTAAGAGTTATCACACATACTTTATCTATTCAATTGGAATAATAGGTTCCCTTCTTATGATTATCACAGCATCTGATAATAAGATTTTAAAATCACTATCTTTTATAGGAGTACTAATGGTACTACTCCTTCCCATAGGAAGTGGAGGTGGTATTTATAGTAGCGGTTATATGTGTCTTTGGCTTTCTTACCCTTTATTCTTTTACTGGCTTTATAACAAAGCTCAAAACATACTCCCTAACAAAATAAACCTTTCTAACACCTCTTTTATTTTAAAAAAAGAATCTTTAAAAATTTTAACTTTAATTTTTTGCTTTTCTTTCTTTACAGCAAAATTCCATAATATCTCTAAGGAAGCTTATTTTGACCCTGGCAGTAGGTTAGATAAAACTTACGAAATCAAAACCCCTCTAGCAAAAGGTGTATTTACAACCAAAAGACGTGCAAAAATAATCAATGAAGTCCTAATAGAATTAGAGAAATATACTGATCCTAATGATTATTTATTAGTCTACGACCAAATGCCTATGTTGCATTTTTTAACAGAAACAAAACCGTACCTTTACAATCCTTGGGTTTGGATTTATGATAATAATTCTTTTCTTAAAAAAATATTGCTTGCCGAAACAAACATACCTGTTTACCCTATTGTACTTATACAAAAATTTAAAAGTATCAATAATTTTTCTAAACCTATTCCCAACTATCTTACCCGTGACTTTGATTTAAATTGCAACCCTATAAGCCTCAATGATTCTCTTAAACATGAATTCATGAATCAATTCCTTTTAAGAAACAATTATGAAATCATTTGGAGTAATCAATATTTTGATCTCTATCAAACCGAAAAGATTCATAATTAATTTATTACCCTTACAAGAATAGCTGTATGAAAAAAATAAAAAAAATATCTGTAGTAATTCCCATCTTCAATGAGGAAGGAACAATAGACAGGCTTTTTAATCGACTTACAAAAACTTTATACGCTATCACAGATGACTTTGAACTTATCTTTGTTAATGATGGTAGTAAGGATAATTCTCAAAAAAAAATAATCCAATTATCCGAATCTCATAGTTTTGTATATTATATAAATTTTAATAGAAATTTCGGACATCAAATTGCAGTATCTGCTGGACTAGAACAATGTTCTGCTGAATGTACTATTATTATCGATGGAGATTTACAAGACCCTCCTGAACTAATTACCACAATGTATGAGCAATATTTAAAAGGGTTTGATGTAGTATATGCTCAAAGAAATAAAAGAGAAGGAGAAACATTTCTAAAAAAAATTACTTCTAAACTATTTTATCGCCTTCTAAAGCGAATAACTTCTTTTACCATTCCACTAGATACAGGCGACTTTAGATTAATTGACAAAAAAGTTGTAGATGAATTGAATAAAATGTCTGAGCAAAATAAATTCCTAAGAGGGCAAATTGCATGGATGGGATTTTCTCATACCGCAGTTCTATTTGATAGACAAGAAAGAAAACATGGTGAATCTGGGTACTCCTATGGTAAAATGATTCGTTTAGCACTAGATGCTATTACAGGGTTCTCTGACAGACCACTTTTATTTGTCAGTAAAACAGGATTAATCATATCTATTATTTCCTTCTTTATTATTCTATTTTCTTTATTCTCTTATTTTGTACTTAACCAAACCGTTACAGGATGGACCTCTCTTATCATTGTTTCTTCTTTTCTTGGAGGAATTCAATTATTATCAATTGGAATCATTGGAGAATATATTTCTAGAATAAACAATAACACAAAAAAAAGAGCTTTATATATTGTAAAAGATTCTAACATTAAACAACTTGATTAATTATAATTTAAATTGAAACAAAAACTGAACATTTTATTTTTATGCAGCTGGTATCCTAATAAGTTTACACCTACAACTGGGAGTTTTATCCAACGCCATGCAGAAGCTGTTAGTTTAAAACACAATGTTTCCGTTATTCATATTATTTCACATAGATACGCTTCTTTAAAAACCGAAATAACTCAACAAAAATCTGGTAATATAACCACCTATATTGCTTACGCTAAAAAGACTAATAACCCTCTTTTAAAGTTTATTCGATTTGTAAAAATCTATAAAAAAATACTCCATGAAGATATTAAGCAAGTAGATTTAATTCACTTAAACGTATTATTCCCTTTTGGAATTTTGGCCTTATACTCTAAGCTATTCAAAAAGATTCCATACATAGCCTCTGAGCACTGGAATGGCTATAAACCTCCTCTAAGTCAAGACATCGGTTTCTTCGAAAAAACCATTACCAAAATAATCTCTAAACATACTTCTTTTATATGCCCTGTATCTGAAAACCTAAAAAAAGCTATGTTTGATTTTGGATTAAAAGGAAATTATATCACTGTTCCAAATGTAGTAGACACAAAAGTGTTTATGCCTTCAAAAAACAATACAAAAAAATTTACTATTACTCATATCTCTAGCCTACGTAATGATCATAAGAACATTAAAGGAATTCTACATACTATTGCTGATGTCAAAAAAAAGACTCCTGATTTAGTGTTTAACCTTGTTGGTAGAAACGACGAAAATCCTCTTCCTTCTGATCAAAAAAGTCTGTCTATTTTAAAAGAAATAAATGTTATTGACCACCTTCCTCATTCTGAAATGGCTTCAGTTCTAAAAAATTCTGATTTATTCATACTCTTTAGTAATTATGAAAATTTACCATGTGTTATTTTAGAAGCTTTCTCGTGTGGTGTACCAGTTGTATCTACTAATGTTGGAGGTATTTCAGAGTACTTCCCTTCTAATTTTGGCTTTCTCATTGATGTAAAAGATAAAGTTTCTTTTGAAAAAGCAATATTAAAAATCTACAATTCTGAATTAAAATTCAGCAAAGAAGAAATGCACCAATATGCAATTGAAAATTTTGGACAAGAAGCTATCTGTAATTCTTTTACAAAAATCTATCTCAAATCCCTAAACAGACAACATACCTAATCATCCTTCGCTACCTTTAAAACCTCTGCATAAAAGTTTTGCCAACCTTTCCAATTGCCATAATTACTCAACACTTCATTATGAAACAACGTTGTAAACATTCCATTTACTTGTTTTACTCCATCTACTAATGTTTTTATTTTTAACAAAGCAGCCTTAGGAGACAAATGTAGCACTTCATTTAAAACAGTATCTGAAACAACAAAAGGCACTACTTTTAACGGTGTCTGAATTTCATAATCTAAATCATAAAAATAAAAAGGAGTACAAGTACCTGCTCTATACCCTATCGCATCGGCATACCCCATTGAATAATCTTCTCCAACTTCTAAATCTATCAAACTCTGATAAGTTTCTGGAAATTCCATTCTCATCAAATACTGACGTGATAATAAAACAGGAGTATTAATTATAGACTCTAACTTTTTAGTTTCTTTTTTTAACAGCTCCTCATTATTCATTGTAAAATAAGAAGCACTCAGCCCAACCTTCACATAATCTGCTATTGACTTTATAAGTAATTTATACCTTGTTTTGGTTATCGAAATATTCCTATCAAAAGTTGTATAGTTTGCTATTAAAAAAAATAGAATTGTATTTACCTTAAATTTTCGCTTCAACTTTATAATTTGATCATATGTATCAAAAGGGTCTTTTTTAAAATTCACCAATACTAAAAATCGCAACCAAACAGCTCCTAACTTTAACCTAAAAAAGTCATTCAAAAAACCTCCGATACTCCTTACCAATCCTTTCGATTTATAGGCGTAAGCTTCTTTAATACTAAAAGTGCTCAAATACTTATATTTTCTGGTTGTAAAAGAATAGTCTGGATACTTTTCTTTTAATGCATCTAACAATTTAAATGCCCAAATATCTATTACTGGTTTTTCAATAAAGTTATTTTGAAAAGCTAAACTTTCTTCTGCCGGAAACCGTTCCAACTCATCCTGCACATGTGGCAAATATTCTTCATACCTACTCAATAAATAAAAACTCGCCGCAAAAACGTCGTACTTAATAGATGACTTTTTTCCAGCATTAAAAAAGCAAGGCACTTCATCATCCCACATATGTACCGAAATATCAACATCATTAATTCCTTGCTCAAATAAAAGTTCATGTCCTCTAATATAAAACTCATTTCCAAGAGGAGCTTTTCCGTAAGTCATTTTTAAACCACTATGAGCTACAAACTCCTCTATTTTTGTAGTAAATGATACAGGAATATTTAATATTCTAACAAAAATATGTTTAAAAATATATGTCAGCCTGGGAGTAATTTTATGGGTGTATACTAATAACATATATCTTAATCCTTAATTTTAAGTGGAGTATCTAAATTATAAAATTTCATTATCTGCAAAGCTAAAATACGTTTTTTCAGTAATAATTAAATGGTCTAAAACTTTAATATCTAAAGATGTTCCTGCTTGTTTTATTTTCTCTGTAACTTGTTTATCTGCGGTACTCGGAACCAAACTCCCTGAAGGATGATTATGGCACAAAACAATTCCTACAGCTAACAATTCCAATGCCTTTTTAAATAGCAATCGAACATCTACTACAGTGCCCGTTAAACCTCCTTTACTCAATTGCATTTTATACAAAACCCTATTAGAATTGCTAAGATATACTATCCAAAACTCTTCATGCTTTAATTCCCCTATTACAGGATGCATTAACTCAAAAACATCTTTACTTGTTCCTATCTTCTTCTTCTGAATTACACTTTCAAACCTACACCTTTTCCCTAATTCTAATGCTGTAATTATAGAAATAGCTTTAGCTTCTCCTATTCCTAAAAATTTGGTTAATTGTTCTATTGACAAATTAGAAAGTCCTACAAGCTTGTTTTCACAACTCAATAGTATCCTCTTAGAAAGTTCCACCGCTGTTTCCTTCTTACTTCCAGAACCTATCAGTATTGCTATTAACTCTGCATCTGTAAGAACCTCTTTCCCCTTTGACATTAGTTTTTCCCTAGGTCTATCTAATACATTCCACTCTTTAATTGTTATAATTTTATTCGAATCTCTCATAGCAGCATATTTTTTTATCAAAGATAAGTGTAATATATTTGTATTAAATTCTTTACAAAAATGAAAATCGTCATTGCAGGAGCAGGAGACGTTGGTTTTCACTTAGCCAAACTGCTGTCCAACGAGTCCCAAGACACCTATATAATTGATTCTAATGCAAAAAAGTTAAAATATATAGACGATCATTTAGATGTTATTACTTACAAAGGCGATGCTACTTCTATTAAATCTTTGAAAGAGGTTGGTATTGGTAATGCAGATTTATTACTTGCCGTTACTGAATCTCAGAACACCAATCTAATGGTTGCTGGACTGAGCAAAAAACTAGGCGTCAAAAAAACAATAGCAAGAATTTCAAATACAGAGTTTTTAACTACCGATGAAATTAACTTTACTGAAGTAGGTATTGATCATATGATTTCTCCTGAGTATTTAGCAGCCAATGAAATTGAGGTTTTGTTAAAAGAATCTATTTTTAATGACAAAATAGAATTCGAAAATGGAGCAATTAATATTTTAGGAGCACGTTTATCTTCTAAGTCACCTCTAATCGGAAAAACAGTTCGAGAAGCTAAAGAGCTATTTTCAGAAATAGAATTCACAACCATTTCTTTAAAAAGAGAAAACACTGTTGAAACCATCATTCCTCGTGGAAGCACATTATTCAAACACCACGATCAAGTTTATTTTTCTGTAACAGCAAACTCTGTAAAAGAAGCCTACCAATTAATAGGTAAAGAAAAAATAGGGATCAAAGATGTCATGATTTTAGGAGGAAGTAAAATTGGACAAATAGCAGCAAAATCTCTTTGTGCAGAAAATTTTAATGTAAAACTTATTGAAAACAAAAGAGACAAAGCTTTTGAATTAGCGAATGAGTTATGTAATACATTAATTATTGATGGAGATGGACGAAATGTAGACTTATTAGAAGAAGAATCTATTGGCACAATGGATGCCTTTGTTGCCGTAACAGGAAACTCTGAAACAAACATTATGTCTTGCCTTGTTGCCAAATCAAAAGGAGTTAAGAAAACCATTGCTTTGGTAGAAAACATGGATTATATCAACATCTCTCAAACAATTGGTATTGATACGCTTATTAACAAAAAACTACTTGCTGCCAGTGCTATTTTCCGCCATGTTAGAAAAGGGAAAGTACTTGCTTTGGCAAACCTACACAATGTAGATGCTGAGGTTCTTGAATTTTTTGTGAGAAGAAAAGCCAAAGTAACAAAATACCCTATAAAAGATTTAAGCCTAACTAGAAAAGCTGTTATTGGAGGTATTGTTCGTAAAGGTATTGCTTATATGCCTTCTGGAGATTTTCAGATAGAAAAAGGAGATCGAGTAATTGTATTCTGTTTACCTGAAGCAATTAATGAAGTAGAAAAATCATTCAATAATTAATCAATGAAAGCTACAACGGGTTTGAATTGGAAAATAGTTATTAGCTTCACTGGTCTAACAGCTATTTTAAATGGTATTTTTATGCTACTTGCCGTTCCTTTTAGTATCTACAAAGAAGAAGACGCTACCTACGGAATTTTACTTGCAGGCGCTACCACAATTGCTCTTGGATTTTGCATGTGGTTTTTCAATAGAAAAGCACCTAAAACTTTACACAAAAGAGAAGGATATATTATTGTTACCTTAGGTTGGTTAACCCTTACACTCACAGGAGCACTCCCCTATCTTTTTACAGGTACTATTCCCCACTTTGTAGATGCTGTTTTTGAAACAATTTCTGGATATTCTACTACAGGTGCCTCTATCGTGAACGATATTGAAGCACTACCTAATGGAATTCTCTTTTGGAGAAGTGCCACGCATTGGATTGGGGGTATGGGAATTATTGTACTAACAATAGCCATATTACCCTTATTAGGAATTGGAGGAATGCAATTATTTATGGCAGAAGCCCCTGGACCTTCCGCTGATAAAATGCACCCTAGAATTACACAAACTGCTAAACGTTTATGGATCATTTACGTATCTCTAACACTCACTGAATTTATCCTTTTAAAAATTGCTGGAATGACTTGGTTTGATGCCATTAATCATGCCATGGCAACAATGAGTACTGGTGGTTTTTCTACCAAAAATGCAAGTATGGCTCACTGGAATCATATGCCACTAATCCAGTATATCATTATTGGTTTTATGTTTGTTGCTGGTACCAATTTTATACTCACCTACTTTGTATTAAAAGGAAAAATCAAAAAAATATTTCAAAACGAAGAATTCAAATACTACTTTTTCGGTAGTCTTGGGATGACTATCGTAATAACATTGATCATTCAGTTTTTCCAAACTCCAGGAATCGAATCAACAGTAAACCACCCAATGCCTTGGGGTTCTTTTGAAAGTTCTTTTAGACATGCAGGATTTCAAGTAGTATCCGTAATCACTACTACTGGTTTTGTTTCTGCCGATTACACTACTTGGAATTCACTTGCTACAATGCTTATTTTTTCACTTTTTCTTGTTGGAGGATCTGCAGGTTCCACAAGTGGAGGTGTAAAAATTGTACGTCATATTATTATGATTAAAAACAGTATGCTAGAATTTAAAAAGCTATTACATCCAAATGCTATTATCCCTGTTCGTTATGACAACAGCGGAGTTTCTAGAATTATTGTATTTAATATACTTTCATTCTTTGTTCTCTACATGCTTATTTTTATATCAAGTGCTATTATATTAAGTTTTATGGGGCTCGACTTTACTTCTGCCATAGGAGCTGCCGCTTCTTCATTGGGTAATGTAGGACCTGCCCTTGGATCTTTAGGACCTGTAGATAATTATGCTCACCTATCAGATAGTGCAAAATTATTTTGCTCGTTTTTAATGCTTATTGGACGTTTAGAGTTATTCACTGTTTTAATTTTGTTTACTCCATTCTTTTGGAAAAAAAATTAACATTTATCATACTTCTAAAGCTTTTATCCGTGTACTTTTGTACTGGAAATAAAACATCTTACTTACAAATACCATTAGAATGAAAATACACACCCTCCAAAAACTATTTATTTTAACCTTATTCTTATACAGTGTAAACTCATTCTCTCAAGAAAGCGAATTTAAACACTTCAGAGTTAGTCCTGTTATTAGTCACACCTATATCCCTACAGCTACTTCAGAGGGTACACAAACAATTATTGTTCCTTCTATTGGTTTAGATTTAGAATATTGGATATCTGAAAAATGGGGTATTGGCTTTCACAACGATCTAGAACTTTTTAACTACGAAATTGAAAGCGACCATGAAATTTCTGTTGAAAGAGATTACCCTGTGGTAATTACACTTGACGGACTTGCAAAAATATACAAAGAATTGGTTTTTGTATTTGGTACTGGTATAGAACTTGAAAAAAACAAAAACTTATTTATCATAAGAGCTGGATTAGAATATGAAATAGAATTTGCAGAAAACTGGGATGTTGCTCCTACCGCTCTTTACGATTATAGATCTGGTGAATTTGGTACTTGGTCTATAGGACTAGGTATTGGTCGAAGGTTTTAAACATTCCTTTGTCTCAAAAAACAAAAGGCTTCCTTATAGGAAGCCTTTTGTTTTTATAAAATTAGTTTTAGCTTAACAAGCCATTACGGTTTCTTTCATTTCTTCGAAGTCCAATCCTCCATAATTTCCAGAACTCATCAACAACAAAGCCGTATCTGCTAAATTTTGAGAGAATAAATATTCTTTAAATGCTTTTGGATCTGTATAAACAATCAAGTCTTCTCTTTGAAAAGCTTCTTTTATTTGTTTTTCAGAAACCTCCTCTAATTGTTTAATAGCTACAGCATCTGGAGAGTAAAAAACAACAGCTGTATCTGCTTTATCCAATGCTCCAACATACTCTTCCAAAAACGCCGCATTTAAACTACTATAGGTATGTAACTCCAAACAAGCCAATACTGTTCTATCTGTATATTGGTTTTTAACTGCCGTTGTAGTTGCTTTTACTTTTGAAGGTGAATGTGCAAAATCTTTAAAAACAACTGTAGCATCTGTTTCTACAATTTTTTCCAATCGTTTACTTGCTCCAGTAAAACTAGCTATAGCTTCATAAAACTCATCTTCTCCTATTCCTATATGTTGACAAATCCATTTGGCACCCGCCAAATTCTGTAAATTATGCTCTCCAAAAACCTCTAATGGCATTGCTCCATCTGGAGTATCTAAATAGGTAACCCCATTTTTAATAGTATGTTTTGGTGTATTGTAGGGATATCTTTTAATAGTATGCTCACTTTCCTCTACCACACTTTTAACATGTGTATCCTCTTCATTATACACCATAATACCACCATTGGTCAACGAATCTGTAAATATTCGAAACTGGTCTTTGTAATTTTCAAAAGTTGGAAAGACATTGATATGATCCCAAGAAATACCACTTAACAAAGCTATATTAGGTTTGTACAAATGAAACTTTGGACGTCTATCAATGGGAGATGATAAATACTCATCTCCCTCTAATATCATAAACTCATTTTCTTGTGTCAAATGAACCATGGTGTCAAAACCCTCTAATTGAGCTCCTACCATATAATCCACATCCATATCATGATAATTTAACACATGTAAAATCATAGATGTAATGGTTGTCTTCCCGTGAGATCCTCCTATAACAACTCTAGTTTTGTCTTTTGATTGCTCGTATAAAAACTCTGGATATGAATAAATTTTTATTCCTAACTCTTGAGCTTTTAACAATTCTGGATTGTCTTTTTTTGCATGCATTCCCAATACAACGGCATCTAAATCCGAAGTTATTTTTTCTGGAAACCATCCAAACTCTTCTGGTAATAATCCTTTTGCTGACAGTCTAGATTTTGAAGGTTCAAAAATGGCATCATCACTACCTTTGATTTGATATCCTTTTTGATGCAATGCCAATGCTAAATTGTGCATTGCACTCCCTCCAATTGCTATAAAATGTATCTTCATTTAAGTTACTCTTTCTTTATTATGCGGAGTGTTTTATATTCTCCATTTGTAAATGACACTTTTACAAGGTAATTACCTGCTCTTAAGCCAGAAACATCTATGCGTTTTTTTGCTGTTGTTGAGAACTGTAATTGCCCTTGAAAATTAAAGATTTCAATATAGCTTATTTCCTGTAAACTTTCAATATTAAAGAAGCTAGATGTAACATTTGGATAAACTTTTACTTGTGCTACCTGTTCTAAACCTTCATTGCCTACACTTAATGTTTCTTCTTCACAATCTTCTAAATACTCCCAAACATCTGAGCTTCCTGGTGTTTCATTTTGTGTCCACCATTTATTCTGATACAAGTTCTCATTATATACAACTTTGTTACCTGGTTGTGCATATACTTTTGTAGAATCCCAATCATCAATTAAATCACAAGGACTAATTGTATTTTCATCTACAACATTTACCGTTACCGAAGCTGTTAATATTTCTCCATTGTTATTCGCTTCAGCTGTTATGATATAAGTTCCAAAATCTGATGGAGTCCATACAACTTGATTTCCATTATATACATTTCCTTCTACAGTTATGGTAACATTTGTCAACTCATCTTCTGGATCAGTTACCGTTAATAGAAGATCAACAGTATCTCCCATTGAAATGGCTACATTCTCATTATCTAATGGAGACGCAAATGCAATAGACACTTGTGATTCACATTCATTAGTATCTATTTGGAACGGCCCCATATTTGCACAACCTAATTCAATAGGATTGTTGGTTCCATCCAACCCTGTACTTACACTAAATAGATCGGTAAATTTTTCAAAATGCCCTATTCTATGGGTTACTTTTACAAACTCATCACCACCTGTATTACATTCTATTCCTCCGTTTATAATATTCACCGTTGCTCCAAATCCTGGTATCAATCCATTACTTTCTTGAGCTTCTGTTGGTGTCCAATTACCCACCATTACATCATGTGCAGATGGTTTTGGGTATTGTTCTGTCATCCAAAACCAAAGAGCTGTTTGAAACCCAACTGCTCCATCTTCTGTTACCAAATCCGGATTGTTTAACAATACATTTTTATCTCCATATAAAAATTCACTTACTTGTCCGTAGTTATAGTTCCAACTCAACTGAATTGGTCCTCTTCCGTGGTACGACTTTCCTGTTGCTGGTGGATAAATCAAATGCCCTTCTTCTCTATATCCTAACGATCCATTACCATAACCTACTTCTTCATTAAAACGCAATCCCCAAGCATAACGTCCACCTGGTGCAGTATCCCAACCACCCGTAGTTTCTTGTGATATATTAGCTAAATAAGCTGCCAATTCACGTAACTTAGCATCGCTTGTTCCTTCATTAGCAAACAAACCGTAATCTTTTGTTTCTGTTATAATCGCTTTTGTACTTGTTCTAAATGCATCGTCTTCTCTAATAACAATAGCTTCTCCTGTTGTTTTATTAATACGTGTTAATTTATACGCATTGGTACCACAACGTCTTTCAAAAACAATTTTTATTTCATTCATAGCGTTTACCGCTTCTATGAAATTTTCATAACTATAATAATCGTCTTCTCCTTCAATTGGAGTTCCTTCCAAATCTCTACCTATTCTATAAGGAAATAAGTCTTCCCATAATTCTTCTGTTATAATTGAAGAAATTGGATGTTCTGATGAGTTTTGCTCTTTTATTTCAAAACTAACTGTTTTATTTGCAGACTTATCTTCATTATCTGTCGCTGTAATTTCTAACGTATTTACACCAAATTCTAAAGGTGTAAAATCTAATACATACGTTTCTTCATCTTGAGTAAAAGTCACTTCCTCTCCATTCAATAAAAACGCTGTTTCTTCTACAGTTCCATCTACATCTACTATGGTAAGTTCAATGGATATTTGAGATAATTCTTCTTGATAAATCACTTCATTTTCTGATGGTGATACTAATGTGATTTTTGGTGCTTTATTCTCTAAAACAATATCTGATCCTTCTACAAAAACCTTGTTTATTGCATTGATTAATGGCGCTTCTGTTGTTGGTGAATACGGCAATTTATTGGCGTATGTTTCTGTAATTTCTCCTGGCTCTAAATCACCAAATACTTGCCATACAATTACGCCTCCTATATCATTTGTGTTGATATATTTTGCTTTTTCTTCTATAGACTCTATATTATCGTAACTTAAAAAATAGTTGTCTTTGGTCATATAAGGAACCTTTGCTGTATCATCCCAATGCTCTGTCCAACCCTCTTTATTATTTAATATAAAACTATGATTAGGAGTTCCATCAAAAGCTCCCCAATTGCTATAATCTGCTGCTGTAGAAACAGGTCCATCTGGAGCTATATTTTTTTGAACTTTTACAGTAGGCGCATTCAAATCTCCACTTCCTTCTGTTACCATCCCTCTTCCATAGAAACCTACTCCCATGTTTATTTTTTTAGGGTCAACTCCTTGTTCAGTCAAATAAGTAAAAGCCTCATCCCAAGACATTGAGTTACCGTCTGCATTGTCATAAGAGTACAATGGAGAATTGTGTTCTGCATGATTACTCCACCCTCCGTTCATATCATAAGACATGATGTTGAAATAATCCATTGTTTCACTCAAAGCTTCCCAATCATAACCGTTTAATTTTGTTGGCGAAGCGTTAAAAGCTGCTGTAATCAACTTATCATCTCCTATAGCCTCTCTCAATTCTGCAATTAAAATTTCAAAGTTTTCAAAATCCGCTTCACTTCCTACAAAATTCATCCCACTAAATGGTCCTGGAAATTCCCAATCTAAATCAATTCCATCAAAATCGTATTTCTCTATTAAGGTAACACAATCTTCAATAAACCTAGCTCTCATATCTGGGTCTGCTGCTACTTCTGGAAAGTGTTTACTCATACTCCACCCTCCTAATGAAGCCATTAATTTTACTCCATTTTCATGTGCCAACTCAACAATTCCTTTGGCGCCATCTTTTGCAGGTACAGCTAATCCTTGTGACATGCTTCCTGTTTCTCCTGTTCTCACATTTACCCAACTTCCTCCTGAATCTGCTCCTTTGTAACCATGCTCTTCATAGACCCAATACAGTGAGTGTTCTGGGGTTTCATCTAAATTGTCTGGCAAATAATAAAAGATTTCCATTTCTCCATAAAACAGCCAATTATCCCAACTAGAATAAGTATCTGTATAAAATAATGGTGCTGGTTCTTGTACCTGACCTTCTACGTGAATTTGTTGATTTCTAAAATCGGCACTGTGTAAAGACCCATCTTTTGCAACTCCAAAAAATGACCAGTTTAAGATAGTGTATTGTGAATAATCTAAATTTAATTGGTTGTAAAATCCTTTTTGAACTCCATGATTGGCATTCTTCCAAGCATCCCATTGTGTAAAGTACCCTATCACTTCTTTGTCATGCTGGGCAGTTGTAAATTCGTAAGAGTTTGTTTGTGCAAAACTCGTGGCTATTGTTAAAAATAATAACCCAATAAACATTTTTTTCATAAATATATCGGTATAAAATTAAAGCCCTCAAAAACGTTATTCTTGACGTTACTTGGGGGCACATCTCACAAAAGTACCGCATCAATAAGTTTGCAGAAATAACATTTGTATATACCATACCTAAGGTTTTCTTAAGGAAACCTCAAAAAAATCATAAAATATTGATTATTCATCAATACAGACAAGTTTAAAACAAATAAACCTCCACAAACACAAAGCCTGTAGAGGTACCATCCCATTCTATAAAAAATTCTATTTTCTTATTAATCTATATTAGAAATCACTTTTCTTAAAACAAACCTATATAACATATTTCTCTTTCAGCATAAACTATTTTATTTAATAGATAAAATGTCCTTCTTTTATTTACGTCTTTTTTTACTCGCTTTTGCCAAAGGATTAAAATCCAAAGCCAATTGCAACCAATACTCTAAATCATCCTCTAAGTCTGTAGCCTCTTCCTCTAAAAAAACATAGCCTTTCATAGGTCTCCCAGTAAAGTTCATTTCTTTAGCCCCAGGTTTTTCCAATGCAGCCTCATAATTTTCAGTACCAATTCTAGCCATCAGTTCATCACGAACCACACCTACGCACATTTTTTCATCCACCATAAAACACAAACCACCCATCATTTTCATAGACCTAAAATCAATTTTATTTTCTGTAAAAAAACGTTCTACACGCTCTGCCAAATATTCATTATACGCCATAGTTTCCTAAAATTTACCTCTATTAAAAGTTCCTGTATTTAAAAATTAAATATACATAATGTCCTGACACAAAATACATATCAAATTATTTCTTACATTTGTATTTGTAAACTTTAGGGGTGTTCCTATAACACTAGGAACTGAGAAAAACCCTTTGAACCTGATACGGTTAACACCGACGAAGGGAAAAGTTAAAATTTTGCTGAAATGCAAAATACGTCTCTTTTCTATGGAAATTTATTTCTAAATTCCCTCTTCTATCTCGGCTTATCAGTTTACGATATTTATTAAAACCTATTATGATAACAATATCTGTAAATAACAAGCAAACAAACGTTGATACGAATGTAACCATTCAAAAATTATTAGCACAATTAGAATTTCCTATAAACGGGATTGCTGTTGCTATTAACGATGAAATTATTCCACAACACACATGGAATACTAGCACATTAAACGAAAACGATCAATTACTAATCATACAAGCAACACAAGGAGGGTAATTCAATTTACAATTACAAATTAACAATAAAATAGTAGTCACATATTAGTCTAAGCACTAAGTACCCACTATCTAATACTTTCAGCAACAATGAAAAAAAATAAAGACACAGCACCTAAAGAAGGGCAAATTACAAGGAAACCATTCCCTAAGTCACAAAAAATTTACGTACAAGGAAAAATTCACCCACAAATTAAAGTGGCAATGCGTGAAATTTCTTTAAACGACACTAGAGATTCTATAACAGGAAAATTAACACCTAATGAACCTGTTACAGTATATGACACCTCTGGACCTTATACAGATCCTAACAAAGAAATCAATGTACACGAAGGTATCGAAAGAATTAGAGAGCAGTGGATTTTAGATCGTGGCGATGTAGAAGAATTGGACTCTTTTACTTCTGAATACTGCAATGAACGTTTGAACGATGCTAGTTTAGACCATATGCGTTTCAACTTAAAGCACAAACCAAAACGCGCTAAAAAAGGACAAAATGTAACACAGTTACACTACGCAAAAAAGGGAATCATTACTCCAGAAATGGAATACATCGCTATTCGTGAAAACCAACGAATTGACGAAATGACTGAAATCAGAAAACAACATCCAGGAGAACATTTTGGAGCTGCAATACCAGCAAAAATCACTCCAGAATTTGTTAGAGAAGAAGTTGCCAGAGGACGTGCTGTAATACCATCAAACATAAATCACCCAGAAGCAGAGCCTATGATTTTAGGACGTAACTTCTTGGTAAAAATAAATGCTAATATTGGAAACTCTGCCACTACCTCATCAATCGAAGAAGAAGTAGAAAAAGCAGTATGGGCTTGCCGTTGGGGAGCAGATAATATTATGGATTTATCTACAGGACAAAACATTCACGAAACACGTGAGTGGATTGTACGTAACTCACCAGTACCAATTGGTACCGTACCAATTTACCAAGCACTAGAAAAAGTAAATGGAGTTGCCGAAGACCTAACATGGGAAATTTTCCGTGACACCCTAATAGAACAAGCAGAACAAGGAGTAGATTACTTTACCATCCATGCAGGAGTATTGTTACGTTATGTACCAATGACAGCAAAACGTGTTACAGGAATCGTATCACGTGGAGGATCTATTATGGCAAAATGGTGTTTGGCACACCACAAAGAAAGTTTCTTATACACACACTTCGAAGAAATTTGCGAAATCTTAAAATCATACGATGTTGCCTTCTCATTAGGAGATGGATTACGTCCAGGATCTGTTGCCGATGCCAATGACGAAGCACAATTTGCAGAATTAGAAACTTTAGGAGAATTGACACAAATTGCTCGTAAACACGAAGTACAATGTTTTATTGAAGGACCAGGTCACGTGCCAATGCACATGATTAAAGAAAATATGGAAAAACAAATCGAGGTTTGTGACGAAGCTCCTTTTTACACATTAGGACCTTTAACTACAGACATCGCTCCAGGTTACGACCATATTACTTCTGGTATTGGTGCAGCTATGATTGGATGGTACGGATGTGCAATGTTGTGCTATGTTACACCTAAAGAACACTTAGGACTTCCTAACAAAGAAGATGTACGTGTAGGAGTTGTAACTTATAAATTAGCTGCACATGCTGCCGATTTAGCAAAAGGACACCCAGGTTCTCAGCATAGAGATAATGCTTTAAGTATGGCGCGTTTTGAGTTCCGTTGGGAAGATCAATTCAATTTAGGATTAGACCCTGAAAGAGCTTTAGAATACCACGATGAAACATTACCGGCAGACGGAGCCAAAGTAGCACACTTCTGTTCTATGTGTGGACCTAAATTCTGCTCTATGAAAATTTCTCAAGAAGTACGTGACTTCGCTGCCGAAAACGAAATCGCAGACGATAATGAAGTAATTCAAAAAGGATTCGAAGAAAAATCACAAGAATTTAAAGAAAAAGGATCAAAGGTATATTTATAGAATAATTTGGGAGTTCCCTTTATACGAGCATTTCGACAAGCTCAATGTGCGTATAAAGGTCGGGCTTTCGGTACTCGCTTTTTATATGCTAAAACAAGTTCAGCACCTAAAAGAGCTCAAACAAAACCTCAATCCCTAACTCAATTTCTCGAACTGACAAACAATTAACATGTCAGTTCGAGTGATTTTGAGGAACGAAAAATTGTATCTAGAAACAATGATTACATCATGATAGTACTTATAGCACCAGAAAAAGATGTTCCTAACGAAATTGAAATACTAACACAGTTATTTCAAGAAGGGTTAGAATACTATCACCTCAGGAAACCCGCTAAGAACTACCAAGAACATTGTGAGTATTTAAATCAGATCGATAAAAAATACCACAACAGAATTGTAGTTCATTATTTTCATGAATTAATAAATGAATACGAGCTAAAAGGAATTCACTTTCAAGAACAAAAACGAAGAGATTTTTTAGATACCCCTACAGATTATTTTGTAAAACTAAATAACATGTTTGGAAAAACAATCAGTTCCTCTTTTCACGAACCAGAAGAACTAGAAAATTGCAATTTTGAATTTGATTACCATTTGTTGAGTCCTGTATTTTCATCCATTTCAAAACAAGGATACAAAGGCAGAGGCTTTGATGTAAACCATATTGACAAAACAATTGTGGGTATGGGAGGAGTAACTATAGAAAATTTAGAACAATTTGATGCCTTAGGTTTTCAAGGAGTAGGTCTTTTAGGAGGAATTTGGAATAGCAAGCAACCCCTTGAAACTTTTAAAAACATGAAGCTTCAACAAGCTCAATTTCCAATAACAAATAATATTCAATTGACAGATAATGTCACTCCGAGTGATCTTAAAGAATAAAAAATAGTACTTAAAAGTTCTCGATACATTTTATTCCACTATGCTATATAAAACACTCGAACTGACACAAACAAAATAATGAACCAACACAAATACATACTAACAATTGCAGGACATGATCCATCTGGAGGTGCAGGCATTACTTCAGATATCAAAACATTTGAAGCACATGGTCTTTATGGTTTATCAGTATGTACAGCTATTACTGTTCAAAGCGATATTAGTTTTAAAGAATGCCAATGGACAGAATTGCCCCTTATCTTGGCACAAATAAAAACACTCTTTGAACGTTTTTATATTCCAGTAGTAAAAATAGGAATTGTCAAAAACTGGGAAACATTATCTTTGATTCTACAAAACCTTAAAGTTTACAACCCAGAGGTCAAAATTATCTTAGACCCCATTTTAAAAGCAAGTGCAGGATTTGATTTTCACAGCTCAGAAAACCAGAATCTATTAGAACAAATCTGGAAATATTGTTTTATCATCACCCCAAACTATGATGAAATTCAAGCGCTATATCCAAAATTAGACACCGAAGAAACCATTGAACACATCAGCAGTTTCACCAACATCTATTTAAAAGGAGGGCATAGAACCGACAAAAAAGGCTGGGACGAATTGTACTTCGATAAAATTGTACAAACCAATATACCTCCAATAGCCAACAAGGTTTTTGAAAAACACGGAAGTGGTTGCGTACTCTCTTCTTCTCTAGCCAGCAATATCGCAAATGGATTTGATTTAGAAGATGCTGCTAGAAATGCAAAAAAATATACCGAAGAGTTTTTGAACTCAAATGAATCATTATTAGGTTCACACACATACAATACTCAAAAGAACGCTGAATTCTCAACTCTCAATAAACATGGCTACAATTAGTAAATTACATTATATATCACAAGGGACTACTCCAGCAGAACATTTAGAAAATATTCAACAAGCTTGTGTATCTGGAGCAGAATTGGTTCAATTACGTTTGAAAAATATTTCAGAAAGCGTGCTACTAGAAACAGCAAAAAAATATACCGAAGAGTTTTTGAACTCAAATGAATCATTATTAGGTTCACACACATACAATACTCAAAAGAACGCTGAATTCTCAACTCTCAATAAACATGGCTACAATTAGTAAATTACATTATATATCACAAGGGACTACTCCAGCAGAACATTTAGAAAATATTCAACAAGCTTGTGTATCTGGAGCAGAATTGGTTCAATTACGTTTGAAAAATATTTCAGAAAGCGTGCTACTAGAAACAGCAAAAAAAGCAAGAGAAATCACGGCGCATTTTCAAACAAGATTGATTATTAACGACCACTACAAAATAGCAAAAGAAGTAAAAGCCGATGGTGTACACTTAGGAAAAACAGACACCTGCCCTACCATTGCTAAAAAACATTTATACACTTGGCAAATTATTGGAGGAACAGCGAACACACTTGAAGACTGTCAATCTTTAATTGCAAAAAAAGTAGATTATATAGGCTTAGGACCATTTCGATTTACAAAAACAAAAGACAATTTAAGCCCTATATTAGGAGTTAATGGATACCTAACAATTTTAGAAGAATTAAAAACAGACACTCCAATCATAGCTATTGGAGGTATTGAAATAGAAAATATATTAGATATTATGATGACTCGTGTTCACGGAATTGCCATGTCAGATGCTATTACACGAAACTTCAATTCTATCCCTAAAATAAACAGTTTCTTAAACGCTCCATCAACAAACGAACAAGTTTGGAAAATTGACTCATAATGGCTTTAAAAACACAACCTACAAATGCTAGCGTACTTGATTTTTTAAACGCCATAGAAAAAGAGACAAAAAGAAAAGACTGTTTCGAAATCCTTAAAATAATGGAAGAGCTTTCTGGAGAAAAAGCTGTTCTATGGGGCGATAGTATTGTTGGTTTTGGCATGTATTCTTACAAAACAAAATCAGGTTGTGAAGGAGACTGGTTTAAATGTGGGTTTTCACCAAGAAAAGCAAATATTTCCTTATACCTAATGGGGTGCGACATTAAAAAAAGTCAAGACCTACTAGACCAATTAGGGAAACACAAAACAGGAGTTGGATGTTTGTATGTTAACAAACTTGCAGACATTGACATGGATATTCTAATACAAATTATCCAACGAACTTTAGATTTACAAAAAGACAAATAAGCAGCATCCCACTGCACTGAAAACATATAGTATTATGAACGACATTCTTAAAATAGCTGATAAAGAATTTAACTCTAGACTTTTTACAGGAACTGGAAAATTCAAAAATGCTTCACTAATGACCGAAGCTGTTTTAGCTTCAGAAAGTGAATTGGTAACCGTTGCCCTAAAAAGAGTTGACATAAATGACGATTCTGACGATATGCTTACGCATTTAAATCACGATCGTATCAACTTGCTACCAAATACATCTGGTGTTCGAACAGCTAAAGAAGCCGTTTTTGCAGCACAATTAGCCAGAGAAGCCCTAGAAACAAACTGGGTTAAATTAGAAATTCACCCAGACCCTAAATACCTTTTACCCGATCCTATCGAAACTTTAAAAGCAGCTGAAGAATTGGTAAAACTAGGTTTTGTAGTAATGCCTTACATTCATGCAGACCCTGTTTTATGCAAACGCTTAGAAGAAGTAGGAACACAATGTGTAATGCCATTGGGTGCACCAATTGGAAGCAACAAAGGATTAAAAACTACAGACTTTCTTGAAATCATTATAGAACAAAGTAATGTTCCTGTAATTGTAGATGCTGGCATTGGAGCTCCTTCACATGCGGCATACGCTATGGAATTAGGAGCAGATGCAGTTTTGGTAAACACTGCTATAGCTGTTTCTAAAAACCCTGTAGCCATGGGAAAAGCCTTCAAAATGGCTGTAGAAGCTGGTAGAATAGCTTACAATGCAAAACTAGCTCCTATAAAAAAACATGCCGAAGCAAGCAGTCCATTAACATCCTTCCTTACAAAATAAATACATCCGCTAAAAGCTAAAAAATGTCATTTAAAAACACTTTTGATCAATACGATTGGGATCTCTTAGAAAAAGAAATCTACGCAATTACTCCAGAAGAAGTAAGAGCAACGCTAGACAAAGAAAAAATTGATTTAGACGATTTTAAAACTTTGATTTCTCCTGCTGCCAAACCTTTTATTGAAGAAATGGCACAACGTAGCAATGCTTTGACAAAAAAACGTTTTGGAAATACCATTCAAATGTACATCCCGATGTACCTCTCAAACGAATGCCAAAATATTTGTACCTATTGTGGATTTAGCATGACAAATAAAATCAGAAGAAAAACACTCTCTGATTCCGAAATTCTAAAAGAAGTAGAACATATCAAATCCCTAGGATATGATCATATTTTATTGGTAACGGGTGAAGCCAATAAAACAGTAGGTGTTTCTTATTTAAAACACGCTATTAAATTGATACGTGACAATTTTTCTAACATCACCATTGAAGTACAACCTTTAGATCAAGAGGAGTACGAGCAATTAATCCAAGAAGGACTCTATGCTGTTTTGGTATATCAAGAAACTTACCATAAAGCTACCTATAAAACACATCACCCTAAAGGGAAAAAATCCAATTTCGATTACCGTTTAGATACTCCTGACAGGCTAGGAAAAGCAGGAATTCATAAAATTGGAATTGGTGCTTTATTCGGTTTAGAGGATTGGCGTGTAGATAGTTTTTACACTGCATTACACCTAAAATATTTACAAAAAACCTACTGGAAAACTAAATACTCAATTTCTTTCCCAAGGCTAAGACCACACCAAGGAGAGGTACAACCTAAAGTAGAAATGACCGATTCCGATTTGGTTCAGTTAATTTGTGCCTATAGATTGTTAGATGAAGACGTAGAACTATCCATGTCTACCCGAGAAAGTGAAGTCTTTAGAAACCATATTGTACACTTAGGAATCACCTCTATCAGTGCAGAATCTAAAACAAACCCTGGAGGCTATGCCGTAGAACCAGAATCATTAGAACAATTTGAAATTTCTGACGAACGCTCTACCAATGAAATTAAAGAAATGATTCAAGCACAAGGTTATGAAGTTGTTTGGAAAGATTGGGATAAGTGTTTTGTATAATCATAACCTACAAACGGCTTTGTAAAAAATTCACAAAGCCGTTTGTATTAGTCAATAACTGTAAAAACTTATTTTTTACAGTTAATATCTATAAAACTCTATATTAATTTTTTTCCCAGAAGGAAAAATAAATTCATCCCCTTTTATATTTACATTGAAAAAGTATTCTTCATTATTTTGAATTGTTTTTTCTACAAAGCTTCTGTACTCCGGGCTAAGGTAATAAAAATGAATACTGTTACAGTTAAACCTTATTTTTTTACCATAAGTCTCTTTAAATATAAAATCATTAATATCAGGGTTATTCCATAATTGTCCTGCCCCTGTCAAAAACTTAACATCTTCAAAAAAATATTCACTATTAATATTCCCATCCATATCTAGTACAAACAAATTTAAAACATCCTCATGATTGTCTGAAATAGAAATTGACAACTGATCGTCATATGGAATAAAATTTAGAGCTCTTCTAACCTCTAACCTATCCAAATCTTTTACATTCGTTAAAGGAATTATTTTTTTCCACAATAGTTTTCCTTTACTATCACTTTTTTCCAACCCTATAGCATATAACTTTTGTTTTTTATAGGGTTCTAACAAATAATATCTATACTTAAATCCTCTGTAATTATATGTAACCCCCAAAGTATACCTAAGGTTAGGCACAAAATACTCAGTTGGTGTAGGGTTATTCATTGTCACTCTTGTCATTTCCCTTTTAAAAGCACTACTTCCTAAATTATAGGCATTTACATTTGAAAAAGAATATTTCGTATTATCTATACATAAAGAGTCTTTTTTGATATTTAATACTTTCCCTTTAATAGAGTACTCTATTAATTCCAATTCTCTAGTTCCTGCATTTTTTTTATTGAAATTAGAAAACTCCTCAATATCAGAAATGTATAAAAACGAATTATTCTCTATATTATAAATCCTTTTTAAATCAAAGTATTTTTCTTTAAAACTCAATGGAAACACCTCTGTTTTTAAAGTATTTATATCTCTATTCATTACTATATGGTGTACAGTATCTTTTCTTGATCTCTTTTTATTTTCAGAAACTGTAGTAATGTAATTTTCCATAAAAAAAGTCGACCGAACCTTATACCTATATTCTTCAGTATCATTTAAATTAGGAATACTTCTAAGAGTTCCTTTTCTATCCAAAACAAAAAACTCGTTCCCTTTGGCTTTTTTGTTAAAAAACACTGCATATTTCCCTGTTGCCCCCACTCCTAACAAAACATGGGGTTCATTAAAAGAATATTTAAACTCTTCAACCAATTCATTTGTATAGAACTTAAATTCTAACTGATCCTTCATCGAATAAGCAAACCCCTCTCTTTTAAAAACAACACAAGAATCTTTGCCTATTTTAACCTCATTATATGATTCTGATAAATAATATCCTTCTGCTTGAGCAAAAAGGATGTTAACAGGTATTAAAAAAAATAAAAAAAACTTTTTCATAGTTAAAAAAATATATAAAGTGAATAATTAATTTTGTTGACTTTTGAAGACCCTGAAAAAATTCCTGATTGTACGTTTTCAAAAATATCCGTACTGTAAGAAACTTTCAACCTATAATTTTGAAGTCCTAATAATACTCCAAACTCAGGTGTTATATTAAACCCCTTTTCTATTTCAGATAAAAGAATAGTTTCTTCATCAAAACCATCTACATTATCTATTTGTTGGTAGGCAACTGTCAAACCTAACAAAGCACTTATATTAAACTTCCCATAATCTGGTTCAACAAAATAATAATTAAGATTACCATTTAAATTAATTCTAGCAAAAGAAAACTCTTGATCGTAAATAGCCTCTCCATCCTCTATTAAATTAGCATAATTAAAGGGGTTTTGTGAATACGACACCGATACTAAATAATCAAAACTATCATTTATATAACCTAACCTCCCTATACCTACTTCATAACTAAGCCTCTCTTCCTCTATATAATCTTCAGACATTAAACTTTCAGAAATTCCTCCATGTAAAAAATATCGTGAAAAATTACTTTGAGCAGATATCTTAAAACACGTAAGAAAAAAAAGGACACAAACAACTATTCTAATTTTCATACAATTTTATTTTTATAAACGATCGCGAATATAACTTTTATAAATATATCTTACCTGTTTAAAGTAAATATTCTATTAAAGAAATGATTCAAGCACAAGGTTATGAAGTGGTTTGGAAAGACTGGGATAAAAGTTACGGTACTGTATGTGAAACAGACACCTATTGAGTTTAACTTTCTTTTTATATAAAATTTAAAAATTAACATATACATTTGTTAGAACCCTTATTAAAAACTAACCTTAATGAAAGTTCAACAAATATATACAGGATGCCTAGCACAAGGAGCTTATTATATAGAAAGTAATGGCGAAGCTGCTATCATTGATCCACTCAGAGAAACAGCTCCCTACATTAAATTAGCTTCAAAAAACAAAGCAAAAATAAAATACGTATTTGAAACACATTTTCATGCCGATTTTGTTAGCGGTCATGTAACACTTGCCAAAAAAACAAATGCTGAAATTGTATACGGACCAAATGCTGTTACTAAATTTGAATCTACAATTGCTAGCGACGGACAAGTTTTTAAACTCGGAAAAATCACAATTGAAGCACTACACACTCCAGGTCACACCATGGAAAGTACTTGCTACCTCCTAAAAGATGAAAACGGTAAAAAAACGGCACTTTTTACAGGAGACACTTTATTTTTAGGAGATGTAGGAAGACCCGATTTGGCACAAAAAGTAGGAGAATTAACCGATAAAGATTTAGCAGGTATTTTATTTGACAGCCTACGAAATAAAATAATGACTTTACCCGATAATCTTATCATTTATCCTGGACATGGTGCGGGTTCTGCCTGCGGAAAAAACCTCAGTAAAGAAACACAAGGGGTTTTAGGTAATGAAAAGAAAACCAATTACGCCTTAAGAGCAGATATGACCAAATCTGAATTTATAAAAGAAGTCATAGACGGTTTATCTCCTCCCCCAGTATATTTCCCATTAAATGTACAAATGAACAAGGAGGGCTATAAAGACCTTAGTGAAATCTTAAAAAAAGGGACACATGCCTTAACGCCTTCCGAATTTGAAAATTTAGCACAACAATCACAAGCTTTAATTTTAGATGTTCGTACAGAACAAGAATACGTTAAAGGACACATTCCTCAATCTATTTTTATTGGTATCAACGGAAGCTTTGCCCCTTGGGTAGGTGATTTAATAGGTGATACAACAACACCTATTTTACTTATTACTCCCGAAGGAAAGGAAGAAGAAACCATTACTCGCTTATCTAGAGTTGGGTTTGATAACACACTTGGATACCTAAAAGGTGGTTTTGAAAACTGGAAAAAAAATAAAAAAGAGTTTGATACCATTTCATCTATCAGTGCTGAAGAATTTTCTCAAAAAACAAAAGACACACTCCCTCTACCTACATTCGATGTTCGTAAAGAAGGAGAATACTTAGCGGAACATTTAAAAGACACCACACACACACCTTTAACCAATATTAATGAATACTTAAATGACTTTCCTTCAAAAGAAACATTTTACCTGTATTGCGGAGGTGGTTATAGAAGTGTTATAGCGAGTTCTATCTTGAAAAAACGAGGAATTCATAATTTTACAAATATTGAAGGTGGCTTTGCTGATATAAAAAAAACAGCCTTGGAAACAACCGATTATATTTGCCCTTCAACAATAAAAAAAGGATAGTTGAATCTTCGAAAAATAAGAATACTTATATTTGCCAAAAACACATAAACATGGACTTAAACCTTATTCCTAAAATAAAACATACAACAAGTGGTAACTTCTTTTTATTAGCTGGTCCTTGCGCTATTGAAGGCGAAGATATGGCATTAAGAATTGCTGAAAAAGTTGTATCAATTACAGACAAACTAGAAATCCCTTACGTATTTAAAGGAAGTTTTAAAAAAGCAAACCGTTCTCGTATTGATAGTTTTACTGGAATAGGAGATGAAAAAGCTCTAAAAATATTACGTAAAGTTTCTGAAACTTTTGACGTACCTACTGTTACAGATATTCATACAAATGAAGATGCGGCTTTTGCTGCAGAATATGTAGATGTTTTACAGATACCTGCATTCTTGGTTCGTCAAACTGATTTGGTAGAAGCTGCTGCTAAAACAGGAAAAGTTGTCAACCTAAAAAAGGGACAATTTATGAGTCCTGGAGCTATGAAACATGCTGTACAAAAAGTACTTGACAGTGGTAACGACAAAGCTTGGATTACAGACAGAGGTACCATGTTCGGTTACCAAGATATGATTGTTGATTTTAGAGGAATTCCTGAAATGAAAGCCTTTGCACCAACAGTTTTAGATGTAACTCATTCATTACAACAACCAAACCAAACAAGTGGTGTTACAGGCGGAAGACCTGATATGATTGAAACAATTGCAAGAGCAGGTATTGCAACAGGTGTAGATGGTTTATTTATAGAAACTCACTTTGATCCTGCAAATGCAAAATCTGACGGAGCAAATATGTTAGACTTGCAACATTTAGAAAAATTATTGACAAATTTAGTAGCCATTAGAAAAACAATCAATGCACTATAATTTGTCTTACTTACATATTTCAAAACAGCTTTGTAAACTATTTACAAAGCTGTTTTTGGCTTTATGCCTTACAAGTCCTTTTATAGCTAAAGGACAAAACTATACGCAAATTGACAATAAAGTAAAAAGCTATCCTTCCTCATTTTCTTCAGCAGAAACCTTATCTAAAAAAATTAAAAAGGATTTTTCTACACCCACAGCACAAATACGTACAGCCTATACTTGGCTTACTTTAAATATTCGTTACGACTTAAAAGAATATAAAAAAGGGAAAAAACAATACCGGTTTAGCTACAAAACACAAGAGGAACTCGCTCGTAAAATTGAAGAAAAAAACAATGCTATTGTAAAAAAAACAATCCAATCTAAAAAGGCTGTTTGCGAAGGGTATTCCGCTACTTTTAAGAAAATATGTGATTTACTCAACATTGAATGTATTGTTATTCATGGACATTCAAAAACACATGCTTCAGAAATTGGAAACAACCAACTCGAAGGTGCACATGCTTGGAACGCAGTAAAAATAAATAAACATTGGAGGCTTATAGACACCACTTGGGGGGCTGGTTTTAGTAATGGCAGTAACAATTGGGTTTCTCAATTCAACGATTACTTCTTTTTTACTCCTCCCAATGAGCTTATTTATTCTCACTTCCCTGAAAAAGAAAAATGGCAACTTCTAAAAAATACAATTTCAGAAACCGAATTTGATAAACTTCCCATCCACTCTCCCTTGTATTTCGAATCAGGTGTTGAAATAAATTCCCCTAAAGAAGGGGTACTTAATGGAAGTAAAAAAGAAAATTTATCCTTTAGCATTCAAAACATCCCTCAAGATAAAACACTCTACTATGCTTATCTTGGAGACAAATATATTCAGAAGCCCATTTTAGAAAACGGAATATTTAAAATCCCTTTTCGTAAAAAAAACATCCTTACAATCTTATTAGATACTAAAATGGTAGCACAATTTAAAACCAAATAAATTAACGTGTTCCTTTTTTTATTGTATGAATTAAATATTCTAACCCATTCAATTTCAACTCGTATACCAAGCCCAACATAGTTCCTATTTTCCCCTTTGGAAACCCTTTAGCATGGTACCAAACGATATAATGCTCAGGAAGATCTATCAAATAAGTTCCTTTGTATTTTCCATAAGGCATTTTGGTATGTGCCAATGTTTTTAAATATTCTTGCTGTTCATCCATGTACACCCCTGTATATCGTAGTAAATTAAAAACTCAAATTTAATGACTAAAAACTTAAAAATTCCCTAATTTTGCAGCTGAGCTCATTGAATTTATTGGGGACGACTGGTTTTGACAGCAAGATCAATCAAAATGTAAGCATGTCGAGTAAGGAAACATACCTCGTAAAACTCTGTTTCACAATTTTACACGGTGAAGAATCTTTCGCTATGGCTGCTTAATCTGAATTTACAGTAGGATTGGCCTAGTCTCACAAGGTGAGAAAGCTATACATCTCCGGACAGCCCTGGTATGCGGCGTTCCATTTAGAGGTGTCGTAAAAGTATACATAGGAATTTTAGGCTTCGATAAAGTTCCGAAACTAAAGAAGATAAGTTTACTGTAGCCTGTTTTTAGGCGGCAATAAATCGAAAATTAAATAAGAACTAAGCATGTAGAAAGCCTTGCGGTTGCTTGTTTGGACCCGGGTTCGATTCCCGGCGTCTCCACTATTTTTCATCTTTAAAATTCTCGCTTTCAAGCATCCTCAAAAACCTTATCGTTTTGTCTATTTCTCATACACTATCAATGCTATAAATAGTAGTAGCTAAACCAAACATTTTGTAGACAAGCTGAAGTCTTGGACAGGGCTTTTTCTATGGATGAACGAAAATGAATATCAAAAACAAAAAAATTCTCCTTTTGAAATCTATCACAATAATTTTAACGAACATCCCGAGAAAAAAGCAATCGTAGAATTTTGTATTCCTGTTCAGTAAACACAAAATCATAGCCTATATTAAAAAGACTTATACTGGCTATGATTTATTGTGGTTCTCGTTTTTAGTAAATTTTCTAAACCTATGGTATTTTCACTAGTTTAGCGACCTGTTTGTATCTACTAAAAAAACAGAAAATCATGGAAACCACATTTACAGAATGGATTGGTTATATGGCATCTTTTATTGTCATGATTTCATTTCTTTATAAAAATATTCGCACGCTACGATTGATCAATTCTACAGGAGCTATTGTGTTTATTATTTATGGAATATTGTTAAATTCAATTCCTATAATCATTACAAATTTATTTATCTTGGGGGCTAATATCTATTATCTCTTTATAAAGAAACAAAGAGACAGCTAACAACAAAACTCAACTCTCTTTTGAAACGCATTGTAGTATCGGTCATCAACGATTTAACCACAGACCAACGTGTGCATAAAATATGTACTACTCTATCGGAAAACGGCTTTTCTGTTTTGGTTATTGGAAGAAAATATCCTACCAGTATCCCATTAAAAAGAGTATACGAAACCTATAGATTACCTGCTTTTTTCTTAAAAGGTTTTTTGGCTTATGCTGAATTTAACATTCGTTTGTTTTTTAAACTGCTATTCACAAAAAAAGACATCTTATTAGCTAATGACTTAGATACTCTTTTACCCAACTATCTTATTCACAAAATTCATAGAAAAAAACTTGTGTATGATAGTCACGAATTGTTTTCTGAAATGCCTGAGTTAACAAGTAGACCAAACGTACAAAGAGTCTGGCTACATATAGAAAAGTGGATCTTTCCTAAGCTTAAAAATGTATATACTGTAAATTCAATTATTGCCGATATATACGCTAAAAAATACAAGGTTCCTGTAAACATTATCAGAAACATTGCTCCAAGGCTCAAAAACACGAAAGTAGATACCCACCTAGCACAAAAAATCAAAGGGAATAAAAAAATGCTCATCCTCCAGGGAGCAGGTATCAATATGGATCGTGGTGGAGAAGAAGCTATTGAAATGATGCAATACCTAAAAAACACCGTTCTTTATATTATTGGTAGCGGCGAAGTTTTTAGTATTCTTAAAAAAAAGGTCAAAGATTTAAATTTAGAAAACACTGTTTTTTTAATTGACAGAATACCTTATGAGCAGTTAATGGAATATACCAAAATAGCTGACCTAGGACTTTCTCTTGACAAAAACACTAACCTAAATTACGAATACAGTTTACCTAATAAAGTATTTGATTATATTCAAGCACGAGTCCCTTTACTCGTTTCTAACAGAAAAATTGTTGCAGAATTAGTCAACACTAATACTATTGGAAAAGTAACTACAACACATAACCCTAAAGAATTAGCACTCATTATTTCTGAAATATTTAAAAAACAAGATCAATACAATATTTGGAAAGAAAATTTAGTTTTGGCTGCTAATAAATATAATTGGGAAAGTGAGAGTAAAAAACTACAGGAAATTTATAGCGATTTAAAATGATAACCACTTGTAATAAAACTATTATCGTTTTAAAAGATCACTAAAATAATTTGTGAAATTAAAAATGTTAACGGTACTTTTGTTTCTTTATGGCATAACTCATCTCTAAGTGAAACCTATGAGTGGGTAGGCTGGAAAAACGTTTATCAAAACCTAACCGAACTTGCAAAACCAACCTAACAAAAAACTGAACATTGTTTCATTCGATGTTCCTTATCCGCCAAACTATGGAGGAGCAATCGATGTTTTTTACAAAATCAAAAACTTAGCAAAACTAGGGGTTGAAATTTACCTACATACTTATGAATACGGTAGAGGTCAACAAAAAGAGCTGAATAAATATTGTAAAGAAGTCTATTACTACGATAGAAAAATCTCTTTTAAAGACTCTTTATCAAAACTCCCTTTTATTGTTAAAAGTCGCAATAATTATAGTCTTATAGAAAGGTTACAACTAAACGAATACCCTATATTATTTGAAGGGTTACACACTACTTTCCCCCTTCTGGAACACGCTTTCCCAAATAGAAAGGTACTTGTAAGAGCCCATAATATTGAGCATGATTATTACAATGGATTGAAAAAAAGTGAAAATCAAATTTTTAAGAAACTTTACTTCTCTACAGAAGCTAAAAAATTAAAAAAATATCAATCCGTTTTAGATAAAGTAGATTTTATCCTTACCATATCTCCTTTTGAACAGTCCTATTTTTCTAAAAAATTTGGTTCAAAAGCAGTTTACATCCCTGCATTCTATAGTCATTACAAAAGAACCCAACTAAACTCAAAAGAAAAATTCACTCTTTGGCACGGAGATTTAAGAGTAGTTGACAATGTAAAAGCGGCCTTATTTGTTATTAATATTTTTAGTAAAACCAAACACAAACTTGTTATTGCTAGTAGTTTTAAAAACAAAAGTGTTTGTGAACAAATTGAAAAATATCCCAATATTATTTTTGAAAATATTAGTTCTACAGAAAAATTTAACAAACTGATTAGCAGTGCGCACATACACACCCTTATTACTTATCAAAAAACAGGTATCAAGTTAAAGCTCTTAAATACCTTAACAAACGGAAAATTTATTATTGCAAATTCGAAAATGATAGATGATACGGGGTTAGAATCCACTTGTGAAATAGCAAATAACAATCTAGAATTCACAAACACAATAGAAAAACTTTTAATGCTTGAATTTGATCAAGAAATACAACAAAAACGAGCTGAATTACTAGAAAAATTTAGCCCAGAATACGCAGCTAAAACTATTATCAATTTACTTTAAAGTAAATTTAATTTTGTTGAACAACTTCAAAAAGTTCTCCCCCTTCACATTTCAATGTTCTCTGTGGAAATTTTAATATCAACGAATAATCATGCGTTGCCATTAAAATCGACTTTCCACTTTTGTGAATTTCCCCTAAAAGTTGCATTACCTCAACAGAGGTTTTAGGATCTAAATTTCCTGTAGGTTCATCTGCCAATATCAAATCCGGATCATTTAACAAGGCTCTTGCAATTGCTATTCTCTGTTGCTCACCTCCCGATAATTGAAATGGCATTTTATAACCTTTCGTTTTTAAACCTACCTTTTCTAAAACCTCAGAAATTTTTTCTTCAATCTCCTTCTTATCTTTCCAACCAGTAGCTCTTAAAACAAATTTTAAATTTTCAAAAACCGTACGGTCATTCAATAATTTAAAATCTTGAAATACGATTCCTATTTTTCTTCTTAAAAATGGAATCTCCTTACTTTTAAGTTTTTTTAAATCAAAACCAACAATCTCTCCAGTTCCTTTCTTAAGTGTCAAATCACCATAAAGCGTTTTCATCAAACTACTTTTCCCACTCCCTGTTTTCCCTATTAAATATAAAAAATCACCTTTTTTAATATCTAAATTCACATCTGACAAAACCAGATTTTGATCTTGATAAATAGTAGCATTTTCGAGTAAGAGAATTGAACTTTGCATGTATCGATTTTTGTTCTACAAACTTATCAATTAAAGAACAAATTACAAATATTATTAAGCTTGTTAATTCATGCTCAGTATTTTCCAAATAAAAAAGAAAACTACTCGTTATTATATCTGAATATTAATTATTTTTGGTTATCAAAATTCCTATTAAATGAATAGACTTAAAATCTTTTTTTCAGCTATAACAGTACTTTCAAGCATTTGTGTAAAAGCTCAAAAAACAGAAATAAACACCTATCAAAATAAAGATTTTGATTACGCCGTAGCCCTCTATAATGACAATAGGTATGCAGCTTCTCAAAACCTTTTTGAAAAAATAAATAAAAACACAAATTCTAACGCTACTACGAAAGAAGATTGTGAATATTATTTGGCTATTTCTACTATTAAAATGAATGAGCTTCAAGGCAATAGTTTAATGCAGAATTTTGTTAAAAACTATCCTACCAGTACTAGAAAAAACGAAGCTATTTTAGAAACAGGAAACTATTACTTTGAACAAGGTAAACCAACTATTGCTCTTGAATGGTTAGAGCAAGTAAACACTCAATTTTTAAGTAGTAAACAAGAAGATGATTATAACTTTAAAATGGCATACTCTTTATTTTCAGATAAAGAATATACCAAAGCAAAACATTACTTTCTTCCTTTAACAAGATCTAAAACTTACAAAAATCAAGCTCTTTATTATTACGGATACATTGCTTATTTACAAGACGATTTTAAAACAGCTACAACCTATTTCAACAAAATAAAAAACGATACACGCTACGAAAAAGAGATTGCTTACTATTTAATGAACATCAACTTTAAAGAAAAAGAATATGCAAAAGTTGTTGCTACTGGAACAAAATTACTAGAAACAGCACACCGAAAAAGTGTTTCTGAAATTTCAAAAATAATAGGTGAGAGTTACTTTTATTTAGGCGAATACGAAAATGCCATTTTACACCTAAAAAAATACCGTGGTATCAAAGGTAAATTTAGCAATACAGATCATTACTTACTGGGGTATGCATATTATAAAGTGGAGGATTATCACGGTGCCTTAACTCGTTTTAATAAAATAATTACTGGTAAAGATGCCGTAGCTCAAAATGCTTATTATCATTTAGGCGAATGTTATTTAAAAATGGATAAAAAATTCGAGGCCTTAAATGCTTTTAAGAACTCATCCCAAATGGATTTTAATCTTGAAATTAAAGAAGACGCTTGGTACAATTATGCCAAATTAAGTTACGAGATAGGAAACCCTTATAAAAGTACAGCCGAAGTTTTACAGGAATTTATTGCCAAATATCCTAACTCTACAAAAGCGATTAACATTAATAAAATTATTATTAAATCATATATCAGTGCCAACGACTATGCAGGTGCTCTAGATTATTATGACCAACAACATTTAGTAAAAGATGCTACACATCAAAGAATTTCTATGTACCAAGGAATGTTCCTTTTTCAAAATGCCAATTACAAAGAAGCATTGCCTTTTTTCCAATTTGCAGCAAATAAATATTTAGACAGAAACATTCAAGCAGAAGCTACTTACTGGAAAGCAGAAACATACTACAGGTTAAATAACTTCCAGCAAGCATTAAACGACTTTCAAAAATTTACAGCTCAAAAAGAAGCTAAAAAGATCAACGAATACAAACACATTTATTACAACTTAGCTTACACCTATTTTAAACTTAAAAAATACGAAAAAGCAAAAAGCAACTTTGAAGCTTACCTAAACTCAAAACCTACAGATAAGGTAAAAAAAGACGATAGCTATACTCGATTAGGAGATTGTAATTTTATTGCGAAAAGCTACTGGACAGCTATGGAAAACTACAATAAAGTTATTGATGCCAAGGGAATTGATGATGATTACGCACAATATCAAAAAGCAATCAGTTATGGATTTGTTGCTAGAAATGAACGAAAAATCGAAACACTAGTCAGTTTTTCTAAAGAACACCCAAACTCTTCTTATAAAGACGATGCAGCTTACCAATTAGGAAATGCTTACATCAATGCAAAAAATGATACAGAAGCTATTAAAGCCTTTGACATACTTATTAAGACATACCCTAAAAGTTTATACGTTCCTAAAGCTCTTTTAAAACAAGGGTTGATTTATTTTAACGACAATGAAGCAATACCTGCTTTGAATAAATACAAATACATTGTTAAAACATACCCTAATTCTAACGAAGCTCAACAAGCCATTAACAACGCTAAACGAGTGTATGTAGCTATAGATAAGGTAGATGAATATGCTGCATGGATTAAAAATATTGACTTTGTTACAGTTAGTGATACTGATCTAGATAATACCATGTATGAAGCTGCTGAATTAAAATATATAGAGAACAGTACCAAACAGGCTATTTCTAGTTTTAAGAAATACTTGATAAACTTCCCTAAAGGCCTTCATGCTTTAAAAGCACACTTCTACAGTGCACAAGCATACTTTAGTTTAAATGAAGCTGAAAAATCTATAACACATTACTTATATGTGATTAATGAAAACCCTAATGAATATACAGAACAATCTTTAGCACGTTTGGCTCAAATTTATTTGGAGCAAAGTTCTTGGACAGATGCCATTCCTGTTTTAGAAAGATTAGAAATGGAAGCTAATTTCCCTCAAAACATCCTATTTGCGCAAAGTAATTTAATGAAAGGATATTACGATCAAAAAGATTACATAAAAACAGTTACCTACGCAGAAAAAGTTTTAGATAACAAAAAAACTGACGATCAAATAAAATCTGATGCGACTATTTTTATAGCCAGATCTGCGATGCAAACTAACAATATGCCAAAAGCAAAAAAAGCCTATGAAAAAGTAGCTAAAATAGCTTCGGGAGCACTTATGGCAGAAGCCTTGTATTACGATGCTTACTTTAAACATGAAGAAAAAAAGTACGATACATCCAATACCTCTATTCAAAAATTAACTGCTGATTATGCTTCTTATAAATATTGGGGTATTAAAGGGCTTATTTTAATGGCTAAAAATAATGACGGCTTAAACGATGCTTTTCAAGCAACTTATATCTTAGAAAGTGTTATCAAAAACTACAGTCAATATGCCGATTTAATTGAAGAAGCAACACAAGTATTAGAAGCTATAAAAACAAAAGAAGCTCTTAAAAACAGTACGGAAAACACTGAAGAAAGTGAACTTACAAAGGAAGAAACCCCTGAAAGTTCAAAAGATGAAACAGACGTACAAGATAATTTCTAATAGCAAAAGCTCAAAACATGAAAAATATTTTTATCCCCTTATACAGCCTTCTTTTCTCCGTTGTAGCTTTTGCTCAACAGGAAAAAGATAGCATTCAAACAGAAGTTATTAATGTTGTAACTTCATATACTCCTGAAGTTTCCGATGCTTTTAAAGCAAAAGAAAACCCTGTAATAAACACAGATAATTTTAAGAAAAAGGAACAAGCCTATTCTATAAACTCAAAACCTGTAAAATCTGTATTTGAACCTTCAAAAGGAACGTATAAAACAGCTATTCTAGAAAGAAAATCTACCTTTTACCCTAACTATGTAAAAGCTGGTTTTGGAAATTATACAACGCCTCTACTAGAAGCATTTATTCAAAAAAAGAAAAAAGAACACAACTTTAGTTTTAACCTCTTCAACAAATCTTCTAAAGGGGGGATTGACAATCTACTTTTAGAAAACAATTATCTTAACACACAAGTGGGTGCTCGTTATAAAAACACGCAGAAAAAATATACTTGGGAAACAGGTATCGCATACCATAAAGATATTTACAATTTATATGGACTACCTAGCACAATAAATTATACTCCAGAAGTACTTGAAAGTATTGACCAACAACAAAACTTTAATACAATTTCTCTAGATGGTAGTTTTGATTTTAAAAACAAAAAACTCAAAACAATTAGTGCTGAATTGAACTTTTACAACGATGCTTACAGTAGTAGTGAAGTAGACCTAAACATAGAATCACTTGTTGAATTTCCTGCTTTTGAAGACCATTTGCTAACAACCTTTGATATCAACCTTTTAAACGGTAGCTTTAAAAAAGGGTATGAAACACTAGAACCTATTAACTATGGCTTTTTAACATTTGGAGCACATAGCTTTTACCCAATTCAGAAAGAAGACCTATTTCTTTCTTTTGGAGCAAAAATTAAATACAATGCTGATCTTGAAGGAAACAATAGTGCTTTTTTAATATATCCTGATATAAAAATAGAATATGCAATTATTGAGGACTTGTTAAGTACCTTCGGTGGTATAAATGGAGACTTACAACAAAACACATACAGAAACTTGTCTTCAGAAAACCCTTATGTAGCTCCTACACTATTTCTTCAACCTACAAATAATCAACTGAACCTTTTTGCTGGATTAAAAGGGAAACTCTCTACAGATATTAGCTATACAACAAAGGTTTCATACATTAAAGAAAGTGACAAAGCATTGTTTTACCAAAATAGAAGCCTTACAGATGGAAATACCTTGGTTGAAAACAGCTATGAAGCAGGGAATTCTTTTGGTGTATTATACGATGACGTGACAAACTTTGAAATTTTTGCAAAAATAGACGCTCGTATTTTTAATAGTTTCACAACAGGAGCTAGTATTACACTTAATAGTTATAGTTTAAACACACAAGCAGAAGCATGGAACCTTCCTACATTTGAGTCTTCATTATTCTTAAATTACACTTATGAAAAATGGACAGCTGGAACCAACCTATTTTTAGTAGGAAATAGAAAAAGTATAGATACTGATTTATTGGTTACAGAATTAGATTCTTATCTAGATTTAAACTTTAATACGACCTATAATTTTACACAACAATTTAGTGCTTTTATAGATTTAAACAATGTGTTAAATTCCGATTATGAAACTTATACAAACTACAACGTACAAGGTTTTCAAGTTATGGCTGGAGCTACCTATAAATTTGATTTTAAATAGATTATTTAGAGTTTAGCAAAAGCTCTAAAGAATTTAAATAATCATTATTTATAGCAATTGAACTTACATCAGAAAAATCACAAATAAAACTTTCGTCCCAAACTCCTACTGAGTTTAGAGCTTGAAATTTAAAACTATCTGAAAAAACAGCAATTACTTTTCCTACAAACATTTCTTCCTCATCATCTGTATCAAAATGAAATAGAGTTTCATTTTGTTCTAGCTGTATAAAAAGATCTTCTGTACTCTCCTTTAAAAATGGAACTTGTACAGTGCTTGAAGTAATTCCTTTTAAAGAAAATATTTTCTCTTTAAAAACATCATCAGATTCTCTAATAATTTCATCAATATTTTTTTTCTGTATATATCGAATACCATCTAATAAAAAGTCATTCTGATTGTCATAAAAAGCAATCCATTCTTTATTCTCTTTTAAAAAAAGCCCCGTTACTTCTTCATCCCAATTTTCAATAAGAATAGAGTACACCTGATTTTCTTTTAATTCTATGGTTTTATACATAATGGTCTATTTTTTATATGATGAAAGGTTTCCTTTTATTTTTTTAGAAAGATTGTGCAGATAAGATAATTGCTCAAAAATCATTTTGGTCTCTTGTGTTTCAATATCTACAAGTGATTCTTTTGATGCTTCTATATCTGACAAAAACATTTTTTTATACTTTTCTTCTAACGAAGTTTTTGCCAAAATTACATCTTCTACAGTATATTTCTCTACAATTTCCCCTCCTTTTATTAGCTGAATTGCATTGTCTAAATTTTCTATAATATTATTCATCAATACATCTACGTGAGCAGAAACTTTTGTGGTTTTATGTGTTCTTATATATGTACTTAGCGAAGCTACTGATGATAAAAAAGTATTTAAAAGCACCACCATATTATAAATTTCAGAAAAATTCTTTTGGGTAAATTTCGGCTCTTGATTCATTCTTTGATAAGCTGCATTTAAATTCCCCAACTCCAAAAAAGCTTTTTTACGAGATACTTTATAATCTATTGTTACAGAACTTTTAGTACAGTACAATGTTTTGATTTCTTTTAAATACAAAAGACTTGTATTCAATGTTTTTTCTAACTGCACATCAATATTCATAAACTCCCAAGAAGGAAACAATAATAAATTAGCTACAATTGCCAATAAAGCTCCTACACAAGTATCTATAACCCTAAATTTAACAACAGATAAAATATCTGGATGGTACAACGCATATAAAAAGATAATATGCATCGTAATAAATACGGCAAAAGTCTTATAATTTCTTTGTAGTAATGATAATCCCATTAGCAAAGAAAAAACAGCCAATGTTCCATAAACATAACTGTTCTGTGTTAACAAAATAACTCCTACAGCAATAAAAGCTCCCGTAAAAGTTCCTATAAGCCTATGAATTACACGTTCTTTCGTAAGTCCATAACTTGGTCGCATAATTACTACCAAGGTTAATAAAATCCAATAGGTATTCTCAAAATTAAAAAAACTTCCAATAGCATAGCCCAACACCATTACAATAGCTAAGCGTAAAGAGTGTTTAAATATTGGAGACTTAAAGCTAAAATTATCTACTAACTTTTGGGGGTCATAATCATGAGGCGTTATAAAACGAGATTCTTCCTTATTTTCATTTAACAAGCTACTATTTAAACTCAATTTTCCAATAACATGCTCTATAACCTTTAACTTTTGATATTGTTCTTCTTGATACTCTAAAAGGTGCACTAAAATATACAGTGATTCTCTTTCTTTTTCTGTAGAAATACTCTTTTTATACTCCTTAACTTCTTCTTTTATTTCATCTAAAAGAACTTGAATAGACTCATTAAAAACTAACTTTTCATCATCTACAATTACTGCTGAAATATGCCTTAATGAACTTGCCATTTCATTCATAAGGTTTACAAAGGGGAATAACTCTTTTCTTTCCTCTCCAAATAAACTTTCCAATTTTGAATAATCAACCGGTGTAGCAATTGCCAATTCTAAAACTTCTACCAATTCTACAAAAATTAATAGCTTACGTCGAATTCTATTTGAGAAGCCTGAATTTTTCCTTCTTACAAAAAGTATATTCCTTAAATTTTCTTGCTTTTCTGTTATCTTAGATTGATACGAAATCAGCACTTTTTGAAGAGCTTCTCTTTCATTTTCATTAACCAATAATTTTCCTCTTACCTCTAAATAATTACTCGTCAATTCTATCAGTTCTGAAAGCAACTCTTCTACATACATCCTTGGATTGATGTAGTTGGAAAGACTCGCTAAAACAAAATACCACACACCTCCTACTGTTATTAAGGCTACAAAATTTATAAGTCCTAATATTTCATAGGTACTTGTAAACGTCAATACCATTGCCAAAAGCCCTGAAAAAGACACCAACGAAGCTCTAAATCCAAATACAGAAACATAAGATACACTAAAAGTTATAAGTCCTATTAAAGGTAACAGTATCCAAAATTTTGAAATACATATGCCTACCAATAATGTAATTAAATTAGTAATAACAATTGAGGCTAACATACCTCTTGTTCTATGCTTTATACTTCCTGGAATATTATTAAAAGAACAATAAAATACACCTATAGCAATGGCAAAACCTTGTTCTGGATAGCCATAATAATCTAACCCAAAAAAAGGAACCAAAACAGCTATTACAAAAATTACACTTTTATAAAATCCTGTACTCTTAAAAAAACGTGTTAATTTCACCATTCTACTTAATCCTGTGAGTACAAAACTACTCAGTAATATCTAGATTTTATCATCCTTAATAGAAATATTATAATAGATCAAAATTTAGCATTCCCATTTTATTCAAAATAGATTTAATATCTTACAAAGACTCAACTAAAAAAACATATATGAAAACAATGACTTGTAAACAACTAGGCGGTGCTTGTGATCAAAAGTTCCATGCCAATACCTTTGAAGAAATCGCTGAAATGAGTAAAACTCATGGAATGGAAATGTTTCAAAAAGAAGATGCGGCACATCTACAGGCTATGATGAAAATGAAAGACCTTATGGGAAACCCTGAGGCTATGAAAGCTTGGTTTGACGATAAAAGAAAAGAATTTGATTCTTTATAAAACTTTATTCTAAAAAAATAAAGAGTCCTTTTGAATTTCAAAAGGACTCTTTTATATCTTCTAAGCAAGGCATTGATTACCCTAAAATTCCTTGTGTAAATTCAGGAATAGCTTCTACCCCTTTTTCATCTAAAAAATTAATAAAGGCTGACCCTATAATTGCTCCGTTTGAATACTCACAAACAGTATCAAAAGTAGATTTGTTTGAAATTCCAAATCCTACAATTAGTTTGCTTGACAATTTCATTGCTTTGATACGATTGAAATAAGCAATTTGTTCCTCTGAAATTTCTCCTTTTGCTCCTGTAATGGATGATGATGCTACTACATAAATAAAAGCATCTGTCATTTCATCAATTTTTCGAATACGCTCATCTGATGTTTGTGGTGTTATTAAAAACACATTTGTAATTCCATATTTGGCAAACAATGCTTTGTAATGGTTCTCGTATTCAATCATTGGTAAGTCTGGTAAAATTACCGTTTCTATACCACAGTCTTTACATCTTTGACAGAATTTATCTTCTCCATACTTTAGCACCTGATTCAAATATCCCATTAATACCAAAGGTGTGGTATTTGATGTTTTTACTTCTTCTAATTGATTAAAAATGATATCTAAATTAATTCCATTTTTTAAAGCTACAGAACTGCTATATTGTATCGTTGTTCCGTCTGCTAATGGATCAGAATAAGGCAATCCAACCTCTATAAAATCAACTCCATTTGTGTCTAAGTTCTCTATAATTTTAGCTGTATCATTTAACTGAGGAAATCCTGCTGAAAAAAATACTGAACACAATCTTTGGTCTTTCGATTTTAATAAATCTGATAATGAACTCATATATATTATAATTTATTTTTTAGAAATTTTAATTGCTTACAATCAATTTTCTAGATACTTTTATATCTCCCGATTTAGCTGATATTAAATAAATTCCTGTTTTCAAAGAACCGATATCTAATCTATTTCGTGTAGGTGTTACCGTAGTTTCTATAATTTTCTGACCAAATAAGTTGTAAATACGTATTTGTATGTCTTCTTCTAATACTGTAAAGTTTATAACGTCTTTAGCTGGGTTTGGGTATACTGAAAAACCTAAAATCTCTTGATTCGATACATTTAAAGCATCCAAATTAGTCTGATTTTCATAATAATCTACCGTTCCGTCTCCTTTACCTATAAACACATCTTGATCTCCATCCGCATCTACATCTGCAAAAATTGGGTTTGGATACAATTCATTAAATGTCTGAAAAGGATTGTCTTCTCCTTCTTGGTTTACGAATAGAGCGCCTTCTCTTGTTCCTGTATTTTTATAATACATGATTCCTTGGCTATCTACCAAATCAAAATCTACCCAACCTATAAAAACATCATAATCATCATCATTATCTATATCTACAAAAGTTGGTGAAAAGGAACGAGAAGTATCATGTGTTACTTCTGACAATGGGTTCAACTCTCCTGTTCTTTCTATAAACAAATATGAAGAGCTTGTTCCTTCGTTTTTATAAAAATGAATCGCATTTGTACTTCCTATAAAAATATCGTAATCTCCATCGTTATCTATATCTACAAAAAAAGGTGAGGCTTTTGTACCAAAATCAACTCCATTAAATGGATTGTTTGCTCCTACTTGCTCTTCAAATGTATCTGGGTTTTCTTCCGTACTTACATTTTTATAATATAAAATGGTTCCTTCATTAGTACCTATAAAAAGGTCATAATCTTCATCATTATCTATATCTACAGAAATAGGGGCCACACCAGAACCTGCTTCTACATTTTGTAAAGGATTGTCTTCATCTAATTGTTTTTCAAAAACGAGTTCCTGAGAATTCATATCAGTAACAAAAAGGGACAAACCTATTATGTACAGTACTCTATACAATGATTTTATTTTTAAACTACAACTCACTTCTTTAAACTTCTTCAATACTCCCATCCTTATAATTTCACTATCAATGTACCTTTAAAAGATACATCTCTGAATTTCAATATTTTAAAAAGAGTACAAATATACTGTTAATTTTATTATTATTTTGAAAATTAAGAATTGTACTACGCTTCTAAGTTATCTATATAAGTTTGTAAATCTTTGTCTCCTCTTCCTGATAGGTTTAAAACAATTACTTGTCCTTCTTTAATATCCATTTTATTCAAAGCAGCCAAAGCATGCGCAGATTCTAAAGCTGGAATGATTCCTTCTATTCTAGAAAGCTCATAACCTGCATCTAACGCTTCTTTATCTGTAGCGTTTAAAAACGTGGCTCTTTTAGATTCATACAAATAGGCATGTAAAGGCCCTACTCCTGGATAATCTAATCCTGCCGAAATAGAATATGGCTCTACAATTTGTCCATACTCATCTTGCATCAAAATAGTTTTACTTCCGTGAATTACACCTACTTCTCCCAACTGAGAGGTTGCTGCACTTTCTCCACTATGTACTCCCAATCCTGCCGCTTCAACAGCTATCAATTCAACACTTTCGTCTTCTAAATAGTGATAAAAAGCTCCTGCTGCGTTACTTCCTCCTCCAACACAGGCAACTACTGTATCTGGATTTTCTTTTCCTGTTTGTTCTAATAACTGTGCTTTAATTTCTTCACTAATTACAGCTTGCAAACGTGCTACCATATCTGGATAAGGATGTGGACCTACTACTGAACCTATCAAATAATAAGTTTCTTCTGGGTTTCCTATCCAATCACGAATAGCTTCATTGGTAGCATCTTTTAGTGTTTTACTTCCACTTTTTGCTGGCATTACTGTTGCTCCTAGCATTTTCATACGTGCAACATTGGGAGCTTGACGCTTGATATCAATCTCTCCCATAAACACAATACATTCTAAATCCATCAATGCACAAACCGTAGCGGTAGCAACACCATGTTGTCCCGCTCCTGTTTCTGCTATGATTCTCTTTTTCCCTAGATGCTTTGCTAATAAAATTTGCCCTATTGTATTGTTTACTTTATGCGCCCCTGTATGGCATAAATCTTCACGTTTTAGATATATAGAGGCATTGTATTTCTTAGACAATCCTTTTGATAAATACAATGGTGTTGGTCGCCCAACATACTGATCTAACAAATACTTATATTCCTTCTGAAAAGCTTCTGAATAAATAATATCTAAATAACTATCTTCTAATTCTTTTACATTAGGATATAGTAATTCAGGAATAAATGCTCCTCCAAATTGCCCGTAATATCCTTCTTTTGTAGGTTGAAATTTTGGTTCCATATACTGTTCTAATTTCATTATTAGTTAAAACTAATAACCTTATTCTTTATTTATCTTATTAAAAAACTCTTTTAAATCTTCTATATTCTTCAAAGCTGGTTCTATTTCAAACTTGCTATTTATATCCAATGCGTGAATAGGCAAATCTGTTTTCAGAATTTCGTTAACTTTTTCTACTTCTGCTAATCCAATCCCTCCACTTAAAATAAAAGGTGTTTTTGATGCATAATTATTTAAGACTCCCCAATCAAACACATATCCATTACCTCCTGGGTGCTCTCCTTTTGTATCGAATAGAAAAAAATCTACTACTTTCTCATAAGGCAACAACCTATCGAAATCGAAGTTATCTTTTATTGAAAAAACTTTAAACACTTCTATATTTCTTTCTTTCAGTTGTCCACACAGCTCCGGTATTTCTTTTCCATGCAGTTGAACTGCTTTTAAACCATGTTCTTCTACTTTACTTAAAATAAACTCTAAAGAAGCGTTTACAAAAACTCCTGTTTTAACAATCGTTTTATCTATCTCTGGAATGGTTCCTATAAAGTTTCGAGCCGATTTTTCAAAGAAAATAAACCCCATATAATCAGGTTTCAAAGCTGCTACCTCCTGAATATTTTCAGGGTATTTCATTCCGCAAACTTTTATTTTCATTCTCTTTGTTTTTAAATTAATAGACATCTTTATTTAAGACCTTTATCTTATTTGATCTATGAATTCTTTACATGAAATTCCTGGATTTTCTGTTTTCATAAAGTTTTCTCCTATCAAGAAACCTTCAAATCCATATTCTTTTAAACCTGTAATAATTTTAGGATCACTAATACCACTTTCAGAAACTTTTATACAAGTATCTGGTATTTCTGCTGCCAATGCTATTGAATGTTCTAAATCTACTTGGAAGGTTTTTAAATTTCTGTTATTAATTCCAATCACTTTTCCATCTAAATCAGATATTTTATCTAATTCTTCACGACTGTGTATTTCATACAAAACACTCAATCCTAAATCTTCTGCTAACTGTCCGTAGTTTTTCAATTCTTCTGCTGTCAAACAAGCTGCAATCAATAAAATTGCATCTGCTCCTATGGCTTTTGCTTCTACTATTTGAAATCCATCTACCACAAAATCTTTACGCAAAATAGGTCGTACTGTATTTACTTTTCTTGCGTTCATTAAATCAACCATCGTTCCTCCAAAATAACGTGTATCTGTTAAGACAGATTGGGCTGCTACATTGGCATCTAAATATCCTTGAGTAACTTCTTCTACAGTTACTTTATCATTTATAATTCCTTTTGATGGCGATTGTCTTTTAAACTCTGCTATAATTCCTGAAGATCCTCTTTCTGTTAATGCTGTAGCTAAAGACAAAGGTGTTCTTTTAAAAACGGGACTTTTCACCAGTTTTTCAATAGAAATTTCTGTTCTTATTTTTGCTACTTCTTGCTTTTTAAAAGCTACTATTTGATCTAAAATATTACTCATTTTATCTTGTAATTACTTGTATCAATTTGTTTTCTTTAAAGCTTATATTTTGATACTCGTTATTAATTTAATCTATTATTAAACGAAGGGCTTCTTTTGCTTTTAAGCCTAAAAGAGCGTCTTTGGCTTCTTCAAAAGCTACTTCAAAGCTTTTAGTAGCGTCAAATGTTTTTAAAGCAAATGCTGCATTTGTCAACACTACATTGTTTTGTGCTTCCGTTCCTTTCCCTTCTAAAATATTCTTGAAAATTGCTGCTGCTTCTGGAACAGAATTTCCTCCAAAAATTTCAGACTGTTGCAATTTTTTCATTCCCAAATCTGAAGGGCTTATCAACTGCTCTCCTTCTTTAGTAAATAATTTGAATGATGATGTTAATGAAATTTCATCATATCCATCCAAAGCATATAGTATTCCATAATTCAAATCTACATTCTGCAATAGATAGTTATAGCAGCGGGCTACTTCCAAATTAAAAACTCCCACCAACTGATTCTGAGGCTGGCTTGGATTTACCAAAGGTCCTAACATATTAAAAAAGGTTTTTATACCTAATTCTTTCCTTACTGGTCCAACTGCCTTCATTGCTGGATGAAACAATGGCGCATGTAAAAAACAGATATTTGCTTTTTCTAATTGTCTTTTTAAAGTAGTTTCATCATTTGTAAATTTATACCCCAAATACTCCAACATATTAGAGGATCCCGAAGCTGAAGAAACACTGTAATTCCCGTGCTTAGCTACCTTATTACCTGTACCTGCTACAATAAAAGAGGTTAATGTTGATATATTAAATGTGTTTTTTCCATCTCCTCCTGTTCCACATAAATCAATTGTATTAAAGTCTGATAAATCTACTTTAACTGCCAGCTCTAACAATGCTTCTCTAAAACCTGATAATTCTGAAACTGTAATTGGTCGCATTCTAAAAACCGTTAAAAAAGCTGCCAAATGTGCTTGGTTAAACGTTTCTTTAGCAATTGCAATCAACACTTCTTTTGCTTCAGTATGCGAAAGTGTTTGATGTTCAAATAGCTTGTTTAATATCTGTTTCATTTATTTCTTGTATTTGTATAGGGAACTGAACCTGTCAACTATTTTTCTAAATTTTCTATAAAATTACGAAGCATTTTTTCTCCTAAAGGGGTTAAAATTGATTCTGGATGAAACTGAACAGCACTTACATTATAAGAGCTGTGTTCTAGTGCCATAATTCCTCCTTCTTCGTCTTCTGCTGTAACTTTTAACTCTGTTGGAAAATCTGAACGTTGTGCTATCCATGAATGATATCTTGCTGCTTCAAATTTTTCAGGAAGTCCTTGAAATATCAAAGCGTCTTTATCTGTAACAGTCATCTCTGTTGCAACTCCATGATATACTTTATCCATATTGATAATAGTTCCTCCAAAAACTTCTGTAATAGCTTGCAAGCCTAAACAAACTGCAAAAATAGGTTTTGTTGCTGCATAAGTTTTTATCACCTCTTTTAAAATTCCTGCTTCATCAGGAATTCCCGGTCCTGGTGATAAAATAATTAAATCATAATTCCCTACATCTGGAATTGAAATTTTATCATTTCTATATACATCAGGAAAAATTCCTGTAATTTCTTCTACCAAGTGTACTAGGTTATAGGTAAAAGAATCGTAGTTATCTAATATTAATATTTTCATATTTTTAGCTTTTGACTCATCACTATTGCTTTAAATGAATAGTGAAAACTATTTATATTTTTTCGGCTAAAACCAATGCTTTTTTCAAAGCTGCCAATTTATTATTTACCTCTTGCAATTCGCTTTCTTCGTCCGAATTTATAACAATCCCTGCTCCTGCTTGTGAGTACAGAACGTTGTTTTTACTTACAAAAGAACGAATAGCAATGGCTAAATTTACAGAACCATCTAAGCCTATTACCCCTACGGCACCTCCATAAAATCCTCTTGTTTGGTTTTCATAGGTATCTATCAACTCCATGGCTTTGTATTTTGGTGCACCACTCAAAGTTCCTGCTGGAAAAGTATCTCCAACAATTTCTATTGGATTTCCCTTTATATCTCCTTGTACTGTAGACACCAAATGAATTACATGACTGAAATATTGTACTTCTTTAAATACCTCTACACTTACATGATCTGCATGCTTACTCAAATCATTTCGAGCCAAATCAACCAACATTACGTGTTCGGCATTTTCTTTTTTATCTTCTGATAATTTTTTACCTAATTTAATATCTTCAGCCATATCTCCAGTTCTTCTAAAAGTACCAGCAATAGGGTTTATAATGGCTTTTCCTTTTCCTACTTTGATTTGTGCTTCTGGAGATGATCCCATTAACTTAAAGTTTCCATAGTCAAAATAAAACAGGTATGGCGATGGGTTTATAGATCTTAAAGCTCTATAAACATTGAACTCATCTCCCTTAAATGCTTGTTGAAATTGACGTGATAATACAATTTGGAATACATCTCCTCTTTTACAGTGTGCTTTCCCCTTGGCTACATAGTCTTTAAAATCTTCATCTGTACAATTAGAAGTTTCCTCTCCTTCAAAATTAAAACTTTGTGTATTGTATGCTTTTGATTTTATAATAGTCTCTATCTCTTCTAAACGAGATGTTTTACCTTCTTCTAGATTCTCTATCAAAATCATTTCATCATTAAAATGATTGATGGCTATTACAAACCTAAAAAAGCTGTATTGCATTAATGGTATCGCAGAAGGTGCTTGTTTTGACGTAAATTCTATATTTTCAAAATATTGAACTCCATCATAAGTTGTATACCCATACAAACCATTAAATCCTTTAATTTCTGGAGAACAATCCAAATCTATACGATCTGTATATCCTTGAAAAACATCATAGAAATTAGTGTTTTCTAATTTTTGATTATCCAATTCCACATCATTATGACTTAATGATAAGTGATGGTTTTCTGCTTTTATAGTTACAATAGGTTCTATACATAAAAAAGAAAAACTTTCTTCTTTACTGTGATAATCTGAACTTTCTAACAAAAGTGTATTGGCAAATTTATCTCTAAATTTCAAATACAAACCTACAGGTGTTACTGTATCTGCTATTCTTGTTTTAGTTATTGACTTTAACTTAATTTTTTTCATTTTATTAAATGTTGAATCATTTATTTGTTTAATCGATTGTATCTCATAAACCTTAAAAAGTTCCCTTCACAGGAAATCAAAAAAGGCTTATCGTGAGATAAGCCTTTTATTTATATATTTTAATACAAAAACACAGGATTTACTCACTTATGAATTAAGAGAGTTCCACCACCATGTATTTGCTATATTACTTTTCAATTTTAAATATTTTGAAGTACAAAAATAAGATAGATTTCTTAAATATCAAACTTTATTAAGAAACAATTTTTTAACCGGAATCTCTTATAAAGAATATCCTAATTCATACATTTTTTTCAAAGACACCACACTCTTATAAATACTTGTTTTACGGCATAAAAAAACTCGAAGAAAAAATCTTCGAGTTTTTTTATTTGATTAAATAAGCTTGTATTAATACATATTAGCTCTTAAATCTTCTATAGAAGATATGTCTTTTAAAGCTGTATAAATTTGTCCTGAAACTTTGTTTTGGTTTTCTTTTACCAAACTATTTCTTGCTCCTTCATAACTAGAAAGTTCTTCTGGCAATTCTTTATTCGCTACTTCCAAAGCAAATACTCCTTTTTCACCTACTATCTTTGCAGCTAACTTATCTACAGTTACTCCGTACATTGCACCAACAACAGCTGGCTCTGTACCTACTCCTGGAATTGTTGGAGCACTTAATTTTACATTTGAAAATTGTTTAACTGCTGTATTATTAGCTGTTGCTATACCTTCTAAACTTGTAGCATTCATTTTAGCTGCTAACAATGCGGCTTTCTTTTCTTTAATTAAGATAGGTTCTACTGTTGCGTACGCTTTTGCTGAACTCATCAAACCTTTTGCTGCTTTGTTTGTCAGAACAACTACTGCATATCCATTATCTAAATCAAATCTTTTTCCTGATTTTAATGCTGTTTCCTCATCAAATGCCCATCTAACAATACTTCTACTTGCTCCTAAACCTGAAAGATTATCATCCATTGCTTTAACACCTACTAAAGGACGAGACACATAGTTCCCTTCTTTTACCAATTCTTCATAGTTTCCTCCTGAAGAAAGTTTATAAGCCAATGTTTCTGCTTCTTCGAATATTTCATTCTCTGTTGCCTCAGATGCTTCTATCTTTCTTGCAATTGTTGCCAATTGAATTGCTTTTTGATAATTCTTTTGGTCGGTAATTTTAATTACATGAATTCCAAAAACAGTTTTAACAATTCCTATAGATCCTTTTTTATTTAAGAAAGCATAATCTCTAAATTCAGGAACCATTTGATTGTATGTAAACCAATCTAACTCTCCTCCTTTTGATGCATTAGATGTATCTGCTGATAAATTTTTCGCTAGAGTTGCAAATTTAGCAGAACTCTTCTTTACTACTTTCACAATACTATCTGCTAATTTTTCAGCTTCTTCTTCGGTACGTATTACAGTTTCATTTGCAGATCTTGCTCCTACGTACGAGATTAAAATATGGCTTGCCTTTACAGAATCTGGCATTTTAATAACATCTTCTACTTTTGAAAGTCTTAAATGATTTTGAAATTTATAAGGTCCTACAACCGTTCCTTCTTCTGCATTAAACAACTCATCTGCTACAACTGTAGGCAAGTTGTTTTTATATAAATATTTCGTATCTAAAGGTAAATCAGAATCATTTTCAGCAATAAAACCTGCGGCATCTTCTGTATTCTCAAAACCAACAACTTCGATTGTAGATTTTGTAGCATTGCTATATTCTTCTTTATCTTCTATTAAAGAAATTAATTCTGCTTTGATTGCTTCTTCGTCTTCTGCTGATGCTTTGATATCAAATTTCACATATTCGATATCTCTTGTTTCATCTACAGTAAATTCTGCATCATGTTGTGCTACATAAGCTTCTACTTCTTCAGGAGATACTTTTACTTCTTCATTTTTAATAGAACTGTAAGGAAGGTATACATATGAACCGCTTAATTTTGTTTGCGCTTCAAAGTATTTTCTTTTTCCTTCTACCAAAGAAGCTCCTGTACCCAATTTCACCAATTGTGTATAAGCCTTTCTTTCAATATTAGCTGCTACGTTTTTTTCTGTGTCTAACCAGTTTAACCATGCTGAATTTGCTTGACCGTTTGCTGATTCTTTTAAATTAGCAATATATTCTTTCAACTTTTCTTCGTCAAAAAGTCCAATTTCATTTTTAAAAATTTCTGCATTTTGAATTGATGAAATTTGAGTAATTCCATTCCAAATATCTTTTTCTCCAACAACAATACCTGCTTTCTCTAATTGTTCTTGATAAATCTTTTCACTAAGAATTCTATTCCATACAGCATTGATTGCTTGCATTTCTGTAATTCTATTTCCGTTACTTGATTTATAGGCCTCTACTCTAGTAGCAAATTCTTGTCTACTAATAACCTCTTCATTCACAACTCCAACAGAGTTTATTTTGTTTGAACTAAAAAAATCTATGATATCTTTAGGACTCGCTACAAATGCGAATAAAGCCAAACCGATAATTACAATTAAGAACATTGAACGTTCTCTAATTTTTGATAAAATTGCCATTTCTTATTCTAATAATTTATTGATAGTGTGCGAAAATACAATTTAGTCTTTAATAATGAAAGTGAAATTCAGAATTATTAAAGCTAAAAAAAAGATACTGATACAAAGGGGGTTAAGAGGGCAAAATAACTTTTAAAAAGACCTCTTCTATCTTAGAAGAAGACACTTTGAGTACTTGAATTTCAAAGTCTTCAATTCTAACAAAATCACCTTTTTCTGGAATATCTTCAGTGAACTCTAAAATAAAACCTCCCAAGGTTTCATAACTTTCTTCCTTAGGCAAATTTAGTCCGTACTCTTCGTTTAGGTAATCTATTTCTAAACGTGCAGAGAACTCATATTCATTCTCTGTTATTTGTTTATCTAGTAACTCTATTGAATCATGTTCATCCTCTATCTCTCCAAAAAGTTCCTCTATAATATCCTCTACAGTAATAATACCAGATGTTCCTCCGTATTCATCTAAAACAACGGCAATACTTTTTCTTTTTTTAATCAATCCATTTAGTACATCTCCAATAATAATTGATTCTGGAACAATTTCTACCGGCATTAATATAGATTTGATACTTTTTGGTTTTTTAAACAAATCAAAAACTCTTACGTACCCTATAATATCATCTAAAGAAGTTTTGTATACAATGATTTTTGAAAGTCCTGTTTCTACAAAAAGGTTTTTCAAATTAGCTATTGATTCATGAATTTCTACGGCAATAATTTCCGTTCTTGGAACCATTATTTCTCTTGCCTTTAACTTATGGAAATCTAAAGCATTTTGAAATATTTGAATTTCTGAATCAATCTCTTTTGTTTCATCTGTAGTATCTAATTGTTCTGATATATAATCGCCCAATTCCTCTTTACTAAACTCTTTTTGTGCCTCTTGTTCATTGGCATTAAAAAACACCCTTAAAACAAAGTCAGAAATAGCAGTCATAAAACCTGATATATAATAAAACAATACATAAAACACATATGCCGGTACAGCAAATGCCTTTAAGGTTTCATTAGCATAAATTCTAAAAATTGCTTTGGGTAAAAATTCTGCTGTAATTAATATTACTATTGTAGATATAAATGTTTGCGTAAACAGAATAATAAAATCGTTTACAAAAACTCCTGGAAACGCCGTTATCAAATACTTTAACAACACCACTCCCATATAATAACTATATATCACCAATGCTATATTATTCCCTATAAGCATTGTTGCTATAAATTTAGAAGACTTCTGGGTAAGCCTATCTAGAATAACCGATATAAAGCCATTCCCTTTTTTTTCTAATTCTATATGCAATTTATTTGCAGACACAAACGCAATCTCCAAGCCCGAAAAAAAGGCTGAAAACAGTACTGATATCAATATTATAACAATTTCTATCTGCATCAAAAACTATTATTTAGATCTTTTTTGTCTAAACTTTCTTTTGAAAAAATACATAAAAATAGCGAAAGCACTAAAAACAAAAGACAAATAAGCCTTTTCTCTTTCTTCACTAAATTTTGAAATACCTTCTATAATAAAGACTACTGCAATTGCCAAATAGGCATATTCAAAATACTTACTTACTTTATTCATTATTCTTCATTTTTTAAATATACATCTCCTGTAACATGCTTTAAAACCCACCCTTGGAGATCTTGTCTTGATTCAAAACCAATTCCGTTTATGGTATCTTGCTCTAAAGTAAGTCTAAACTTTTCTTCTGTAAAAAAGAAGTTCGTTTTCTGATCCCAATACAGTTGAGATGTTTCTAATTTTGATTTATCCTTATGATTGAGCACTTCCACATTTCCTACAATTTCAGATATTGCGGTTTTGCTATAGGAAATAGCATAGTTACCTGTTACCGTAGTCGAATCTCCTTCAACCCCAATAGTAACCAATTTTATTCCTTTAGGAAATTCTTGATATGGATGTTCTTTTCTGTTTGAAAAATCATACAGCAAAGGTGTTATCATTCTAAAAACAATTCTTCCCGAATCTTTATATACATGGTTCACATTAAAAGATTCTCCTATTGGCTTATTTTTATCTGCCAAAAAATCGTTGACTTCTTTTACGCTATTCACACAAGAAAAAAACATTGCTATCAAACTAATGATAGCAATGTTTCTAAAAATATTTTTCATTTTTTTTAGCATTCCGAAATTTACGGAATTTTTACAGTTTCACCAATCCAACATCCTATTTTATAAGGATCTCCTGATTTTAACCCTTCTGTAAATATATCTTTTTTACTAGGTATTGATGATTTGTAACTTTTGATATATTTTCCAGCAATTGATTTATTTACAGGATCTACTGCTGCTGCTTTTTCAGCCATTTCTAATGCTGCAACATATGCCATCCTTTTTTGGAATTCTGATGTTCCACAATTATTAGCACTCTTAGCATACATACTTGCTATTAACAAATATGCTTGTCCCATACTACGCTTGTACCCAATAGCCTGGTAAGCTGTTTTTCTAGCTTCACTATACTTTCCTGTTTTTCTTAAAATCTGAGCTATCTTAAACAAATAGTTTGCTTTTTTATACGCATCCTCTTCTTGCTCAACAGCTTTTGTAAAGTATTCTTTTGCCTTCTCTATTTCGTTGTTTTTCAACAAAATACCACCATAAAACATAGATGCTTCTGGTGATGGTTCTGCTGTTACATAAGCCTCCACTAACTTATCATACAAAGGATCGTCTGTACACTCTTTTTTGTACATTCTAGATACTGCACTTTTTAACCAAGCCCCATTCTCTTTATGAGCATCAAACCCTTCTGTATAAAAAGGAATCAAACGTTCACAAGTAGATAAATCTACAATAATTTTTTCTAAACCGTGCTCTACCTGTCCTAAGGCTCTTGAGTTGATTTCATATGCAGATTTCAATCGCTTATCTGATGACGTTAATACTTCTCCTGCTTCTTCTTTTGCAGAATACTTGTCTAACTTTCTTGTATAGTAATCCATTTTCGCCGTTACAGCTTCTACTAAATTATCATAGACATCAAAAATCAACTGAACATTTGTTTCTTTATTCAATTCTGTAATAAACTCGAAGTATCTATAAATAGATTTAACCCCCATTTTAGATGGATCACTCTTATATGCTTTATGTAAGATTTCAAAAACCTCATCAGAAGAAGCTCCTGATTCACTTAAAAACCCTGCATAATCACTATAAACTTTTGCCAAATCTTGTGTTGGAAAATGCTCTAACCTTTGTGTAAATACTCTTTTCACAACTGCTGCTGCTGCTGCTTTTTCTTCCGGAGTACTTGCTTTAGTGTATTTATTTTTTGCTATCGTAATTCCGTACTTGTACAGGTTTACCGATAATTTTGGACTGTTGTCCATACACCACAACCAGTTTTCATAAGCCCCATCGTAATTTTTAACCTTATAATCTCCCTTAAATAGATTGTATTTAATCATTGCTTCTTGCTTAAAAGCTTCTTGCTGACCATAGCTAATGTTTAACCCTAAGATAAAACATGTTAATATTACTACTACTTTTTTCATTTTCTAAGTTCTATAAATTTGTTATAATTAGTCTATTGTTCTTTTGCGGAACCATTTATCAGAAAAAGCCAAACTCATTCTTATATTAAAATATTCCTCTTTTTGTAAAGCTTCTGTTACTGCTCCTTTTATTCCATATTCAAATCCTATATTAAAATACGAAAGACCTCTTCCTATTGGCAACCCAAATCCCATAGATAAACCTAAATCGTTTACCTCTTCTCCGGCAATTTTCATACCAGTATTTTCATAACGGATTCCTCCTCTATAAATTACACGGTCAAAATAACTCGTCAGTGAATTTTGTTTTGGTATAAAATAACCTCCTAACGACACTCTTTGTGATGATTTGTAAGTTACATCTACTAAATTATCTTGAAACACATCTCCAGAAAACTTTTTAGCTCCACTATAGCTCACTTCTAAAGATGAATACCATTTTCCTTTTTGTGAAAGCGAAAATGCAGCAGTAGTTCCTAATGGATTTGAAAGACTCCCTACGGTGTTAGTAGTTTCCTTTCTCCCTTCTAACAATTCTAAATCCTCAGTAAAAATCCCTTTGTAAAACTCTCCTCTTTCGTTAATATCTACTTTGTTACTATTGGTTAATACTAACCCTGCTTGATAATCTATTTTACGTGTCAGTTTATTTTCATATAAAGCTCCTAACCTAAAATCGTATCCGCGTAATGTTGAAGTTCTTCTATAACGTGTATCAAACTGCACATCTTCTTGGCTATGTGTTATTGTAGAAATAACATCTCCAAACAAAAAAGAACCGTCCAACCCTAATGACAAATTCTTTGTTATTTCTACTCCTCCTCCAAAAAACATACTATTCAAACCTCCTGAACCATCATATATATACTGCCCTGTTTCAGAAGACTCATCTCCTCCTTTTAAATTGTACCCTACTCCTGTTGTTGAACGTATTCCTGCCAAAATAGCTCCTTTTGTTCCTATAGGAATTCCCATAGCTACATAAGACAAAGAAAAACCTGAAGAAGAACTTGTGCCTGCTCTTGTTTCTACCTCAGTAGTAGCATGAAGACCTGCCATTGAAAAGGTTGTAAAACGAAGTGATCCTACTGCTGCAGGATTAGAAAAATTTAACTGAGATATATCCGCATTTGTAACTCCCACTCCTCCCATAGACATTTCTTCTACGGTTTTATTTTGAAATTGATTACCAATGCCAAAAAAGGAATATGGAGATCCTTGCTGTTGTGCAATTCCTTTTATTGAAAGAATTAATGCCAAGAACAAGACTATATGCTTTATCATTCTTATGAATTATATATCAAAATTTGATTCAAACCTTCTACCAGAAAATTAGAATGCGCAAATATGCCATTTTTTAATCTTTTAGACAAGTAATTAGCATCTCCTCCTGTTAAAACAATTGTTAAATTTGAATATCTATTTTTTGTCTGTTCAATAAAATGTTCTATTTCTCCCAATAAACCATTGACCACCCCAGAGTGTATACTTGTTTCTGTATTCTCTCCTAAAAAAAAGCTTGATTCCGTGGTCTTTAAAAGAGGAAGCTTTTCGGTATATGTATGCAATGCATTATAACGCATTTGTAAACCTGGTGCTATTGCCCCTCCCAAATATTGATTCTTTGCGTTTTTAAAATCATAAGTTACACAGGTTCCTGCATCAATAACTAAAACATTCTGACTAGCATATTGAATTGCAGCTGCACTCATCAAAGCAATTCTATCTACACCCAATGTTTTAGGCGTCTTATATAAATTCTCAAAAGGAACTCTTGTATTATTTGTTAAAACAAGTAATTCGCTTTTTGATTGAATATATTCTTTTGTTTCTTCTGGAAAAGCTCCTACTTGAGACAAAATAGCACGGGCTATGGAATATTTTAAAAAAAAATCTAGTATTTTTTTTTGCAACAACTGTTCCTCCACACAAGCACTTTCTAACACTTTATCTCCCTCATAAACAAATAGTTTAACCCTTGTATTACCTGAATCAATAATTAAATTCACCATATCTTTTTATAAAAATTCAAATATACGAATCATTTTTTTCAGAAAAACACTTGCACACATCAATAAACATATATATATTTGCAACCGCTAAGACAAAGAGACATACTCTTTATCAAAGCAACCTAAAAAAGGTGCCTTAGCTCAGTTGGTAGAGCAATGGACTGAAAATCCATGTGTCCCTGGTTCGATTCCTGGAGGCACCACTTTAAAACCGTAAAGATTCTTCTTTACGGTTTTTTTTATTTCTTTTTTTAACAACCTAACCCCCCCAGTCAAGAACACCTTAACACAAAACTCTTATAAACAAAAAAACTCCACAATTTCTTGTGGAGTTTTAAGTGGGCAATGAGGGATTCGAACCCCCGACCCCCTCGGTGTAAACGAGGTGCTCTGAACCAACTGAGCTAATTGCCCTAAGCGGTTGCAAATATAAAACAGATATTCGTTTCTCACAAATTTTTTAATGACTTTTTTTATAAAATTTCAGAAACCACAAAAGTACTCCCTCCAACATAAACAAAATCTTCTTCTCCTGAATTTTCCAATGCTTTTTCATATGCCTGATTTACAGACTCAAAACAGGTTCCTGATAAACCAAAAACCTTTGATTTCTCTTGAAGGGTCAAAGCATTCAAACCCCTAGGCAATCCTGGCTTGCAAAAATAATATTTTGCATTTTTAGGCAATAAAGGCAATACTCCATTTAAATCTTTATCATCTACCACTCCCAAAACAAAATGCAACTCTTTGTACTTTTCAGATGCCAATTGCTCCATCACATATGTAAGTCCTTCTTTATTATGAGCTGTATCACATACCACCTTAGGATTTTCATTTAAAAGCTGCCACCTTCCTAACAATCCCGTATTTCTAACAACATTCTTCAACCCCTTTAAAAGTTCTTTTTCTGAAATTGAATATTGTTGCTCTCTCAACAATTGAATTGTCTGTACAGCTGTTTTTATATTATTTTTCTGATACGTTCCTTTTAAATCAGACTTGTATTCTTGCTGAATTAAATCAGAAGCCACATAAAGTTTTGATTTTTTTTCTTTTCCTAACTTTTCAAAAACAGGAAAAGATTTTTCTTGGAATTCTCCAACAACAACAGGTACTCCCTCTTTTATAATTCCTCCTTTTTCAAAAGCTATTTTTTCTATCGTATCCCCTAAAAACTGTACATGATCTAGTCCTATATTAGTAATCACCGAAACCTCTGGCGTAATAATATTTGTAGAATCTAGTCTACCTCCCAAACCTACTTCTACGATTCCAAAATCTACTTGTTCTTTATAAAAATGATTGAAAGCCAACCCTACAGTCATTTCAAAAAAAGACAGGCTGTTTTCTTCAAAAAAATATTTGTTATCTTCTACAAAAGAAACTACTTCTTCTTCTGAAATCTCAATTCCATTAACTTTTATTCTTTCTCGAAAGTCTTTTAAGTGTGGTGACGTATACAGCCCTACTTTATATCCTGCTTCTTGCAATACAGATGCCAACATATGGCTTGTAGATCCTTTTCCATTGGTTCCTGCTACATGAATACTCTTGAATTTGTTTTGAGGATTGCTCAATTTATCACACAGAAGAATAATATTAGACAAATCTTTTGTGTATGCTTTTTCACCTTTTCTTTGATACATTGGCAATTGCACAAACATCCAATCTAATGTTTCTTGATAAGTCATTTTAAAATATTTTGAAAAAAAGTTTTCTATTCAGATAACGAAAACCTGTAAACAATAGTACCTACTTGTTTTGAAGGTGCTTCTCCATCTGCATTCCATTTTGTTTGTAATGCAGCCTTTTTAGCTGGTTCAAATAAACAGGGTGCCGAATTTGTTGTTCCTTTAGCTCCTGGAGTTGCACTAATCACCTTTCCAGAATTATCCACCTCTATACGCACAACAACAATTCCTTCTTCATTACAATTAGGGTTTATTGTCGGACGGTTTTTTACTTTTCTTCCTGATAGATTGTAATTACCATCTCCCCCTTCTCCTCCATTACCATAGTATTTAGAAGAATTAGGGTCTCCCGTTTCTTTCCCTTTTAACCCTGCTACTTTATCATCACCTTCTCCTTCTACACTTTCTCCATCAGATTTGTTTCCATTCAACAAATTTGCCAAAGCGTTTTGAGTTTCTTTAGAAGGCTTCGGAACCTCCTTCACTTTAGGTTTTGGTTCTTCTTTTGGCAATTCTTTTTCTTCTGGCTGTTTTTCTACTGGCTTTTGAACTTCTTTTTCAGTAGGCTTGTTTTCTACTACAGGTGCCTCTGCATTGTCCTGTGTTAAAACCTTTTCCTGTACTTTTTCTACAGGGGGTTGTTTTACCTCTTTAACAACTTGCTTTTTAGGAGCAGCCTTTTGGGGTCTTGATTTTACACTTTTTACTTTTTTAGGGGCTCCACTACCAAAATCTGAAGTTCCAAAATTTATAGCTACACCATACTCTTCTGGAGGGTCTACATAACGCATACCAAAAACACTCATTACCAAAGCAAGGAGTATCAACAATACAGATGTAATAGCTGCTGATTTTTTTTGATGTTTTGTTTCTAATAACTTCACTAAAATAATTTTATCAAGATATTACGAACCTTTAACGGCCAAAATCATTTTTATTTTATTTCTATTGGCAATATCTATAACGTACATGATCTTTTTATAAGACACCTCTTGATCTCCTCTAATAACCAACGTTCTAGATTTTTCTTTAGAAAATTGCTTCATCAAAGCTTTTTCTAAATTTGAAGCACTTACCTCTTTGCTATCTAAATAATATTTTGAACTTTTTGTAATTGTAACTGCAACAGTTCCTTTATTTTCTGTTTTACCTCCTGCTTTTGGCAATAAAACATCAATTGCATTTACAGTAACTAGCGTAGATGTTAACATAAAAAATATCAACAATAAAAACACAATATCTGTCATTGACGACATATTGAAACTAGGGTCTACTTTATTTCTACCTCTTATATTCATACTTCTGCTTTTATTATATTAAAATCACCTTTTACCACTCTTTAAACCGGCTCATTTAACAAGTCTAAAAACTCTACAGATTTGGCTTCCATTTGATACACTACTTTATCTGTTTTTACCACCAAGTGATTGTAAGATATATAAGTAATAATCCCTACTATCAAACCTCCAACAGTAGTTGTCATTGCTGTGTACAACCCATCTGCTAATAATTTAATATCTATTTGCCCTCCTGCATTTGCAATTGCATGAATAGAAACAATCATTCCAATTACAGTCCCTAAAAACCCAATCATTGGAGCTGCCCCTGCAATAGTTGCCAAAACACTTACATTTTTTTCTAATTTGTAAATTTCTAGCTTTCCTGCATTTTCAATAGCCGTATTAATATCTTCTAAAGGTTTTCCTATACGTGAAATTCCTGCTCCAATTAAACTAGACACTGGACTTTCTATTGAGTCTGCTAAAGATTTTGCCGCTTCTAAATTACCATTTGCCACATGGTCTTTTATTTGATTCATAAAATCTTTATCTATTTGACTTGCCGATTTTATAGCAAAATATCTTTCAAAATAAATATATAGCGATACTGCCAACAGGATAAACAAAAGGCCTATAATTATTTGACCTCCTACACCTCCTTCCATTATAAGTTTGTAAATCGAAAGTGTTTTTTCTTCTGACACTACTGCTTCTGCTGAAGCAACCGATTCCTGTAAAGTAACTGACATATATTAATTTTTTGATTGTGTTCTTAAAAAGAACGAATTTACAATTTGAAAATTGTTTTTTGCTATAAATTAGGCAAAAAAAATCCTGAGTAAACACTCAGGATTTTTTTATTTTGTTATCAAACTAAGCTCCTACAAAAGGTCTAAGTATCATAAATGAAATGGCTCCTACAGCAAAACCTACAAGGGCTAACCAAGAGATTTTTTTGAAGTACCAGAAAAAAGATATTTTTTCCATTCCCATAGCAACTACTCCTGCTGCTGATCCAATAATCAACATACTTCCTCCTGTACCTGCAGAGAACGCTATAAAATGCCATAATGGATGATTCAATTCTTCTTGGAACATTCCTAAACTTGCCGCTACTAATGGTACATTATCTATTACCGCAGACCCAACTCCCAATAACATTACAACAATATCTGAATTAGGAATTGTTGTATTCAATGTTCCTGCAAAGTTAAACAACAGCCCTAAACTTTCTAAAGCTGCTACTGCCATTAAAATTCCGAAGAAAAATAATACACTAGGCATTTCAATTTTTGACAATGACTTATGAACTGGACTATGGTGACCTGCATCTTTAGAGTGTTCTCCTAAAGTTGTTATTGCAAATTGTTTTGTACTAAAAATTTCAGCAAAAGCACAAACTACCCCAAGAGACAACATCATTCCTACATAAGGAGGTAAATGAGTTACTGTTTTAAAAAGAGGTACAAAAAGAATCATTCCTAATCCTAAATACAACATAATTGAACTGTATGTAGTTGGGTGGTTTTCTTCTTCTTTTTCTTCTATCTCCATTACCAAATCTCCTTTAAAAGCTGGTAAAAAAGTAGCTATAAATGTTGGTATTGCCATACATAGTAATGATGGAATCATTAAATACGCTATTAACATATCTGTTGAAACTTTGTTTCCAATCCACAACATTGTTGTTGTTACATCCCCTATAGGAGACCAAGCCCCTCCTGCATTTGCAGCAATGATAATTAAACCTGCAAACCACATTCTTACATCTTTGTTTTTAACAATTTTTTGAAGTATTGTTATCAATACAATTGTTGCTGTTAAGTTGTCTATAACCGCAGAAAGAATAAATGCTAAAAAAGCAAAAATCCATAATAATTTCTTTTTACTTTTTGTTTTAATATATCTCTTAAAAGTTGAGAAACCGTCAAAGTGGTCAATAATCTCAACAATTGTCATGGCTCCTAAAAGGAAGAATAAAATTTCTGCTGTTTTTCCCAGATGATGTAATAGAGTTTCTTCCATCATATGCATCTTTTCTTCGTGCCCTAAAGCTCCAAATGTATCCAAAAGCATATGCTTTCCTGAATCAAACCATTGGTCAAAATCATTAATTCCAAAGGCTACCAATGCCCAACAAAGAGCCATCATTAAAACTGCTGGTATTAATTTATCTAACTTTAATGTGTGTTCTAACGTAATTCCTAAATATCCTATTACAAAGATAATGAGTATTAATGTCGTCATAAAAATGAGTCTTTTTTTAAAATTCTTGGCGAATTTACATCTTTTCAGTCTAATATTACACTAAAACAGCAGCTATTTAACCTAATATTAATCTTTTAAAGAAACTATCTTTCCACTGCTATGGTTTTGGACTGCTCCCGTTACACTTGCCAAACAATTACTTTTATTTTCTACTCGTAAAACTCCTAACAGGGCAAAAATGAGGGCTTCTTTATATTCTACCAACTCTGATTTAGGAACCTCAATAGTTACTTTTGAATATTCTTGAAGTTTTTCGATTAAAAAGTTATTATAAGCCCCTCCTCCAGTAACCAATATGTTTTTGATATGTAAGGGTTTTATTATGCTCGCTATTTGAAAAACTACATGTGTTAAATAAGTACTCAACGCATCTTGAGGCTCTATCTGGTAATTTTCTATAACGGGTAATACTTCTGCTGCTACAAACTCATAACCTAAAGACTTAGGTTTTGTAGTTGTATAAAATTCATTTGAGTTCAACTTATTTAACAACTCCTCATGAATAGAACCAGTCTTGGCTATTGCTCCTTTATCATCATAAGGCTTGCCTAATTTTTGAGCAAATACATTCATTACAATATTTACAGGACAAATATCAAATGCCTTTCGAATTCCTCCATTATCAAAAGAAATATTCGCAAAACCTCCTAAGTTTAAACAAGCATCAAATTCTGAAAAAAGCAATACATCTCCTATCGGGACTAATGGGGCTCCTTGTCCTCCTAAAGCTACATCTTGAGTTCTAAAATCATAAACAACTTTGCAATTTGTCTTTTTAGCTATTTCTTTTCCACATCCTATTTGCAACGTATACCCTTGATCTGGTTTATGAAAAATGGTATGTCCATGAGAAGCCACCAAATCAATCTTTTCAATTTTAAACTCGTCTCTAAAGCCCTCCACCAAGTTGCCTAAATATTGTCCATAAGACACATCTAGTTTTTGTAAATCTTCTTTACTAGACGTAAAAGCTTTTTTTAAACTCAGTTCCCATTCTTTAGAGTAAGCATAAGTTTTGGCGCAATGTATTTGATATTTATACTCTTTCTGATTCGAAATTTCCACATACACAATATCTACTCCATCCAATGATGTTCCAGACATAATTCCTATTACCTTGTAAATACTCATTAAAAGTTATTTTTTATACTTCATTTTAAACAGACATAAAACTTTAGCTTTGTACTTGTCTGAAAAACAAACTGTCTAATTTTAGAAAACAATATAAGAATATGGCTACTCCCTTAAAAGAAATGTATAATAAAGATTTTATCAATGAACTTTCTCATTACTGCTCACTACACATTTCCGATTTTAATAGTAACCTGTTTTCGTTAAATATTTTTAATAAAAACTGGAAAAACCTAGAACTGAAAGAACGCATCAAGCATATTGCTTTTTGCTTAAATTCTCAAATTAAAACTTCCACTCCTGAAGCTCTAAAAACCGTTGCTAATATTTCTGAAAACATCAGTACTTCTCTTCAAAAAGAAGATACTTTTGAATACATAGTTTTAGCAGATTATGTTGAAGTGTATGGTACTGAACATCCTGAAGCTTCTTTTGCGGCTATGGAAAAGATAACCGTATTAGCTAGTTGTGAATTTGCTATACGTCCTTTTATTTTAAAATATCCCGAAAAATCTTTTGAACAACTCAACATCTGGAGCAAACACAAACACGCCTCTGTAAGGAGATTATCTAGCGAAGGGTGTAGACCTAGATTGCCTTGGGGCATGGGATTAGCTCCTCTTAAAAAAGACCCAACTGCTATATTTCCTATTTTAGAGCATTTAAAAGACGACTCTTCTTTATATGTTAGACGAAGTGTTGCCAATAACTTGAATGATATTTCTAAAGATCATCCTCAAAAAATCATTGAGCTACTATCTCTATGGAACGGTAAATCTGCAGAACGTAATTGGCTTGTAAAACACGCTGCAAGAACACTTTTAAAACAAGGAAACCCTGAAATATTAACCCTATTCGGATATGGTGATCGAAAAAAACTAGAGGTTAAAAATTTCAATATTAAAAACCCTATTGTAACCATTGGAGAAGCCTTAGCGTTTGAATTTTCTGTTACCAATAAAAGTACTTCAACCCAAAAAATACGATTAGAATATTTCATTCACTTTTTATTAGCCAATGGAAAGCTTTCTAAAAAAATATACAAGATTTCTGAAAGAGAGTTGCAGCCTCTAGAGACACTGAACTATGAAAGAAAACAATCTTTTAAAATCATTTCAACCCGAAAGTATTATCCAGGTACACATCAAATCACCTTGGTTATAAATGGTATTGAAGAAGACAATGCTATTTTATTCAACCTGAAATAAACTATTCTATTGGAAAGTTAAAATACGTTTCCGGAAAAGGCTCTTCTTTTAATGTAAAATGCCACCATTCGCACTGATAAGGTTTAAAACCATTGTTAAGCATTACGGTACGTAAAAGCATTCTATTTCTTTTTTGATTCTCTGTAACATGCACTGCAAAAGGCCAAGAAATTTTTCCAAAAAAATCATACGGGCTTCCCATATCCAATTCCCTTCCAGAGGCAATATCTACCAAGGTTACATCTACAGTACTTCCTCTACTATGTCCTGATTTTTCTGCTATATATCCTTTTTCAAACAGCTGGCTCTTGGCTACGTCAGGATAATAAATAGATTTCATCAAAGTATCTTTTTCATCCTTTGCCCATCTCACAAAATGATCTACAGCTCTTTGAGGTCTATAACCATCAAAAATCTTTAAACTTAAATTTTCTTTTTTTAATTCCTCTTGAACAAGTGCTAGTTTTTCAATAGCTCTCTTCGTTAAAATAAGTTTTGCTTTATGATAACCCTCAACAGGTGTTCCCATAAAATTATTACGTCCAACATACCTCAATTCAATCTCTATAGAAGGATGCTCCTCTTGTAAATACCCAAACTCTTCGGGCATCTTTTCTGCTTGAGAAAAAGCAGTTAAAACCAATGTAAAGTAAAAGGTTACAATTATCTTAAATTGATATTTTCTTTTCATTTCTCTTTTGAAATTCTAAATTAAAAAACAAAAGCCAACAAATCTAAATACTTATCTTTGCAACCTAATTAGATACAATGACAAATAACGATATACTTAAAAAATTACGTGTTGCTTTACAACTTAAAGATACTGATATTGTTCACATAATGAGCTTGGTAGATTTTAAAGTTTCCAAAAGTGAAATCAATGCTCTTTATAGAAACGAAGATCATCCTAAATATGTAGAATGTAAAGACCAATTCTTACGTAATTTTTTAAACGGACTTATTATCCACAAACGTGGTCCAATGCCAGCTAAGAAAAATCCTAAAAAAGCTTAATTTCAATTATGAAAGAATATAAATTTATAAAACAAAAAAGCACGCCTATTAAAAAAGATGCTGATTTTGAAGAGCTATTAAATAGTTATGCAAAAACAGGCTGGAGAGTTATAAACTCTTTTGTTCACAGAGGAATTGTAAAAGCCATTTTAGAGCGCGAAAAACCTGAATAACTTTTTATAAAAACCATATGAGTCTTAAAATAGCTTTTACCGATATTGATGGTACCTTATTAAATAAAGAACGTGTAGTATCTACTGGTTTAGTTTCTGAAATTAAACGTATTACAGACAAAAACATTCCTTTTGTACTAATTTCCTCTAGAATGCCTAGTGCAATGTATCATTTACAAAAAGATTTAGACATTGTTAACACTCCTATCATATGTTACAACGGTGGGTTGGTATTGGTAGATGGTAAATCTATACACTCTACAGAAATTCCTACTTCAATTGTAAAAACAATTTCTGATTTAAATCAAAATAATGAATTTCATATTAGTCTTTACAACAATGATGATTGGTTTGTAGAGGAAATGGACTTCTGGGCAAAAAGAGAAGAAAATAACACGAAGGTTACACCAACTGTAAAACCTATAGTTAATGTTATTGAGAATTGGTCTACAGAAAATAAAGGTGCTCATAAAGTAATGTGCATGGGTGAAAAAGAAGCTATTGATAAGGTATACAATTCTTTGAGTGAATTATATCCTAATGAACTACACCTGTACAGGTCTAAAGACACCTACTTAGAAATCGCTAACAAAGAAATTTCTAAACTTACAGGAATCAAGCTTTTACTTGAAAACAGTTATTCAGATTTTTCATTAGATAACTGCATTGCCTTTGGTGATAACTATAATGACATTGAAATGTTATGTGCTGTAAAAGTTGGTGTTGCTGTAAAAAATGCAAAAGATGAAGTTTTGGAAATTGCTAATGACGTTACAGACACAAACCATAATGATGGTGTAGCTAAAGCAATAAAAAAACACCTATAATAAGATGCTCAAAAACATCTCTTATATTTCCTTTTTTCTTTTATTGCTAAGCTCTTGTACTAAAGAAGATCTTAGCAATAAAATGATTGTTGAAGGAAGAATTACACACCTTAAAAAAGGAACATTATACCTTCAAAAAGTTATAGATGGCAACCTAAAAGATATAGATTCTCTTGAATGCAAGGGAAATGATAATTACAGGTTTAACATTCCTATTGAAAGTGCACAAATATTCTATCTAACCCTTGATAAAAATAAAGACAAAACGCTTTCATTTTTTGGAGAGCAAGGAATTATAAAAATAAATACTTCATTAGAAAAGTTTGAGTCAAAAGCTAAAATCTCAGGATCAAAAAACCAAGAGATTCTTAACAAGCATCAACAAATAAAAACAAAGTTTAAAGAGCAAAATTTAGAGCTTATAAAAAAAAGGCTCGAAGCACAACGAGATGGTTTAACTGACTTAGAAAAAGAAATAAACCAACAGTCTAAAAACCTTCTCAAACGAAACTATTTATACACTACTAATTTTGCTATTAACAATGCGCACTCTGAAGTAGCTCCTTATTTGGCACTAACAGAATTGTACGATGCCAATATTACTTTATTGGACACTATAAATAAATCGTTAAGCAAAGATGTTAAAACATCTGTTTACGGGAAAAAACTGAATCGTTATATTGAAACCATAAAGGCTACAGAATAGGTAGTTATGCTTTTACTTTAATTCCCCAAGTATACTCAAACTCAGAAACAACATCACCCGCTTCATCAACTCCTTTCGATTTTAAAATAAGTACCTGACCTTCTTGTGTATCAATTGCATTCTGAATTGCTTTTTTTACCTTTTCACCTCCATCGCACGAAAAAAGCACCTTTCCTTTACCTTTCTTAAAAAAAGTTCCTTTCTGTTGCGTTACCAACATTGAAATTCTTTTTTTAGATTCTGCTATTGATCTCATAACCAAAACTCCCGTTGCCAATTCAGAAGCCATCCCTTGCGTTGCCCAATAAAGAGAACCAAACGGATTTTTGTTAATCCATTGATACCTTACAAACACCTCTGACCTCTCTTCTGTTAATGTACGTAAACGAACTCCTGATATAAAAGCAGATGGCAAATTAAATAGTAAAAATATATTTATCTTTTTAGGAGTAAAGTTCATAAAGTAGCTATTATACTTCCAATGTAAGAAATTTAAACGAAATCATACAACTGCTCAATCCTTATCTTAAAGACCTAACAGTACTATGTTTTGCATAGTACTATGTATTTTGTTATTTTTGTTGATTATTTAACATCAAGGAAACCTTTTATGAAATTAGAAAATACCAAAGCACAAATGCGAAAAGGGGTATTGGAATATTGTATATTATCTATCCTCAAAAAAAATGATGCCTATGTTTCTGAAATTCTAACAACCTTAAAAAGTGCCGAAATGATTGTTGTAGAAGGAACCATATACCCTTTACTTACACGACTTAAAAATGCTGAACTGCTCAGCTATCGCTGGGAAGAATCTAACTCTGGCCCACCCAGAAAATACTATGTCATAACACCTTCTGGAATAGTCTTTTTAAAAGAACTTCAAGGAACTTGGGGGAATTTGGTAAATGCAGTAGACATCATAACACGAAAAAAATAAACAAATGAATAAAACTATCAATATAAATTTAGGTGGATTCTTTTTTCATATAGATGAAAAAGCCTTTAAGAAACTTAAAAATTATTTAGATGCCATTGAAGTATCTCTTAATGGAACACCTCAAGAAAAAAAGGAAATTTTAGCAGATATTGAAACTCGAATTAGCGAGCTTCTATCGGAAAAGCTCAAAGACGAGCGTCAAGTTGTAAATGAAATTGACATAAACGATATCATAATTATTATGGGGCAACCTGAAGATTATGCCGATTCAGAAGAAACATTTACATCTGAGCAAAAAAGCACTAGTTCAAAAAAATTATTTAGAGATGGTGACAATACAATTTTAGGAGGTGTAAGTGCCGGAATGGGTCACTACCTTGGAACCGACAAAACCATTATACGTGTACTTTTTGTTTTATTTACCATATTTGGCGGATTTGGAATTCCACTATACCTTATCCTATGGGCATTGGTACCCGAAGCTAAAACCACTGCCGAAAAATTAGAAATGCAAGGAAAAGCCGTTACTATAGAAACTATTGAAAAGAAAATAAAAGCTGAATTTGAAAATGTCAGTGAAAAGTTTAAAAATGTAAACTACAACAAGACAACCTCACAACTTCAAAAAGTAGTTACCTTTTTAGGAAAAATATTTTCACTTGCATTTACTGTTTTAGGAAAATTTATTGGAGCGTTACTCATTTTAATAGCCACATTAACCCTATTGTTTATCCTCTTTAACAGTTTCTTTTTTGAAACATATACTCTTTTGGGTTCTGAATTATTCCCCGACTTCTTTTACGGCTCTATATTACCCAACTGGCTTATTACTACTGTATTTTTTATTTCCATAGGAATCCCTTTTATTATTTTACTTCTATTAGGATTTCAACTGGTTTCTAATCAGGTTAAATCCTTTAGTAAACCCGCTTCTTTAACTCTTCTAGGTATTTGGATTGTTGCCTTACTTGTACTAACCTTTAGAACTATTGAACACTCCTCTACAAACAATACAAACGGATATAAAAGCTACACTGAAACCTTGAAATTTTCAGCACCTGACACCCTAAGAATTAAAATGCTTCCTAACAAAACAATACACAATATGCGCTATACTTTTAAAAGCACGCATAAACAGGTAGCACGAAATAACAATTCTAAAGAAGTAAGCTCTAACATTATCGATATTAGTTTAGAAACCAGCGATACAGAAAAAACTAGCATTACCATCACTAAAAACTCTGAAGGAAAAAACGAAGCCAATGCCATTGAAAATGCTGAAAAAATAAGTTACAGTTATAAAATAGAAAACAACACCATTGCTTTGGATTCTTATTTTATTAGTAAATACATTCAAAACAACGAAAACATTAACATAGTCATTGCCATACCTAAAGGAATAACTGTTTTTCTTTACAACTCTACAAAACCATACTTAAACAATTTAGAAAACACATCCTCTTTACCCAATTCTAAGCTTACTAAAAAACATCTTGTAATGACAAAGAATGGGTTAGAATGTACAGACTGCATAAAATAGAACTTCTTAGTTATCCTAAAAATTCATTTCAATTGTATACATTTATACACAACCTTCAAATAGAATAACATGAAAGCTCAAAAATACCCTAAGTCTTTTTCACACATTGGAATTACTGTACCCGACATACACAAAGCAGTAGATTTTTATGAAAAAGTAATGGGATGGTATGTAATTATGCCTCCTTCAAAAATTTTGAAAGAAAATAGTACTGCCATTGGTCAAATGTGTATCGATGTATTTGGTGAAGACTGGGATACTTTTGAAATTGCACACCTATCAACTTCTGATGGAATTGGTATTGAATTATTTTCATTCCCACACGGAGTCAAAGATGCCCCTGAATTTAATCCTTTCAATACTGGACTTTTCCACTTTTGCGTACAAGATCCAGATATTGAAGAACTGACTAAAAAAATAGTAGAACACGGTGGTAAACAGCGAATGCCTATAAGAGAATACTATCCAGAAGAAAAGCCTTATAAAATGGTATACGTCCAAGATCCTTTCGGAATTGTTTTCGAAATATATACACACAGCTATGAGTTAACCTATTCATCTGGTGCCTATCAAAAATAATATTGCATTAAAACAAAAAAGGGTTTCGTTCTAAAACGAAACCCTTTTTTTATTTTCTATACTTGTTATTCTAAAGCTCCTAAATAACGTTCTGCATCTAAAGCAGCCATACATCCTGAACCTGCAGCAGTAACTGCTTGGCGGTATTCTTTATCCTGTACATCTCCTGCAGCAAAAACACCTGGTAAGTTTGTTTTTGTAGACTTTCCTTTCGTTATCAAATAACCAGACTCATCCATATCTAAAACACCATTAAAAATATCTGTATTAGGTTTGTGTCCGATTGCTATAAAAACTCCTGTTACTGGAATGTCTTGTTTTTCATTTGTAATATTATTTACAGCTCTTACACCTTCAACAACATTATCTCCTAAAACCTCATCTATTTCAGTATTAAACAACACCTCTAAGTTTTCCGTTTTTTCAACTCTATGCTGCATCGCTTTAGAAGCTCTCATATAATCCTTACGTACCAATAAGGTTACTTTGTTACAAATATTAGCCAAATAAGTAGCTTCTTCAGCAGCAGTATCTCCTGCCCCCACAACAACTACATCTTGTCCTTTATAAAAGAAACCATCACAAGTAGCACAAGCTGAAACTCCTCCTCCTTTAAGTCTTTCTTCACTTTCTAATCCTAAATACTTCGCTGTAGCTCCTGTTGAAATAATTACAGTTTCTGCCTCAATTAAAGTAGTTCCATCTATAGTCACTTTATGGATACCTCCCTCTTCTTTAGAAAAATTTACTTCAGTAGCCAAACCAAAACGAACCTCAGTACCAAAACGCTCTGCCTGCTTCTTTAAATCTTCCATCATTGCAGTTCCGTCAGTTCCATTTGGGTATCCTGGAAAATTATCTACCTCTGTAGTAGTTGTTAATTGCCCTCCCATTTGCATACCTGTATACATAACCGGTTTTAGATCTGCTCTAGCCGCATAAATCGCCGCTGTGTATCCCGCAGGACCTGATCCAATAATTAAGCATTTTATTCTTTCAATTGTATCTGACATCTTAATTTTCTTTTAATTATTTTCTGAAACAAAAATAGTTTTTTATACAATCGAAAAACAGCTTTGTTTATAATTTTTAACAATCCTTTGATAAGCAAAACACATTTTTTAAATCCATGACAAACACTGTTTCATTCACAAACATTTACAATAAAAAAAGATTTATTTTTTATTGTAAATCCTATAATAAGGGTTATATTTGCACTCCGAATCTCATAATTGAGTTTTCTAGAGAACAGAAATGTTTTCGGGGTGTAGCGTAGCCCGGTCATCGCGCCTCGTTTGGGACGAGGAGGTCGCAGGTTCGAATCCTGCCACCCCGACAAAAAACCTTGCAAATTTTATATTTGCAAGGTTTTTTTTTATCTAAAAAAAAATTAGAAATTCTACCAAACAATAAACTTTATAAAAACCCTTCTATCAATATTCTCCAGCACATTTTCAAAAAATATAGCAGAATCTAAATCCTAATAAAGCACTACCAACAAAACCTCAATTAACCTCCTTTAGTTTTCAAAAAACACCTAAAGCTCAAAACAAATTTCTGACAACTTAAACTCTCCTAAGGTTAAACTGTTTTACATTGAGCAATCTCTTTATTCTGATTACCAATCACGCAAAATAAATCTTCATATAAAAACAGAAATGGGAAATTAAGATTCCTCTGAAATCTCATCAAACACACACCTTAATCTACTTAAAACCACACTAAGTTTAAAACACAAAAAAAGCTCTAACATTTCTGTTAGAGCTTTTATACTTTCTAATAAGCTTTGACTTACAAACTAGCTACAAACTTTGTTAACTTAGATTGTAAATTAGCTGCTTTATTCTTATGAATAACATTGTTTTTAGCTAACTTGTGTAACATTCCAACTACAGCAGTCAATTTCTCTTCAGCCTCTTTTTTATCAGTAAGCGCTCTCAAAGCTCTAACAGCATTTCTTGTAGTTTTATGCTGATACTTGTTTCTCAACTGCTTTTCGCGGTCGCTTCTAATTCTTTTTAATGCTGACTTATGATTTGCCATAATCTAAATAATTCTTAAAACTTATTTTTTGTAGTCCGTAGGGGAATCGAACCCCTGTTACCAGGATGAAAACCTGGCGTCCTAACCCCTAGACGAACGGACCAATTTATTGCTTCCTGAAAAGCGATGCAAAAATACAAACTTTATTTAAAAACAAAAACAAATTTATATTTTTTTTCAAAAAAAAAGCTTCAAGTAATTCTTGAAGCCTTATTCTTTTATAAGTTTCAACTCTACAAACTAGCTACAAACTTTGTTAACTTAGATTGTAAATTAGCTGCTTTATTCTTATGAATAACATTGTTTTTAGCTAACTTGTGTAACATTCCAACTACAGCAGTCAATTTCTCTTCAGCCTCTTTTTTATCAGTAAGCGCTCTCAAAGCTCTAACAGCATTTCTTGTAGTTTTATGCTGATACTTGTTTCTCAACTGCTTTTCGCGGTCGCTTCTAATTCTTTTTAATGCTGACTTATGATTTGCCATAATCTAAATAATTCTTAAAACTTATTTTTTGTAGTCCGTAGGGGAATCGAACCCCTGTTACCAGGATGAAAACCTGGCGTCCTAACCCCTAGACGAACGGACCAATTTGTTGCTTCCTGAAAAGCGATGCAAAAATACAAACTTTATTTAAAAACAAAAATATTTTTACAAAATATTTTTACAAAATTTAAATTCACCATTTATAAAAAACGCTTGCAAGCTTTTCTTTTTGCGTTTGCAAAGATACATTAGATTTAAAATCTTACAAGCATTTTTTTATTTTTTTTAATATGCTTTTGCAAACAATACTCTTTTGCTAGATGGTTTCCCCGAATATACACATATGCCTTCTTCATCTTCAGCATCCAAAGCTATACAACGAATGGTTGCTTTGGTTATTTCCTTAATTTTATCTTCAGTCTCTTCTGTACCATCCCAATGCGCCAAAACAAAACCTCCTTTAGTTTCAATAACTTTTTGGAACTCTTCAAAAGAATCTACTTTTGTAATATGCTCGTCCCTATATGTTTTTGCTTTAGACCATAAGTTATCTTGTATCTCTACTAACAAAGCCTCTATTACATCTTCTACTCCTTCTTGAGCTACAGATTGCTTTTCTAAGGTATCTCTCCTTGCCAACTCTAACGTTCCGTTCTCTAAATCTCTAGGACCCATAGCTATTCTTACAGGAACCCCTTTCAATTCATATTCAGCAAACTTCCAACCTGGTTTGTGCGTTGTTCTATTATCAAACTTTACAGAAATACCTTTTTTTCTTAAAGCAGTTACTATTTCTTGAGCTTTCTCTGAAATAGCATCTAACTGTTCTTCCTTTCTATGGATAGGCACAATAACCACCTGAATTGGCGCCAACTTTGGAGGTAACACCAAACCAAAATCATCTGAATGCGTCATAATCAATCCACCCATAAGTCGTGTTGAAACACCCCATGAAGTTGCCCAAACATGTTCTTGTTTTCCTTCTTTATTTGTAAACTTCACATCAAATGCTTCTGCAAAATTTTGTCCTAAAAAGTGAGATGTTCCCGCCTGTAAAGCTTTTCCATCTTGCATTAAAGCTTCAATAGTATACGTATCTAAAGCTCCTGCAAATCGTTCGCTTTCTGTTTTCACCCCTTTTACAACAGGCATTGCCATATAATTTTCTGCAAAATCAGCATATACACTTTGCATAGTTGTTGCTTCTGTAACCGCTTCTTCTTTTGTAGCATGAGCTGTATGCCCTTCTTGCCATAAAAATTCTGCCGTACGCAAAAACAGACGAGTACGCATTTCCCATCTAACTACATTTGCCCATTGATTTATCAATAAAGGTAAATCTCTATAAGACTGAATCCATCCTTTGTATGTATTCCAAATGATAGCTTCACTTGTTGGACGAACAACCAATTCTTCTTCCAGTTTTGCGTTTGGATCTACAATAAGTTTTCCTTTATTCTCTGGATCATTTTTTAATCTATAATGAGTAACTACTGCACATTCTTTCGCAAACCCTTCTGCATTTTTCTCTTCTGCTTCAAACAAACTTTTAGGAACAAACAAAGGGAAATAAGCATTCTCATGACCTGTTTCTTTAAACATTCTATCCAACTCCTTCTGCATGTTTTCCCAAATGGCATATCCATAAGGTTTTATAACCATACTCCCTCTAACTGCAGAATTCTCTGCTAAATCAGCCTTGACAACCAGTTCGTTGTACCATTTTGAATAATCCTCGCTACGCTTTGTTAATTTCTTACTCATCTAAAAATATTTGGCATAAATGTTGTGACTTTAAACCTATATACAAGGAGTCACTTTCGCCGACAAAATTAGTTAATTTTAGGTTGTTCAACAATAAAAATGTAATGATTATGAAACTTTACAAAAGCTCTTTATCTAGCATTGAACTGCAAGCCTTTTTTATTTTAACAGCAGTATTTTTAGGTTCTTGCAGCACATCTCATCAGTACACTAGTTATACTGATGGTATTTACGATGACACCTATTCAGAGGCTAAAACAAATGAATACAAAAGTGACAAATACCTTTTCTCTAATGCTATCTCAGAAATGGGAGTTTTCCCACAAGACAGTACTAAAATCAATATTCAAGCAACAGAAATACACTACCATGTAAACAACAGCCCTTTTTGGAATAGCTATGATTATTATGGATACAATAGTTTTTATAATTATTACTACAACCCTTATAGGTTTCCTATTTATTACAGTCCTTATTATCACCATCCTTGGAATTATCCTCGTTACAATTACTACCCTTATTCTAGAAACACGCGTTATGGTCGTAGAGATTCTTACAACACTAGAACTTCTAAAAAAAGGAACTACAACACTTTTGAACAAAACAACAGGAATAGCTATAATTCTTACCCTAGACACACACAGCAAGCAACCAAAGTAAATAGCACTTACTCAAACACTAAAAGAACTCCTAACAACAATCATAATAGTTACAATAACTATAGTACGTCTACAAACAACAGCAAAAGGAATAATTCACCATCCACCTCTATACAAAACACTAGTAGAAGATACTCTAACAGCTCTTATAGAACCTCCTCTAAAAGACGCTAACAAAAACAAACAGCATGAAAAAACTAATTTTCATACTATTTTTTATAAGCCTTATTTTTCAAGGACATGGTCAATCTATGGGATATGCAGATTTAGCTCTACAATTTTCTCAAGAACACCTTGAGGGAACTGCTAGATTCAATGCTATGAGTGGAGCTTTTGGCGCTTTAGGAGGCGATGTAAGTTCTACGTATACAAATCCTGCTGGAGGTGCTGTCTTTTCAAAAACAGAAATTGCATGGTCACTTACAAGAACAGGAAGAGAATCTAATACAACTTACTACAATTCACATACAAAAAACAGCAATATCAACTTTAGAAGCCCCCAATTTGGAGCTGTTTTTGTTTTTAAAAACCCTAATTACAATGCTAAATGGTACAAATACGCTTTTGGATTTAACTACAACACCACAAATAACTACAAAAACCATTATAAAGCTCAAGGAAATAATAACACATATGCCAGATACACGGTACATCCTTTTGATTCTGAAGACCCTAAAATTCCTTATAACACTCCGCTAAACCAAAGTTTTGAAAATATAACTTCTGGAAATGCTCGTGTCTATAGTTTTTCCTTTTCTGCCGCACACAAAAAAGCTTGGTATCTAGGAGGTGCTGTCAATTCACATCATTTCAGCCTAACACAAGATGCTATTTTAAGAGAAATCAATGGAGATACGAACAACAATGAACTCCATGCTAAAAACACACAATACTTGTCTCAGTTAGGGGATGGTTTATCTTTAAGTATAGGAGTCATATCAAAACCGACAAACAATATACGATTAGGTTTTTCTTTTAACAGCCCTGTATGGTATTACAACATAGAAGAATTTTCTAACTACATCGATTATGACACAGAGAATGAATATGATGAACGTGGATATTTAAGTATTTACAGTAATGATATTGATGGTGTTTACGAAAACAGTACAAGTAATTTCCCTGAACAATTATATTTTAAGTACAAACTCAACACTCCTTTAAAACTCACAGGAAGTTTTGCTTATACTTTCAATAAAAATGGACTTATCAGTATTGATTATACTTTGAAAGATTATCAATCTCTACAACTCACTCCTTCTTATGAATTTATAGGTGATAATTCTTTTATTTCAAACACCTATGCTATCTCCAATTCAATACGCACAGGAACAGAGTGGATTATAAAACAATTCAGTCTACGTGGCGGCTATAGTTTTGAACAAAGTCCTTTTAAAAACGCTGCCAAAAACGAACATATTCACGGTTATTCTTTAGGCCTAGGATATAAAATAAAAAACGCCAAAATAGACATCTCCTACAACAATACAAACCACACCGAATACTACAATTTTTACAACCACCCTCAAGAAAATGTTTCTTCTACTCAAATAGATAAAACTACCTCAAAAATAACAGCTACACTTTCTTTTATTCTTTAATACAAATCGGATAATTTAATAAATAAGATAGAACCCAGTTTGCCTGTAAAAGTTTTATTATTTTTGCTGAAATTCTATTTCAAATGAGTACTCATAAAATAACTATAGAAACTACAAACAACCCCAATGTTGTTAAGTTTACAAGTAACCAACTACTTACTAAAGGAGGTAGCTACCAATATAACAATGTAGATGAAACAAAAGAATCTCCATTATCAAAACAGCTATTCCACCTACCTTTTGTTAGCAAGGTATTTATCAGCACCAATTTTGTAGCTATTGAAAAATTTGACATTATTGAATGGAATGATGTACAGGACGAAATACGTGAATTGATTGAAATTTACTTAAATCAAGGAAATGAAGTCGTAACAACCAAAGCAGAGCCTAAAAAAATAGCTGTAGAAATTTACGCAGAAAGCACTCCTAATCCGGCTGTTATGAAATTTGGAAGCAATAGGCTGCTTACTGAAAGTGACTACGAGTATAAAAATGTAGAAGCTGCCACCAATTCACCTCTTGCCCAAGAAATTTTTAAATACGTTTTTGTAAAAGAAGTTTATATTGCTGAAAATTATGTATCTATTACTAAAAAAGATACTATTGAATGGAATTCAGACATTATAAATGATCTTAGAAAATTTATAAAAGATTATATTGAAGGAAACAACCTTATTGTTGATGAAACAATAGCTGTTGAAAAAGAAAAAATAGCTACTGTAAACATTGACGACCTATCTGGAACACCACAAGCAATTGCTAAAATTTTAGATGAATATGTAAAACCAGCTGTTGCTGCTGATGGAGGGAATATCATATTCCAATCTTACGACGAAGAAACTCAAGTTGTAAATGTTATCCTACAGGGAGCTTGTAGTGGATGTCCTTCCTCAACTGTAACCTTAAAAAATGGAATTGAAACAATGCTTAAAGAAATGATTCCTAATAAAATTAGTACGGTTGTAGCTGTTAACGGTTAATATTTAGTTCAAACACATGTCAAAAAAAATCACTCCTTACAAAGATTCACAACTTGGAAAAAAAGAACAAGTTGCCCAAATGTTTGACAACATTTCAACAAAATACGATGGACTTAACAGAGTTATTTCTTTTGGGATTGATGTAAAATGGAGAAAAAAAGTAATTCAGCTTGTTGGAAAAAATAATCCACAAAAAATCTTAGATATTGCGACTGGAACAGGTGACTTAGCCATCATGATGGCTGAATTAAATCCAGAAAAAATAACTGGACTTGATATTTCTGCTGGAATGCTAGAGGTTGGAAAACAAAAAATAGCAACTAAAAAACTAAGTAATAAAATAGAAATGGTTTTAGGTGACTCTGAAAACATTCCTTTTAAAGAAAATTACTTTGACGCTATTACAGTTTCTTTTGGAGTTCGAAACTTTGAAAACCTTGACAAAGGTTTAAAAGAAATTCTTCGAGTTTTAAAACCTGGTGGAATTTTTGTAGTTCTAGAAACAGCCGTACCCACTAAAACACCTTACAAACAAGGATATCATTTTCATTCAAAATATATATTACCTTTGGTTGGAAAATTATTTTCCAAAGACAAAACTGCATATTCTTATTTATCTGAATCGGCAAATGCATTTCCTTTTGGAAAAGCATTCAACAATATTTTAGAAAAAAATGGGTTTATTAATGCAACAGACATTCCTGTTACATTTGGAGTAGCCTCTATCTATACAGCTACAAAAAAATAACCCGTCTATTAAAAACATAAAAAAATGAAAAAAAATATACTTACAATAGCTTTTCTTTTAGCTTGTATTACTGTTTTTGGTCAAGAAAAAAACTTACGACAACTTCCTAATTTCGATAAACAAGAAATGCGTTGGGGCTTCTATTTTGGACTTAGTCAACAAGGATACAAAGTAACCTATAAAGAAAGCACCTCCCCTGATGCCACTGTCAATATTAAAAGTGGAATAGGATTTAATATTGGACTTGTTGGTGATTTTAGAATCAACAAATACTTTAGTCTTATTACAGAACCAGGATTAATGAGTAGCAAAGCTGATGTTTATTTTATAAACAACCCTGAACAAGATGAAAGTATTCCTTCTGAAGCTTCAGGAACTTACCTGCACATCCCTGTTTTACTAAAATTCAACGGTGCAAGAATGACCAACGCTAGACCTTTTGTTATTGGTGGTTTTTCGTATGACTACAACCTAACTTCTCAACAGAATAGCCCTGACGACAATAGCAATGGTGTGTTTAGAATGCAAACACATAATTTTATGTATGAAATTGGAGTCGGAATGGATTTTTACTTTCATTACTTCAAATTCTCCCCTTCTCTAAGAGGACAATTTGCTATCACAAATGAAATAAAATACGACGAAGACCCTAACAGTCCTTACACAGCTCCTATAGATTTCTTGGGAACAAAAGGCGTTTTCTTAAGATTGGCTTTTGAATAAAAGATTTACCTTCTTCTAAATTCGCTTAATAATATTGCTGTAGCAGTTGCTACATTTAAACTTTCTGTTTCTTTAACCTCTCCAAATCGAGGTATTGTTAACTTATTGGAAAGCAACTGCTCTATTTCCGGACGAATACCGTTAGCTTCATTTCCCATAACCAAAACAGCATTAGAGCCTAATGTTTCTTTATAAACATTAGTTCCCTTCATTACTGCTGCATATTTGGGTAGTTTTGACTCCTCTAATACAGAAGCAAGATCTACATAACTTATGGAGACTCTAGGCAAAGATCCCATAGTAGACTGTACTACTTTTGGGTTATAACAATCTACCGTATCTTTAGAACAAAGTAGTTGCTCTACCCCAAACCAATCGCACAGACGAATAATTGTACCTAAATTACCTGGATCATTAACCCCATCTAAAGCCACTACTAAATTATCCAAAACCCCCGTATTGCTTTCTGGAATTTCGAACAAAGCCAATACTTTATTAGGAGATTTCAAAAAACTAATCTTACTTAATTCCAACTCCGAAACAACTTCTACAGAGACTTCTTTAAAAAAATCCATTGCTTGTTCCGTTACAAATAACGACTTTAACACATAGGATGATTTTATAAACTCTCGAACCCCTTTTACCCCCTCCACAACAAACAAATTATGCTTATTTCTAAACTTTTTTTGATCTAAACTTCTAATTAATTTGATCTGATTTTTTGATATACTCATAGGAAAGTAGCTATATTTAAAGGCTGTAAATTTTCATAACACAACAACCCAGCTCAAAAGACGTTTAAACTCTTATTGATAGTTCTGTTTAAACAAACCAAAAGTGCTATTTTTGAAGCAAATTTAAATTCTTATTTGTTGAAAAACAATTTTATAATATTATTCTTACTCCTTATAAGTTTTGGACTCTTATTCAATTCTTGTAATTCAACAAAATACGTTCCTACGGGAGAGTTTCTTCTTGATAAGAATAAGGTTACTATTGATGATGAAACAAAATCAGATGAAGATGTAAAAGATTACTTAATCCAACGACCAAACCAAACCATCTTTGGAGTCCCCTTTGCTTTACATTTCTATAACATGGGAAACATCAACCATGAAGAAGACTATAAAGAGTGGGAAAGAACACACCCTAAAACATACAACACACTAAAAGATGTTTTTTCTGAAAAACAAACTTTAGTTATTGAAAACACCTACAACTCTCTTAACAAGTGGTATCTATCCAAAGGTCAAGCCCCTGTAATTTACGACAATAAAAAAACTCAAAATACCCTCAAACAATTAAGAACTTATTACTTTAACCAAGGATATTTTGATGCCACTATTAGTTACAACACAAGTACAGAGCGAAAAAAAGCAACTGTAGAGTATAAAGTCACAAAAAACGAACCGTATTACCTAGATAGCATTATTACAAATATAGATTCTAAAATTATTGATTCTATTTACAAGAAGAAAAATGATAAAAGCTACTTAAAAACAGGGGACCGTTACGAAGACACTAACTTTAGAAAAGAGGCCGCTCGACTAACAAACACCTTTAGAAATTCAGGTATCTATCATTTCTCTAAAAACCTAATTGGCTTTTACGAAATAGACACTTCAAACGTAAACCACAAAACAGATGTAATCTTAAAAATTACCAACAGGCTTTCTGAAAAAGATGGAAAAATAACCACCCATCCTTTAAAAGTTCAAAAAATACAATCTGTAGATATTTATACAGACTATAGTTACAACAGAAAAGACGATCCTTACTTAGACACCATACACTACAAAGGGTTTACCATATATGGACACGATAAAATAAAATACCGACCTAAAGCACTCTTAAATAGTATTTTTATAGAACCCAATCAAGTCTATAAAGACAGTATTCGAAACTTAACAAGACGTCAATTAAAAGCACTGAGTAACTTTAGAAATGTTGAAATTAAATACACCGAAGTAAATGACAGTATTTTAAAAACCGCCATTGTTCTAACTCCTCAAAAAAAATATGCAATCTCGTTAGATACCGAAGCAATACACTCCAATATCAAACAAATTGGATTCTCTGGAGGATTCTCCTTTACCAACAAAAACACTTTTAAAGGAGCCGAAATTTTCAAGCTTTCTTTTATTGGAAGTATTTTTGATTTGGCTAATAAAACAGAAGCCAATTACTCCCCTTTTAACTCTTGGGAAGTAGGTGTTGATGCCTCTATAGAAGTGCCACGACTAGCTCTTCCTTTTAACATCAACAATCTTGTACCTAAAGAAATGGGACCCCGATCTTTTGCTACCTTAGGTACAAGTTTTCAAAAAAATATTGGATTAGACAAACAAATTTTTACTGCTTCAGCAGGGTTCTCTTGGAAATCAAACAGAAAAAACTCTCATACTATAGAAGTCTTTAATTTACAATATGTAAAAAACCTAAACCCTGATGAATATTTTTACATATATACAAGTGAATACGACGACCTAGAAGAAATTCAACAAGAATATTTCCCTGACGAAAACCTTACCGAAGAAAACGCTATAGATTTTATAAATGAAAACATTGATGAGGAATTTGCAGCTACAGATCCCGATGCCTATCAAGTAGCTAAAAACATCGAAAACAGATACTATATTGTTACTACAAATGTAGTAGTTCCTTCTATAAGCTACGCATACACCTATAGTACTCGTGAAAATTTAAGAGATAAAAATTACATATTTTTTAGAGCCAAAGTAATTGCCGCAGGAAACTTATCAACGGTATTATCCAAACAAGAAACTGCCGAAGGAATCAAAACATTTTTAGACATCCCTATAGCCCAATTTATTAGAACTGACTTTGAATTTAAAAAGTTCTGGGAAACTTCAGAAACAACAGTTCTTGCCATGCGTAACTTCTTAGGAATCGCAATTCCCTACGGAAACTCTCCTGCAATACCTTATAATAACAGTTATTTTATTGGAGGATCTAGTGATATTAGAGCCTGGAGAACTTATGAACTAGGTCCTGGAGCAAGAAACACAGGACTTACTTATAATGTTGGTAACTTTAAATTTATTACCAGCTTAGAATACCGCTTTGATATTACCAGAAATGTTAAAGGAGCATTGTTTGCTGACACAGGAAATATTTGGTTAATAGACAGCTCTGATTTAACACCCGAAGAAGAAACCCTTAGTAGCTTTAAGTCTTTAACTAATATAGCACTAGGTTCTGGTTTTGGAATACGTTATGACTTTAACTTCCTCGTTCTTCGACTCGATTTTGCCTTTAAAACCTATGAACCTTACCTAAGCGGCAATAGATGGCTTGCCAATTATAACTTTGCTCACTCTGTAGTAAACTTTGGTATCAACTACCCTTTCTAACTGATTTTCAACAAACAAAAAGTAATTATTCTTGACCCAAGATAGCTACAACGATTTCGTATCTTTTTTAACATCATCTTAATACAATTGTTAAGATTACTCATTAAAAATTAGTACTTTTGTTTCAAATTTTTATTAAAAAATCATATAATATGAGCTATAATATTAAACCAGGAGTTGCTACAGGAGATGCAGTTCAAGAATTATTCAAATTAGCAAAAGCTAAAAATTTTGCTATCCCAGCTGTTAACGTAACAGGGAACAACACTATTAATACTGTTTTAGAAACAGCTAAAGAATTAAATTCACCTGTAATCATCCAATTTTCTAATGGTGGTGCTGTATTTAACGCTGGTAAAGGGTTAGATAACACAGATCAAAAAGCAGCTATCGCTGGAGCTGTAGCAGGAGCTAAACACGTACACGAAATGGCAGTTGCTTATGGAGTACCTGTAATTTTACATACAGATCACGCTGCTAAGAAATTATTGCCTTGGATCGACGGTTTATTAGATGCTTCTGAAAAGCATTTTGCTGAAACTGGTTCACCATTATTCTCTTCTCATATGATTGATTTATCTGAAGAGCCTTTAGAAGAAAACATCGCTATTTGTAAAGAATACTTAAAGCGTATGGATAAAATGGGAATGACTTTAGAAATTGAATTAGGAATTACTGGAGGTGAAGAAGATGGTGTTGACAATTCTGATGTTGATGAATCTAAATTATACACACAACCAGAAGAAGTAAACTACTCTTACGAGCAATTATCTGAAGTTTCTCCAAGATTCACAGTCGCTGCTGCTTTTGGAAACGTTCACGGTGTATACAAACCAGGAAACGTTAAATTAACTCCAAAAATCTTAGACAACTCTCAAAAATTTATCGAAGAGAAGCACGGATTAGAGCATAACCCTATTGATTTTGTATTCCATGGTGGTTCTGGTTCTTCTGTTGAAGAAATTAGAGAATCTATCGGATATGGAGCTATCAAAATGAATATTGATACTGATTTACAATTTGCTTTTATGGAAGGTATTAGAGATTACTTCTCTGAAAATGCTGACTATTTACAAGCTCAAATCGGAAACCCTTCTGGAGCAGAAGCACCAAACAAAAAGTACTACGACCCAAGAGTTTGGTTACGTAAAGGTGAAGCTACTTTAAAAGCGAGATTAATCAAAGCTTTTGAAGACTTAAACAACGTAAATACTCTTTAAGAGTCACTTTTCAAATACATTTCTATAAAGAGAAACTGAATTATTTTTCAGTTTCTCTTTATTTTTTTAGTAAATTAGCCATCTAAAATAGAACTATTATGTCATCTTGGTTTAAGAGAATAGATAAAGGAATACACACTCCTACTGAAGCTAAAAAAGATGTGCCAAAAGGACTTTGGTACAAAACACCTAGTGGTAAAATTGTTGACACGGAAGACTTAAAAGAAAACTTATATGTAAGTCGTGAAGACGGATACCATGTAAGAATTGGAAGTGCAGAATATTTTGAAATATTATTTGATGATAAATTCAAAGAATTAAATGCATCACTAGAAGCAAGTGATCCTTTAAAATTTGAAGACACAAAAAAATACCCTGAAAGGTTAAAAGAAGCGCAAAAGAAAACCAAATTAAAAGATGCTGTTAGAACTGCTGTAGGTAAATCCTTAGGAAAAGACCTCGTTATTGCAGCTATGGATTTTGCTTTTATTGGTGGATCAATGGGAAGTGTTGTAGGAGAAAAAATTGCCAGAGCAATTGACTATTCTATAGAACACAACATTCCTTTCTTAATGATTTCTAAATCTGGAGGAGCACGTATGCAAGAAGCACCATTATCATTAATGCAAATGGTAAAAACTTCTGCAAAACTAGCCCAACTATCTGAAGCTAAAGTTCCGTACATCTCTTTATGTACAGACCCTACAACAGGAGGAATTACTGCTTCATTTGCAATGTTAGGAGATATCAATATTGCTGAACCTAATGCCCTAATTGCTTTTGCTGGACCTAGAGTTGTAAAAGACACTACAGGAAAAGATTTACCTGAAGGGTTTCAACGCTCAGAGTTTCTATTAGAACATGGTTTCTTAGATGCCATTTATGAAAGAAAAGACCTTAAAAAACAAATCAATCTATATCTTGATTTGATTTTAAACAACGAAATAAGATCATAAAAAAAAGCCCAATGGGCTTTTTTTATATCCAAAATTTCCTCAACAGGTTACAACACTAGCAACAACCTTTACTCCACTTTAAACGTTTCCTACATCTTATTGGTCAATCGAAAAAATAATAGTATCTTTGCAGCCTTGATATCGATAGATTATCAATACATAAAAATTATTAATTATTAAATTTAATGTTAGCATGTATTTAACATCAGAAGCAAAAAAAGAGATTTTCAAAAAACACGGAGGATCTGAATCAAACACAGGATCATCAGAAGGACAAATTGCTTTGTTCACTGCAAGGATTAACCACTTAACAGAACACTTAAAAAACAATCGTAAAGATTTTAACACAGAGCGTTCATTAGTTAAGTTAGTAGGTAAAAGAAGAAGCTTACTTGATTACTTGATCAAAACAGATATCGTAAGATATCGTGCTATTATCAAGGAATTAGGATTAAGAAAATAAAAATTCCTAAAAAAGAGGCAAAATTAATTTTGCCTCTTTTTATTTTTACAGAATAGTACTATTACTCCGCAGGGAATTCAACAAACCCGAACAACACACAACACACATTATTTAGTAAAAAAAATTAGAATTAAAACGTATGATTCCAAAAGTATTTAAAGAGGTTATCGACCTTGGAGATGGGAGAACAATCTCATTAGAAACAGGAAAATTAGCAAAACAAGCACATGGTAGTGTTGTTGTGCAAATGGGTAAAGCAATGTTATTATGTACTGTAGTTTCTAACTACAAACAAAGTGATGTAGACTTTCTTCCATTAACGGTAGATTATAGAGAAAAATTTGCTGCTGCAGGTAAGTATCCAGGTGGTTTCTTTAAGAGAGAAGCGAGACCAACAGACGCAGAAGTTTTAACAATGCGTTTAATAGACCGTGTTTTACGTCCATTATTCCCTAAAAACTACCATGCAGAAACACAAGTAATGGTACAATTAATGTCACATGATGATGATGTTATGCCAGATGCACTTGCAGGATTAGCTGCTTCTGCTGCAATTCAGTTAAGTGATATTCCTTTCGAAACTCCAATCTCTGAAGCCCGTGTTGCTAGAGTAAACGGAGAATTCATAATCAACCCTACGAGAGCTCAACTAGAAGAATCTGATTTAGATATGATGATTGGTGCTTCTGCTGATTCTGTAATGATGGTAGAAGGTGAGATGGATGAGATTTCTGAAGAAGAAATGGCTGATGCAATTAAATTTGCACACGAAGCTATTAAAGTTCAATGCGAAGCTCAGGTAAAACTAGCAGAAGCTTTTGGAAAGAAAGAAACTCGTGAATTTGCTATATCTGAAGAAAATGAAGAATTAGCAACAAGAATTAACGAATTGGCTTACCAAAAATGTTATGATATTGCTAAAAAAGGAACTTCTAAAATAGAAAGAACAAATGCTTTTGCAGAAGTTCAAGAAGAAGTTGTAGCTTCTTTTACAGAAGAAGAAATAGAAGAATATGGTGATTTAATTGGAAAATACTTCAATAAATCTCAAAAAGAAGCAGTTCGTGAATTAACATTAGCAGAAGGTTTACGTTTAGATGGACGTAAAACAACTGAAATTAGACCTATCTGGTCTGAAATAGACTACTTACCATCTACACACGGATCTTCTATATTTACACGTGGAGAAACTCAAGCATTAGCAACAGTAACATTAGGAACATCTAGAGATGCTAACATCATTGACTCTCCAACTCATGAAGGAGAAGAAAAGTTTTACCTACATTACAACTTCCCACCTTTCTGTACAGGTGAAGCAAGACCTCTAAGAGGTACTTCACGTAGAGAAGTTGGACACGGAAATTTAGCACAAAGAGCATTAAAAGGAATGGTTCCTGCTGATTGTCCTTATACAGTAAGAGTTGTATCTGAAGTATTAGAGTCTAATGGTTCTTCTTCTATGGCAACTGTATGTGCTGGAACATTAGCATTAATGGATGCTGGGGTTCAAATGACAAAACCAGTTTCTGGAATTGCTATGGGGTTAATTTCTGACGGTGAACGCTATGCTGTATTATCTGATATCCTAGGAGATGAAGATCACTTAGGAGATATGGACTTTAAAGTAACAGGTACTGCTGATGGTATTACTGCTTGTCAAATGGACATTAAAATCAAAGGACTTTCTTACGAGATTTTAGTAAATGCCTTAAAACAAGCACGTGAAGGACGTTTACATATCTTAGGGAAAATCACTGAAACTATTTCTCAACCAAATACAGATGTAAAATCTCATTCACCAAAAATGATCACTCGTAGAATTGCGAATGAATTCATTGGTGCTTTGATTGGACCTGGAGGAAAAAACATCCAAGAATTACAAAAAGTAACAGGAACTACTATTGTTATCAATGAAGACCCTGTAACGGAAGAAGGAGTTGTTGAAATCTTAGGTACAGGATCTGAAGGAATCGATGCTGTTTTAGCAAAAATAGATTCACTAACTTTTAAACCTGTAAAAGGAGAAACTTACAAAGTAAAAGTAATCAAAATGCTAGACTTTGGTGCCGTGGTAGAATACCTAGAGGCGCCAGGTAATGAAGTTTTATTACATGTAAGTGAGTTAGCTTGGGAGCGTACAGAAAATGTTTCTGACGTTGTAAATATGGGTGATGAATTTGAAGTAAAATACTTTGGAACAGACCCTAAAACACGTAAAGAAAAAGTTTCTCGTAAAGCTCTATTAGAAAAACCAGAAGGTTATGTAGCTAGACCACCTAGAGACAAAAACAAAACAGGTAGAGACAATCGTAGAGATGATAGAAAACCTAGAGAAAACAAATAATTAGTATTCTCAACACTTTCTAAAAACCGTCAAAATATTTTTGACGGTTTTTTTGTTCCCTACACAATCACATATACCTCTACAAAAGAAACACTTACAAACAAAACACTACTTAACTTTAAAATTATTCTACCTTTTTTGTAACAAAAATCACCTTTTAAACGTATATATAAGAGTGTGATAACTCTACCTTCACAAACAACACTTATACAGCATACTAAAACATGAGACAACTTAAAATTACCAAGCAGGTAACCAACAGAGAAACTGCATCATTAGATAAATATTTACAAGAAATTGGAAAAGTAGATTTGATTACCGCTGATATGGAAGTCGAATTAGCTCAACGAATTAAAGCTGGAGATCAAGTAGCCCTTGAAAGATTAACAAAAGCAAATTTACGTTTCGTAGTTTCCGTGGCTAAACAATACCAAAATCAAGGTTTGACATTACCTGATTTAATTAACGAAGGAAACTTAGGACTTATCAAAGCCGCAAAACGTTTTGATGAAACTCGTGGATTTAAATTTATCTCATATGCCGTATGGTGGATTCGTCAATCTATTCTTCAAGCACTAGCAGAGCAGTCACGTATTGTACGTTTACCATTAAACAAAATTGGATCTATTAATAAGATCAACAAAATGTACGCCTTCTTAGAACAAGAAAATGAACGTCCTCCTTCTGCAGAAGAAATTGCAAAGAAACTAGATATGACTGTAAATGACGTAAAAGAATCTATGAAGAATTCTGGTCGTCACGTATCTATGGACGCCCCTTTGATTGAAGGTGAAGACTCTAACCTATATGACGTATTAAACTCAGGAGAATCTCCAAACCCTGATAAAAGTTTATTACACGAATCTTTAAGAGTTGAAATTGAAAGAGCTCTTGAAACATTAACTCCAAGAGAAGCTGATGTAGTAAAATTATACTTCGGACTAGGAGAACATCAACCAATGACCCTAGAAGAAATTGGAGAAACATTTGACCTAACACGTGAACGTGTACGTCAAATTAAAGAAAAAGCAATTAGAAGATTGAAACACACTTCTAGAAGTAAAATACTTATGACTTACTTAGGATAATGAAACCTTAGTATTCAACTTACAAAACTCTCGATATACTTTATCGAGAGTTTTCTTTTTTTATAGTACTTTTGCAAAACAAAACTCACAAATTAAAAGAAATGAGCAAATTAATAGCACCTTCGGTTCTTGCAGCAGACTTTGCAAACCTTCAAAAAGATGTAGAAATGGTTAACAATAGTGATGCTGATTGGTTTCATATTGATATTATGGACGGTGTATTTGTTCCTAATATTTCTTTTGGAATGCCTGTGATGCAAGCCATTAAAAAACATGCAAAAAAAACAATGGATGTACATTTAATGATTGTAAATCCTGATCAATACATTTCAACATTCAAAAAAATTGGTGCTGATATTTTAACTGTTCATTACGAAGCTTGTACACACCTTCATAGAACTTTACAAGCGATTAAAGCTGAAGGCATGAAAGCTGGTGTAGCATTAAACCCCCACACCCCCGTAGCCGTATTAGAAGATGTTATTAAAGACATTGATATGGTATGTATTATGAGTGTGAATCCTGGTTTTGGAGGACAGTCTTTTATTGAAAACACCTATAAGAAAGTACAACAATTAAAAAATTTAATTGAATTTGCTGAAGCAGATACCCTTATTGAAATTGACGGTGGTGTAACTGATAAAAATGCCAACTTATTAGTAGAAGCTGGTGCTGACGTATTAGTTGCAGGAAGCTATGTTTTTGGAGCAGAAAACCCAACTCAAACAATTGCTGAATTAAAAGCGATGGTTAACTAACAACCATCAACTTTCATTATACTTAAAACGGGTAGTCCTTTTCAGAACTACCCGTTTTTTTATTTGTGACCCCGACAGGATTCAAACCTGTAACCCTCAGAGCCGAAATCTGATGCGCTATTCAGTTGCGCCACGAGGCCTTATTTTTACGAATTCAACAACTCTTTTACAATTGTAGAAATTAGTTTCCCATCAGCCTTACCTGCCAACTGCTTAGAAGCAACTCCCATTACTTTACCCATATCTTTCATACCCTCTGCTCCAACTTGAGAAATAACACCAGCTACTACTTCCTTCACTGCCTCTTCTGACATTTGCTCTGGCAAAAATTGTGCTATTACTTCTACTTGAGCCAATTCTGGATCTGCCAAATCTTTACGTCCCTGCTCTATAAATAAAGCCGCACTATCTCTACGTTGTTTTACCAGTTTTTGTAAAAGCTTTAATTCTTGATCTTCTGTTATTTCTTCTTTTGCTCCTGTTTCTGTTTGAGCCAACAAAATAGCAGATTTAATTGCTCTTAAAGATTCTAAAGCAACGGTATCTTTCGATTTCATAGCTGCTTTCATTTGCACCATCAATTCTTTTTGTAAACTCATATTATCTATCTTTTTTTTGAAAAACAAATATAATAAAATACCCTTAGTCGCACATTTCTTATTATTTTTTTCAATAAAAAAACCTACTATTCAAATAGTAGGTTTTATACATTTTAAATCTAATAATCACTAATCTACATTGTCATGTAAAAATGAGTTATTTGACCTTAATTGAATCTCATCATTATCATCAATACTCAAAGTAGTTCTTGATTGTGTTGTTTCCGAAGAATTTGCTTGTGTCAAATCAACCCCCATTCTTTTATAAGCAGGTTGCTTCTCTATATCTTCTACATTTTGGCTTACATTATTCATAAATTTATAGTTGAAGCCTTTCATTTTCTCTCTACGTTTTTCTGCACGCTTTTGAAGCTCTGAAATTGTTAAATTCAATGGAGATACTTCTTTTGCATCTACTACGTCAATGTCTTCAACTTCAGTTTTATGAACAGGTTCTTTAATAGTAACTACCAATTCATCTTCTGCTTTTACCTCTTTTGCCTCAACTACATCTATATTATTGATATCAATTGTAGAAGCATTTTTAATTGTAGGCTCTATGTTTTCAAAGTCACTTAAACTATACCTAATAACTTCTTCCTTTTCTTTCTTCTCTTCTTTTACCACCTCTATAGCATCAACAACTTCTATTTCATTGATATCTAACTCTTCAATATCTTCTAACTGGTGTCTAACTATTTTAGGTTCTTCTAAAATTTCTTCTTCTACAACTTCATGCCCGTAGACTTCAATATTATTGATAAAATCATCAACATTTTCATCTAAATTGAAATATACAGGTGTTTCTTCTTTTACTTCTTGCTTTTCTTCTAATGCTTCTGTTTGTGAAATAGGCATGTCAAATAACAAATCCATTTGCACAGGTTTTTCTTCTGCTACTTCTTCTTCAATAGATTCTTGTGGAGTTACATCATTAATCACAAACTCTTCTGTTTCTAATAATATTTCTTCACTCTTTAATTCTATCTCATCAACAAGAGCATCCTTTTCTTCAACCTTTACCTCCTCATAAGCAACATCCAAATTTTGAACAAAACTTGTTGTTGGAATAATCGCATTAGGTACTTCCTCTTCTTCTTCCCCTAAAAGATGTACTATTTTCTTCTCTTCTACAGCTGCTACTTCTTCTCTATTTTCAATCTCTCTTTGCAATGTGTTTTTTTGCTCAAAATCATAAATTGCTTTTTGCTCATCTTCAAGAGTGTGAATAATTCTTTTTACCTCTGTATTCGTAATATCACACTGTTGATCTGGTGCAAATCCTGTCGCAACAACTGTTACTGCAATAGCGTCTTCTAATGAATCATCTTCTCCTATACCCATGATTATATTAGCATCGTAGCCTGCTTCTATCTGAATGTAATCATTGATCTCTCCTATCTCATCTAAAGTCACCTCTACTTGACCTGAAACAATTAACAACAATACATTCTTAGCTCCTGTAATCTTATTATCATTTAATAAAGGAGAGTCTAAAGCTTTTACAATTGCGTTTTTAGCCCTGTTATTTCCAGATTCTTTTGATGATCCCATAATTGCAGTACCACTATTTGAAAGTACTGTTTTAGCATCATGTAAATCTATATTTTGTTTGTAATGATGTGTAATTACTTCTGCAATCCCTTTTGAAGCAGTTGACAACACCTCATCTGCTTTTGAGAAACCTGCTTTGAAACCTAAGTTTCCATAGACTTCACGTAATTTATTATTATTAATTACAATTAAAGAGTCAACACTTCCCCTTAATTCATCAATCCCTTTTTGTGCTTGTTCTGTACGTCTTCTTCCTTCAAATTGAAAAGGCATGGTTACAATTCCTACAGTTAGAATGTCCATATCTTTTGCTATTTGAGCTATAATTGGTGCCGCTCCTGTACCGGTTCCACCTCCCATTCCTGCGGTAATAAATACCATCTTAGTTTGGGTTGTTAGCACTCTTTTTATCTCTTCTAAACTTTCTTTTGCCGCCCCTTCTCCTACTTCTGGGTTTGCTCCTGCACCCAATCCAGAGGTTAACGAAACTCCTAACTGAATTTTATTTGGAACAGGACTGTTTTCTAATGCTTGTGCATCTGTATTACAGATTACAAAATCTACGCCTTTAATGTTTTCTTGAAACATGTGGTTAACAGCGTTGCTACCTCCACCACCTACACCAATTACCTTTATGGTATTTGATTGTGATTTTGGCATATCAAATGAAATGTTATCAAATTCTGTGTTGTTCATAATAACTGAATCTTTTTGATGTTTGTTTGTGTTGACTTTTTATGTACAGATGAATTTATCATCCTATATTATTCTGCATTATCTAAAAATTCTCTAAATCTTTCAGAAAACTTTTCGAAAATACTTTTCTTCGGTGCTTTTACTTTTACAGATGCTTCTTCTACCGGTTTTTCCTCTTCAATTTGCTCTTCTATTGGCTCTAAAACCTGCTCCACTACCTCCTCTTCTTCTTCTTTAACTGTTTGTTCCTCCTCTATAGCTTCTTCTACCTTAGCATCTTTTTCTTTCTTCTCTAAACCTTCCATTACTAAACCTACAGCTGTAGCGAATGAAGGACTACTTAAAACTTCGTCCGACCCTCCTGCTAAATGTTCATTAGGATATCCAATACGAGTATCCATACCTGTAATATATTCTACTAACTGTCTCAAGTGTTTTACCTGAGCTCCTCCTCCTGTTAATACAATTCCAGCAATCAGCTTTCCTTGCTGAGTTTCGTGTCCGTAATTTTTAATCTCAAGGTATACTTGTTCTATAATTTCAGTTATCCTAGCATGAATTATTTTAGACAGGTTTTTAAGTGTAATTTCTTTTGGTTCTCTACCTCTTAAACCAGGTATTGAAACTATTTCATTTTCTTTATTCTCTCCTGGCCAAGCAGATCCAAACTTCACTTTTAAAAGCTCTGCTTGTTTTTCTATAATAGAACAACCTTCTTTAATGTCTTCTGTAATTACATTTCCTCCAAATGGAATTACAGCTGTATGACGAATTATTCCATCTTTAAAAATTGCCAAATCAGTTGTTCCTCCTCCTATATCAATCAAAGCAACTCCTGCTTCTTTTTCTTCCTGACTTAAAACTGCCGATGCTGATGCTAAAGGTTCTAATGTGATTTCTGATAAATCTAACCCTGCACTTTTAACACAACGTCCTATATTTTTAATTGATGAAACCTGACCTACTACTACATGAAAATTAGCCTCTAAACGTCCACCATACATACCTATAGTTTCCTTTATTTGCTCTTGACTATCTACCTTAAAATCTTGAGGTAATACATGTATAATTTCTTCTCCTGGAAGCATCACCAGTTTATGCACTTGATTTACTAAATCATCAATATCTGATTCATCAATTACCTTATCTGCATCTTCTCTAGTAATATAATCGCTATGGTGTAAGCTTCTAATATGTTGTCCTGCAATCCCTACAACAACATCTTTAATTTCGTACCCTGAAACACTTTCAGCTTCTTCTACAGCTTGTTGAATTGACTGGATAGTTTGCGTAATATTATTAACAACACCACGTTTTACTCCCAAACTTTTAGCCTTACCGATTCCTAAAACCTCTAGCTTACCATACTCATTCTTACAACCAATCATCGCTACAATTTTTGTAGTTCCGATATCTAATCCTACCGAGATGTTCCTTTGTTCCATAAGTTAGCTCTTCGTACACACAACTTGGTTGGCATACTTTAAATTAATCGTTTTATACTTCTCTATTTCTTTATCCTGAATAGCTTTTTTATAAAATACTTTCAGCTTCTTAACTTTTCTATTCAACTCTTCTATTTCTCCTATAAGAATTTGTTGATCGTACAATCTTGTTCTTAAAACATACTCATTGACAGCATTTTTTTGAACTCCAACAATCATTTTGTTTAAAAATTCATCCGCCTGAATAGTGTTTATCAGTCCAAAAACATCTTGTAAATCACCTTCATTTACATTGCCAGAAACCAACAATACTCTTGCTGAATAATTAGCTGACAAAGGCATTCTACCCCCTTGTTTATCAATGTAATAAACCTCTTTCCCCGTGTTCACTCTTGCTACTGGCGTACGTTGAGTTACAATGGTTTTTAACATCCCTTTTAAAGTAACATATACCTTAACATCTTCAACAAGTGGGTTCTCCAAAACACTTTGCTCTAAACCATGTAAATTTATCAATGATTTTGCTTGGTTTTCTACCTCTCCAATTTTTTGTATTAACATTTTATTAACTATCTCGTGAGTTAAAAACAAATTGGCTCCATTTGTAAATTCCACGCTTACTTCCTTTAGTGGTTTTTGCCCATTTCTAGCGGAGGCAAACCCATATAAAAAGGATGCAATACCTAATAAAAAACAAACTTTATGTATACGATGTATTTTTTCATTTTATCCGTTTACATTCTCTTCTTCAATTAACCTAGCCTGTACTTCTTCGATTAACACTCCTATATCACCAGCTCCTATCATCACAACTACCTTAGCATCACTCTTCTGAATTTCCGAATAAACTTGTGTCTTTTCTACAAGTTTTTTAGTCTCCAATGTAATTTTATCAAACAATACTTTTGAAGTTACTCCTTCAATAGGCAATTCTCTTGCTGGATAAATATCTAAAAGTAACAACTCATCAAAACGAGATAAACTTACGGAAAACTCTTCCATAAAATCACGTGTCCTACTAAATAAATGTGGTTGAAATACCGCTTGTACTTTTTGCTTCGGATACATTTCTCTTACGGCATCTACTACAGCGTTTATCTCTGTTGGGTGATGTGCATAATCATCTATTAAAACCAAATTTTCTGATTTAATTTTATATGAAAATCTACGCTTAACTCCTGAAAAGGTTTTCAATGCTTTTGAAACTTCCTTTAAATTTACTTTAGATTGATCTGCCATAGCTATAGCAGCCAAAGCATTGGACAAATTATGTTTTCCTGGTAAAGAAAATTCAAAATCACTTACTACTTCAGAAGGTGTTTTTACATCAAAAACATAAGCGCCTTCTTTAATTTTTACATTGAAAGCTTCGTAATCTGCTTTTTCTTCTACTGCATATGTTAATCCTTCTAACGGCAACCCCTTACGTACTATTAATTGCTTTGAAACTTTTTCAGAAAACTCTCTAAAAGATGCTTCCAGAGCTTCTTTTTTCCCATAAATATCTAAGTGATCAGCATCCATAGATATCACACAAGCAATATCTGGAGACAATCTTAAAAACGACCTATCGAATTCATCTGCTTCTACTACAGAAATTTTATCTTCTCCTAAAATAAGATTCGAATTGTAATTTTCAGTAATCCCTCCTAAAAAGGAAGTTGCTCCTGTATTACACTCCTTCATAATATGTCCTAATATTGATGAAGTTGTTGTTTTTCCATGTGTTCCTGAAACAGCTAAACAAAAAGTATTCTTTGTAATTTCTCCTAAAATCTGAGACCTCTTAATTACGGTGTATCCTTTCTTTATAAAGTAATTCAACTCTTGATGATCTTTCGGTACTGCTGGTGTAAAAACCACTAAAGTACTGTTTAGGTCATTCTTATAAGCTTCTGGTATTTCTGCCACAGCATCTTCAAAATGAATTTCAGCACCTATTCCTTCTAGAGAGTTTGTTACATCAGAAGGGACCTTATCATACCCCGCAACTTGCTTTCCATTCACAGAAAAATAACGGGCAATTGCAGACATACCAATACCTCCAATTCCTATAAAATATATTTGATGTATTGTACTTAAATTCACTCTTATTAACTGTTTTCTATCAACTTTTCTATTTCATTTACAATCTCAATCGTAGCATTTGGCAAAGCTAAAGCTTTCATGTTTCTAGACAATGATTTTTGTAATTCTATATTCGAAATTAAATCTTTCATTACTCCTTCAAAATCACTCAATTCTGTTTCTCTAAGCATTAAAGCTGCTTCCTTTTCTACAACCGACAGTGCATTTTTAGTCTGATGGTCTTCTGAAACATTAGGAGAAGGAATAAATAATGTTGGCTTTCCTACAATACATAATTCAGAAATAGAACTAGCTCCTGCTCTACTGATAATAAAATCTGCTGCTGCATATGCCATATCCATTTGATTTAAATATGCATGTACTTGCACCTCTTCTAACGCATTGTGTTTTTTATATGTTTCGTAATAATATTTACCTGTTTGCCATAAAACTTGCACCCCTTCTTCTAACAGTCCTTTTAGCGAAACATCTATCAATTGATTGATCGTTCTTGCTCCTAAACTTCCTCCAATAACCAAAAGTGTTTTTTTAGACTTATCTAACCCTAAAAAATCATATGCTGCTTCTTTTTTAGATTCAATAGTCAGTAAATCTTGACGTACAGGGTTTCCTGTTTTTACAATTTTATTTTTTGAAAAGAAACGATCCAACTTATCATATGCTACACATACTTTATTTGCTTTTTTAGAAAGCAGTTTATTGGTAATTCCTGGATAAGAGTTTTGTTCTTGAATAATGGTTGGTATTCCTTTATTTGCTGCTACATATAAAACAGGTCCACTTGCAAATCCTCCTGTACCGATAACCACATCTGGTTGAAATTTCTTAACGATAGATTTCGATTTCCACAAACTACTCAACAGCTTAAATGGAAACATTAAATTATCTATTGTTAACTTTCTTTGAATTCCTGAAATCCATAAACCTATAATCTTATATCCCGCTGCTGGAACTTTTTCCATTTCCATACGATCTTTAGCTCCTACAAATAAAAATTCCGCATTTGAAAATCGTTTTTTTAATTCATTTGCAATAGCTATTGCAGGATAGATATGCCCTCCTGTACCTCCACCACTAATTAATATGTTTATCTTTTTTTTGATAATCTTACCTTTTGAATTAACTATTCTTCTTTAGTATTAAATGCTTCTTGTAATACTCCTAATGGATCTTCATTTTCTACTTTTAATTCTTCTTCTGTGTAAGCTGGTGCTGAAGTAACACTTAACACAATTCCCAAAGCAAAACAGGTCATCCAAATAGAGGTTCCTCCACTACTTACAAGCGGTAGAGTTTGCCCCGTTACAGGCAACAAGTTTGTTGCTACTGCCATATTTATAAATGCTTGAAAAATTATAGGCAACCCTGCTGCCAAAACTAGCAATGTTCCAAAAACGGTTCCTGCCTTTCTTGAGGCTACATAAATTCTAAACAGCAGTAAAAAATAAACTATCAAGATTACCAAAGCCCCAACCACTCCATACTCTTCAACTATAATTGCAAAAATAAAATCGGAAGATGATTGCGGTAAAAAGTTCTTTTGTACACTTTTCCCTGGACCTCTTCCTAAAATACCTCCTGTTGCAATGGCTATTTTTGCTTTTTCTACTTGATACCCTTCTTTATCATCTGAATTTGAAAAGCTATCAACTCTACTTATCCAAGTATCTACCCTATTAGGCATTAAACCTGGAAAGGCTTTTGCTGTTAAAACAAATAGCGATAACACTACAATCCCTGAACCTATGATGGTTAGTATATATTTTACTGGATAACCTCCTAAATACGTCAACACCATAATCATAAAAAAGATAATGGCTGTTGTTGAAAAATTGGCAGGTAAAATAAGCATCAATATGGCTCCTACCGGCAACCACAGTTGTAAAAAACTTTCTTTAAAGTCTATCTCTTTGTCTTTATTTCTTGCTAAATAACGAGCTACATACACCATTAATACTAAAGATGCTAACGTAGATGTTTGAAAACCGACTCCTACAATTGGCACACGAATCCACCTACTGGCATTTGCACCTCCTATGGTTGCTCCTTGTGACAGAGTAAAAATCAATAAAACAATCACAACAGGAATCATCAATACCGAACCTCCACTAAAGTACCTATACGGCACTTTATGCACAGCAAACATAATGGAAAACCCTAAAAACAATAAAGCTGCATGTTTTATCAAATGCCCCATTGTAGATCCATTACCCACCACATATACCAAATTGGTACTTGCGCTATAAACTGGCATAAATGAAAATATTGCCAATATAGACACCAATGCCCAAATTGCCCTATCCCCTTTTATATGTTCAAATATGCTATTCATGTTTTCCGTAAATTGTTTTTACAATTCTCTTACAGCTTTTTTAAACTGCCTTCCCCTGTCTTCATAACTTTCAAAAAGATCAAAACTAGCACATGCTGGCGACAACAATACAGTATCTCCTCTTCCTGTTAATCTATAAGCCATTTTAACAGCTTCTGAAGGATTTTGGGTTTCTTCTAATACATCAACCACTTCTCCAAAGGTTTGTATTATTTTACTGTTATCAACTCCTAAACAAATAATTGCTTTTACTTTTTCTCTTACTAAAGGCATCAAATCTAAATAATCATTTCCTTTATCAACACCTCCTAAAATCCAAACTGTTGGTGCATCCATACATTCTAATGCATAATACGTTGCGTTTACATTGGTTGCCTTAGAGTCATTAATGTATTGAACTCCATTTATTTTCAACACTTTTTCTAATCTATGCTCTGCTCCTTCAAAATCTTCCAAGCTTTCTTTAATCACCTGTCTTCTAGCCTTCATCATTTGTGCTGCTAAAGAAGATGCCATTGCATTTTTAGTATTGTGTTTCCCTTGTACTGCAATTTTTGAAATATCCATCTTTAAAACTTCGTTATTGTGTTTCACTATTATATTTTTATCTTCTACGTAAGCTCCTTCTTCTACTTCTTTTTCTAATGAAAAAGGAACCAATTTTGCTTTTACTTTATTTTTGCTTAACCAATCTACAATTACCAAATCATCGGCATCATAAATCAAATAATCATTCTCTGTCTGATTCTTTGTTATCCTAAACTTAGACTCTATATAGTTTTCAAACTTGTAATCATATCTATCTAAATGATCTGGTGTAATATTGGTGATAATTGCAATATGAGGAGCAAATTCTTCAATTCCATCTAACTGAAAACTACTCAGCTCTAATACATAGCTATCAAAATTATTTTCTGCCACTTGCTGTGCAAAACTCTTTCCTATATTACCTGCCATTCCTACATGGCTATTGTTCTTTTTTAAAATATGATTCAACAACATCGTTGTTGTTGTTTTCCCATTTGACCCTGTAATACCAACTATAGTTGCTTTAGTATACTTACTTGCAAATTCTATTTCAGAAATAACAGGTATCTTCTTTTCTTTTAACATCTTTACAATGGCAACAGTATCTGGAATCCCCGGACTCTTCATTACCACATCTGCATTTACTATTTTTTCAAAAGTATGTTCTTCAGATTCATATAGAATCTCATTTTCTTCTAGTACTTTTTTGTAACTCTCTTTGATTTTTCCTTTGTCAGAAACAAAAACATCAAAGCCTTCCTTTTTCCCCAAAATAGCAGTTCCTACACCACTTTCACCTCCCCCAAGAACAACCAATCTTTTCATAGGATTATCTTAATTTTAATGTCACTATTGTTAACACAGCCAATAATATTCCAACAATCCAAAACCTAGCAACAATCTTACTTTCATGGTACCCCGATTTTTGGTAATGGTGATGTAAAGGAGCCATTTTAAAAATTCGCCTACCTTCACCATATTTCTTTCTTGTATACTTAAAATACCCTACCTGTAGTACTACTGATAAATTTTCTATTAAAAAAATACCCGCCAATACTGGTATCAACAATTCTTTTCTTGTGGCAATAGCAATTACAGCTATAATTCCACCTATAGTCAAACTCCCTGTATCTCCCATAAAAACTTGGGCAGGAAATGTATTGTACCATAAGAACCCGACCAAAGCTCCTGCAAAAGCACTTATATAGACCACCATTTCTCCTGAATTAGGGATATACATTACATCCAAATAATCTGCAAAAATGATGTTTCCTGAAACCCATGCAAAAACCCCTAAGGTTACTACTATAATTGCTGAAGAACCTGCCGCCAGTCCATCAATACCATCCGTTAAATTTGCTCCATTGGAAACCGCCGTGATAATAAAAATAACTATCGGAATAAAAATCAACCATGCATATTTCTGATAGTCTTCTCCTATCCACTCTAAAGCTAACGAATAGTCTAATTCGTTATTCTTAAAAAAAGGAACTGTGGTTACTGTAGATTTTTCTGCTTCTCCAAATAATTTTGGAATTCCACTTTTCGTATGTAAAACCACCTCATCTACCGGCAATTGTGTTTTTAAGGTTACATCTGGATGAAAGAAGAGCATTCCTCCCACAATTACTCCAAGCCCCACTTGACCCAATACTTTAAATTTACCTTGTAATCCTTCTTTATTTTTTTTGAAAACTTTTATATAATCATCCAAAAACCCGATTACTCCCATCCAAATTGTTGTTATCAACAAAATAATAATATAGATGTTATGTATTTTGGCCAACAATAAAACAGGAATCAGAGTTGCAAAAATGATAATGATCCCCCCCATGGTAGGTGTTCCTGCTTTTTGAACCTGTCCTTCAAGTCCTAAATCTCTTACCGACTCCCCTATTTGTTTTGTTCTTAAATAATTGATAATTCTTTTCCCATAAATAGTAGAAACCAATAACGATAGTATAAATGCCATTGCCGATCTAAAAGAAATATATTGAAACAAACCTGCTCCTGATAAATGGTAATGCTCTCGTAAATACTCAAAAATATAATACAACATCTCTCTTATTTTTTTAATTCTTCAAAAATTTCTTGTACCACTTCTCTATCATCAAAATGTACTTTTTCTCCTTGTATATCTTGATATGTTTCGTGCCCTTTACCAGCTATCAAAATTATATCTTTAGGCTTTGCCAACTTACAGGCTGTTTTAATTGCTTGCTTTCTATCTAAAATCACCAAAGTCTTTCCTTGATCTTCAACAGCTACCCCTTCTTCTATTTGATCTACGATAACTTGTGGGTTTTCAAATCTTGGATTGTCAGATGTAATAATCAATTGATTACTCAGCATCCCTCCTATTTTCCCCATCTTTTTTCTCTTGTCTTGATCTCTATCTCCTCCACACCCCATCACTGTAATGATGTTTTCTCCTTTAGACCGAACTCCTTCAATAGTTTCTAATACATTTTTAAGAGCATCTGGCGTATGTGCATAATCTACAATTGCAACAACACCTCCTTTTGAAATAGTATATTCAAACCTACCGCTAACACTACGCAACTCACTTATAGCTCTTAAAATTTCATTTTCATCAAGCCCTAATTGAGAGGCTACTCCAAAAACTGCCAATAAGTTATATGCATTAAAATCACCTATCAACTGCACCCAGACCTCTTGTCCATTTACATTCAAAAGCATTCCTGACAATGTTCTTTCAAGAATTTTAACTCTATAATCTGCCAATGTTTTTAGTGCGTATGTTACTTTTCGAGCTTTTGTATTCTGGAGCATTACTTCTCCATTTTTATCATCTCTATTTGTCAATGCAAATGCACTGATCCCCAAATCATCAAAAAATTTCTTTTTAACATTTCTATATTCCAAAAACGTTTTGTGATAATCTAAATGATCGTGTGATAAATTGGTAAACACTGCTCCATCAAAGACCAAACCCTCTATTCTACTTTGATGAATTCCATGAGAACTCACCTCCATAAAACAGTGTGTAACTCCTTTAGCAACCATTGCCGCTAAATATTTATTTATTGATAGTGAATCTGGTGTTGTATGTGTTGCTCCAAAATTTTCTTCTCCCACACATACTTTTACTGTTGAAAGCAAACCTGAAACATATCCTGCTTTTTGAAACAACTCATATAGCAAAGTTGCTACAGTTGTTTTTCCATTTGTCCCTGTAACTCCTACCAGTTTAAGCTTAGTAGACGGATTTTCGTAAAAGTTAGCTGCCATTTTTGACAATGCCACATTTGCATTTGAAACCACCACATAAGTTACACCATCTACAATATCTTCAGGAAGGTCTTCACAAACAATTACAAGAGCTCCTAAATCTATTGCTTTAGTTATAAATAAATGCCCATCAAAAGACACTCCTTTTTGAGCTACAAACAGATTGCCTTTTTTGATCTTTCTCGAATCAAAAACTATTTCATTCACAACTAAATCTTCATTTCCTTGTAAATGATTTACAGCAGCACCTATTAATATGTCTTTTAATGTTTTCACCTAACTTAATTTCAATGTTATTTTTGTTCCTTTCACCAATTTTTGTCCTCTTCTAAGTGATTGATATTTTACTCTACCAACTCCTTCAAAAGTTACCTTTAAACCTAAATTTTCCAAAAGAGAAACCGCATCCATCCCAGACATACCTCTTACATCAGGAACCTTTGCTCCTTCTGATTCATTACTTAATTCGTAATATCCGTTAAAAGAATTATCTAACCGATCGTATTCTGGAAACTCCATACTTAACGAAGTAGTTACTGGTGCACTTGCGTACATTTTTTCTGCTATTTTCTTAAACACAGGTGCCGCTACAGTAGCTCCATAATACCCCTTCTTTTTATTTGGATTATGAACCACTACAATACATGAGTATTTAGGCTGATCTGCAGGAAAGAAACCTGCAAATGATGCCACATAATGCTTACTTGAATAATAACCTCCTTCATATTTCCCTTCAGAGTTCTTAGTTACTGGAATGTATTTTTTAGCTGTACCCGTTTTTCCTGCCATTGAAAAGTTGGGAGAATAAATATTGGTTGCCGTCCCTTGTTTAACCACATTCTCTAAAACCTTACGCAATTGCTTTATGGTTTCTTGAGAAGCTATACGCTTTTTCATAACAGATGGAGCAAAGGTTTGAGTAACCTTACCTTCCGTTCTTAAAGCTTCTATAAACCTTGGTTTTATCATAACACCATCATTTGCAATGGCATTATAAAAAGTTAAAATTTGCAATGGCGTTAATGACACTCCATAGCCCCAAGCCATCCACTCTAAAGAAATTCCATTCCAACGCTTTTTATCTTTAGGGCTTGGTATATAAGGTGTTCCCTCTCCCTTAATTTCAATCCCTATCTTTGAATTCAAACCCAAGTCCTCTATCGCTGAAACAAACTTTTGAGGGTTTTTCTTATAATTATCTCGTACTATTTTTACAATCCCAACATTCGAAGAAACTTCTATAACTCTAGCTGCAGATATTTTTCCATACCCTCCTCTATGAGAATCTTCTACTTTTTTTCTGTAGATATACATTTTACCTTTTTCTGTATCTACAACGGTTCCCGTATCAATTACCTTATCTTCTAAAGCAACCAACAAACTAGCCACCTTAAAGGTTGACCCTGGTTCATGAGATTCCCAAACTGCATAATTGCGTTTCTCATAATATTTACCTCCTGATGTTCTTCCTAAATTTGAAATTGCCTTTATTGCACCTGTTTTTGTCTCCATAACAACTACACATCCATGATCTCCCTCAAATTTCTCTAATTGCTCTAACAATGCATGGTGTGCAATGTCTTGCACATTTACATCTATCGTAGTAATAATATCACTTCCATCTTGTGGCTCTACCTCATTGTTGTCATTTATAGGTTTCCATTGATTTTTTGCAATTTTCTGCTTCATTCTCCACCCAAGACTCCCCACTAAATAATCCGTATAAGCTCCTTCAATCCCTACATCTCCTCTATCATTTCCGATAGTACGTTCTGCCATTTTTCCTATAGGATGCGCCCTTACTGTTCTCTGCTCAGAAATCAACCCTCCTTTATAAGCCCCCAACCTAAATATTGGAAAACTCTTCACCTCTAAATAGTCTAAATAGCCTAAATTCCGAGCTATCAACAAATACCTGTTTTTTGACTTTCGAGCATTCCTAAGTTTTGTAGCGTAATACGACACCGATTTTCCAAACTTACCACTCAAAGCAACTGCTAAATCATGAACATTCTTTTCAAAAACTTCTGAACCTACTGTAACAACATCCATTCGAACATCATATCTAGACATTGATGTTGCTAACAAATTTCCATCAGCAGACACTATATTCCCTCTATTAGGAAAAATAGTATCATTTCTTACCGTCCTTTCTGCCGAAACATCTCTATACCTTTTCCCCTCAGAAATAAGAATATTCGTGATTTTCACAAAAATAACCACTAAAAAAAGCGTCATCAAAACTACCACTACCGATAGCTTTTTTAATATGGCTTTTTTATCTGTACTCAATTTTATTTGTTTTTATTCGTTACAATTATTTTTACTGGCGGCTCCGAAGATGAAACCAACCCCACTTCTTTTAATTCTCGCCTTACAGAAGACTCCATTTTCATACGGGTCAAAATAGTACCCGTATCAACATAAAGTGATTTCATTTTTTTTACTTGCTTACTCATTCTTGAAATCTCCATTACCTTTCTATCTGCCTTATGAGCACTTGAAATCATAAACAACAACAGAAAAACAACAAAAAGAATAATTCTCCAATTCTTAAAAGAATCTTCACTAACTAAAAAGCTCCCCTTTAAAACATCATAAACTCTCATTGTTCTTACTTTTTCAGGACAGCAACTCTAAGCTTCGCACTTCTAGCCCTGTTATTTTCTTTTATCTCTTGAGCTGTTGGAACAATCATTTTACCAACTCCTTTTAATGGAACACTTATATTTCCAAAAAAATCTTTTTCTGGCTCTCCCTCAAAAAGTCCATTTCGTATAAATCTTTTCACCAATCTATCTTCTAAGGAATGATACGAGATAACACTCAATCTCCCCTCTTCACTTAATAAATCTGGCACCTGTAACAAAAACTCCTTTAACACCTCCAACTCTTGATTTACCTCTATACGTATTGCTTGAAAAATTTGAGCTAAAATTTTATGTTCTTTCGCTTTTGGTAAAAATTGAGCCAAGACTTCTTTTAAACGAAAGCTTGTTCCTATTTTCTCTTCCTCTCTACTTTCAACTATTTTAGCCGCCAACGCTCTCGCATTCCTCAACTCTCCATACTGAAATAAAATATTCGCCAAATCTTCTTGAGCATATTCATTCACAACCTTATAAGCTGTTAATTCATCCTTTTTATTCATCCTCATATCCAACTCAGCATCAAACCTAGTTGAAAACCCTCTTTCTGCCTCATTAAACTGAAAAGAAGAAACCCCTAAATCACCTAAAATTCCATCTACTTTTTTAACTCCATAAAAACGTAAAAACCGAGCTATGTATCTAAAATTCTCTTGAATCAACACAAACCGATCATCTTCAATCACATTTCTATACGCATCTGGGTCTTGATCAAAAGAAAACAATCTTCCTTTTTCTCCCAAACGACTTAATATCTCTCTAGAATGCCCTCCTCCTCCAAAAGTAACATCTACATACGTTCCTTCTGGATTAATTGCCAAAGCATCAACACTCTCTTTTAACAATACCGGATTATGATATTCCTCCATCTTCTTGTTTATTAATATTTCCCATCACTTCTTCTGCCAAATCAGCAAATCCTTCTGCCGACTCTTCTATCGCTTCTTCGTACTTTTCTTTATCCCAAATTTCAATAATATTCACAGCAGAAGACATTACAACTTCTTTAGTTATACCTGAAAAACCCAACAAATCTTTAGGAATCAATAAACGTCCTGTTTTATCCAACTCAATAATTTTAACTCCAGCACTGAATCTTCTAATAAAATCATTGTTTTTCTTTACAAACCTGTTCAAAGAATTCATTTGCAACATCATTGCTTCCCACTCTTTCATTGGATACAATTCTAAGCAAGGCTGAAAAACAGACCGTTTTAACACAAATCCTTGAGACAAAACAGGCTCCAACTGCTTCTTTAGACCAGCAGCCAACATCATCCTCCCCTTAGAGTCTGCCTTGCATTCGTATGTCCCAACAATACCGTTCACTTAATTTTTGTTTATTTGGCTAATTTTATCAAAAGTAATAATTTTTTTACCACTTTTTACCACAAGACCCCACTTTGTTAATAACTAATAACAAAACCAACAGCTGCACATATATTTCTCATTATCTGCCAATTACAAAAAAGCAAAAGATCGCCCTTTCAAAATATTGATAATATAGTTTTTTGTAAAAAAAAGAGTACATTTGTCAATCGTAAAATAGATTATAAAATGGTCGATAACATTATAACAGAAGGAGAATTCACTTATAAAGAAGCTGGTGAAGGAAAAGCCATAATTCTACTACATGGTTTAATGGGAACAGCTAGTATGTTCGATAAAATTCTTGAATATTTTGCAGGGAAAGGTTACAAGGTTCTTGTGCCTGAATTGCCTATTTACGAATTGCCTATGTTAAAGACGAACGTAAAGCATTTTTCACTTTTCATCAAACGTTTTATTGAACATAAAAACCTTGAAAGACCTATTTTAGTAGGGAATTCTTTAGGGGGACATATTGCTCTTTACTTAACAAAGCACTATCCAGAACTTGTTAGTAACTTGGTTTTAACAGGTAGCTCTGGTTTGTATGAAAGTGCCATGGGTGATAGTTACCCTAAAAGAGGTGATAGAGATTATGTTCGTAAAAAAGTAGAAATGGTTTTTTACGACCCAAAAACAGCTACAGAAGCAATGGTTGACGATCTTTTTGAGGTAGTTAATGATAGAGGAAGCGTATTGAGAATTCTTTCACTTGCCAAAAGTGCTATTAGACACAACATGGCAAATGACTTACCTGATATGAAAATGGAAACTTGCCTAGTTTGGGGAAAACAAGATACTGTAACACCTCCTGAGGTTGCTCATGATTTTGACAAATTAATGCCTAATTCAGAATTATTTTGGATTGACAAATGTGGGCATGCTCCAATGACCGAGCATCCTGAACAGTTTAATAAAATTGTTCATGATTGGTTAATCAAACACAACTTATAAAAACACTCATAAACAAACACAAATTTTATTTAAAATTTGTGTTTGTTTTTTATACGCATACCACAATGAAAATCAAAACTGCTGTTTTTGAAATTAGCAATTCAGATGTTGCAAAATGCCCTAAAGAACGTATTCCTGAATATGCTTTTATTGGTAGGTCAAATGTTGGGAAATCATCGCTGATCAACATGCTAACCAACAACAGAAAATTAGCTAAAACCTCTGGAACTCCAGGAAAAACACAGCTTATAAACCACTTTAAAATTAATGACAATTGGTTTTTAGTAGATTTACCTGGTTATGGTTATGCAAAAGTTTCTAAAAAAACTAAAAGAACTTTTCAATCTTTTATAAAAAATTATTTTTTACAACGCGAGCAACTTATTTGCTCTTTTGTATTAATTGACTCTAGACATGAACCACAAAGAGTTGATGTAGATTTTATGCAGTTTTTAGGCGAAAATCAAATTCCATTCTGTATTATTTTCACAAAAGCAGACAAGTTAACACCACGTGTTTTAAATAGAAATATTGAAGCTTATAAAACTAAACTCCTTGAAGACGCATGGGATATTTTCCCTGACTATTTTGTAACCTCTTCCACCTCAAAAGACGGTAGAGATGAAGTACTAAACTTTATTGGACAAGTTAACGAAGATTTAAAAGAATCTACTAAGTAAACTTTTATGCCTTCTACTTCAAAAAATATTGAAATCCTTTTTGAAGACAATCACATTATTATTGTCAACAAAAAAACGGGTGATTTAATTCAGGGAGACAAAACAGGTGACAAGCCTCTAAGCGATATTTTAAAAGAATACATTAAAGAGAAATACAACAAACCAGGAAATGTTTACCTTGGGGTTGTACACCGCTTAGACAGACCCACTACAGGCGTTGTTATTTTTGCCAAAACCTCTAAAGCTCTAGAGCGTTTAAACAAAATGCTTAGAGACAAACTTATTCATAAAACCTATTGGGCTGTTGTTAAAAACAAACCTGTTAAACCATCAGCAACCCTAGTTAACTACCTTAGAAAAAACCCTAAGAACAACAAAGCAACTGTTTTCAACAAAGAAACTAAAGACACCAAAAAAGCCATCTTACATTATACAACCAGTAAGGTTTTAGATAATTATTTTTTGCTTGAAATTGATTTAGAAACAGGAAGACATCATCAAATACGCTCTCAACTATCTAACATCAATTGTCCGATTAAAGGAGATTTAAAATATGGTTTTAACAGAAGCAATAAAGACGCTGGAATACATTTACATGCCAGAAAAATTGCTTTTACACACCCTGTAACAAAAAATGAAGTTGCTATTACAGCTCCTACTCCTAACGACCCTATATGGAATGCTTGTGAATAATTAATTCCACAACCACCACTCTGCTTTTACCCCAAAATAATAGCCCCATTCTCGTTTTCCTGCAAATTGTAAATACGGCGAATATAATGCTTCTTGTGCATAATCATTGTATCTCGCTACTGAAGTTACAAATCGTAAATGTGGTCGCGTCCACACACTATTACCTCCTGTAGGAACATATACCGGAGATAAACTAAGCTTTACCATACTTGCATGTGGATTTTCACCATCTTTTCTTTGTGAATAATGCAATTCTGTTAATAAATGTAGATAATCAGTTAATATTGTTTCATTTCGACCCCCAATAGTAAAATCTATCTTTTTATTATAAACCTCTTCTCCAAAATAAGATTCTGACAATCCGTTTGTTTTAGCTCCTCCCTTACTTTCCGTAAAGATTGCATACGCCATTAATGTGTTTCTTTCAGAATAATCTAAAACTGCCTGATCTACAACAGACCACGAGTAAGCTCCTTTAAAACTAAGCGTTTCCAAATCAGGTGCTCCAAAAGTTGCCGATGTTTTTGACACTCCTCCATCTCCTCCATTTGCTATCCCTGAACCATAACGAATTGCCAAATCATTGAACGATTCTTTACCCAAATTCTTCAATTGTGTAGATAGCCTTGCTCCAAATACAAATCCATAATCGGAAGGAAAGTCTGTAATAACATCTGGGTCGGTTGGAGGGGCAATAGACACATCTTCTTCTGAATCTGCATGTGCCATTCTATGAAACTCTCCTAACAAGGTTAACTTATTATCTTTATCTACTTGAATATCTTGTTCTGCAATTAAAACAGCTCTTTGTCTTAACGCTGCGCTTGGAGTTCCTGTTTTATAATTTAAATAAAAATATGGTGGCAATGTAGATGTTGTATCTGTTGCAGCTACAAAGAAGGTTGCCAATCTTGTATTTTTAAACTCTACTCCAAACCCCTGCCCACTGTGATCATTGAAATAAAAATGATCTGCAATATGCACATCTCTACCTCTATACAAACGTGATCCTACCCAAACAGACAGATCTTTTCCTTCTATATTTCTAGCAATTACAAACATTTCTGGAATTGCAATGGTCAAACCTCCTAAAGTTGTTGTTGAACTGTTTCCGAAGGAAGACAAACTATTGGAATATACCGCAAAACGGATTTGAGCACTTATAATTGTTTCTCCATCATTACCCGCATCAAAATTATATGCCGACCCTAATTCCAAATAATCTTGTTCTTCTAAACGCCCTCCAATACTTCCCATATTATTTAGGTTCAATCTCCGCCCGATAGATCCTCCATTTACAAAAGACCAGTCTGCTCCTATTCTACCATAAGAACCTACAGAGTACTGCTTACTGTTTGCAAACTGATAGTCTATCTGAGCATTGGCAGAATATCCTAAACCAAAAAACAATACAACATATAATGCAACATTAAATAATAGCTTTTTCATAGAAACAAATTTTATTAAACATAAACTCTACATTATTAAAAACCAACTTTAAACCGATTCCTAATTATGCCAAATTCACATTATTTAAGTAAACAACTACTTAAATATAACTATTTAACAATACATCCCCTGAAAAACCTATACTAAAAACTGAAATAACTCTGGACTTTCATTCAAATATTCTCCTAAAAATCCTTTTTCTTTCATTCTCTCCAGAAGTGGCTTAAAGTCATCTTTATCTTTTAACTCAACCCCAACTACGGCAGGCCCTTTGTCTCTATTATTTTTCTTAGTATACTCAAAATATGCAATGTCATCATTAGGTCCTAAGACATCTACTACAAATTCTTTTAAGGCTCCTGCTCTTTGAGGAAACCTAATAATAAAATAATGTTTTAATCCTTCATACAATAAAGAACGTTCTTTCATCTCTTCCATTCGTGTAATGTCATTATTACCTCCACTAACAATACATACTACGTTTTTACCTTTGATTTCTTCTTTATATAGATCAAAAGCTGCAATAGACAACGCTCCTGCTGGTTCAACAACCAAAGCATTCTCATTATACACTTTTAATATTGTAGAACATACAGCGCCTTCTGAAACCGTATTTGCTTCAAACAATAAGTCTTTACATATTTCAAACGAGGCATCTCCCATTCTTTTAACAGCTGCTCCATCAACAAATTTTTCAATTGTATCTAAAGTCGTATTGTAACCGTTTTTTTAAAGAGGTGTTTAATGACGCTGCTCCTTCAGGTTCTATTCCTATAATCTTAGTACTTGGGCTTAGCAACTTAAATACACTTGTTACTCCTGCCGCTAAACCTCCACCTCCTACTGGTAAAAACAAATAATCTATGGTTTCTTTGGCTTGATCTATAATTTCTAAACCTACAGTTCCTTGACCTGCCATAACATCATGGTCATTAAAGGGGTGTACAAATGTGGCTTGCTTTTCTTCACAATACTCTGAAGCTGCTGCATAACTAGCATCATAGGTATCTCCTACAAGAATTACCTCAACATTGCCTTGCCCGAACATTTGCACTTGTGCTATTTTTTGTTGAGGCGTTGTAGTCGGCATAAATATATAACCTTTGACTTTTAACTTCTGACAAGCCAAAGCTACTCCTTGTGCGTGGTTTCCTGCACTTGCACAAACTACTCCGTTTAGCAATTCTTTTTTAGATAGGTTTTTAATTCTATTATAAGCTCCTCTAATCTTATAAGAGCGTACTACCTGCAAATCTTCTCTCTTAAAAGAAATAGTTGCTTGGTACTTTTTAGAGTAATTTTCCATACAATCCAAAGGAGTGGTATAAACTACTTCTTTTATATTTTTTTGTGCTTTTAGCACATCTTCTATCTTTATCATAATTGTATTCCTTTTACTAATAAAGTCGATTTTATAGACGCCTCTTTCAAGTGTAAAAATTCACTTCTTCTTTGATCTTTTGAAAACGCACGAAAGTCTTTTTCTGATTCAAACGAGAGTATGTGTACTTCATATGGTTTTTCCCCTTCTAAATAAATCGTAGATTCTTCAGTAGGTCTTAACCTACATATCAGTTTCCCTTTGTAAATATCTAAAATAGGTAAAACCTTTTTTTCGTACTCTTGAAAAATTAGTTCTTTTCCCTCTTTTACAAAAAATAGTGCGGTTATGTATATCATATGTACAATCTTATATAAAAAATAATAACTAAAAAAGCCTGATAAACATTTTGTCTATCAGGCTTTTGAATATTTAAAATTGTATAAACTTATACGATTTTTTTCATTGCAGTCATAGACTCTCTTAAGTACTCACCTATTTCTTCAACTGGGTGATTTCTAATGATTGCATTTACTTCAATTAATTCTTTGTTATCAACTCCATTATCTCCATCGTTAAATGGTTTTCCGATTAAATTGATAGATGCATTTTTAACGTAATCTGCGATTAACGGCTTACATGCATGGTCAAATAAATAACATCCGTACTCCGCAGTATCAGAAATTACTCTGTTCATTTCAAACAATTTCTTTCTAGCAATTGTATTTGCAATTAACGGTGTTTCATGTAATGACTCGTAGTAAGCAGACTCATCAATGATTCCTGAATCAGTCATTGCTTCAAAAGCTAACTCAACACCAGCTTTTACCATTGCAACCATCAATACTCCATTATCAAAATATTCTTGCTCTGAAATTTCAACATCTCCAGCAGGTGTTTTTTCGAAGTTTGTTTCTCCTGTAGCTGCTCTCCATGTTAATAAGTTAACGTCATCATTTTTCCAGTCAGCCATCATCGTTGAAGAAAATTCTCCAGAGATAATGTCATCCATATGCTTTTGGAATAATGGACGCATGATGTCTTTTAATTCTTCAGATGCTTTAAATGCAGCTACTTTAGCCGGGTTAGACAATCTGTCCATCATATTTGTAATACCACCATGCTTTAAAGCTTCAGTGATAGTCTCCCATCCATACTGGATTAATTTAGAAGCGTATCCTGCATCAATTCCTTCTGCAACCATTTTGTCAAAACACAAAATAGATCCTGTTTGCAACAATCCACAAAGAATTGTTTGCTCACCCATTAAATCAGATTTTACCTCAGCAACAAAAGAAGAACGTAAAACTCCTGCTGTATGTCCTCCTGTACCTACTGCATAAGCTTTTGCGTAATCCCATCCTTTTCCTTCTGGATCATTTTCTGGGTGTACTGCAATTAATGTAGGTACTCCAAATCCTCTTTTGAATTCTTCTCTTACCTCAGATCCTGGTGACTTAGGTGCAACCATGATTACAGTAATATCTTTTCTTACTTCCATTCCTTCTTCAACAATGTTGAATCCATGAGAGTAAGATAATGTAGCTCCTTTTTTCATCAATGGCATAACTGCAGTTACAACAGCTGTATGTTGTTTGTCTGGAGTTAAGTTGATTAACAAATCAGCCGTAGGAATCATTTCTTCATATGTACCTACTGCAAATCCATTTTCAACAGCATTTACATAAGATTGTCTTTTTTCTGCAATAGCTGCTTCTCTTAAAGTATAAGAAACATCTAATCCAGAATCTTTCATGTTTAACCCTTGGTTTAACCCTTGAGCTCCACATCCTATAATAACTATTTTTTTACCTTTCAATGCTTCTACACCTCCATCAAATTCTGATCTGTCCATGAATTCACATTGTCCCAATTGCTCCAATTGTTCACGTAAAGAAAGTGTGTTAAAATAATTTGCCATTTTTCTATTATTTGTTAATTTATTTAAAATTAAATGATTGAAGTATTTCTACTTCTAAAATTCAGTCAATTCTCTTATTATTTTTATTTCGACTGCAAAAATATAAAATCCTTTGCTTAAATCTTAATTTTCTTAGAATTAAAAAACTCTATTCTAATTAATTTAAAGATTTTTTAACTGCTCTGAAATTTTCATTTCTGTTTTAGATACTGATATTCTACCTGAACGTACAAATTGCATAATTCCATAAGGTGCTAATTGATCGTACAATTCTTCAGTATCTTTTCTTCTTCCTGTTTTTTCTATTACGAAAAATTCTGGGTGCACTGTTACAATATTAGCACTGCTGTTTTTTATTACATTCTGAATTTCTCTTTGTTCAAAAAGTAAGTTTGAAGCCATTTTATACAAAGCTGTTTCATGGAAGATAATTTCATCATCTGTATGATAGTATGCTTTGATTACTTCTATTTGCTTTTCTATTTGTCCTACTAATTTCTTAACTGCAACTTCTGTCATCCTTGCTACAATCGTAAATCTGTGAACATTTTCGATTTCAGAACGAGACACATTTAAACTTTCAATATTAATATGTCTTTTCAAGAAAATGGTAGCTATCCTATTCAACAACCCGGGATTGTTCTCTGTATATACAGATATGGTAAATAATTGTTTTTCCATCTTTAATTTGTTTTATTTTTGAAATGTATCAAGAGTATTTATAGCTCTTTTTACAATCCAAAACACATAACTTTATTAGCTTAATCTTACATCTGAAACACTAGCTCCTGTTGGCACCATTGGAAAAACATTGTCTTCCTTTTCAATCATCACTTCCAAGAAATAAGATTCTTTAGATGCAATCATTTCTTTCACCGCTCCTGCTAATTCTTCTCTTTTTACAACTTTGGTAGCTTGAATATCGTATGCTTCTGCTAACTTGATAAAATCAGGATTTGTCATAACAGTAGATGCGTAACGTTTGTCAAAAAACAATTGTTGCCACTGACGTACCATTCCTAAAAACTCATTATTAAGTACCACTATTTTTACAGCGGCACCTGTTTGCAAAATGGTTCCCAATTCTTGACATGTCATTTGGTAACCTCCATCTCCAATAAAAGCAACTACTTCTCTTTCTGGAGCTCCCATTTTAGCTCCAATAGCTGCTGGTAAAGCAAATCCCATAGTTCCTAAACCTCCTGAGGTTACGTTAGATCTAGTTGTTGTAAAATCAGCATAACGCACTGTAAACATCTGATGCTGACCTACATCTGAAACAATAACAGCATCTCCATTTGTTTCTTTATTTACCTGATTGATTACCTCACCCATTGTCAATCCTTCTTTTGTTGGATTTAATTGCGGGTTGATAACAGCCTCGTCTTCTACCTTTCTATACTTTTTAAATTCATTGTGCCACTCATCATGTGTTGTTTCATTGATAAATGGTAAAATTTTAGACAGTGTATCTTTTGAATTTCCTAAAACCGCAACATCTGTTTTTACATTTTTATCAATCTCAGCTGGATCTATATCAAAATGAACAACCTTTGCTTGTTTTGCATAGGTTGCTAGGTTTCCTGTTACACGATCGTCAAAACGCATTCCAATAGCAATCAACAAATCACATTCATTGGTTAGCTTATTAGGTCCATAATGCCCATGCATACCAACCATACCTACATTAAGCGGATGGTCTGTTGGCAATGCCGACAATCCTAAAACTGTCCAAGCAGAAGGTATTCCTGCTTTTTCAATCAATGCTTTTAACTCTGCTTCCGCTTCTCCAAGAATAACTCCTTGTCCAAAAACAATAAAAGGTTTCTTTGCTGAGTTTATCAACTCTGCAGCTTCTTTTACTTTTTCTATATCTGTATCAGGTACTGGCTTGTAACTTCTTACCTCTTCACATTTCTCGTAAGAGTAATCTAACTCTCCTTGTTGTGCGTCTTTTGTAATGTCAATTAAAACAGGCCCTGGTCTTCCCGATTTAGCTATATAAAATGCCTTTGCTATAGCTGCAGGAATGTCTTGAGACTTCGTTACTTGAATATTCCACTTTGTTACAGGTGAAGATATACTAATTACATCTGTTTCTTGAAATGCATCTGTTCCTAATAAATGAGATCCTACCTGCCCTGTAATACATACCAATGGTGTAGAGTCTATTTGTGCATCTGCAATACCTGTTATTAAATTTGTTGCTCCTGGACCAGATGTAGCTAAACAAACACCTACTTTACCTGTGACCCTAGCAAAACCTTGTGCTGCATGTATAGCTCCTTGTTCATGGCGCGTTAATACATGGTGCAACTTGTCTTGATATTTATACAATTCGTCATAGATAGGCATAATAGCTCCTCCTGGGTAACCATAAGCCAAATCTGCTCCCTCTTCTAAAAGCGCTCTTACCACAGCCTCTGCTCCAGTAATTCTTTCAGTTGATTTGTTTGTTGTTTTCATATTGTACAATTCTTTATTCGTTGAGCTGAATAGTTGTTAGCACAACAACTATTCAGCTTTAATTTATTTCTGGATTAGTATTTATCTGTTACACAACCTTCTGAAGCTGATGCTACTGAACGTGCGTATTTAAATAAAATTCCTTTGTTGTGTTTCAATGCTGGTGTTTGCCAGTTTGCTCTACGTTTTGCTATTTCTTCTTCAGATACTTCTAACGTAATTGAATTGTCTTCTGCACTAATTGAAATCTTATCTCCCGTTTCTACCAAACCAATCAATCCTCCTTCTTGTGCTTCTGGTGTTATGTGCCCTACTACGAATCCATGTGTTCCTCCAGAAAAACGTCCATCAGTAATCAATGCTACTGACTTTCCTAATCCAGCTCCCATAATCAATGAAGTTGGTTTTAACATTTCTGGCATTCCTGGTCCTCCTTTTGGTCCTACATAACGGATAACAACTACATCTCCTCTTTCTACTTCTCCGTTTGAAATTCCTGTATTTGCAGCTTGCTCTCCATCATATACAACTGCTTTTCCTTCAAACTTTAATCCTTCGTTTCCAGAAATTTTAGCAACTGCTCCTTCTTCTGCAAGGTTACCGTATAGTATTTGCAAGTTTCCTGATGATTTCAATGCTCTATCTGTAGGGAAAATAACATCTTGATCTTCGAATTCCATTGCTTCTACATCTGCTAAATTTTCTGCCAATGTTTTTCCTGTAATCGTCATACAGTCTCCATGTAAATATCCATTCTCTAGAAGGTATTTCATAATTGCTGGTGTTCCTCCAACTCCATGCACATCTTCCATTAAATATTTTCCAGATGGTTTTAAATCTGCAATTAGCGGTGTTCTATCTGACACTCTTTGGAAATCTTCTAAAGTAAATTCAACATCTGCTGCATAGGCAATTGCCAAATAATGCAATACGGCATTTGTAGATCCTCCTAAAGCATTTACCAATGCTACTGCATTTTCAATTGACTTTTTAGTAACAATATCTTTTGGCTTTAAATCCAATTCTAATAAATTTTTCATAGCCAACGCTGTACGCTCTGCTTCTGATAATTTATTTGGATTTTCAGCTGGAATAGATGAGTTGTAAGGCAATGCCATTCCCATACATTCTATTGAAGATGCCATTGTATTTGCTGTATACATACCTCCACAAGCTCCTGCTCCTGGAATTGCCGACTTGATAATTTCTCTATATTCCTTATCGTCAATTTCTCCTGCTACTTTTTGTCCTAATGCTTCAAAGGCAGATACAATATTTAATTTTCTTCCTTTGTACTTTCCTGATGCAATAGTTCCTCCATACACCATTAATGATGGACGATTTAAACGTAACATTGCAATGATTGCTCCTGGCATATTTTTATCACACCCTACTACACCTACCAAACCGTCGTAACTTTGTGCGTTTACAACTGTTTCCATAGAGTCTGCAATAATATCTCTTGATGCTAAAGAGTAATTCATTCCTGAAGTACCCATAGAAATTCCATCACTTACACCGATTGTGTTAAAGACCAATCCGACTGAACCTGATTTGTTTGCTTCTTTTTTAATTTCAGCTGCTAAATTGTTCAAATGCATATTACAAGGGTTTCCATCGTAACCTGTACTTGCAATACCAATTTGAGGCTTATTCATGTCTTCATCTGTCAACCCTACTGCATAAAGCATAGCTTGTGAAGCTGGTTGAGATTCGTCTTGCGTTAACCTTCTACTGTGTTTGTTTAATGACATTTTCTACTTAATTTTTTAGTTTTATTCTCTTTTTGAAAAGACTTTTTTCTGCAAAAAATCAATATACTAAGCAAATTTAATACACTCTTCTTTATTTTACTATTTCATTTGTTTTCTTCTACGTTGGTCAACTATCTTTAAAACACCTCTACCCACTGAAAAACAACAAATTACCCTTCTTTTTCTACAATGATAAACCCTTAAAATTTCTTTTTAAAGGCTAAAAAGCACTCTTTTGAAATTGTATTTTAAGAAAACAACAATTTGCTTAATCAAAATTCACCTCATAAAGCTGAAGTCCTGATGCTGGTGCCAATTCTTTAAGTGTTTTGGAATTGGGTCTTTCTAAAGTTTCTTTTATAAAATTTAAGTCTACTTTTCCTTCTCCTAATTGAAACAAAACCCCCATCATTAAGCGTACTTGATAACGTAAAAAGCCCTTGCCTTTTACTCTAAACAAATAACTTTTTTTTGGAAAAAAATTAGCAGAATAAAGGGTGTTTTCTACTATTTCACTTTCTAAAATTTCTCTTTCAAAATTTGTGTCTTTTGAGGGCTTGTATGCGTATCTCTGAAAGTTATGAACTCCCCTAAAAAGATTAGCTCCCTGCTGCATTAACTCAATATCTAACTTCTTTAACTTACCTACCAAAAAAGGTGCACAAAAAGGATGTATTTTTTCTCCAAAAGAAAACAAATAAATGTATTCTTTCGTTTTTGAATTCTGGATAATATTAAACTCTTTATCCACTTCTTCTAATGATAAAATTCTAATATCATTAGGCAAGCTTTGGTTCAGCCGCTTCTTTAAAAAATCGGGAGCAACGGGTTCTTCTAAAAACAATTCAAAAGCAGTTTCATTTGCCGAAACCATTGTATCTGTTCTACTACTACCCAATACTTTAAATTTATCGTGTTCTAACACAAATTTTAAAGTTCGTTCTATCATTTTTTGAACTGTCTTTACTCCTGGTTGTACTTGCCACCCATGGTATCTAAATCCTAAATACTGAAGCTTTACTAAAAAATAAAATTTTGTTTTTACCAAACTATCTGTTTCTCATTTTTCGCTTTACCACTTCTTCTACAGGAATCCCTTCAATATTAGATTCTAACCAAGAAAGAATGTCTAAATACAAGAAGGCTCTTTTTTCATAAGGATGGTCTTCAAACTCTTTTAATTCAGCATACAAACGTTTGAATGCATCTTTTAATTCGTGTGGATATAGGGATGATAAATTCCTCAAGAATTTGATCATTTTTCGCTGTACATCGTATAAGTTATCCATTTTTAATAAAAACTTATAGGTAGATTTTATCAACTCATCAATATGCTGATCGTTTCCTGATTCATAATGAGCTACCAGATTTAAAACTCTTGTATAACAGAGTAAATCTTCTCGCATTTTTAAATCTTTGTTTTGAATAATTTTATTCAAATACAAGATACAATTGTCATAATCACCTGCACCAAAATACATACACCCAATTTTGTAATAAAACAGCATCACATGGTGTTCGTCTATCTTTTTACCAAACTTCTTTATTTGTTCTAGTACTTCTGGTATAAATACCGTTCCTTTTACAAACTCACCTTCTAAATAGTAAAGGTTTATTTTATGTTGACATAAATACAAGTTAGAAAGTACCTGCGTATTTTCATTCATAAAAAAACGTTGGTACTCTATAGAATCTTCTAAAGCAATCAATGTTTCATTAAACTTGTAGGTTTGCTGTAAATAAAACAACGATTCTAACGAATAATTTACCGCTTTTAAATAGAATACTGGATGCAGTTGTTTCATATCTGCATACTCATCAAACAGCGCTACTAATTTTTGAGAATATCTATAACATGATAAAAAATCTTGCGTAATAAACCCGTACCACAATTTGGATTGATACAGAAACATTTTCCCTGTAAATCCTAACGTTGAAAACTCATATTTGGGCAATCTTCCTGCATAGTAATCGTGTACTGTTTTAAAATCAGTATCGTTCCGAACATAGCCATACTTTAAAAACCAACTATACAACTGTAATGATAGGTTTGAAAGCTTGCTAACCACCACATTTTTTAAACTGATATTCTTAGCCTCTACAGCCAATGTATCGGCTCTATCGCTCATACTCCTTGTGATGTACTGTGATTCTATTACCTTTTCTAACTCAATAAGCTCATATGCCAACGTATTTTCTTCTTTATTGAGTGCTATATTTTTAGCTTTTTCTAAAACCTTTAGACTTTGTTTGTACAAACCTTTGTTATACAAAATTGTAGCAAAATCTAATTGTTCTCTAATCTGTGTTCTTGAATTTTGGTGTATCGGACTCAAACGTAAACTCACCAAAATTTGCTTGTATAAATGTGCTTTAGAATTTGAGAGCTGCTGTTTTTTAATATTGGTTTTTTTCAAAATCAATTGCTCGTCATATGCATCCATTTTATCCAACACAGTAAACAATGCCATAAAATTAGCTTGCGCATTACCTCCTAATCGTCCTGCATACAATTTAAATTGTCGTTTTTCCGATTTAGACAATGATTTTATTAATAAAAAAAGTGAGTCTTTTTGATCTACCGCCATTCCTTTTAAAATTATCTCTTAAAACAAAACTCTTTAACTATCTATTCTCTAAGAGAATCGTTAAAAATGTTTAAGAAATTAAACACCAAATCAAAATTGCTAAAAAAAAATGAATTAAGACTTCTTTACTTCCAAAAAGAATCAACTTTCAGTCCCTGCTATTTTAAAAGTAATTTCACATTTAATTACTCCTGTAGACATCGTAACCAAAAACACCATAAAACACTGTAAAACAATACTATAAAATTATATTTTTAAATATTGAATACAGTAATAAATCCAACAAATACAATTATATTTAATATAAAGCTCCTATTTTTGATAGTTGTTAACAGTAAAACTAAAGATTCGATGAGTAATAATCATGTTCAAATTTTTGACACAACTTTAAGAGACGGAGAGCAAGTACCTGGTTGTAAATTAAATACATCTCAAAAATTAATCATAGCGGAAAGGCTTGATCTTTTAGGTGTTGACATTATTGAAGCTGGTTTTCCTGTTTCTAGTCCTGGTGATTTTAAATCTGTTGAAGAGATTGCTAAATTGGTTAAAAACGCATCTGTATGTGGGTTAACCAGAGCACATGAAAATGATATTAAAGTTGCTGCAGACGCTTTAAAACATGCTAAAAAACCAAGAATCCATACAGGTATTGGTACTTCTGAATCTCATATTAAATTTAAGTTCAACTCAACTCCCGAAAAAATTATTGAAAGAGCTCAAGCAGCTGTAAAATATGCAAAAGGGTTTGTTGAAGATATTGAGTTTTATGCTGAAGATGCTGGAAGAACAGATAATGAGTATTTAGCACGTGTGTGTGAAGCTGTTATCAAATCTGGAGCTACAGTTTTAAATATTCCTGATACTACAGGATACTGTTTACCTGAAGAATACGGAGCAAAAATTAAATACCTTAAAGAAAACGTTAAGGGTATCGAAAACGTAATTTTATCTTGTCACTGTCATAATGATTTAGGAATGGCTACTGCAAATGCAGTATCTGGAGCTATTAACGGTGCTAGACAAATTGAATGTACTATTAACGGAATTGGAGAACGTGCAGGAAACACTGCTTTGGAAGAAGTAGTAATGATCTTTAAACAACATCCAGACTTGAACTTATTTACAAACGTAAACAGTAAATTACTTCACAGTACAAGTCAGTTGGTACAAGAGCATATGGGAATGTATGTACAACCAAACAAAGCGGTAGTTGGAGACAATGCTTTTGCACACAGTTCTGGTATTCACCAAGACGGTGTGATTAAAAACCGTGAAACATACGAAATTATGGACCCTGCTGATGTAGGTGTTACAGAATCTTCAATTGTTTTAACTGCCAGAAGTGGTAGAGCCGCATTGGCATACAGATTGAAAAATACAGGATATGAGTTAACTAAAATACAGTTGGACGAAGCATACCCTGAGTTTTTAAAGTTTGCTGACACCAAGAAAGAAATCAATGATGAAGATTTACATATCTTAATGGAAAAGTGCAATATAAAAGCATAAATTCTATTTTCATAAATTATTGAAAGCCTCATGATTTTTCATGAGGCTTTTTTATTCCTTGTAAGTATTGCTATAATTACTCGACTTGAATACTATAGGTAACTTTAGTACCTTTGTTTTATACCTTTTATAGAAACAACAATGTCTACATTAAAACAACAAAACTCTTATCGTTTTCTATCCCTGTTTTCTTTACAAAAATGTTGTTGCTATTTCTATAAATAACTTACTTTTAATCCTTTCAATTTAACATAACACTGCTGTAATCATGACAAAAGATCTGATTATTAAAAATATTGGTTTACTAAAAAACCATACTTCTATTAACTACGGAATCAAAACAAAAACAGAAGCTTTTACAGAAAAACTTTTTTATACTTTATTTGATTCCAATGCTCCTCTTGAAAAGAGTATTGACGAATTGGAAATTCTCTTCAGAGAAATAGCTATGATTGCTTGTAAAAAGCCAGAAGAATTGTGCTGCTCTATCTGGGATAAATTTGTTTCTAAACTCCCAGAAATTCTTAAGAAATTAAGTCAGGATGCTCTTTATATTTTAGAAAATGATCCTGCTTCAAACGACATTGAAGAAGTTTATTTAGCATACCCTGGTTTTTACGCCATTGCTATTTACAGATTAAGTCATGAACTGTATTTATTAGACATGCCTTTATTTTCTCGATTAATGAGCGAATATGCTCATAGAATTACGGGTACCGATATTCATGCAGGTGCCACTATTGATTCTCCTTTCTTTATTGATCATGCTACCGGAATTGTAATTGGAGAAACAGCTACAATTGCCAAATACGTTAAAATATACCAAGGGGTTACTTTAGGGGCATTAAGTGTTAGTAAAGACATGAAAAACAACAAAAGGCATCCTACCGTTGAAGAACATGTTTGTATTTATGCAAATGCAACTATTTTAGGTGGTGAAACCATTATTGGAAAAAATAGTATTGTTGGAGGTAACTCATGGGTTACACGCTCTACTCCTGAAAACTCCGTTGTTTTAAACACCACTACAACTGAAGTAAAAATTAAAGAGAAAAAGTAAAAACAGTTAGGCAGTTAGGCAGTTAGGCAGTTAGGCAGTTAGGCAGTTAGGCAGTTAGGCAGTTAGGCAGTTAGGCAGTTAGGCAGTTAGGCAGTTAGGCAGTTAGGCAGTTAGGCAGTTAGGCAGTTAGGCAGTTAGGCAGTTAGGCAAAATTACAATTTTAGAAAAAAGAAAATTATGAAACCTCAAAAACTAGTCAACCTTATAGGAAATACACCTTTGGTTGAAACCGTTAACTTGGTAAAAAATAAAAATGTAAAACTACTTTTAAAGCTCGAAGGAAACAATCCTGGAGGAAGCGTAAAAGACCGTGCTGCTTACAATATGATTGTATCTGCACTAGAAAGAGGAGACATTAAAAAAGGAGATAAATTAATTGAGGCTACCAGTGGAAATACAGGAATTGCTTTGGCAATGATTGCCCAATTGTTAAATATTGACATAGAACTGGTATTGCCAGAAAACTCTACCAAAGAGCGTACACAAACCATGCGTGCTTATGGAGCTAAAGTTACTTTAACCTCTGCTGACACAGGGATTATTGGTTCGCGTGATTATGCCGATAAAAAAGTAGCGGAAGGGGGTTATGTAATGCTCAATCAATTTGCCAATGATGACAACTGGAAAGCGCATTACAAAACTACAGGACCTGAAATTTGGAACGACACCGAAGGTACTATTACTCATTTTGTATCTGCCATGGGAACTACAGGAACCATTATGGGGACTTCTACTTATTTAAAAGAAAAAAACAAAGCCATAGAAATTGTAGGTGCACATCCTAGCGATGGTTCTAAAATACCTGGAATTAGAAAATGGCCCGAAGAATATTTACCAAAAATATTTGACCGTTCTAAAGTTGATACTGTTTTAGAGGTTAGTGAAGCTGAAGCGCGTGAAATGACAAAACGCCTAGCTAAAGAGGAAGGTATATTTGCAGGGATGAGTAGTGGCGGTTCTGTTGCTACTGCTGTAAAAATTGCCAACTCATTAGAATCTGGTGTTGTGGTTGCTGTTATTTGCGACCGAGGTGATCGTTATCTATCTTCTGATTTATTTGATTAAAAAAAAGTATTGAAATAATTTACAAGTCCAATTGGAAGTACTCCAGTTGGACTTTTTGTTTTACAACATATCCTCCCTCGAAAGAAATATGCTTATCTTGTTATTTCTAAAATCAACAAACCATGAAATTAGCAAAACTCTTTTTACTCCTTAGCCTTGGTCTATTTTGTTTTACAGCTTGCGACAAAGACGATGACAACCCTGAAAGTTCTGGGGCTATTTGTGAAACCTTTGATTGCGGTACACAAATTATAGACCAACAAGTAGCAGACCCTGATATTTTAAAACTATCTGATGGAAGTTACCGTATGTATTACGGAGCTGAACCTGAACACGATTCTGAATTACGATTGTACACAGCAAGCTCTAATAATGGAACTGATTTTACACATCAAACAACTGAACTATTAAGTTTTGCTACTTTTCCTGACGCTATTTTAAACAGTGAAAACAAAGTTAATTTATTCTACCAAGGAAGTGTTTCTGGACAGACAGGGCAATACATTATGAGACGAACTTCTACAACCACCAATGGAACTGAATTTTTAGATGCTACCGCCACTCCTATCATTTCACAAACTATGATGACCGATTACGACAGTAATTTATCAGGGCACTACCCTGCAGCTCCTACAATTGTAAAATTAAGAGATGGTAGCAATGGGTATTATATGATTTATAGAGAGTCTGTAGACGGGGCTTATAGCAGCTCATCTCTTAACCAAATGACTACGGCTTTTAGAAAAGCTACTTCTACAGATGGTACTACTTTTACATTGGGAACAATTGTTGAAGATGGAAGAAACTCCACTTACGACGGATTTATAGATGGTTGTGAGCTCTTTTACGACGATACGAATACATTACACCTCCGCTATTGGACAAGTGGTGGAAAAAACAATTTAGAAACTGTGGAAGGACAATATGAAAAAACGTCTTCTGATCACGGAGTAACTTGGAGCAATGCTACAAAAATACTTGACATCCGCGGGGGAGATCCTACCTACGCCCAAATAGGAGACATATGGTATATGTATTTTACACCTAGTAATGATGGTATTTATATAAAAGAGACCTCTATTGAATAGATAAAAAACTAATTCTATAAAAGATTTACTATACTTTAAGCGTTTTCCCGTTCTAGAATATTCCTTTGTTATTTTTAATATTGGGACATTTGCTATATATAGCAAATGTCCCAAGGAAATAAAGAAGTCTTTTTATTTACTCAAAGCCGACTCTATACAAATAAGTTTAAGTTTGATTGTTCAGCTTCTTCAAGGTAATTGGCAACACCACCTATACTAACACCTTCAATCAATTCTTCTTTATTTGTTCCCATAATATCCATACTCATCTGACAGGCAATCATATTTATACCATTGTCTTGTGCCTGTTGAATCATGGCTTCCAAAGCATCTACATGTTTGTCTTTCATTCTCCATTTCATCATAAGACGTCCCATCCCAGCCATGTTCATATTTGAAAGCCTTAATTTTCCTGCATGTCCTGGCATCATTTTGCTAAACAATACCCCCATAGTATCTTTTTCAACTTTAGGTTTGTTTTCCTTTTTAATTACATTTAAACCCCAAAAGGTAAAAAACATTGTCACTTTTTTACCCATACTGGCAGCTCCATTTGCTATTACAAATGAGGCAAGCGCTTTGTCAAGATCATCACTAAATACTACCAATGTTTTATGATCTGAAGGGACCTGTACATCTATAGGGGTTTCCTTTTTAAATTTTTCGATTACAGCTTTAATTTCACCCGCATTGTTCTCTCTAGTAATCAGCTTATTTCCGGTAACCTTACACCATGATTCAACATCGCCAAAAAAACCTGGATCGGTTGCTGTAACTTCCATATGATCTCCTTCTGACATGGTATCAATGGTCTTTTTCAATTTTAAAATAGGTCCTGGGCACTGCAATCCACAAGCGTCAACCTCTATGGTTTTTATGTTGGTTAATTCAATCGGCTCTGTTTCTTTTTTATCTTCTACTTCGTTCTTAAAAAAGATAGGATTGGATTGTTCTGCCATGGCTTGTTTGTAGACTTTTAATCCTCCTGAAAGATTGTAAACATCTTCATAACCGTTTTGACGAAGAATACGTGCCGCCACATAACCACGCAATCCAACACCACAGTAAATCATCACTTTTTTATCTTTTGGTATTTTGTTTAAATGGTTGCGAATATCATCAACATCAAGATGCAAAGCTCCATCTATAGAACCTATAGAATATTCTTCAGCAGTACGAACATCAACCACAAAAGAATCTGTAATACTACGTTTCTTAAATTGAAAAGGAGATAGTGGCTTAAACAACCCTCTAATGATGTTTTCAGCATTAAAACCAGCCTGATTTATCGGGTCTTTTGCTGAACTAAATGGAGGCGCATATGCGTGTTCTATTTCTTCTAAGTCGTAAATTGTACCGCCGTTTTTAATAGTTGCAGCCAATAAGTCTAATCGTTTATCTATCCCTTTGTATCCTACAATTTGTCCTCCTAATAGTTTTCCATTATCTGGGTCAAAACTAATTTTCATAATCATTTGCATAGCTCCTGGGTAATACCCTGCATGTGAACCTGCATTTACAATAGTACTTTCGTGTTTTTTCCCTAAAGCTTTTAACCCTCGGTGTGTTAAACCTGTTATACCGGCAGTTAAATCAAATACTTTGGCAATAGCTGTACCTATAGACCCACTGTATTTTCGCTTATGCCCATAAACCATATTGTCTGCTAAAATACGTCCTTGTTTGTTGGCTGGACCTGCCAAAAATGCTAAACTTGGTTTCCCGGTAATGGGATGAGGAAATTCAATGGCATCTCCAACGGCATAAATATCTTCTTTTGAAGTTTGTAAATATTCATCAACCCAAATACCTCCTGTTTCTCCTATTTTAACTCCTGCTGATTTTGCCAAAATAGAATCTGGCTTCACTCCTATTGAAAGTATCACAAAATCGGCTTTGATTACTCTTTCACTTGATAGGTGTACTTCAATTAATTCTCCATTAGGGGTAAATTCTTTTACAGCATCTTCTAAAAATAACCCTACATTTTTTTCTTTAAAATGTTGATGTAAAGGGGCTGCAATTTCACTATCCATCATATTCATTACTTGACTGGCTGCTTCGACAACAGTTACTTTAACACCTATATTGTGTAAGTTTTCTGCCATTTCTAAACCAATAAACCCAGCTCCAACAACTACTGCTGTTCTTGGTTTTTCATCATCAACAAATGCTTTTATTTTATCTGTATCTTCAACATTTCTTAGGGTAAATATATTAGGTGAATTGATTCCTGGTATAGGCGGTTTTATAGGCGAAGCTCCAGGTGACAATACCAATTTATCATAAGTCTCAGTATACATTTCGCCTGTTTGTGTTTTTCTAACTTCAACACTTTTATCAGTAGAGTTTATAGACGTAATCTCTGAATGGATACGTATATCAATATTAAAACGTGCATTGAAACTTTCTGGAGTTTGAACCAAAAGATTTTCCCTGTCTTTAATTACACCTCCAATATAGTATGGCAATCCACAGTTTGCATATGAAATATGAGGACCTCTTTCAAACATAATAATTTCGGCGTTTTCGTCAATTCGTCTTAAACGTGCTGCTGTAGTTGCTCCTCCTGCAACTCCTCCTACAATAATATACTTCATCTCTTTTAACTATTTTTTAATGAGTAAAACCCAATATTTAGTAATCTATTACAACCACAAATTAACAGGTAATTCTTTCATGTATATGTAACATTTATTGCATATAGAAGACTATTTAGTATTTTATATTTTTATTAGAATCCTTAAATAGAGAAAGACATAAAAAATATAGTGAAGCTATTTTATTAAAAACAAAAATCCCGATGTTTTCACATCGGGATTTTTATATAGTTGATTTAGAATCTTAACCTCCAAAGTCGTCAAAACGAACATTTTCTGGTGGTACTCCAAAGTCATCACACATTTTAACAACTGCTTGGTTCATCATTGGTGGTCCACAGAAATAGAATTCTATATCTTCTGGAGCTTCATGCTTGCTCAAGTAGTTATCAATTAATGATTGGTGCACAAATCCTACAAATCCGTCTCCTTCATCATTGATATCTTTTTTCACTTTCCAGTTGTCTTCTTCTAATGGTTCAGACAATACCAAGTGCATTTTAAAGTTCGGGAACTCTTTTTCTAAAGCTTCAAAATAGTGTAAGTAGAACAACTCACGCTTAGAACGTCCACCGTACCAGTAAGATACTTTACGTCCTGTTTTCATTGTATGGAACAATTCATATAAGTGAGAACGCATTGGTGCCATACCTGCTCCACCTCCTACATAAATCATTTCTGCATCTGAATCTTCATTGATAAAGAATTCTCCATAAGGTCCTGAAATTGTTACCTCATCTCCTACTTTACGGTTAAAGATATAAGAAGATGCAACTCCTGGATTTACATCCATCCATCCACCTTTTACTCTATCAAAAGGAGGACAAGCCACACGTACATTCAACATAATGTTACGTCCTTCTGCTGGATAAGAGGCCATAGAATACGCTCTTTCAACTGTTTCAGGGTTTTTCATTACCATTGGCCAAAGACCAAATTTATCCCATTCTGCTTGGAATTTATCAGGCTCTCCTGGGTGATCTTGTGGATGTGCAGTAATGTCCATATCGCTATATTTTACTTCACATGGAGGAATTTCAATTTGAATATATCCTCCTGCTTTGTAATCCATATCTTCTGGAATTTCTACCACAAATTCTTTAATAAATGACGCTACGTTGTAGTTAGATACTACTTTCGCTTTCCATTTCTTAATTCCGAAGATTTCTTCTGGAATAGAAATTTCCATGTCATTTTTAACTTTTACCTGGCATCCTAAACGTGCTCCTGCAGCTAACTCTTTACGAGTAAAGTGAGGTGTTTCTGTTGGCAAGGCTTCTCCTCCTCCTGAATGTACGTGACACTCACATTGGATACAAGTACCTCCACCACCACAGGCTGATGGTAAGAATATTTTTTCATTTCCAAGAGTTCCTAATAAAGATCCTCCTGTTTCAACTTCAATTGTTTTTTCTCCGTTGATCGTAATTTTAACTTTCCCTGAAGGAAGTAATTTTGCTTTGGCTCCTAATAGAATGGATACCAAAATAAGAACTACTATTAAAAATACGACAATACTTATTATTATAGTCATCTATATAAATCTTAGTTGTTTATAATTTAATTCCTGAGAAACTCATGAATCCTATTGCCATTAATCCAGTAATGATAAATGTAATTCCCAATCCTTTTAAAGGTGCTGGTACATTTGAATAAGCAATTTTTTCACGGATTGCAGCAATTGCTAAAATTGCTAAAAACCATCCAATTCCTGATCCTAAACCATATACTGCAGATTCTCCTACGTTAGAAAAATCTTTTTGTTGCATAAATAATGAACCTCCTAAAATTGCACAGTTTACAGCAATCAATGGTAAGAAAATACCCAATGCTCCGTACAAGGCTGGTGCAAAACGTTCAACAATCATTTCTACCAACTGTACCATAGATGCAATTACTGCAATAAACATAATAAAGCTTAAGAAACTTAAATCAATAGAGGCGTACTCGGCTCCTAACCAAGCCAAAGCTCCTGGTTTTAACAGGTAAGTATCTAGCAAAAAGTTTGCTGGTACTGTAATTGCCAATACAAAGATAACGGCAGCTCCAAGACCTACAGCTGTTTTTACTGTTTTAGATACAGCAAGGTATGAACACATTCCTAAGAAATATGCAAATACCATATTGTCAATAAAAATACTTTTTACAAAAATGTTAATTAATTCCATGTTGTATATTTTTATTTAGTTTTCAATTAATTTTCTATTCTTAGCACGTTGTGCCCAGATAATAATACCTACGGTAATCAATGCCATTGGAGACAATAACATAAACCCGTTATTTTCATATCCTAAAGCATATACTCCAGTAGATTCTGCTAAAGTTTTTGCTTTGTGTCCTAATACTTCGAATCCCATTAATTTTCCTGATCCTAATAACTCTCTAAAGAAGGCTACCAATACCAAAATTAACGCGTATCCAGCACCATTTCCAACACCATCTAAGAAAGATTTCCAAGGTCCGTTTGCCAAAGCAAAAGCCTCTAAACGTCCCATTACAATACAGTTTGTAATAATCAACCCTACGAATACAGAAAGTTCTTTACTTACATCGTATGCATAGGCTTTTAATACTTGATCTACTAAAATTACCAAAGAGGCAACAATCAACAACTGAACGATGATACGTATACGACTTGGTATTAAATTACGAATTAATGATACAATTACATTACTTGCAATAACTACAAATAACACGGCTATAGACATTACTAAAGCGGGCTTTAATTGTACCGTAATTGCCAATGCAGAACAGATACCTAGTACTTGTACTGAAATTGGATTATTATCATTTAACGGGTCAGATAATAATGCTTTATTTTTTTTAGAAAACAATGCTTCTTTTTCTTCTGCCATGATTAATTATTTTTAAAATAAGGTAAATAACGAGCCAATCTTTCTTCAATCATTTTAGAAACTCCATCAGATGTAATAGTTCCTCCTGAAATAGCATCTACTCCATGAGCATCTCCTGATTGAGCTCCTCCTTTGATTGCTTTTACTGATACAAAGTTATCTGCTGTAAAACCTGTTGCTCCATCTTTTAACAATGTTTTTCCTTTGAATTGTGCTTGAAACCAATCTGTAGTAATTTCTGCTCCCAATCCTGGAGTTTCACCTTTGTGACCAAAGTTAGCACCTAAAATTGTGTTTTTATCAGAGTCTAAAGCTACATATCCCCAAATTGCATCCCAAAGTCCTGCACCGTATAAAGGAACAACATAAAATGTTTTTCCATCTTTTTCTGCTACATACAAAGGAAAACGTTGGTCTTCTGTACTTTTCTTCACTTCTTTTTTCAAACTCAATGTAAAAGCATTTACTTCTGTATCAACTGTACCATCAGCTTTTAAAGCCAATTGTTGTTTGATATATTTATTGAATTCTTCTTCTGCATTGTCTCTAGAAACATCGGTAACACCTATGGTTCCTAAAATGTTTTGCATTTTTTCTGCCTTTACATTTTTGTCTTGCAATGGTTTTAAGCTAGTTGCTGTAAATGCTAACAAACCAGCAATAACAGTTACCATAATAATTGCAAAAATAAACGTATATGCGTTGCTATTTTTATCCATTTCTTAAGCTGTTTTTAAACGTTTTTTACGTCGTTTGATATTTCCTTCTATCACGTAGTGATCAATAGTTGGAGCAAAAACGTTCATTAATAAAATCGCCATCATCATTCCTTCTGGATATGCTCCGTTAAATACACGAATCATAATTGCCAAGAAACCGATTAAGAATCCGTAAATCCATTTACCTGTATCTGTTTGTGCTGCTGATACTGGATCTGTAGCCATAAACACAATTCCAAAAGCAAAACCTCCTATTAATAAGTGTTGCCACCAAGGGAAATTCATTAGAGCATTTAATCCTAATGCGTTAAAGATTAACCCCATTACTGAAGCTCCAATAACAGAGGCTAACATAATTCTCCAACTTGCTATTCCTGTAAATAATAAGAATGCTGCTCCTATTAAGATCATCAACACTGATGTTTCTCCAACAGATCCTGGAATGTATCCTAAGAACATATCCAATACACTGTAACCTGCTTCTTTACCTGCTGCTAAAGATCCTAAGATAGTTTCTCCTGAAATAGCATCTACTGTAGCTGCATCTGCAACCCATACTTTATCTCCAGACATACTAGGTGCGTATGAAAAGAATGCAAAAGCACGTGCTACTAAGGCTGGGTTTAAAATATTCATTCCTGTTCCTCCAAAAGCTTCTTTACCTATAACTACGGCAAATGCTACAGAAACTCCAAGCATCCATAATGGTAAATCAATTGGCATAATTAAAGGGATCAACATACCTGATACTAAGTACCCTTCGTTAATCTCATGTCCTCTATATACTCCAAAAGCAAATTCAATTCCTAAACCTACACCATATGAAACAACCACCATTGGTAAAAATTTCACTGACCCGTAAATTAAGTAATCTAAGAAAGTTCCTGCTTCTCCTAATTGAGAGAAATGTTGGTATCCAATATTCCACATTCCAAAAATTAAGGTAGGTACTAAAGCCAATACAACCGTAATCATAACACGCTTTAAATCTACTCCATCTCTAATGTGAGCTCCTTTACTTGTTGTATGATTTGGTACAAATGCTAATGTATCAAATGCATTAAAGGCTGGAGCCATTTTTTCGTACTTACCTCCTTTTTCAAAAAGTGGCTTGTACTTATCAAAAGTATTTCTAATAAATTTCATTATCCTACTTCGTTTATCATTATGTCTAAACCTTCTCTGATGATTTCTTGTGCTTCAATTTTAGAAGAACTTGTATAATCAATCAAAGCAAAATCTTCAGGAGCTACTTCGTAGATTCCTAAATTTTCCATTTTCTCTATATCTTTTGCTAAAATTGCTTTTAACAATTGCATTGGAAAAATATCTAAAGGCATTACTTTTTCCATTTCTCCTGTTACAACCAATGCGCGTTCTTCTCCATTTAAATTGGTATTTAACGCATATTCTTTATTTGGTGATAACCATGAAAAAGATGTTCTAGATGCACTGTGTACTTTTCCTCCTACAAATGGCATCCACCCTAAGAATCTATGGATATTCCCTTCTGGTATTACAGTAACAACATTGCTATAGAACCCTAAGTAACCTTCTTTTGCTGGTACTTTGGTTCCTGTTAACACGTTTCCTGAAATAATACGGGTATTGTCTCCGCTTAATTTACCTTCTAGAAAACCATCTAATTGTTGACCTATTGTCAAATTGTAATATTGAGGTCCTGAAACTTCAGATCCTGCCAATGCTACAACTCTATTAGGCTTGTATTCTCCTGTTAAGAAAAGGTTTCCTATAATTGCTACATCTTGTGCATTAATTGTCCAAACTTTTTCTCCTTGGTTAATTGGAGAAACTTCTGCTATCTGAACACCTACATTACCTGCAGGGTGCTTTCCTGTAACATTTAAAATTTCTGCATTCTTAATTTTATTAAAGAAAGACACCTTCTCGTTTACTGACAAATACACCTTACCTGCTGTTAACTTTGAAATTGCATCAATACCCGCTTGAAAAGCAGCTTCTTGATCTTTTAAAGCAAATGCATAATTTGGTGCCAATGGAGCTGTATCAAAAGATGAAACAAAAATTGCTTTTGCTTCGTCTTCTGGGTTTGCAATCACATCGTAAGGACGTTGATTTACAAATGCCCAACAACCACTTTCTAAAACTTTAGAAAGTACTTGTTCTTTTGAAAGACTTTTTGGGTCTTCTTTTCCAAAATTGACAAATTGATCTTGAGATTTGGCTTCTATAATAATAGCCAAAATCCTTCTTTTTGCTCCTCTTCTAATTTCAGTAACAACTCCACTTACTGGCGATGTGAACTTAATTTGCTCGTTAGATTTTGAATAAAACAAAACATCTCCCACAGATACTTCCGCTCCAACTTTTACAGTCAGCTTAGGAGTTATTCCATGAAAATCGCTTGGTTGTATTGAAAAAATTCCTGAACGAGGGGCTGCAGAAACAGTTTCTTCTGCTTTTCCTTTTAGCTTAATAGATAAGCCTTTTTTTATTCGAATGTCCTGTGACATATTTAGAATTTTAGTTAATCCGTTTTAAAAACATGCAAATTTAAAAATTTCAATTTTTTTTACCCCTAGTTCCTTTAGTTTATATCATACAGCTCTCTTATTTATAAGGTGTCTAAATAGCGATTGCATTATATTCTTCAATCCTTATTTTTGATTGAATTATATTCAGCTAAATTTTCAAATTCCTAAACATTTTTCAAAAAGAAAAAATATTTGTAAATATTTGAAAAACAGTATTCTTACAACTCTTACAAAATTCATTAGATTTGCAAGAAATAAAACCCTTTTAAATGTTGGTTAAACACTTTTTATGGATCCTAATTATTGGTTCTTCTCACGGTATAAATGCTCAAAATTACACTGCTGCTTTTATTAAAAGTGTAATTGTGAAACCTACAAAAAAAGACAATTACACTCCAATAATTTCTATTAATAGTTCTTTAGAAATTTCGTTTGATGATCTAGAGGCGGATCAAAAAAACTACCATTACACCGTACAACATTGTAATTACAATTGGGAACCTTCCAAATTAAACACAAGTGAATTTCTAGAAGGTTTTCCTGATTTTGAAATTTTAAATTTCGAGAACTCTTTCAATACGCTACAAGATTATACCCATTATCAATTTGAATTTCCTAATAGAGGATCTAGAATAAAAAAAAGTGGAAACTATCTATTGACTGTTTTAAATGAAAATGATGAAATCTGTATTCAAAGAAGGTTTATTATTTACGAAAACATAACAACTATTAGTGCAAAAATAGCTAGAGACAGAAACATTAAAACAATCAAAGAAAAGCAAATAGTTCAACTTTCCTTACTCCATAAAAACCTGAGAATCAACAACCCTTCTAAGGAACTGAAAATTGTTATTTTACAAAATAATGATTGGAATTTCACAAAAAAAGACATCAAACCTCAATACTACAGGAATGATGAAATTATATACCAATACAATGATGAAACTAGCTTTTACGGAGCAAATGAGTTTTTAAATTTTGACACAAAAAACATTACAGGAAACGCAGGTTATATTTTAAACACACAACGAATAAGGGACATTTACTACACTACCTTATACCCTAACATTCCTAGAGCATACAATCCTTATACCTACAACCCTGACATTAATGGTAATTTTGTAATTCGTACAATTAATGCAGAATACCCTAGAATAGAAAGCGAGTATACTTGGGTTAAATTTACCTTAGAAAACACCGATGCTACAAAAAGCAAAAACATTTTTGTTTACGGCGCTTTCAATAATTATGCTTGTACCGAAGAAAACAAAATGACTTTCAACAAAAAGAAAGGTATCTATGAGGCTTCTATCTATTTGAAACAAGGTTTTTACAACTACACCTATGTAACAAAAGAAAAAACAGTAAACAATATTGCTATTGAAGGATCTTTCTTTGAAACAGAGAATGATTATACCATACTTGCTTACTACAAACCTTTTGGACAAAGGATTGAACGAATTATTGGAAAAACAACCATTAACAGCCAGTAATTTTAACTTTTATTAGTCTTATTTATAGAAATAAGTTATTTATATTTGATTATAATCATTAATAAATAACCCCATGGTGCAAAAAGTTACAAAAGGCATTAAAGTGTCTGTTCTTACAAACTATCAAGGTGTACACCAACACAATGATTATACACACCATGCGTTTAGTTACTTAATTACCATTGAAAACCAAACCAATGATATTGTTCAACTCGTTTCTAGAAAATGGATGATTTTTGATTCTCTAAATGATGTTGAAATTGTTAAAGGTGATGGGGTTGTTGGACAAATACCGATCTTAAACCCTGGTGAAAGACACTCTTACGAATCTAACTGTTACTTAGATTCTACTTTGGGTGCTATGAAAGGGTATTACAACATGATAAACTTTACTTCAAAAACACATTTTAAAGTATATATACCCACCTTTCAATTGAGCATACCTGAAATGCTTAACTAATATTAAGAAACTTTTCTTTTTAAATAAAACAACTTGTCGTTTTGACGAACAACACATTGATTGCAATGAGAACCATGCATTATTTTAAATGGTTTCTCTATTGAAAAGACTCGGGTTTCGTCTTCAAAAACTGCTTCTAAATCAATTTTCCCTTTAGAACATTTTCGTGTTACTTTATAAAATGTAGCTATCTCTGATTTTTCTATTGAAAACCATGCACCACTTCCAATACCACCTAACCATTGTTCTTTTTCTGAATAATAACTATTTCTATCCGGATGCACAGTTCCCTCTTCATTCAACTCTTGGGGAACTTTATTTAACAAACATTTTAAATGTTCTTTATAAATAGCTCTGTTTTTATACTCATGAATATGCTGATTATAAACTTCATATATAGGAGTATTTGAACTCCTACCCCTTAACACATTGCTAATTGGACTCGGCGTAATAAAGTATGATTTCTTTAATTTTTTTCGGATTGTAGTGCTTGTAGTAGCTACTAACAAGGTATCTGTAACCAAACGCGCGCAATTACTTCCATTTTTCACAAAAGCTCCATAAGAAACCTCTCCTTTTGCCTGTAAAGCAGTTACAAAGCTTAATGCCTTCTTATATTCTATTTCTTCATTAACAGACACAATCATTCTTCCTTCTCCATGCGTTTTATGAGGGCTTCTTTCAAGAAACAATAGAATGTCTTCTATATTAGAAATAGTACCATTTTTTATAGCTGCCTTTATTGGAATATGCAATTCACAATCTGTAACTTCACTACGAACTCTACCATAACCGTCTGAAGTTATATACCTTCCAAAATCAAAATACTGTATACTTCCTGTTTTTTTTGACACCAATAACATTGCTGCATGCCCTGCTTGTACAGCATTTTTTCCACCTACACCAAACAAAGGCCATATTTTACTAGAAAGCTCTCCTGTAGCAGGCCTCACTATTGTATCTGGAAACGCAATTATTACTACAATTCCTGAATTATTCATTGACTACTAAAGCTTTAGTTTTTAACGTATTTACACTTGTATTTCCTTCCAAAGTGTTTTGATATGTCATTACAACAGTATCATTTCTCTTTTCTACTGAAGTTGTACTTACGGTTTCTACATTTGATCGTTTCATCTTAATAGAAATTTCCTTTGTACCCAACGTTGAGTTCTCATGAAACTCAAAAACGTCATCTTGTAAATAAACAGGGTGTTCAACAAGCCATTCAGCAAACCACTTTTCTCTAAACATCTTCATTTCAGCCGTATATAAAGTAGATGAAGACCATATTCTAGGTTTTTTTTCCAATTCTTTAACATATCTCTTCTTTCCATCCCAAACCAACTCTAACAATTGCAATGACCTGTTCCAATCTACAACTACTAACGTAAATGGTTCTACATCATCCAATTTAAAGGTTGATAAAAACAAATGAATATCATCCGACAACATTGCTTTTTTAACAACAACACCTCTGCTAAAAGCATAATTCCCTTTATGAAAATGTTTTTCAAACCCTCCATTTAACAAACAAACCAATCTGTTTTTTTCAGAAACACCAATCCAAGTACCTCCTGCTTTTTTATCTTTAGGATATAACAAAGTAACTCCCTCTTCTACATACTCTTCAGGATTTATTGTTTCTCTTATAGGACTTTCATCTCTATTAGAAGTAAAAATAAACTCTCCATCATTCAATGGTAAAAACGTTACTGTACACATTTATAAAACAGGTTTTATATTTTTAACTTTTAGTCTAAAAAATCACAAAACTTTACAAGTCTTTCTTTAGAAAAAACAAAATAAAACTATTTCTTCTAAATTCAATTCAAGACTTCTTTATTTTAAGGCTCAAATAAACGTCTTCTTTAGTAACTTTGCAGCTTATTTAGGTAATTAAATGCAAAGGTTTCAACAAAAATTCCCAATATCTAACTGCAAAGAGTTTAAAGAAAAGCTACTCTATTGGGCACAACAATACGATACCGTAACATGGCTTGATTCTAATAATCACAAAGAAAAATACGCTCAACATGAAGCTATACTTGCAGTAGGTTCTGAAAAGATATTGTCTTGTAATTACAATAACGCCTTTGAAAAGCTAAAAGAATTTCAATCAAACATCAATGATTATATTTTCGGTTATCTTGGTTATGATTTAAAAAATGACATCGAAACTATTTCTTCTAATAATTTTGATGGACTTCATTTTCCTGATTTATTTTTCTTTCAACCTAAAAAAATAGTCTTTGTATCAGATACTGATGTTACTTTTTCTTATTTAAATTCTGAAAAAAATAATATCAAAGAAGATTTTGAAAACATTAAAAATTCTTCTTCTGTTTCTTACTCAAAATTAGAAAAACCTACTATAAAACTTAGAATACATAAAGATGCTTACCTAGAAAAGGTACATCAGGTATTACAACATATCAAAAGGGGTGATATTTATGAAGCTAATTTTTGCCAAGAATTTTATGTTGAAAACTGTGAAATTTCACCATTTAGGACTTATCAAAAATTAAATACTATTTCACAACCTCCTTTTGCCACTTTTCTAAAAACAGGAGAGCACTACTTATTATCGGCATCGCCCGAACGTTATTTACAAAAACAAGGAACAAAAGTTATTTCACAGCCTATTAAGGGAACTGCCAAAAGGTCTGCCAACAAAGAGGAAGACATTCTTTTAAAGAAACTCCTTGAATACGATACTAAGGAACAAGCAGAAAATGTTATGATTGTTGATTTGGTTAGAAACGATCTTTCTAAACTAGCCATTAAAGGTAGTGTAAAAGTTGAAGAGCTTTGCAAAGTGTACTCCTTTAAGCAGGTACATCAGATGATATCTACAATACATTCAGAGGTTACTGAAAAAATGCATCCTGTAGATATTATTAAAAACACGTATCCTATGGGGAGCATGACTGGGGCTCCAAAAGTAGCTGCCATGAATATTATTGAAAATCTTGAAGAAACTAAAAGAGGGCTTTACTCTGGTAGTGTGGGATATTTTTCTCCTACAGGAGATTTCGATTTTAATGTAATTATAAGAAGTATCTTATACAACCATAAAAACCGCTATACATCTTATTCTGTTGGTAGTGCAATTACTTCACTTTCAGTCCCAGAAAAAGAACTAGAAGAATGTCTCTTAAAGGCAAAAGCAATGAAAGAAGTTCTTCTAAATAATTATTGATACAATTTCATTTTGAGTATCTTTGGTATAAAGCCAACTATCCCAAAAATTAAAAAGAAATAAAGTGTTAGAACGTTTTAAAGAACACCTAAATGAAAGACTTCCTTTTTTAGAAAACAGCAACTTATTAATTGCAATTTCAGGAGGAATAGATAGTGTTGTACTTACACATCTATTGCACAAACTCAATAAGAATATCACATTAGCTCATTGCAATTTTCACCTAAGGGGAGAAGAAAGTGATACAGATGAAAGTTTTGTAAAAAAATTAGGAGCTCAATTAGAAATACCTGTTTTAACTACACATTTTGACACTTCTAAATTTGCCAACGAAAAAGGTATTTCAATTCAAATGGCAGCTAGAGATTTACGTTATAATTGGTTTCAAGAAATTTTAGAAAAACACGACTTAGAATATATTTTAACGGCACATCACAAAGATGATTCTCTTGAAACTTTTTTAATAAACTTTACAAGAGGTACCGGTTTAGATGGTTTAACAGGAATACCCGAAATAAACGAGAACACCATACGTCCTTTACTACCTTTTTCTAGAAAGGAAATTGAGAACTTTGCCAAAGAGAATTCAATTGAATGGAGAGAAGACCAAAGCAATACCTCTACCAAATATTTCAGAAACAAAATACGACACGAAATTGTCCCTATTCTAAAAGAACTCAACCCTAACTTTTTAAAATCATTTGATAAAACGTTAAATCATCTTAGCGAAAGTCAAGCTATTATTAGTGATCGAATTGTTCAGTTAAAAAAACATGTAATATCTACAGAAAATGAAGCTGTTACCAAAATTTCTATCAACAAAGTACTCGAATTAAACAACTCCAAAGCACATTTATATGAGCTATTAAAAGAATATGGTTTTACCTCCTGGAAAGATATTTCTTCTTTATTAAAAGCACAATCGGGAAAACAATTATTTTCTAAAAAATACCGATTGATTAAAAACAGAGATGAATTATTAATTACCAAATTAGAAACTCCTTCTAATGATCTTGTTGTTATTCCTACAAATAACATAGAAATAAATACGCCTATCTCTTTAACTATAGGGACCGCAAAATCTATTGAAACAAAAAATAACTTTACAGCATATATCGATAGAGACCTTATTCAGTTTCCCTTAGTTGTAAGAAAATGGCAAAAAGGAGACTATTTTTATCCAATAGGAATGGTTGGAAAGAAAAAAGTAAGCAAATACTTTAAAGACATCAAACTTTCCCTATTAGAGAAAGAACAAACTTGGTTATTATGTGACAACAATAAAATTATTTGGATTGTTGGTAAAAGACTCGATAATAGGTATAAAGTCACAGAACAAACAAAATCTATCTTAAAAATTGAATACAGTATTTAGAACCTGTAGCTAAACATACAAATCCCATCATGAAAAATATTATCAGTTTATTATTCACCTTATTTTTTATAAGCCTCACAGGTATTTCACAAGAAAACACTGTTCGTTGGGAAACTGAGGTTGAACAAAACAATGACTCTATTTACACGATTCACCTAAAGGCGATTATCGAAGAGGGTTGGCATTTGTATTCTCAGCACCTTCCTGAAGGAGGACCTTTAGCTACAGGTTTTACTTTTGAAAATGAAAAGAACGAATTTGAAATAGTCGGTAAAACTTTAGAAAGCCTCCCTCATAAACAGTATGAAGAGATTTTTAAAATGGAAACTGCTTACTTTGAAAAAGAAGCCATTTTTACACAAAAAATAAAAAAGAACACAAACAATTTATTAAAAATTAAAATTACTGCTACCTATCAAACTTGCGACGATCAAGCGTGTACTTTTGAACCAGGTGAAGTTATTTTAATAGACCTCACTAAAGGGACCAGGGTTAAAGAACAACTAACCGTAGACACTACTAGCAAACAACTTTCTAATAAATTAGATTTAAATATTAAAAACAAAGAAGAATTCATTGCTTCTGAAAATTCCAAAAAGCAACAAAAAGGATTGACTACTATTTTTCTTTTAGGCTTTTTTGGAGGTCTTATTGCTTTACTTACGCCTTGTGTTTTTCCTATGATTCCTTTAACTGTTTCATTTTTCACAAAACAGGCGAATAAACAAAGTGGAATTACCAATGCTTTTCTATACGGTGCGTTTATTATCTTTATTTACCTATTGCTAAGTGCCCCTTTTCACTTTTTAGATTCATTAGATCCAGAAATATTAAATAGCATTTCTACCAATGTATGGCTAAACATCTCTTTCTTTGTAATATTTATTTTCTTTGCCATTTCATTTTTTGGATATTTTGAAATTTCTTTACCACATTCTTGGTCTAATAAAATGGACTCTGCTTCTGATATTGGAGGAATTATAGGTACATTTTTTATGGCTTTAACCTTAGCCATTGTTTCTTTTTCTTGTACGGGTCCTATTTTAGGCTCTCTACTTGTTGGCGCTTTATCTTCTGATGGAGGAGCCACACAATTGACCTTTGGTATGGTTGGTTTTGGAGCTGCCTTAGCACTTCCTTTTACCTTATTTGCCTTATTCCCTAATTGGTTAAACAATTTGCCTAAATCTGGTAGTTGGTTAAATACTGTAAAGGTTACTTTAGGGTTTCTTGAAATAGCACTTGCACTAAAATTCTTATCCAATGCTGATATGGTAGAACATTGGGGAATTTTAAAACGTGAAACTTTTATTATTTTGTGGATCCTAATTTTTGGAGCCCTTACTCTTTATTTATTGGGAAAAATAAAATTTCCACACGACTCACCTGTCAAAAAAATATCCTTAGGAAGAACCATTTCTGGAACTGCCTCAGGAATATTTACTCTCTACTTAATTACAGGTTTATTCTTTAATACATCTTTAAACTTATTAAGTGGTTTTGCTCCACCTACATTTTATAGCCTACAGGAAACAGAAACTGATTGTCCTCTTAACTTAAATTGTTTTAAAGATTTTGATGAAGGTGTTGCACATGCAAAAGAATTTAACAAACCTATTTTACTTGACTTTACTGGTTGGGCTTGTGTAAATTGTAGAAAAATGGAAGAAAACGTTTGGAGTACCCCTAAGGTATATACGGAATTAGAAAAATACGTTATCATTTCTCTTTATATAGATGACAAGAAGGAATTACCTATAGAGGAGCAATTCTATTTCCAAAAGCCTAACGGACAAACCAAACATATTACCACTATAGGAGCAAAATGGGCTACGCTACAGTCACTCAATTTTCAAACCAGCTCTCAGCCGTTTTATGTATTACTGAGTCCTGATATGGAATTATTAAATCACCCTGAAGAATACGAGTATGAGGCTACTTACCTACAATGGTTACAAGATGGCTTGAAACGTTTTTCTAAAGCAAATTAGAAATCTAAATACCAGTTTACCAAATCTGCTTTTATACCTAGGTTGAACCAAGTTGTTGTATTTTCCTGAAAAGTTGAAGAAGGGTTTTCTGGTTTAAAACTACGATATAAAACCCCTGTAAACAACCTCATATTAGTTCTTGGGTTTATCAAATAAGAAACTTGGAAATCTGTATGAAAAATAGATGCTGTAGCTCCTTGTCCTACCTCATTTCCATAATCTTGTTCTCTTGTTCCATAAGACTTAAATATATCACCTCCGTAATTTGTGTCTGTATAATCAAATCCCTTTTCTCCATAAATTAATTTTAAGTTAGTTGACCAACGTTCTTTTTGATAACGAGCAATTGCAATTGTTTCCCAAAAATTAGCTCCCCAAGCATGTGCTACTTGTTGCCCATAATGCCCATAATTTAAAATTGGATCATCGTGTGAAAAAGTATATGGGCGTAACCAGTTAAACTCTCCCTGTAAATACAGGTTTTTAACTTTAAAAGCGTCAAAGTATTTCGCCCCTAACTGAAGTCCGTATTTGTTAGCCCAGTATCCGTTATTTGCTCTAATTTCTGCCAAAGTAAACTCATCAAAAACCAATTGTGAATACATAAAAAAGTTTTTTGAAAACTTATAACTGGCATTCATCCCTATCACACTACTACCAGCTCCTTCTCCTCTCGCAAACTCCAAGGATTTATAAAAAATTATCGGATTTAAAAAATCCATTTCTAAAGCACCTGTTCTTGAAGGAGTTGTCATTACCGCTTCAAACAACCCTATATTTAGTTTTTCTGTAATGTTGATACTCAAATGATGTGTAGATACATACTTTCTAGGGTGTGCTCCATCTACAACCGCTTCTCTTCGAATATCTGTCATCCACGTCCATAAATTGGTATACTGTATTTTCCAAAAACTGGTTGTTACTTTAAAATATGGATAGGGTGCTGCTACATCAGAAACCATCATAGATCGATATCCATCCCCTATAAAATTTTTCCCCTGTCCCATTTGAAAATTAAAAAATTTTGCAGGTCTATAAGCAATATATCCTTCAGAAACAGGGTAATCATATGCATCCTCTTTAAAATCTTTTGCTTTCCCTCTTCCTGGAACAACGCCTGCCGAAAAAGAGGTCAACCTTTCCTGTATTTCTATATAATCATTTACATACCCCGCAAACCTACCTTGACTCTCAAAAATAGTTGCTGAATAAGAAAAATTCTTTCCTAACTCTCCTTGAACTTGTAATATTCTAGAGTTATTAAACGTATACTTTAAATTATCGGTATTGTCTTTTCCTAACTCTACATCCAATAAAATATCTGCAGAAAACCAATAATCATCTGCTTTTACCTCTACCAAATGCTCATTCCACAACTTTTTACCTCCCCATGATTTCTTATCCTTTAAAAATTGTGATTTTTCTTTATCAAAATCATGGTGCTTATTTACATCTTTATACACATACGGTTTTACTGCTGAATGGACATTTTCTCCAGCTAAATAATCTCTCTCAAAAAAAGCATATCGCGTATGATTCAAAGGAATGTTTAAATTACTTTTATGCTCTACGAATTCTTCTTTTTTAAAATCTCTCAATTCTTGCTCGGGCTTCTCTTTTTTAGACTGTGCTCTTCCTAAAAAAGAAATAAAAAGAATTACTATTAATACCGTTTTTTGAATTTTCATAATCAAAGTTTTATAACAGAATTGTCTTTCAACTGATATTGCTCTTTACTTTCTAAACAAATTGCAAAACCTTCTGAATTGAATTCCAGTCGATGTCCATATTCACTAACCCAACCTATTTGTTTAGATGGATTTCCTACAACCAACGCATAAGGCAATACATTTTTTGTTACCACTGCTCCTGCCCCTATCAAAGCATATTCACCAATTGTATTACCACAGATAATTGTTGCATTAGCCCCAATACTAGCTCCTTTCTTAACCAATGTCTTTTTATATTGATCTCTCCTTAAAATAGCACTTCTTGGGTTTGTTATGTTTGTAAAAACCATAGAAGGACCTAAAAACACATCATCTTCACAAACAACCCCTGTATAAATAGAAACATTATTTTGAACTTTTACATTTTTACCTAAAATTACTTGAGGAGAAACCACTACATTCTGTCCTATATTACAACCTTCTCCTAAAACACTATGCGACATAATATGACTAAAGTGCCATATTTTTGTTGAAGCTCCTATTGTACAATCTGTATCAATAACCGCTGTTTCGTGTACAAAATATTTCTCTTTAGTATCCATTCCTTTTTTTGGTATAAAACGAAAATACAAATTATATTTTACAAGCTAGAAAAAGCTTTTATTCAAAAAAAAACGCTTAAGAATATTTCTTAAGCGTTTTTAAATATATTATTATCCATTTACTATTCTACTTGGAAAGCAATTGGAAGTGCATATTTCATTCCTACAGGTCTACCTCTTTGTTTTCCTGGGGTCATTTTAGGCAATGTTTTCACTACTCTTTCTGCTTCTTGTGCCAATCTTGGATGTGGAGCTCTTACTTGAACATCAGAAATTTCTCCTTTTTCATTTATCCTAAATTGAACAAAAATTCTTTTTACTCCAGCAGACATTCCTAAATCTGAAGCTAAATCTGTATTAAATTTTCTATTTACATGTTTAGATACTCTTTTTCCAAAACATGCAGCTTTTGCTTGCCTACCTTTTTCCTTTTCACATCCTGGATATACAGGTACATCTTCAATAATAGAAAATGGTACATCTTCTATAACTTCTTCTCCCTCATCTATTTCAATAATCTCTTCAACTTCAACAGCTTCTTCTTCGTCTGTTTCTGTTGTTTCAATTACAGTTTCTTCAACTTCAGTCTCATTCTCTACTACTTCAATAATATCTGGTGATGGCGGCGGCGGTGGTGGTGGTGGTGGTTTTACAGGCTGAATACGTTGTGTTACAACCATTATTTCTTCCTCTTCTCCTGACAAAGATGCTACACCTAAATCAGCGACAACTCTATCGTATGTTTTGTGCTCTATACTAATGTATATGAAAAAAAGCGCCAATACAAGTCCCAACTGAATGAACAACTTACTAAAGTTCTCTAGATTAGACTTCGGATTTTTCTTAACTTCCATTTATTGAAAAATTTTATGAGTTCGCTAATTTACTAATTTTAATATTACTTATGCAAACCTATTTCTATAAATTAAACTCATTTTCATGTAGATTTTATCGAAAAAAAATGTTGCTAATAAAATCCCTGAAGAATTTGCTAAACCATCTAATACATCTCCTTGTCTATAAGATGTTAATTTCATTTGTAACACCTCTAACAAAACACCGTATAAAAATACAGACAACACTGTAACCAATTTATACTTACTTGTTTTTTTCTTTAGTGCCAACAACCAAACAAACGTTAAAACAAAATAGGCCAATATATGTTCTATTTTATCTATATTCGAAATATTAGGTTGTAAATGATTGAATGATTGGATATGAAATAGGCTTAAAAAAGCAACAATAAGTGTAACACCTATTGCTATAAAAAGCATACTACGCTCCAATAATTTCTTTATAGCCTTCAGCATCTAAAAGAGCATCTATTTGAGACATATCATCTGTCGTTACTTTAATCATCCAACCTTTTCCATAAGGATCTGTATTTACATCTTCTGGAGCATCTTCTAAATCTTCATTAAAAGCCACTACTTCTCCTGTAATAGGCATAAACAAATCTGAAACTGTTTTAACTGCTTCTACCGAACCAAAAACCTCGTTTGCCTCTACTACATCTCCTACAGTATCTACATCTACATAAACAATATCTCCTAATTCACTTTGAGCAAAATCAGTAATTCCTATAGTAATGGTATCTCCCTCTACTTTTACCCATTCATGGTCTTTTGTATATTTTAAATTTTCTGGTAAGTTCATCTTATATGTTTTTATTAATTTCCTAAATTATATGTTATACTAATTCCTGTACTAACAGACTGTCGTGGAAAGGTAGTAGATATAGCATACTTAGACGCTGTTTGATCGTAATAAAAAGTAGCTATTAAGTTTTTACTTAAATTATAATCTGCCGACAATTTAAGCCCGAAAATATCTTGTCCTCCCGTAATTTGAGTATCATTATTATCCGTATCTACAGTACGTATAACTGATAAGTTTTGCCTATATGAAATGTCTGCCTTCATATTTAAATTTCCTTTTACTTGTCTTCTTTTCCCTCCAAATGAAGTTCTAAATTTCAAGTCTTTTACCCTGTACCCTAATCCAAATACATACTCTGTTCCTCTTACATCAGACAATGTATTATTATTTAAACTTAAAGCCAAAGTCCTGTCTTTATTGATTGTTCCTCGGAAAGACAATGAATTTTTCAATTTCAAATCTACTTTAATTAATGGAGAAAATCCATCATTTAAGGTTAAATTTGAAACCAACACTTCTGAAAAATAATTCCCATTAATATCTTTTTCTGGTATTCCATTTTCATCCTCTTCGTACTGTAGGTTGTTACTAAAATTCCCTATCGTATAAGAAGAACTATATCCATGACTAATTACAAATGAAGAAAATGTTTTTTTAATCCATTTGTTTTTCATCAATCCTTTATAAGTCAACCTCCAATTTGGAAGTGGAATGTTTTTAAAAGGACTTAAGCCTTCGTCAGAAGCATTACCTCCTGAATACGCCGAAGAAAATGCAGGCATTAATACTTCTGCACTATTCAACCCATATCCATCAATAGGGTGCCCTCTTTCTGTAGCCAAACGTTCTTGAATAACAGCTCTGTTATTTAAAAACTCTTGGAAAGTTTCATCTCCATTTCCATCAAAAGAAGTACGAATCATACTATAACTCATATTAAAGTTCCCTGATTCTGTTAGTTGTGTATCTCCTAACCTTCTTATATCATCATTAGGATCTTCTGTACCATTATTATCATTAATCGCATCTATCTGTTGCGATGTGTTTTTTGCATGAATTCTATTTGCTACAATAACAATATCTAAATCGTTTATTGGTTTTACATTAAAACTTACATCAAATTTATCATAATGTGTTTGCGTATAAGTCTTACTATAATAAGAATCATCTTCTCTATTTGTATCCGAAGCATAATTAACATTTCTCGTAGTCAACCAATCCTTATTCAAAGCCTCTTGTCTTATATCTGTTTGGTCTCCAAAAACAAATCCTAAAGTAGGTGCTAAACCTCCGCCATAATTATCTCTTCCTAAAAATCCTATTGAAGGATCGTAACCTGGCAATAGAGTTCCATTGTTTTCAGCATACCCTAAACGAATTGTTTTTACGGAAGTAATAAGATCATAAACTCCTTTTAAGATAACTTCTTTTGTAGATTTATTTGTTGATGATCCTCCTACTTTTTTACTCGCTGGCAATGCAAATTTAGGTGCTCCGCTTTTACCTGAATTTGATTTTGACTTTTTGCTTGGCACAAACAGACTTTCAAAATTTGTGTCTTTATACAACTGATCCAAATTCATATTTGTAGACCAATTTATAGTGTTGGCATTCTGAATTGTATTTCCGACCTCTTTAATATAAGATTTTGATCCTGCCTGCCATTGAAAATCTGCTGAATACGTTACATTTGATGTTAAAAATCCTAAATAAGGAAGTTTATCTATTGGTATTTTATACGTTAAATCAAACTTTTGAGTGTATTGACTGGCTCTTCCTAAATTAAAAAAGTTATCATATAACTGTACATCTTCTTCATTTCCATTTACATCAATAAAATCGTCATATATATAAAAGTTTGCTGCTCTAAAATTCAATATTAAAGACCTTGACAAATCGTACCCTATATTATAATCCCAATCAAATAAAAAGTTCCTTTGTTTCAGTGTTGGTAGTTCTGACAAACCTTCTACCAAATTTCTAGACAGTTGTTCATTATAGCTCCTTGTTATACTAGAATTAACACCTATTTTTGTTGGTAAATAATTAAAATTAAAATCTTTAACCAATTTAAAATACTTTTCGTTTGAAAACCATTTAGAATTTTTAAATGGTTCTACTGGCTTAGGTTGAAAAGTAAAAGTATATGCTGCTGATGTTCTTAAATCTTGTGTCAAATGTTTTTGAACATTGTAATCTTTATGAAACATATCGCTATAAGAATAAGATACTGAGAAATTTTCAATATCATAGGGCATTGGCATCTTTGTAACTTCTCCTACTCTTTCCTTTCGTACATTTATCAAATTTATACTTCTTCGCTTCGTATAATCTGTTGCACTTTCACTATTCGGATTTATTTCTTTAGCATCTTCAAATTTTACATCTTGGTATTGCGGATCGTATTTAGGGTCTTTAAACTCTTCTGAAACAGAATAACTCAACGGTATTTTTATACCCCAATTTTGTGGCATTAATTTTCCAACATTGACATTCGTAGCAACTCCATATTGTTTTATTTCTTCCTGACTTCTTTCATTTACCTTTTGTTCTACACTTCCAAACCCTATGGTTTGCATTCTTCCTGTTACAGCTACATCTGCTAAGTCTGCAAAGTTTGCATTAGCATTTAATACAGTAGCCCATCCTCCTTTATTATCAAATCCTGCAACGCGTAATTCATTAAACCAAAGCTCAATTCCTTTGTCTGTATTAGAAGCATTTTCAACTCCCATCATAAAGGTTTTAATATTAGATAAGTTTGGATTTCCTTTTACTCTAACAGCATATTTTACTTCCCCTGTTCGTGCAGGATAAGGTTGATCCACAGGAGCACCGTCAGCATACCTTTGTACTTTTAATATTCCTAACGCTTCTAAATCTACTTCTAAATTATTCTCTTCTGGCCAAATAGCTTCTGCACTTGTCTCTGTATGTGCTGTAGGTGTTAAAGGAACTTCTATTTGATAATAATTATCATCTAAATCACTTCCCATTCTGAAGATAGCTACTATATCATCTTTCTCTAAGGTTTCATTTCCTAAAGCTTCTGCATGTATAAACATTTTTAATTTTTTATACATTCGTAAATCTAATATTGCATTCTTATAAACAGTTCTTGCTTCTCCCGGAGGTAATTCTTCTATTTTCACGGAAATAGACTGTTCATTTTGGTATTGTAAATTTACAGCCCCTTGCAATTGTTCTCTTTCAATTCCTGGAGGTAATACATAAGGTATTGGAACTCTTGAAGCATTCTCTTCTATGTTTACAACTCCTGTAGTAAATTTTTCTAACTCTTCTTGAGTTAAATCTTCTTCTTGAGCATTCTTTGTATAACGTCTCCAATCACCTCTTATCAATTGATAATCTGCCAAACGTAATACAACAGGAGTTTTAAAACCAGTTAAATACATACGCATAAAACGAATAGAAGTAAAATCTGTAATTCCTCCCTTAGCTACCCCTGATGTTACTGGAATTCTAAATTGATACCAAGTAACCTGTTGTGTTCCTCCTGTTTCTAAACCTCTAGCAACTGTTTTTTTATCTACAATATATCCATTCACATCTCCAACCTCCCAGTTACCTCCTTTTAAGTCTACCTCATAATCATAATAAGCATCAATCGTATTCATTGTCTGATCTTTATTAATATCTTCAGCATCTGGAATAGAAGTAGCTGCTGTTGGATAAGATTCTTGACTCAAACTTGCTGTTGGAGAGTTCCCTTGTGTATTGTTAAAAGCCTTGTATCGTGTTAATATAGATGCGTCTTCTTGGTCGTATTGTGAACCTCTAAAAAACCTATAGTTATCTGATGCTGGATCATTTCCACTAACAAGATTTCCATACCTCTCTTGTTCTTCAGCATCATTCAATCCATCTAACCCAATATCTTGTATTTGTCTATCAGCATCTAACTCAGTAAAAGAATAAACAAAAGATTTATTGGTAGGTATTTTACCCCAAACTGTTTCATCTGTATTGTCTTCATCTCCACTTTCTGGCAAACCATTTTCATACATCTTACGGCTATCTCTCAAAATATCTTCTGAAATATTACCAAGGTTAAAATGTAACTTTCCTTCTCTTATAGGGTTTCCATCTAAAGGAGCTCCTTCTTCTGGTTTTATAGAATAATTCTCATAAGGATCTTGCATCCAAAATTGGATATACTCTACATTTGCCTGTTGAAAATCAGTTGTAGTCATAGCTCTTGTAATACCTCCCCAACGTTCTTCTGGAGCATTTAAATCGCCATTTTCATCTACATTGGTATCATAATTATAACTCCCTCTTTCTTTTGGATAGTACGCAAGGTCAAATGTAGTAAGTGTATTACTTTGCGTTACATCTAAATCTGTAGCAGGAAATAATTCGCTGTACTCTACTCTACTTACCTCGACCCTAGAAAGTTCTTCATTGTCTATATTTGGCGGTTGTAAAGAACCTCCATAAAACAACCTATCAATGCTATACCACGCTAATCTTGCTCTATCTTTACCATCTTCTAATGTTGGTTCGGTAGCCCCATCTAGAAAAGCAATAGGAACACTTGATAGCTTCCATGATTTAGGGTCCATCAAACTAATAGGTATCTGTACGCCTTCAAAATCATCTACATAAGTAGTAGCCTCTCCATCTATTTCAGTGGCTTTAGATGTTCCTGGTTGTAAATAAGCAAAATCACCTCTTAAAGAAAAATGAGACGGTGCATCTGTGTCTTGAAACGGCAATTTATTTACCAACTTGGTCAACAACGGTACTTCTGTATCGTAATTCATTGTTAACCCAAACATACTATTGTTTACAGGGTCTTGCCCATACGATGTTTTTTGTGTAACAGGTGTTTCATTTACATTTATAAAAGTCCCTGTCATTAAAAGTTTTTCAGAAAATATATGTTCTACATCAAAACCTATATAGCTTTTTCGCTGTTGATTAAATAACGTATTATTTTCTACTGATACTTGTACGGGAGCTCCTGAAGCTTCAATACTTGGATTGATAATCTGTACACGTCCTGCCAAATAATCTACCACATAATCTACCCCTTCAGTTAACTCCAATCCATTAGAAGTTACTTTTACAGATCCTCTAGGAACATTGTATGCTCCTAATGCAATACCATTACTTGCATCAGATTTATAATATCCTTTTATCAGGTATTTATCTCTAACCTGATACTCGTTCTTAGCATTGTTTTGTGTTTCTGTATATAGTTCTTTGAATAAAAAAGCGTCATCTGCAGCATCCAATAACTTTTCCATATCTCTACCAAATGGCTCTAATGTTGGAAAAATAATAGTACCTGTTTCTGATATTGCTGTTACTCCTTCTATATAATCAAAATACCCATCTCCTTCTTCTTTTATAATTCCATTTTGATCTAAAACATCCACCTCTGTTAAGTTCAAAAGTGTTCTATCTGGAATTCCTTCTGTTTGCGAGTTTTGTAACGTATTTACAGCAACTCCTGTAGCATCGTCTTTGTATAATAAATCCAATCGAAACCCATCTTGGTTCATTTGGTATGCTCCTAATGAGTAAATGTTTTTCATCATTAAGTCCCAGATATTTTTTCCTGGTTCTATAATTTCACTTCGCAGCATTTTTACCACCAAGTTTTCCTCCGAAGCAATTCCATCTGTTGAAAGCTCTCCTACTCTATAAACCTCTGGACCTGTATTTAATGTATATTGAAATGCAACTCCTAAAACATCTCCGTCTGTTAATTGACGTCTTAAAGAAATGGTTCCCAATTGTGGGTTAAAAGTAAACTCACTAGGATCTAATTTTTTTGCATTCTCTAAAATGGTATAATCAGAACCTTGTTCCACATCATCGGCAATCTTTATCAATTCATCCTTTACGGTTCCAATATCTCTAATTCCACTCCCTTCATAGAATATATCTTCTAATTCATTGGAAGTATTATCAGGATTACCTCCAGGCAAAGCCCTCTCATCAATTTTCGGGTTTGAAATGTTTCTAGATGAATCATCATAATAATCAGTTCCCGACTCCCCTAAATCCGTTATAGCTACAATGTTTCTTACATCTGTAGTTTCAGAACTTCTGTTAGTTACCCAAACTTCTATAGCAGTAATATTTACAGAACTACTTATTAAGGGTAATTGTGCCAATGCATCATTGTACTCATTTCTAAAAAACTGTGTTAAAAAAAAGTGCCTATTTACATCGTATTGTGATGTTAGCAACTCAAACTCATTTAATGTAGATCCCCCTTGAGCCGTTACTGTTTTACTTTCTGATTTTTGTTGTGAGAAAACACTTGTTATAGTTGTAGGTCCAAATTGCACTTGTGTTTTAAAACCAAACAAACTTTGTGAACCTGCTATTAAATTATTACTGGTATTCATGTTCACATTACCAATCTCTATTTTCTTAACAATATCATCGTTATTCTTTGATGAGAAAGAAGGTACAAATTCAACTTTTACTAAGTTTTGAAAATCAAAAGTAGATTTGGTATCGTAATTGGCTGTTACTTTTAAACGCTCTCCAATTTTAGCTGCAATACTTGCTGTTACTTGCTGATCAAAATCGAATGAAAAACTTTTTCTATTGTCTTCCGATAAATTTGGATTTTCAACATTTTGATACAACCCTCCTAGACTAACATCTAAAGCTCCTTGAATATCTACTTCAATAGCATTTCCTCCAAAAATAGTACTAAACAATGTTGAGTTTACGTAGTAAGTTGGCAATAAGTTTTTTTGTTCTTCCTTACTTCCTTTTTTATCTGAATTTAAGGCACTTATTTTCTTCTTATAATAGGCATCAATATCTTTTTGAAGACGGTATTTTTGATATTCCGTGGTAGACATGAAAAGTGGTGTTTTTACCTGATAATCACCTACTTTTTTTACAATTACATAACGCTTTATATTTTCGTCATATTCTACAGTGTCTACACCTGGGGCATTTAAAAACAAGCTTCCTCCTTGATCTTTAGTAAAGCTATAATGTAAAGGCGGATTCTTTTTGTTAGTCCGTTTTTGTGCGAATAATGAACCGCTGGCTAACAATCCTAAAACTACAAGTAGCTTAGCTATATTTCTAAATTTACTGACGTTCAAAGCCTGGCTAGAGATTTTTAAGTGCTTTCTTAATTAAGTTTTCTATAGTAGAATTAGGCTCTTCTTTTAGAATTTTATCCAATACTTTTTCAGACTGTTTTCTAACATACCCTAATACTTCTAAGGCAGATAACGCTTCTTCTTTACTAGTATTGTGTACGACTGTTGATATTTCTTCCATATCAAAAATCTTTAACACTTTATCTTTTAAATCTAAAATTAAACGTTGTGCTGTTTTTGCTCCAATACCTTTAACAGACTGAATTAACGCTACATTTTCTGAAGCTATTCCTTGTTGTAATTCTTCAGGAGACATTGATGACAGCATTGTTCTGGCTGTACTAGGTCCTATTCCTGAAACAGATATCAACAACCTAAATATTTCTCTTTCTATTTTTGTACAAAAACCAAAAAGTGTGTGAGAATCTTCTTTTACAGATAAGTGCGTGTAAATTGTTATCAATTCTTCTTCTGGCAAACTTCCAAAGGTAGTCAATGATATGTGTAAAAAATATCCAACACCATTACAATCTACTACTACATAAGTTGGATTTTTTTCTACCAACCTTCCTCTAAGCTGTGTAATCATTACTTTATCTTTTTATAGCTAACTAACTTTGCTGTTGTTTATTTTGAGCATCAATTACAGCTACTGCCGACATGTTTACCATCTCATCTACACTAGCTCCTAATTGTAAAATATGTGCTGGTTTTTTCAATCCTAAAACAATCGGTCCAATAGACTCTGTTCCATTTAATTCCTTCATCATCTTATAAGTAATGTTAGCTGAATCTAAGTTTGGAAAAATTAACACATTTGTTTTCTTATTTACCAGTTTTGAAAAAGGAAATTTACTTTCTAACATTTCTTGGTTCAAAGCAAAATCTGCCTGTACAGGACCATCTACAGTAACTTCTGGAAAGTACCTATGCATAAAATGTACTGTTTCTTCTACTTTTGTTGATTTTTCTGACTTAGAAGCTCCAAAGTTTGAAAAAGATAGCATTGCAATATTAGGCTCTACTCCAAACATTTTTGCCAAACCACTTGTTAATTGTGTAATCTTTGCCAATTGACGTGGTGTAGGGTCTATATTTATTGTTGTATCTGCCAAAAACATTGGCCCTCTTTTTGTCAACATTAAGTTAGAAGCTGCAATTCTTGTAACTCCCTCTTGCATTCCTATTACTTCAAACAAAGGTTTTAATGTACTTGCATAGTTTCGAGAGTACCCTGTAATCATTGCATCTGCATCTCCAAAATCCACCATCATAGCTGCAAAATAATTACGCTCTCTCATTAATTTCTGAGCATCTAAAAGCGTTACTCCTTTGCGTTTGTGTTTATCCCAGAAAATTTGTCCAAAACGCTGTCTTCTCTCTTTCTCTTCCCTTGTTTTTGGATCAATAATTACTACTTCTCTATCAAAACCTAATTCTTCTTTAAGCTCTAAAATAATCTCTTTATTCCCTAGCAATATAGGCTCTGCAATTCCTTCATCTGAAACAATTTGAGCTGCTTTTATAACATCTAAATGATCTGCTTCTGTAAAGACTAATTTTTTAGGTGCCGATTTTGCTCTTGTATGCAACATTCTTACCACCTTACTTCCAGTACCTAAACGCTCCATTAATTCGTCTTTGTAAGCATCCCAATCTTCTATAGGATATTTTGCTACACCCGAATCCATAGCTGCTTTTGCTATTGCTGGTGGCACTTCATAAATCAATCTAGGATCAAATGGTTTTGGAATAATATAATCTCTACCAAATGACAGGTTCACTTGACCGTATGCTAAGTTTACCTGTTCTGGTACATTTTTCTTTGCCAAATCTGCCAATGCTAGTACAGCTGCCATCTTCATCTCTTCATTAATCCCTGTTGCTCTAACATCCAACGCTCCTCTAAAAATAAAAGGAAACCCTAAAACATTATTCACCTGATTAGGATGATCCGATCTTCCTGTAGCCATAATGATATCTTTACGAGTTTTAATAGCCAAATCGTAATTAATTTCTGGATTTGGATTTGCCATTGCAAAAACAATTGGATCTTTTGCCATCGACAATAACATTTCTGGAGTAACAACATCTCCTTTAGAAAGTCCTATAAACACATCAGAATCTTTCATTGCTTCCTCTAATGTATACAAATCTTTATCTGTAGCAAACTCTGCTTTTTGAGTAGATAGGTTTTCTATATCTTTTCTGATAACCCCTTTACTATCACACATCACAACGTTTTCTCGTTTAGCTCCTAAAGCCAAATACAAACGTGTACATGAAATTGCTGCTGCTCCTGCTCCGTTTACTACAATTTTTACTTCCTCTATTTTTTTACCAACAATTTCTATTGCATTTTTTAATGCTGCTGCAGAAATAATTGCTGTTCCATGTTGGTCATCATGCATTACTGGAATATCCAACTCTTCTTTCAATCTTCTCTCTATTTCAAAAGCTTCTGGAGCTTTGATATCTTCAAGATTAATCCCTCCAAAAGTTGGTGAAATAGCTTTTACTGTTTCTACAAATTTATCTACATCTGTAACATCTACTTCAATATCAAATACATCTATATCTGCAAATATTTTAAACAACAGTCCTTTTCCTTCCATTACTGGTTTTCCTGCTTCGGGTCCTATATTCCCTAATCCTAAAACTGCTGTTCCGTTAGATATTACTGCTACTAAGTTTCCTTTTGAAGTGTATTTATATACATTTTCAACATCTTTAGCTATCTCTAAACAAGGTTCTGCTACTCCTGGTGAATATGCCAATGACAAGTCTCTTTGACTAGCATACTTTTTAGTAGGTACTACTTTAATTTTTCCAGGTGTAGGTTTGGCATGATACAATAATGCTTCCCTTCTTTTTTGAGACTCTGTCATGTTCTTTAAAATTGTATTTTACAACTGACAAATATAGTTTTTTAGAATGAATAATTCTTAAGAATTATTTTTCTTTTAAAAACTGAACATTCCTTGTAAACCCTGAGAATTTAGCTCTTTTTACAGGAGATTTTTTGAAGACTTTTCTAAAAACATCTTCCGTAATCTCTTGCCAATCCTTTTTTGTCATTCCTAACAAATCAGGATGTGGATTGAACAAAGGTTCTTGATGGGGAACAGAAAATCTATTCCAAGGGCAAACATCTTGACAAGCATCGCAACCGAACATCCAATCATCAAATTTTCCTTTTACTGAATTTGGCAACTCATTTTTCAACTCTATCGTAAAATAAGAAATACACTTACTACCGTCTACTGTATTGTTTGGTAAAATAGCTTCTGTTGGACAAACATCAATACATTTTGTACATGTGCCGCAATGGTCTGTCTTAAAGGACGTATCATATTCCAAATCTAAATCCAAAATTAACTCTGCTAAAAAAAAGAACGATCCATGTTGTTTTTGAATCAATAAAGAATGTTTTCCTCTCCAACCTAAACCAGACTCAGATGCCCAAGCTCTTTCCATTATTGGAGCTGAATCTGTAAAAGCTCTTCCTGAAACTTCTCCTATTTCATCATTTATAAACTTCAATAATTGATGTAGTTTTTCCTTAATCACATGGTGATAATCTTGCCCATAAGCATACTTTGATAATTTATAGGATGCCAAATTTTGAACTTCTTCTGGAAAATAATTATACGTTAACGAAATAACTGACTTAGCATTATCTACCAATAAACGAGGGTCTAAACGTTTATCAAAATGGTTTTCCATGTATTTCATTTCTCCATGAAAATCATTTTTTAACCACTGCTCTAATTTAGGTGCTTCCTCTTCTAAAAACCTTGCTTTTGAAATTCCCACACTTGTAAAACCTAAAGACAACGCCTTGTTTTTAATAAATGCTGTATGTTGTTGTATATACTTCAAAGTGATGCAAAAATATCAATTTATTTCCTCAACTAAACCTTTAAAAACAAGACACTCAAAACAAATAATGTTTATTTTTGTTGAAACACCTTAAACATATGCAAATTCAAGTATTACTTTTTGGGATTATTGCTGATTTAATTGGAGAAAAAAGTATTGGTTTTTCAATTTCTAATGGGGATACAGTTTCTAACTTCAAAGAAAAATTAAGCACTGAATTCCCTCAATTAAAGAGTTACAACAACTATGTGGTTGCAATTAATGAAACGTATGCTACAGACGAAACTGTTGTTTTAGAAAACGATATTATTGCCTTGATTCCACCTGTAAGCGGAGGGTAATTCAACACACCTCTTCACTAATACAAAAAAACTTTATGAACCCTATTTCTATAAAATTAACAACAGACAAATTATCGCTAGATGAATGCTATACTTTTGTTGAAGATCCTACTTGCGGCGGAATTGATATTTTTGTTGGAACCGTAAGAAACCATACCAAAGGTAAATCTGTAAAACTACTTGACTTTTCTGCTTATGGTCCTATGGCAATCAAAGAAATGCAACTGATTGCTGAACGTGCTCTAGAAAAATTTGATGTACACAAAATCGCTATTCACCATGCAGAAGGTCCTTTACAAATTGGAGATATCCCTGTAATTATTGCTGTTTCTGCTGCACATAGAATTGCTGCTTTTGAAGCTTGTCAATTTGCTATAGACACTCTAAAAGAAACAGTACCTATCTGGAAGAAGGAACATTTTGAGGATGGTGAAGTTTGGGTAAACGCACATCCTTAATTTCCGTAGAATCAAACAACATGATTCATCAGGATTACGTAAACTAATTCTTACATCAAACTATTTCCATTTTTCGTAATAGAAACGATGCATTCATATTCTGACAAATTCCTTGTTTTAATTTATAATCAAAGAACAACTCGTCGTTTATTATTTCTGCATCAAAATAATGGTTTTTAATTTGTGTATATTCTTTTTCTATTTCACACAAACTTAAATCATGTGTAGCAATGATTCCTGTAGCCTTAGATGCTATCAACTTTTCTACAAATTTCTGAGATCCTATAGCCTTATCTGTACTATTGGTTCCTTTTAAAATTTCATCTAGAATAATAAAGTAATGTCCTTTTTTTAACGCTTCTACTATAAATTTTAAGCGTTTTAATTCTGAAAAAAAATACGAGGCATCATCTACTAAAGAATCTGAAGTACGCATACTCGTTATTAACCGCACAGGACTGTATTTAATTTTTGAAGCACATACTGGCAAACCTGAATTGGCCATCACAACACACAGAGAAATCGTTCTTAAAAAAGTACTTTTCCCTGCCATATTAGCTCCTGTTACAATAAAAAATTCTTGAGATTTTATTAAACAATTACTTGTTACTCGTTTAGAACTCAACAACAATGGATGCCCTAAACCTTCTGCATTTATAATTTCTGCTCCTGTAACTATTTCTGGATATACAAACGATGGGTGGTTGAATGCAAAATTCGCCAAAGTGTTTTCTGAATCAAAAAAAGAAACTACTTCAAACCATTTTTCTACTTCTTTACCATATTTCTCTATCCATCTTTCTATTTTAAAAACCTGTTTGATATCCCATAAAAACAAACCGTTTCCTAAAACACCAAAAAAGATATTATTTCTCTGATCCAAAGCATCAATCGCTTTTGAAAATTGCTTTAATATTTGAGATGATTTTTGACCTGAAATATGCGTTTTTTGACAGTTCTCTCGTAAAAGCTCTGATTTAAAAGAGTTTTCTTCTATAAATTCTAATAATTGATAATACTGCTGAAATGTTTCTTTTGCTTTTGTTGATTGGCTATATACCTTTGATACTTTTGAAAGATAAACACCTGAAATAGCTAATCCAATAAAAAACCAAATAAGTAGGTGCGAAAACACCAACAATTCAAAATACATAGCTATCATAATTCCTACCGAAATCAATGAAAAAGCTTGAGGTACAAATCGAATTATTTTAGGTAAAAAAGCTTGGTATTCTTTTATCCACTTTACAATAGATACTGGTGAAGTTTCTACTTCTATTAAACTTGCTACTGCTGAAAATTTTTGACGCCATTTTGGTTTTTCAGACAATTCTTTTATTGCGTCTTGTTTACGCTCTAAGGCACCAATACTATTCCCTTTTAAATAGTTTGCTAGCTTTATTTTTCCTGCTTTTGTTACAGTTCTGTTTATAAACTGAAAGAAAGAACCTTTTCCAAATAAATCAATATCATAACTAAAAAAGTGTAATGGATCTAAAAACTCTTCTCCTTTGTCTAAATTCAAATAATCTCCTTTCAGCACTTGTAATTCAACAGCATTTATATTCACTAAGGCCAAAAGCTCTCTTTTTCTCCTTTGTAAATTAGTATGCTTTATCAATAGAGCTCCAAATAAAACAGCTCCTAAAACTCCAGAAAAGAACATTTTTTGTGCTTCTCCCAAAAAGTAATACACAAAAAATACTGTTGTAAAAAAAGCAAAAAAACGAAACACACTCAACCAAAAGAGTTGTTTTTTAACTTCTTTTAAACGAGCTTCAAATCTTTCTTTTTCTTCTTTGTAAAACTGAACAGGTTCTATATTCATAAACAACCTATTTCAGGGTATCTTTAACAAGCTTAAACTCTTCAGGAGTATTTATATTTTGAATCAAAGCATCTTCTACTTCCACAATTTCTATATCGGAATTTATCAGGGCTTTTCTAGGGCACGAATAACCTTGAGATAAATAACTTAATAAAATAGGATATGCTTTAGGTTCCCAAATAGTAATCAACGGTTCTACAAATTGCTTGCTCTTCCCTTTGATTGCTGTTGCTATTTTTTTAGGGTTTCGTTTTGAAATCAATAATTCTATTAACTTTTCATCTACATAAGGTAAATCTGTTGCCAATACCAAATAGGCTTCATTCGGATTTTTCATAAATGCAGAACAAATAGCTCCAAAAGGCCCCAATCCTACAAAGGCATCGGTAATTGTTTTATGCTCTTCTACATCTTGATGTACTCTAACTGACAAATATGTATCTAAACCTGCTTTTTCTAACAATTGAATTACATGGTCTCTTTGTGGAATTCCATGATACTCTAACAAGCCTTTATCTGATCCCATTCGAACACTTTTCCCTCCTGCTAAAACCAATCCGTTTAGCCTAGAAACTTGCTTTGAAACAATAGTAGCTATATGACTAGAAATAGCTTCAATATCTGACAAATTATAAACTGGTAAATCTTTATACTCTGGGTATTTTTCTAATAAAACTGAAAAAACTTGTGCTTCTTCTGTTGTTTTTATAAAAAACTGCACATCTCCTAATTGATCTATTCTTTTTTGGACAGAGCTTTCTTTTTCTGGATCTAACAACACTACTTGCTTATTTCCTTCGTAATGGTTTCCATTTATGCAAGCCAAATCGTATTGAGAGAATAATATTCGATTGTTAAATTTATTCTGCTTAAGATCTACGGTAGTTACAGTGTTTCCTGAGGCATGAAATGTATAAGTATCTAAAACAGGTGCTTCTGCGTCTTTACTATGAGATGCATCTACATAAACTATTTTTGCTTGTTTGTGTAATTTACTCGATAGTTCATTTATTAGATCTGTAATAATCCCACATTTTACTCCCACAAAAGAAATTTCATTTGGGGCAAAAAAACCATTTTCTCTCAGTGTTAATTTTGCATGTTTTGAATGTTTCTTACTCATACTTATCCTTTTTTAATATCTGACTTACCTCCTGTTTTTTCAACTAACTTTACTTCTCTAATTTCCATTTTTTGAGAAACTGCTTTACACATGTCGTATACTGTTAAAGCTGCAATATTAACTCCTGTTAGAGCTTCCATTTCCACTCCTGTTTTTCCTTCTATTTTAACTGTACAAAAAACCTCTATCGTTTCTTTATCAAGTACATTTATAGACACGTCCACCCCATTAATTAACAATGGATGACACATAGGTATCAACTCTGATGTTTTTTTTACGGCTTGAATTCCTGCTATAATAGCCGTTTGAAACACAGGTCCTTTTTTGGTATGCATTTCATTGCCTTCAAACAAAGAAATTATTTCTTCTCCCAAATACATCAACGCTTTTGCTGTTGCTTGTCTTTTGGTTATTTTCTTTGCTCCTACATCAACCATTTTAGGCTGATTTTCTTTATTTAAATGTGTAAAATCACTCACTGATTCTATTGTTTAATTTTATTATAAGTCTCTATATTTTAATACAGAAAACACTTCACCTTTCTTAAACTCTGTTTGCTCTAATGGCAATTGAATAAATGCATCCGCTATTACCAAGTTTGCTAAATCTCCAGATCCATTACCTGCTACAGGGGTTGCCAATAATTCTCCATTTACGTGTTCTAATGTTACTTGTAAAAAATATTCCATAGAGGGCTTAAAAGTAAAATCAGTAGCCAACCTTGCTTTTAATAATTCTTTATTTCTACCTTCCATAGATTTTTGATACCATGGATAAAAATACTTTAAACAGTTTACATAAGTAGACACAGGGTTTCCTGGGAATGCAAAAATGGTCGTCGCTTTATTTTCAGAATCCTTTCCTTCTAGATGATCTTGTTTCCCAAACCAAAAAGGTTTTCCTGGGCGTTGTTTTACTTTATGAAACAACTTTTCTACTCCTAATTCATCCAATACTTCTGGAATAAAATCGAATTTTCCTTTACTTACTGCTCCACTAAAAAGCAACACATCATATTCTTTTAAAAACACTGATATATTCGCTTTTAAACTTTCTTTATCATCTTGTAAATGTGCTATATCTGCAGCTACTTGCAATTCTTTCAACAATGCCACCAAACTGTACACATTGCTCCTTCTTATTTGATGCACCAAAGGTTGTTCTGATACTTCTACCAACTCATCTCCTGTAGAAATAATCATAACTTTAGGTTGTTTGGCTACCTTAACCTTAAATTTACCTACTGTAGCTAAAATCCCTATTTCTGCGGCCGTAATTTTTACTCCTTCAGATATTAAAACTGTTCCTTCTTTTTGGTCTTTCCCTTTTACATGAATATTTTGCAAGTTCTTAACTGCTTCTACAGCTACAGTTGCTACCCCCTCTTTAATAGTTACCAATTCATAAGGAATTACTACATCTGCATTTTTAGGCAATACAGCTCCTGTCATTACCTCTAGGCAGTTTTTAGAATCTGCCAATACTTTTTGAGGGCTTCCTGCTGCTTGTACCTCTTCTATCTTATAAGATCGTATACCTTCTAAAAAAGCTTTTTCAGTAATTGCAATTCCATCCATACAGACTCTATCAAAAGGAGGGAAATCTCTATCGGCTAAAATAGTTTCTTTTAAAATACGTCCTTGCGACTCCATAAAATCTATCGCTTCTACCCCAAAATCTTGACTATGACTTAGGATAATTTCGGATGCTTCTTGAACAGTAATCATATATGTATTTTAATTGATTTATTTTTTACCTCTACTAACCACTATCTTTAAAACAGAAAGCCCATACACCATAAATAAGGTTTGGTAAAAAATCCAAAAGAATATATTTCTAAAATTAAGACTGAATGCGTCTTTTGTTTCTCCAAAAAAAGCTACATCAATATCTCCTTGGGTAAATTTCCAAAACTCAAATCCTAGTATAAAAATAGTTATGGTTATAAATGCATTCAACACTCCAAAAATCATTTTTTGAAGAATTGTTTTTCCTTCTTTATATGAAAACTTCAAATAGTGACTATTTACATAAAGGAATATAAAAAATATAGGAAAAAGGACTGGTACAGGTAAATAGAAACTACTCTCTGCTCCTTTAATATGTAACTCTTTTGTTAAATCAAAATTTGAAAAAATCAACATTGATAGTACGGAAACTATCAAAAGAATAATTACTTTTTTATTTGTTCTTTTATACCTCATTTTCCTTATTAATTTAACCTCCTATAGAAGACATACTTTCCGAAACATCTTTATTTCTAATTCTATTAGCTTCTGCCACAAACCCGTCTTTTGGTTTTTTAGCAACCAAATCTATAAACAATTGTTTCAACTCATCATCCCCTGCTCCACTTCTTAAAAAATCACGTATGCTAAATACTCCTTCATCAAATAAACAATTTTTTAATTGCCCTGTTGATGTTATCCTCATTCTATTGCAATCGCCACAAATAGTTCTTGTATAAGCAGGTATAACCCCTACAGTCCCCTTAGCTCCTTTTAACTTATAATTATGTGACGTGGATGATTTTTTTATCGGCAAAGCAATAATATCAACATGCTTTCTTTTTATTTCTTCTAAAATACGATTGTATGTCCAAACCTCTTGCGTAGTACGTTTTCCTGTTCCATTGAATGGCATTTCTTCTATAAAACGAACTGCTATATCGGCTTCTTTAGTCAATTCAACAAAATCATTAATTTCATCGGTATTTACTCCTGATTGTACAACTATATTTAATTTTAGTTGTAAGCTACTTTTTTCTAAAAGCTTATAGGTAGCCCAAACCTCATCAAAAACATCTCTTCTTGTAATTTTAGCAAATTTATCTGCTTTTAAACTATCTATACTTAGGTTGACTGTTTTTACTTTTAATGTTTCTAATACAGGAATGTGTTCTTCTATTAAAGCTCCATTTGTAGTAATGTTTATTTCATCTAACAATTCATTAAACGACAACATTTTTATAAAATCTATAAAATTTTTACGAACAAATGGCTCTCCTCCTGTTAAACGAACTTTATTCACCCCTAACTCGCTTAAAACTCGGGTAATCCTATACATTTCTTTAAAAGTAAGCAGTTCTTTTCTCTCTACAATAGCTGCTCCTTTTGCTGGCATACAATAAGTGCATCTCAAATTACATCGATCGGTAACCGCCAATCGAACATAGGTAATTTGCCTCCCAAATTTATCTACTAATTTGTTCATGTACTTATGAGTTTAATTTTACAAAGTTCTAACAAAAGAGCGCAAGAACAAAATATCTACTGAGATAAACTATGATATGTATCAATAAATACGATGTTCAAATTCCATTCGTTTTTTATTGAATAGTCTACAATTTCAACCTTCTAAAAAAGCGATTATATAAAACCTTTAATATGCTTTAAAATTTTAGCCGACGCCCCCAAACTTTCTTTAATATACGCTTTTGAAAGCTTTCCTTTATACACTCTTTCTTCTAAAGATCCTTTCAAATGACTTAACGCTTCATTTAATTCTTCTTGGACTGAAATGCTTTTACAAGCTCCTCTATTCACCAATTCTATTGCTTCATTAAATTTATTGTAATTAGAACCTATTACAATTGGCACTCCAAAAGTTGCTGGTTCTAAAATATTATGTATTCCACTTTTAGTAAAACCTCCTCCAACATAAGCCACATTAGCATAGCTATATATTTTTGTTAGAATACCTATTGTATCTATAATAAACACCTGATATTCTTCTAAGTTTTTTCCTTCTTTTTCTGAAAAGAGTACTGTTTTTTTCTCTAAAGATTTTCTCAGAAATTCAACTCCTTCTTTTTTTATGTTATGGGGTGCAATGATAAATTTTTCTTCGCTTGTAGCTTCTTCATTTATATATTTCACCAACAATTCTTCATCTTCTTTCCAAGTACTTCCTGCCACTAAAGTGTATTTTCCATCTACAAACTCATGAATAAAATCAAGAGTATTATCTCTTTGTAAAACATCGTACACTCTATCAAAACGAGTATCTCCTGAAACTTCTACATTTGAAAAACCGATAGATTTCAATAATTTTTCAGAAGCCACATCTTGCACAAAGAAATAATGAAATGCTTTTAATTTCGATCTCATCCAAGTACCATATTTCTTAAAAAACAACTGATCTTTTCTAAAAATTCCTGAAATTAAAACTGTAGGTATTTGTTCTTTTATTATTTCACTTAAAAGATTTGGCCAAAACTCGTACTTTACAAAAACAGCTACTGAAGGGTGTACTAATTTTAAAAATCTTTTTACGTTCGATACTGTATCTAAAGGCAAATAACAAACCACATTTGCCAGTTTATAATTCTTTTGAATTTCATACCCTGAAGGCGAAAAAAAAGTCAACACAATTTTATAATCAGGATACTCCTCTTTAAACCCTTCAATTACAGGTCTACCTTGTTCAAACTCCCCTAAAGACGCACAATGAAACCAAATCACTTTATCTTCCTTAGAAATTGTTCTTTCTAATACTGGAAACGTTTCTTTTCTCCCGTCTCTAAAAAGCTTTATTTTTTCATTAAAAAGGGCTACTAAAGCTAAAACAACTCTAGCCTTAAAAAGTATTGTATTGTATAAAAACTGCATTGTGTAAAAGTACTACAATCTAAAACAAAAAAAAACGCTCAACTAGATATAGTTAAGCGTTTTATAAATTTGAAAAATCTTATTTCTTAAGCTTCAAAAGCTTCGATAGAAACGTAAGATTTGTTATCTCTTTTCTTTTGGAATTTTACAACTCCATCAACTTTAGCATGTAAAGTATGATCTTTACCCATGTAAACGTTTTCACCTGGATAATGCTTAGTTCCTCTTTGGCGGATAATGATATTACCTGCTAATGCAGCTTGTCCACCAAATATTTTTACTCCTAGTCGTTTCGATTCTGATTCTCTACCATTTTTCGAACTTCCGACACCTTTTTTATGAGCCATAATTAATCGGTTTTAATACCTATTATAAAGAACAGGTTTATTGTTTATTTATTTTATTGAGGTCTATCCTACTGTAATACCTTCGATTTGTATTTCAGTCAAGTACTGACGGTGACCATTCTTCTTTTTGTATCCTTTTCTTCTTTTCTTCTTGAAAACGATTACTTTATCACCTTTTAAGTGACCTAAAATCTTAGCTGTTACATTAGCTCCTTCTATAGCTGGGGCGCCAATAGTTACGTTTTCTCCTTCTGCTACTAAAAGAACGTTATCAAAAGTTACTTTTGATCCTTCTTCGTTTTGCAAACGGTGTACGTAAACCTTTTGGTCTTTCGCTACTTTAAACTGCTGCCCTGCTATCTCTACAATTGCGTACATATGTTTATTGTTTAAATTTATGTTGTTTAAAACGAGTGCAAATATACTTCTTTTTTACAAATACACAAACCTTTCTAAATACATTATTTTCAATGATTTCCATTATTTTCTTTGCTCAGAAAAAGCTTTTTTTATCTTTACAAGATATAACCTATATATAATATGAGACTTAATAGAGGGGCTTTTTTACTTTTATTTTCATTGTTTCTAACCAATCTTTCCTACAGTCAAACAAATAATAGGAAAGAGGTGGAAAATGTTATTGAAAATTATTTTACTGCCATAGGCGGAAAAAAAAGAGCATCCCGAATTACCTCTTTTGTATCTAAATCTAAAGGTAAACTGAAAGGAAAAGAAGTTGATTTTATTTTAAAACTACAACTGCCTCACAAATACTTAACATTATTAAGTGTTGGTGATTATTTAGTTTCTAAAAAAACTTTCAATGGAAAGGAAGGTTACCGCATACAACAAGACATTCAAAAAGAATTAAGCAATAAGGATATCAAAAAATTTAAAAGATACCGTTCTATATTTCCTGAGTTTGATTATTTAGAAAAAGCTACTTATAAAGGAATCTCGAATTTAGACACTAAAAAAGTACATGTTTTAAAACTCAGAGACAGTCATATTTATTACGACACAGAAACTGGTTTAAAAATAAGAAGTGTTACCACAGTTACTAAAAACAATTATACTTTTAAACAGACTATCCATTATTTAAAGTATATTTCTATTGAAAAACTGAAATTTCCTTCTAAAATAATCATTGAAGCTGGTACCAATAAACTAGAATTACAAACAACGACAATTTTATTAAACTCAAAAATAGACGCAAACGAATTCAACTAAATTGTAATTTATTTATGCTTGATATCTATAATCTCACTAAATTTGCAAAAAACAATTAAAAAAATATCTATTATGAAACTATACAGCACACTAATAATCATGCTTATATCTCTTACAATGGCAACGGCATGTAAAAAAGAGACAAAAGAAGCTAGTACAAACGTTACAGTAGCACAACAAACGCCTGACATTAAAAGTATCGCTATTGGGATTGAAGGAATGACTTGTCAAATAGGATGTGCTAGAACAATTGAATCTAAACTTTCTAAAACAGAAGGTGTTCAAAAAGTTTCTGTTTCTTTTGAAGATAAATTAGGTAATGTTGTTTTTGACGCTAACAAAGTTTCTCAAGAAGAGATTGTAGCAAAAATTACTGGTATTGGAAATCAAGGAACTTATAAGGTTACTAGTATTTCTGAAGTTTCTGAAGCAAAACCATGTTGTAATACATCTAAAGAAAAAGCTTGTAAAGAAAAAAATCCTGATAACTGTACTTTAGCTGATTGTCCTCAACGTGCAGCTGCAAAAGCTGACTGTAAAGCTAAGTGTGATGCAAAAAAAGCTACTCAAACAAAATCATGTTGTGCTACTTCTAAAGAAAAAGTTTGCGAGAAAAAATGCTCTGAAGAATGTACTGTAGCAGACTGTCCTAAATGTGACATTGCAAAAGCCGAATGCAAAACGAAATGTGACGCAAAGAAAATTGATAAAGCCGCATAAGCGTAAAACTTATTATTAAAAACCACCTCTTACCAAGGTGGTTTTTTAAATTACAAGAATACCGTAATCTATTCCTCATGAAAAAATACTTTAAACTTTCTGTAAAAACAGCTCTTATTTCTGTTTACGTTATTTTTATTGCTGGCTCAATAGTTAGAATGACTGGAGCAGGAATGGGTTGCCCTGATTGGCCTAAATGTTTTGGTTACTACATTCCTCCTACAAACGAAGAACAACTAAAATGGCAACCTGACACTGATTACAAAAGCGGAACTATTATTATTATCAATAAAACTTTATACACCGCTAATAAAGACTTTAAAACTGCTAAAAACTTATCTGAAAATAACTGGAGCCAATACACAAAACATGATTATGCTATTTTTAACCCATACCACACATGGACCGAATACATAAACAGATTAGCTTCTGTAGTTTCAGGGTTCTTCTTTTTATTCTTAATCGTAATTTCTCTCAAATTCTGGAAAGAAAACAAAACAATAACACTGCTTGCTTTTGCTTCTTTCTTTCTAATGTTATTTGAAGCTTGGCTAGGAAAAACCGTAATAGATTCTGTTTTAAAACCCTCTGTAATTACCATACATATGGTTGCTGGACTTTTAATTATAGCTATTCTTTTAAAACTACTACATATAATAACTCCTATTAATAAAGAAAGTTATAAATTCAACAAAACCTTTAGCGTACTACTTATTATCTCTGCTCTTTTTTCTTTAATCCAAATAGCACTAGGAACGCAGGTAAGACAATTTGTTGACGAACAGGTAAAAATATTTGGCTTCGAAAACAAACAAATGAGCCTTTACGCTCCTGATCTAAAGTTTTACGTACATAGATCATTTACAATCGCTATTGTATTGATTAACTTTTTGATTTTTTACAAAAATGAAACTTTACGTTTAGGGTTTAAATTACCTAAATGGATACTAGGTTTAATAGGTTTAGAAGCTATTACTGGAATGCTTATGTACTACAGTGATTTTCCTTTTGGAACACAGACGATACATTTACTATCTGGAGCCGTTTTATTTGGAATGCAGTTTTATTTATGGATTCTTCATAAGAGCCTTAAATGGTAAATTACTTTTCCCAAGACAATGTTTCCATCAAATGGATTACATCTCTTTTTAAATAATTTACGGCTGGTAAAATAGAGTCGAAATTAGGCTTGGCATAAAAATACAACGCTCCTGTAATAAAGTTATCTGTAGAGTCTGTTGCATGAAATTGTATTTGAGTAGCTGCATTTCCATACACCTCAAACATTTTTCCATATACCTTTTTTTGATAACTCTCATATGGAATGGCTTGGATATCATCTGCTTTGATAACATGTTTAAATGTTAACTTTTCCGAGTCGGCTAACAACAGCCTTAAATCGTTTTGAACAGAATTATAAGTAAGCATTAATGTTGCTTTTAACCTAGGGTATTTAATATCCATTTCACCTCCAGATCTAGGAATTACAATTGCTTGATCAGAATATTCAAAACGAAAAGGATATCCTTTGTCTAATTCTTTATAGGATGCCGAAGGATACTCTAACCTTAAATAAGACACTGGCTTAGGGTAGCTGTTTTCTTTACAAGAAAACAACAGCAACAATCCACAAAAAACACTAATTATTCTCATCTTCTAAAATTGTAAATTTAAGTTGCTTCACTCTCCTCCTATCTACTGCTTCAATAGTAAAACAGTATTTTCCAAAAAACACCTTTTCTCCTTTTCTAGGAAACTTCCCATGTATTTCTAAAACAAAACCTGCTAAAGTTTCAGACTCTCCTTTAAACTCTTCAAAAGAACTATTATCAATATCCAAAACTCTATAAAAATCTTTTAAAGTCACCTTTCCCTCAAAAACATAATTATTAGCATCTAATTTAGAATACGATAAATCATCTGCATCAAACTCATCATTGATATCTCCTACAATCTCCTCAATTACATCTTCTAAAGTTACCAACCCACTTGTTCCTCCATATTCATCTACCACAATTGCTAAGTGGTTTTTTTTCTCTTGAAAGTCGATCAATAAATCATCAAGTTTTTTATTCTCTGGGACGAAAAAAGGTGCTCTTATCAATGTTTGCCAATTGAATTCTTTTTTAGTTATATGTGGTAATAAATCTTTAGCATACAAAACCCCTATTACATCATCTATATTTTCATGATAAACAGGATTTCTAGAAAAACCATTCAACGTAATCATTTCTAAAACATTCTGAAAATTTTCAGTATCTGATACTGCGAAAATATCTATCCTTGGTTTCATTACCTGAACCGTTTCTGTATTTCCAAAAGAAACAATTCCTTCTAAAATATTTTTTTCATCTTTCGTTGTAGCATCTTCTGAAGTTAATTCTAAAGCTTGAGATAGTTTTTCTACAGAAAAGTTAGTTTGTTTTTTACTCAAACGTCGTTCTATAATACCTGTCATACCCGTTAACAAACTAGATATGGGGTTTAAAACTTTACTAACTACCTTTAATGGTGTTGCCATCATAAGTGCAAATGTACCTGCATTTCTAGTTGCATAAACTTTAGGCAACACCTCACCAAACAATAAAATTAAAAAGGTAATTAACACCACTTCTAAGAAAAAGCGAAGTTGCTCGCTTATATTCTGAAAAAAGTAAGCTCCTAAAGTAGCAAACAGTAGTACTATTAAAATATTTATAAAATTATTTGCTATCAATATCGTAGCCAAAAGCTTTTTAGGTCTATTCAATAGTTCTATTACAGAACCCGCCCTAGCTGTATTTAATTTAGAAAACTCATCTACTTTCGTTTTTGTCAATGAAAAAAAAGCCACTTCTGCACCCGATATAAGTGCTGAAAGAAGTAAAAAGCAAATCAATATCACAATATCCAATGCTATATACCAATTAAAAGAAGAATTTATTATTGTACTTATTATGGGTTCTATCTCCAAGAGTTTTTATATTAAATTAAAATGGTAAATCTTCTTCTATCTCTTTATTTTCTAATCCTGAAGAAGTTGTTGAATTATTTATTTCTTTTGATTGATTTTCTTGAGTTGATAAAAACGTCATATCAATCACATGTATTTCTGTAGCATAGCGTTTTATTCCTTCTTGCTCCCACTGGCGAGTTTTAATTCGCCCCTCACAATACACTTTATCTCCTTTGTTTAAATATTTTTCGCAAATTTCAGCAAGTTTGTTTTTTACAACTATCTTATGCCACTCCGTATTTACAACCTTTTCTCCTGTTTGCTTGTTTGTATATGTTTCATTTGTAGCCAATGGAAAACGTCCAATTGCTCCACCTCCTTCAAAATAATGAACCTTTACTTTATCTCCTAAATGCCCTATAAGCATTACTTTGTTCAATGTTCCTGCCATACAAATACTTATATTCGTTCAAAAATAATGAAAATATTATTCGAAAGTATATTCTTCTATGAATTTATGAATTAATCTAGGTACGGGATATTCTTCTATTTTTGAAACAGGTATTGAATCTGATTTTTCTACAGGTGTTTTAACTATCCAAAATTTGACATACAGATGTTGATGCGACAATTTATGTACCCAATCTTTAGCATTGTACAAGCTCAATACATTTTCTTCACTACTACCCACCAAAGAGCCATAAGCTTCATTTTCTATAAGCTCTGTAACGTCTATCGATTTTTCTGTTTCAATTAAAGGAAACTGATACAGGTTTTCCCAAATCCCCTTACCTATTCGCTTTTCTAACATAACTTTTTGAGAATTACTCAAAACCACGATAAAATTCAAATACCTTTTTCTAATTTTAATCTTCTTTTCCTTTACAGGTAAAACAGACACTGTGTTTTTTCCATATGCAACGCATGATGCCTGTGCAAAACAAACATCGCACAGAGGTTTCTGAGGTTTACAGTGTAGTGCTCCAAAATCCATTATAGCTTGATTGTATACTCCCGGTTGCTCTTCATCTATAAGCTCTTGAGCCAAGAGCTTAAATTCTTTAATTCCTTTTGTTGAGTTTATTGCTGTTTCTACACCTAAATACCTAGACAAAACTCTATACACATTTCCATCAACAACCGCTGCATTTTCATTAAAACAAATAGATGCTATTGCAGATGCTGTATAATCTCCCACACCTTTTAACTTTAACAACTCTTTATATGTGGTAGGAAAAACACCATCCAACTCATTTACAATATATTTAGCAGAAAAATGCAAGTTCCTAGCCCTTGAATAATAACCTAAACCTTGCCACAATTTTAGTACTTCCGTTTCTTCTGCTTTTGCCAAATCAAAAACTGTTGGAAAAGCATCTATAAATTTATAATAATATGCCATCCCTTGCGCTACCCTTGTTTGTTGAAGAATAATTTCAGACAACCAAATACAGTATGGATTCGAACTTTTTCTCCAAGGAAGATCTCTATCGTTATTTAAATACCACTGTACTAGTTCTTTAGTAAAAATCATGTAAAAAATTTAATTTTGCAATAATACAGTATTTATAGCATTAAATTTTAATGATTTAGCTTTTTGAAATTGATTAATTGTCATATATTTGCAGCCTCAATTTTTTTTAAAAACACAATAGAAAATAGATTAAAATGACAAAAGCGGATATTGTATCAAGTATTTCGGATAAATCAGGAATTGAAAAAGCAGATGTTTTAGCTACTGTTGAAGCATTTATGAGCGAGGTTAAAGGTGCTTTAGAAAAAGGAGATAACGTATACTTAAGAGGTTTTGGTAGCTTTATTATCAAAACAAGAGCAGAAAAAACAGGAAGAAACATTTCTAAAAACACAACTATTAAGATACCTGCTCACAACATACCTGCTTTTAAACCTGCAAAAACATTTGCAGAAGGAGTAAAAAACAACGTATTAGTAACAGAATAACTAGTAAATTATTAATCAGACCTTTTATAAGGTTTACAAAACAGTATTATTATGCCAAGTGGTAAAAAAAGAAAGAGAGCTAAGATCTCTACGCACAAACGTAAAAAAAGAGCAAGAGCTAACAGACATAAGAAAAAGTAAGGTTTCCTTACTTTTTCTTGTTGTTACAAGAAACGTTCATTGAAATTGAAACTTTAAAAACCTTAAAGTTTCTATGGGTTTTTACCCTGTATTAAATTTAATCCATCTATGTAAGATTAATTTCTTATGTAGTTAAAACACTATTCGGAATGAAACTAGAATTGATTATCCGTTCAAATTCATCTGATATTGATTTTGCCCTACTAAAAGATGGTAAACTTATTGAATTTAATAACGAGACCAACAGTAACAATTTTTCTGTTGGAGATATTTTTCTTGCCAAAACAGGAAAAATTTTATCTGGCCTAAATGCTTCATTTGTAAATGTAGGTTACCCTAAAGATGGTTTTTTACACTACCATGATTTAGGACCACATGTACAATCGTTAAATAAATTCGTAAAAAAAGTAAGTACAGGTAATTACAAAGATTACACTTTAAAAAACTTCCAATTTGAAAAAGAAATTGACAAAAATGGAAGTATTGATCAAGTTCTAAAAACAAAACAGAACATCTTAGTTCAGATTGTAAAAGAACCAATTTCTACAAAAGGTCCTAGAATTAGCTCAGAGCTTTCTATTGCTGGTAGATATTTAGTATTGGTACCCTTTTCAAAAAGAGTTTCTGTCTCACAAAAAATTGAAGATTCAAAAGAAAAAGAAAGACTTAAACGTCTTGCTAAAAGCATAAAACCAGCTGGTTTTGGTGTTATTTTAAGAACAGTAGCTGAAGGAAAAAAAGTTGCTGAACTAGACAAAGATTTACAGAACTCTCTAGAACGTTGGAACTCTATGTGTGCACAAATTGCAAACACGGATACTCCTACAAAAGTCTTGAGTGAGCTGAACCGAGCGTCTTCTATTTTAAGAGACGTGCTTAACGATTCTTTTACAAGCATCGTAACAAACGACACTTCATTATTTGAAGAAATCAAAGATTACTTACAAGAAATTTATCCTGAAAAGGAATCTATCTTAAAGTTACACAATTCTAAATCTCCTATTTTTGAAAATTACGGAATTGAACGACAAATAAAAACCTCTTTTGGAAAAACAGTTTCCATGAGCAAAGGTGCTTATTTAGTTATTGAACACACCGAGGCTTTACATGTTATAGATGTTAACAGTGGTAACAGATCAAACAAAGCCAATTCTCAAGAAGAAAATGCCTTAGAAGTAAACTTAATTGCTGCTACAGAAGTAGCCAGACAATTACGTTTGAGGGATATGGGAGGAATTATTGTCGTAGATTTTATTGATTTACATTCAAATGAAAACCGTCAAAAATTATTTGACCATTTGAAAACTGAAATGTCTTTTGACAGAACAAAACACAAGATTTTACCTCCTAGTAAATTTGGATTAGTACAAATTACTAGACAACGTGTAAGATCTGAAATGAATATTAAAACAAAAGAGCCTAATCCTAACGTTAATGGTGAAGTTGAAGCTCCAATAGTTTTATTAGACAAATTTGATGTAGAACTTAATCAAATACTCAAGAGCAAGAACAAAAACAAAAAGATTACACTGAACGTACATCCATTTGTTGCTTCTTACTTACAAAAAGGAATCGTATCACAACAAGTGAAATGGTTCTTAAAACACAAAAAGTGGATCAAAGTATTACCAAGAGATGCTTACCAATACTTACAATATCGTTTTTATTTTAACAATAAAAAGAGAAAGTAATTAAGTATTGAAATCATATCATACAAAAAGCCCCCTATCTAAATGATAGGGGGCTTTTATTTTTTGTACTTATTCCTATTAATTATCTGCAATAGTACTTTTATCTTCTAACTTACTTACGCTAGCAATCTTAGAGTTTTCATAATCTACCTCTAACATATGATCACCATTCATAATTAACCAAGTCCCAACTTTATCTCCTTTATAATAATTAGCAATTGTAGTTTTATTTCCTTCTTTATCGAATTGCATCCATTTTCCACTCAATTTTTTATCTGAATCATAAAAACCTTGTTCTCTAACTTCTCCAGTTTCGTAATAAAAAGTAACCTTAACTAAATCACCTTTCTTTTCATATTTAGGAGCTTTTTGCTCTTTAACAACTGAACTTTGGGCATTCACTATAAACGCTGACATTACGAACAATATTAACAATGCTTTTTTCATAATATACTTGTGATTTAAATTAATAATTATCTATACACAAATATACAACTTATTTACATAAATCCAACCTTAAGTTAACATTAAGTTAACATTGGAAATTAAAACCAAAAGCCTAAACTAAAGTACCACACGTTTAAAGATGTATCTGGTGACCAAGAGTATTTTAAATCTACTGGACCTAAGAGAGTTAACACTCCATAACCCGCAGCATATCCAGAATTCACATCTTCAAATAAATTACCATCATTAAATAAATCTAAGTCTGTTCTAGCAAAATTTGACGTAAATGACAGAAAATTGTCATCTATAAATTCATATCGAACCTCTATTTCTCCCTTTGCAAAAGAAAAATTTTGTAGATCTTCATAAGCATACCCATAAAAAGGAACATGATTGTTAATCATATTTTCTCCATAGCCTCCTAACGAATATTTAAATTGCTCTGTATTTTTATCTCCTATGGTTGCACCACCCTCTAATGTTAAGTGCGTAGAAACTCTGTTAAAAAAAGTTTGAACTCCTCCTAACTTCAATTTAGTTTGGTAAAACTGATGAAAATCTTCATTATAATCAGATGATCCCATATACCATTTAAACTCTCCATCTATATACAAACCAGATTTAGGCGCATATACCCTATCATATGTATCTAATTTTACATATCCTACGGTGCTTAAATAATTACTATCATCGAAATACGTGGTTATATTTTCTGCTAACTCAGAATTTAAAGAATTAGTATACACCTTGAGCTTTTTATGCTCAACTCCTATTCCTGTAGCAATGTATTTATTAAAGGTCGTTTGTACATATAACATTGATGTAAAATCATCATAAGACTTATTAATACTATTTACATCTACACCATCATAAGCCACATTAGTTTCTAATTTATTAAATCTAGAATTAAACCCGAAACTCACATACTGACCGTTATCTATAAAATAATTTAAATTAAATCGAACATTATCTCCCAATATCAAATCTGTTGAAAGCACATCATTTTTAATCATCAAATGTCTCATTGTTAAGTTTAACAACACACTCGATTTATACAAAGGGTCGTAATGCAAACCCAATTTAACATAGGTAGAAATATCACTTTCTCTTAAATGAAGATCCAACTCTGTACCTCCTTTAGTTGGCTCATGAAACTTGTACTGAACCAAATCAAATTCATTACTAGAGGTTAATCCCCCTATTTTATTGTTCAAATCTTCATACGTAATAGAGTCATTTTCCTCTAACTTTAGTTTACCTAAAATATTAGCAATAGAGTAATGTTTTATACCACTTACATTAACTCTTTTGATACGCATTTTTTTATTCTTTTCAGAAATCTTTAACCTAGATCCTCTTTCTCCCTCTTGTTTTTTTGCTATTTCTTGCAACAATACTATCTGCTCATTTGCTACACCTTCTCCTTTTTCTATAATCTCTGTAGCTCCTTCAAAAGATGTCATCCCATATCCCGTCAAATCTGGCTTAAAATACACATCCACTTTTTCCGTATTTTCATCTACTCGAGCATACATCTGAAAATCAATAATCTGATTTAAAACTCCTACCGCAGAACTTATATCCTCTTGCTTCTGAAGTCTTCCTTGTACATCTACACCTATTACAATATCAACTCCTTTTTTAAGCATTTCATCTACAGGAAAATTATCTGCAATACCCCCATCTATATAAGAAACCCCATTAATATACATTGGATCTAACAATGTAGGTAAGGAAGCACTAGCCCTTATTGCTGCAGGTAAATAACCTTCATCAAAAACATAGCCTTCTCCTGTTTCTATATTGGTAGCTACACAATAAAAAGGAATAGGCAATTCTTTAAAATCAGAAATATGATTTACACTTTCTAACAGCTTACTTAAGTCATTGTACACACTTTGACCTGTGGCGAGAGATTTTGGAAGTCCTATTTTTTTATCTCTTACTGGAAAAGATGCTAAATATTTTTCGTCATACTGTTTATGAAAAAATGAAAATTGTCTTCTTGGAAGTTTGTCTTGCAAAAAATCTACAAAATCAATAGAACGTATAATAGAGTCTATATCATTTGCTGAATACCCCGAAGAATAAAGCCCTCCAACAACGGCTCCCATGCTTGTACCTCCTATATAATCTATTTGTACACCCGCTTCTTCCAAAACTTTTAAAACACCTATATGAGCAAATCCTTTTGCTCCACCCCCACTTAGCACTAACCCCACCTTAGGGTTATCTGGAATATCCATTTCCTGAGAAACCCCAGTAAAAAAAACAAAAATTAAGAAACCTACTATTAAATGAAACTTCATGCCTTTTTGATTTAAAGATAGTGAAAGAATACGTAATTCACTCACCTCAAAAACTATTACAAATATCCAAAACAAAAACCATTCAATTTCAAATTTTAACAGTATAAAAACACTAATTAATATTTTTACTATTAATTTTGCGACTAAATAAATTAAAAATGGACAGATTACTATCTAATCTTAAAATTTCAGTACCCGAAAAAATATTTATAAAAGATCCCGAATCATCCAAATTGGGAAAAAAAATCATTGAACACAGTATCTTGTTAATCAATGATATTGGATTTAATAGCCTCACATTTAAAAAATTAGGTATCGCTATTAATTCTAATGAGAGTTCTATTTACAGATATTTTGAAAATAAACATAAGCTTTTAGTTTATCTGACTTCTTGGTATTGGGGATGGATGGAGTATCAAATAGTTTTTGAAACTCATTTTATGACAGATTCTTCAGAGAAACTAAAAAAAGCTATTGAAATCTTAACTAGAAAAACACAGCAAGATTCAAATTTCTCACACATTAATGAAATTATATTAAATAGAATAATCATTAATGAAAATTCAAAATCATATTTAACAACTCAAGTTGACAACGAAAACAAAGAGGGACATTTTGAAGCTTATAAAAATGTAGTTCATAGACTTAAGGACATTATCAACACTTACAACCCAACCTATAAATTTGCTACAAGTTTATCGAGTACAATCATTGAAGGATCATTACATCAACATTTTTTAAACGAGCATTTTCCTTCTTTAACAGATTGTAAAAAACAAAACATTACCCCCACTAACTTTTACACCGAACTAACTTTTAACACCCTAAAATAAAACACATGATTCCTAACAAGAACACACCATGGAAAAGATTCATTGGAATGCTAGAGCTTGATAAAAAAGATATCATTCAGGTTTTTTATTATGCTATTTTCTCTGGAATTGTATCTCTTTCATTACCTCTAGGTATTCAAGGAACTATCAACCTTATTCAAGGTGCACAAGTATCAACCTCATGGGTTGTCTTAATCATACTTGTAACCATAGGGGTGCTATTTTCTGGAGCATTGCAATTAATGCAATTAAGGATTATAGAAACCATTCAACAAAAAATATTTACAAGAGCCTCTTTTGAATTAAGCTACCGATTCCCAAAAATCAAATTAAAAGAATTAAGAAACTACTATCCACCCGAATTAGCCAATCGCTTTTTTGACACACTTACAATTCAAAAAGGAATGTCTAAAATGCTTATTGACATTCCAACCGCCTTATTACAAATCATCTTTGCACTGATTTTATTATCCTTTTACCATCCTTTTTTCATCTTATTTGGAATGTTATTGGTAATAATGATTTTTCTTGTGTTCAAATTCACTGGACAAAGAGGTCTTGATTCTAGTTTAGAAGAATCTAAAAATAAATACAAGGTAGCTCATTGGATTCAAGAAGTTGCCAGAGGAATTGTTAGTTTTAAGCTTTCTGGAAAAACAGACCTTGCCATGAAAAAAAATGACAGTTTGGTTACCAAATACCTTGAAGCTAGAGAAAAACACTTTAGAATACTTGTAATTCAATTTATACAGATGATTGGCTTTAAAGCCATTATTACTGCTGGTCTTTTATTAATTGGTGGAGCTTTGGTATTAAACCAAGAAATGAACATCGGTCAATTTGTTGCCGCAGAAATCATCATTTTATTAGTAATAGGATCTGTAGAAAAATTAATTCTGGGACTTGAAACCATCTATGACGTATTAACTTCTATCGAAAAACTAGGTCAAGTTATGGACAAAGAGCTAGAGCCTCAAAAAGGATCTACCCCTTTATTTAAAGACGATTTTTCAATTGAATTAGAAAACATCTCTTACACAACGAAAGAAAAAGTAAAACCGATACTACAAGACATCTCTTTAAAAATAACTCCTAAAAGCAGAATTTTAATAAAAGGAGAAAGCGGCTCGGGAAAATCTAGCCTTTTAAGAATTATTTCTGGAGTTATTGAAGCTACCTCAGGAAACACGTATGTAAACAACGTATCATTAGGAAGTTTAAACATCAACCACTTTAGATCTCAACTAGGACTATCACTCGTTGAAGAAACTCCTTTTGAAGGAACCCTAAAAGAAAACATTACTTTTGGAAACAAAGATATTTCTGATGACATGATTTACGAAGCCATCGAAAAAGTAGGTCTTTCTAAGTATCTCAAAGAATTACCTGATGGACTGGAAACTATTTTACAGCCTGATGGAAAACAAATTTCAAATACAAAAGCACGAAAAATAATTCTCGCAAGAGCAATTATCAAACAACCCAAAGTATTACTTCTTGAAGATCCCTTAGATCAGTTTAACAAAGAAGAAACTAAAGAAATTATTAAAAACCTAACAAGTTACGAAAACCCTTGGGCTATAGTAGTTGTAAGTACAAATGACTCTTGGAAAACAGAGAACACCGAAGTTATTGAACTTTCCAACGGCACAATAAAAATATAAGACATGCAAAGGATAACCTCAAAAAAAATAGAAAAGTACACTGCTAGCAAGCATGTTTTTCACAAAGAACACTACAAGCAGTTTAATAAATTTTTACTAGGTTTTACCATTATTGGTATTGTAGTATTATTTTTACCTTGGACACAAAACATCACTGGTTATGGAAAAGTAACAACACTAAAACTAAACCAAAGACCTCAAACAATCCAATCACATATCCCTGGAAGAATAGAAGAATGGTTTGTGCATGAAGGAGACTTTGTAAACAAAGGAGATACTATACTTCGAATTTCTGAGATTAAAAGTGATTATTTTGACGAACAATTAGCCTCTAGAACCAACGAACAATTAAACGCCAAAAACGCTTCCGTTAATGCCTATGAATCAAAAGTAATAGCCTTAAAAAAACAGATATCTGCACTCCGTAGCGAACAAATCTTAAAACAAAAACAAACCGAAAACAAACTCACACAGTCTTACCTTAAGATAAAAAGCGATAGTATTGATTTAGAAGCTGCTAAAACAAATGCTCAAATAGCTTTTCAGCAATACAACAGAGCCTTAGCATTAGAATCTGAAGGACTAAAGGCTGTAAAAGATGTAGAGGCTAAAAAATTAAAACTACGAGAAACACAAGCCAAACTAGTCTATCAAGAAAACAAATTACTAAGCACTAGAAATGAAAACATCAATGCTCAAATTGAGGTTTCAAATATCAAAAACAGCTACCTAAATAAAGTTTCAAAAGCAGAAAGCGATCTTCAATCTGCTATTACTAGCACATACAACGCCAAAGTAGAAGTTTCTAAATTAGAAAGTAGCTATACAAACTACCTAAAAAGAAACAACCTTTTATACATAACCTCTCCTCAAAACGGTTATATTAACAAAGCAATTATTGGCGGGCTTGGAGTTACTTTCAAAGAGGGTGAAGAGCTTGTTGGTATTATGCCTTCAGAATATGATTTGGCTGTAGAAACCTTTGTACAACCTATAGATTTACCTCTTATCCATATTGATGAAAAAGTTAGAATTCAGTTTGATGGATGGCCTGCCATCGTTTTCAACGGTTGGCCCAACATTTCTTATGGTACCTACGGCGCTAAAGTAATTGCTATCGAAAACTTCATTAGCAACAACGGAAAATATAGAATCCTATTAGCTCCTGATGAAAACGACCACACATGGCCTACAGCCATTAGAATAGGTTCTGGAGCTAGAACCATTGCCTTATTAGAAGATGTTCCCATTTGGTATGAATTGTGGAGACAATTGAATAACTTCCCTCCTAATTACTACCAACCTTTTAAAAAGAAAGAGACAAAAGAAAAATAAAACATGAAAAAACTAATCGTTCTATTATTATTTTGTGGGGTTACTGCCCAATCTCAGGAAGATATAACCATGTCTCTAGAAGAATATCTTGGTTACGTAAAAACATTTCATCCAATCGTTAAGCAAGCTAACTTAATTACTAATGAGGCTGACGCTATATCATTAGGTGCTAAAGGAGCGTTTGATCCCTCTGTAAAACTAAAATATGACAACAAAGATTTTGGAGACAAAGAGTATTATGACAAATTATACGCCACTTTAAAAGTACCTGCTTGGTATGGAATTGATGTAAAAGCAAATTACGAAAACAACTCTGGCTACTACCTTAACCCAGAATCTAACACACCTGACAATGGTCTTTATAGTGTTGGCGTATCTGTTTCACTTGCACAAGACCTTCTTATCAATGAAAGAAGAGCAACCCTAAAAAAGGCAAAAAATTATCAAAAACAAGCAGAAGCAGAAAGAATATTAGAAGTAAACCAAATACTTTACAACGCTTCTTTAACTTACTTTAAATGGTTAAAATGCTTTAACGAAAAAGAAGTACACAAAAACTTTCTTAAAAACACCGAAACACGCTTTTATGGCATTAAGAAAAGTTTTATTACAGGAGAAAAACCAGCAATAGACACTTTAGAAGCTAAAATAGCTGTAGACAACAGAAAATTAAATTTAGAAAAAGCCCAAATAAAGCTTATAAAATCATCACTTGAACTATCTAATTTTCTTTGGTCAGAAAACAATACACCTTTAGAAGTACAAGAAAATACAATACCTGACATTTACACAAATGATCTTATAGATATTGTTTTAAAAATCTCAACAACAGAAGTAGACAGCTTTGCTATTGCTAAACACCCAAAACTAAACGCAATGAATTATAAGCTTGAAAACCTAAATATTGACCAAAAACTTAAAACCAACAAACTACTTCCAAAAATAAATTACCAATACAATTTTCTTTCACAAAGTCCGGAAAAAATAAATACGTTTAGTACCAGCAACTACAAACAAGGGCTTTATGTTAGCATGCCACTTTTCTTAAGAAAAGAAAGAGCCGATTTAAAATTATCTAAACTAAAGTTAAACAATTTAGAATATGATTTAGCTAATACTAAACTAAGTCTAACAAACAAAATAGACGCTACCCAAAAAGAAATCTCATCGCTAAAAAGACAAACAGAATACTCAAACACCATGGTCATTGACTATGAAAAACTTTTAAAAGCAGAAGAAAGAAAATTCTTTTTAGGAGAAAGTTCACTATTCATTGTAAACTCAAGAGAAAGCAAACTTATAGATCTAAAATTAAAAGCTATCCAGGTTACCAATGAACATCAAATTTCAAAAGCAAAACTATTCAACATACTAGCTACTCAATACTAGCCATTACTTAGTTTTATAATAGTTAAAAACCTTCTTGGCACGCGATTCACCTATCACAGATATCAAACTCTCTAAACTAGCGCTTTTCACTCTTTTTACAGACTTAAAATATTGTAAAAGCGCTTCTATTGTTTGACCTCCTACACCTGGTATTTGTTCTAACTCTGATTGAACCGCTCCCTTACTACGCTTATTTCTATGATGAGTAATACCAAACCTATGTGCTTCATTTCTTAAAAACTGAACCACCTTTAAAGTTTCTGAAGTTTTATCTAAATACAGAGGAATAGGATCCTCTGGGTAATAAATTTCTTCCAATCTTTTAGCAATACCAATGATAGCTATTTTTCCTCGCAACCCTAAAACATCCAAGCTTTTTAAAGCCGATGAAAGCTGTCCTTTTCCGCCATCAATAACTATCAGTTGAGGCAAAGGACTCCCTTCTTCCAACAAACGCTTATAACGTCTAAAAACCACTTCTTCCATTGATGCAAAATCATCTGGACCTTCAACTGTTTTTATATTAAAATTTCGGTAATCCTTTTTACTTGGTTTTCCGTTTTTAAAAACTACACAAGCCGCTACTGGATTTGTTCCTTGTATATTAGAATTATCAAAACACTCTATATGTCTTGGTTCCGAAGAAAGACGTAAATCTTTTTGCATTTGCTTCATTATTCTATTAGCATGCCTATCCGGATCTACAATCTTTATCTGCTTAAATCGTTCCTGCCTATAAAACTTTGCATTGCGTTCTGACAATTCTACAATTCGTTTTTTATCACCTAATTTAGGCACCGATACTTTTACGCCTTTCCCTAAACTCACTTCAAAAGGAACATATATTTCTTGGGATGTAGAACTATATCTTTGACGAATTTCTACAATAAAAAGCTCTAACAACTCCTTATCACTCTCATCCAACTTCTTTTTAACCTCTGTAGTATGCGATTGAATAATGGCACCATTTGCTATTTTAAAAAAATTCAAATACCCATAACTTTCATCAGAGATTACAGAAAAAACATCCACATTATTAATACTTGGATTTACAACGGTAGATTTTGATTGGTAATTTTCTAATAACTCTAATTTTTCTTTTATTTTTTGAGCCTCTTCAAACTCCATTTCTTCAGCATACGTCATCATTTTTTTACGAAACGCATCCAAAGATGATTTAAAATTTCCTTTAATAATATTCCTTATCGCTCTAATATCTTGATTGTACGACTCTTCATCTTGAAAACCTTCACACGGCCCTTTACAGTTTTTAATATGATAGTCTAAACACACCTTGTATTTTTCATTCTCTATATTCTGAAGACTCAAATCAAACACACAACTCCTCAATTGAAAAAGCTCCTTTACCAGTTCCAATAATACTCTCGCTGTTTTAACAGATGTATAAGGTCCAAAATACTCCGAACCATCCTTTACAACCTTCCTTGTTAAAAACACTCTTGGGAATCGCTCATTTTTAATACAAATCCAAGGATACGTTTTATCATCTTTTAGCATGATATTGTACTTAGGCTTGTATTTTTTAATCAAGTTATTTTCTAACAAAAGAGCATCTGTTTCCGTATCAACCACAATATGCTTGATATCCCTTATTTTACTAACCAGAACACGTGTTTTACCACTATCATGTACCTTTGTAAAATAAGACGAGACCCTTTTCTTCAAATTTTTAGCCTTACCAACATAAAGCAGCTCCCCTTCCTTGTCATAATACTGATACACACCTGGGGAACTAGGCAATGTTTGAAGTTGTATTTTTATAGAAACTGACATAGGCACGAAAGTAACAAAATATTAAGTTATCCCAAGTAATTCAAAATTCACTTCTCAAAAAAAACCGATATTTATTCGTTATTTTGTCTTTACAACACAACCTGATGAAAAAAGAAGACTTAAGAAATAAATACAAAAATTTACGCACACAACTATCAACAGAAGATATTGAGAAAAAAAGCATTCAAATAGCCAATCAATTACTAAAAATTGACATCTGGAATGCACTATATTACCACCTTTTTTTATCTATTGAAGAACAAAAAGAAATCAATACAGAATTTATCCTAAACATCCTTTTTGCTAAAAACAAAGAAGTTGTTATTTCAAAATCTAATTTTGAAACTTTAGAACTCACCAATTACCTTCTTACAGAAAACACTAAAATCAAAAAGAACAAATACAATATCCCCGAACCTATAGATGGAATTGAAGTTCCAAACACTAAAATAGATGTTGTATTTATTCCCTTACTTTGTTACGATGAAAAAGGAAACAGAATTGGCTATGGAAAAGGATTTTACGACAGTTTTTTAACCAATTGCAAACCCGAATGTTTAAAGATTGGTATCTCTTTTTTTGAACCCGAAATAGAAATATCAAACCCTAGGAAAAATGATATTCCATTAGATTATTGCATCACCCCAAATAAAATTCACCACTTCAATCACCAATAAAAACAAGGGTTAAACCTATATTAACACCAAAAGGTATTTTATTATTTATTTTTTAAAAATCAAGCTTATTTTAAGGTCTCTTTTTGTATCTTGCAGAAAATTTTAAAACATATGGCTAAAGAACCGAAATTAGCAAGATTTAACAATAACGTATTGTCTAAGTATCAAATGTACAACAGTGTTTTTACAACATTGCCTTTTGACTCTATAGCAAATACAGGTGTACTATTACCACTATTTCATAAAGTTTGTAATGAAGGTTTTAAAACTGGAAAAAACCCTACTGAAATAGTAGATACCTTTTTCAAAAGATACCAACAAGATCCTTCAGATCAAGAAAAGGAAACTCTTCTATTCAAATTCATTCAATACATAGAACGTCAAGTTGTATTGTTTGATGCAATTGAAGACGCTGCCTTCCCTGTGGTAAACAATATGCAAGGTATTGGAACTATGAGAAATATTAAAGAAGAGGTAGATTCACGACATATCAAACCTCAGCTTAAAAAATATTTAGAAGATTTCAAGACTAGAATTGTATTAACAGCACACCCTACACAATTTTACCCAGGTACAATTTTATCTATCTTAACAGATTTACAAAAAGCTATTAAGAAAGATGATTTATTAATGGTTAAAAAATTGCTTTCTCAATTAGGAAAAACTGCATTTTTTGTTGACAAAAAACCAACACCTTATGATGAAGCTATCAGCTTAATCTGGTACCTAGAGAACGTATTTTACCACTCAATTAGTAAAACATACGACTATATTAGAAGTAATATATTTGATGATGAAGCTATCGATAACGAATTTATCAATTTAGGTTTCTGGCCTGGAGGAGATAGAGATGGAAATCCTTTTGTTACAACTGAAACTACTTTAAAAGTAGCAGCAAAACTTAAGGAAACAATCATCAAAAATTACTATAGAGACGCTAAAAAACTACGTCGTAGATTAACTTTTGATGGAGTTTATGAAGCTATCATAGCTATTGAAACAAAACTATACGAAAGTTTCACACACCCTGATGAAGACACTAAAATCAGCTTAGAAGAATTAACTTCTGAATTGAATAGAATAAGAAAAATACTTGTTGAGAAACACAACTCACTGTTCTTAGGAAAACTAGATAACTTAATTAATAAAGTTACCTTATTCGGATACCATTTTGCTACTCTTGATATTAGACAAGATAGTAGAGTACACCACAATGTATTTACTAAAATTGTATCAGAGCTATTAGAATCTGGAAGTATCTTATTCCCTAAAAACTACTTAGAGCTTTCTGCTGAAGAGCAAATAAAAGTTCTATCTCATATCAAAGGAGATATTGATCCTGGATTATTTAACGACGATATGGTTGTTAAAACATTAGGTTCAATAAGAGCTATTGACAGTATCCAAAAAGAAAATGGTGAAAAAGGAGCTAATAGATATATCATTAGTAACAATCAAACATCATTAAACGTTATGGAAACATTCGCTATGTTAAACCTATCTGGTTTTGGCGATGAACTTCCTGTTGATATTGTTCCTTTATTTGAAACTGTTGACGATTTAGAAATTGCAGATACTGTAATGAGAGAATTGTACAGCAATGAACAATATAGAAACCATGTAACACAAAGAGGAGACAAACAAACAATTATGCTTGGGTTCTCTGACGGTACAAAAGATGGCGGTTACTTAATGGCTAACTGGGCTATTTTTAAAGCAAAAGAAAACTTAACTAAGATTTCACAAGAATTTGGAATCAAAGTGATATTCTTTGACGGACGTGGTGGACCTCCTGCACGTGGTGGTGGAAAAACAAACAAGTTTTACGCTTCTTTAGGACCTACTATTGAAAATCAAGAAATTCAACTTACAGTTCAAGGACAAACTATTAGTTCTAACTTCGGAAACTTAGATTCGTCTAAATTCAACTTAGAACAATTATTAGGAGCTGGTATCTCTAATAAATTATTTAATAGCCCTAGAAACGGAGCCATGACTCCTGAACACAGAGCTATTATGAATGATTTAGCAGACACTAGTTATCAAACATACGTAGATTTCAAAAATCACCCAATGTTCTTACCTTATTTGGAAAGAATGAGTACTTTGAAATATTACGGAAAAGCTAATATCGGTAGTCGCCCTTCTAAAAGATCACAATCTAAATCATTAGACTTTGGAGATTTAAGAGCAATTCCTTTTGTAGGTAGCTGGAGTCAATTGAAACAAAACGTTCCTGGATTCTTTGGAGTTGGTAGCGCTTTGAAAAAATATGAAGATGCAGGTGAATTTGACAAAGTAGTAGATTTCTACAACAAATCTAACTTCTTAAAAACACTTCTAGAAAATAGTGTTATGTCTCTTTCTAAATCTTTCTTTGAATTGACTGCTTATATGGCTAACGACAAAGAATTTGGAGATTTCTGGATTATTATCCACGAAGAGTACAAAACAACAAAACGCTTGTTATTAAAACTAACAGGTCATAAAGAATTGATGGAGAATTATCCTGACGGAAAAGCCTCTATCGAAGTTCGTGAATCTATTGCACTTCCTTTATTAACTATTCAACAATACGCTTTAAGGGAACTTCAAAAGATGAATGCTTCTGGTAAAGTTGACGAAAAACGATTACAAACATTTGAAAAAATTGTTACACGATCGTTGTTTGGAAACATCAATGCCAGTAGAAACTCTGCTTAATATACACGATACTATTAAATAGAAAACTCCCATGTAGTTTACATGGGAGTTTTATTATTTTTTTACCCCTAATATCAACATATAAATTATACCCCACAAAAAACAGACAAAACACACAACCATATTGCATCTAATGAAATGCCGTATTCTAATTTAAAAAGTATCTTAAAAAGCTATGAAAAGTAAAAAAAAACTGATACTAATTGACACAGACAAGTCTTTCAAAAAGACCGTCTTATCACAACTAGAAGATGATGTGATTGTATCACTGACTACTCATGATACACATAAATTAATTGAACATCTCAATAACAAACCCCACCCACAATTTATCATCATCAACATCTGTTGTCCTATTATAAATGACAATAATTTATCTGAAACCCTCAAAAAAGAATATCCTGATATAAAACTTATAGGTCTTTATGACAGTGAAGACAAAGACTATCATGAAAAATTCTCTTCTCTTTTTAGTTACGATGCATATATCAACAGAAAAGAAAGCTTTGATGTAACAAAAAAGACAATAGAAAAAGTCACAAAAAAAGGTTTCTATTACTCAAAAGAACAAATAAGAGATGCTCATAGAGTTAATAGGATTATTTATACAAAAGAAATATTCACCAAAAGAGAAAAAGAAATATTATTTTTAATCTCTAAACAATATACAACACAAGAAATTTCTGAAAAATTATTCTTAAGTCCCAGAACAATAGAAGGTCACAGAAATAGTATGCTATTAAAAAGTTCCTCTAAAAATGTAGCTGGTTTATTAGTATTCGCTTTTAAAAATAAATTAATTCAATAACAAGTTACTAAAAACCATTGCTAATTCGTTTTAAAGATTCTTCACTAAGAACCTTTATCTTTTTACCTATTAACGAAATAACTTTGTCTTTTTTTAGTTCTGATAACAAACGAATAGCCGATTCAGTTGCCGTACCAATTGTATTGGCTATTTCTTCCCTAGAAAGTTTTACATCCAAACAACCATCAGGATCTTCCCCGTAAATTTCATGCAAAAAGATAAGCGTATCAGCCAAACGTTGACGCACTGTTTTTTGAGCCATATTGGTAATTGTATCATTGGCATCTTTTAAATCATGACACACAACCTTAAACATATCTTTAGAAAAATTCTGATTCCCCTCAATAGCGTCAAAAATATCTTGTTTAGGAATAAAACAAGCTCTCATCTCTTCCAAAGCTACTACCGATAAATTAACAGGCTCTTCACTAAGTACAGATCTGTATCCTAACATATCTCCATGTTTGATAAACTTTACAATCTGTTCTTTACCATTAGGACTCAACTTCGTTAACTTACATTTTCCTTCCTTAATACAGTAAACACCACTTAGCATCGTCCCTTCCTTAAAAATCACATCTCCTTTCTTAAAAACCAATTCTGATTTATGACCAGAAACCTCCTTTAACTCCTTTGTAGAAAGGGTTTTAAGCATGTTAAACTCACGGATAATACATTGATTACAATTCCCCATAATGACTAGCTCTTTTCTATATCAAAGATAACTTAAAAATATGATAATTATCATTATTCTATTTTGTATTTTACCTGAAATTTGCAGTATTATTTTAGGTATGAACGTCTGTAAAGACACAACATAGAGGTTTATTTATAACATTAATTTAGAACTACAAAATACAAACCTTGTATTTCAGAACATGGAAAAAACGAACTGCTATCACTGTGGTAATGATTGCAATGAGGAAGATGTTCTTGTTTTAAATGAAAAACACTTTTGCTGTAATGGCTGTAAGACTGTGTTTGAGATTTTAAACGAGAATGAACTTACTTGTTATTATGATTTTGAAACCTCACCAGGAAAAATCCCTGAAGAAATTGAAGGTAAATATGATTATTTAGACAATGAATCTATTGCCTCAAAACTGTATGAATTTGATTCTGAAGAAACAAGCATCATAACATTCAATATACCTCATATACACTGTAGTTCCTGTATTTGGGTATTAGAAAACCTTCATAAACTAAACCCAAAGATTAACTCTTCAAAAGTTAACTTCCCTAAAAAAACAGTACGAATCGTATTCCATAAGAAAGATATCTCCTTAAAAGAGGTAGTTATTCTATTAAACTCTATAGGATACGACCCTTATATTAGTCTTGAAAACACTGTACAAGACAAAAATAAAACATCAGACAAAACACTTATCTATAAATTAGGAGTTGCTGGATTTGCCTTTGGAAACATCATGTTTTTATCGTTTCCTGAATATTTTGAAGTAAATGAATTTTGGCTAAACCAATACAAACCCTTTTTTAGGTGGATCATGTTCTTCCTTTCAACCCCAGTTTTATTATACTCTTCACAAGATTATTTTATTACCGCATACAAAGGAATTCGTCATAAAATATTAAACATAGATGTTCCCATTGCTTTAGGAGTATTCGTTCTTTACGCTAGAAGTACTTATGAAATTGTTTACAACCTAGGACAAGGCTACTTTGACAGTTTAACAGGTCTTATTTTTTTCTTATTACTAGGAAAGTTATTCCAACAAAGAACCTATTCTTTCCTATCATTTGAAAGAGATTACAAATCATATTTTCCCATTGCTGTTACTAAAATCAATAATAACAAAGAAGAATCTATCCAGATATACGATATTAAAAAAGGAGATCGAATCTTAATTCGAAACCATGAATTGATACCCGTTGACGGAATCATGATTAATGGAAATGCTTTAATTGATTACAGTTTTGTTACAGGAGAAGCAACACCTGTCACCAAAAAATCAGGTGACAAAATATTTGCAGGAGGAAAACAAATGTCTGGTATTATTGAAATAGAAACCACCAAATCTGTTTCTCAAAGCTACCTTACACAGCTATGGAGTAACGATGTTTTTAACATCAACAAAGAAGAAAAATTCAAAAATATTACAGACCAAATCAGTCAATACTTCACATATGTAATATTAAGTATTGCCACCCTTTCTGGTATTTATTGGTACTTAAACAACCCTAGCAATGCTATCAATGTTGTTACCTCTATCTTAATTATTGCTTGTCCGTGTGCTTTGGCTCTCTCTGCTCCTTTTACACTTGGTAATATGATTCGGATTTTTGGAAAACATAAGTTCTATTTAAAAAACACGAGTGTTATTGAGAATTTAGCTCAAATCAACACATTGGTCTTCGACAAAACCGGAACCATTACTTCAGCTAAAAACCCTGATATTTCTTATGAAGGCACCTCATTATCTTCTAAAGAAAAACAAGGACTTAAATCTTTAATCAGAAACTCAAACCACCCATTAAGTAGAATTCTTTATGATAAATTAGAGAATATTGATTTAGCTCCTCTAAAAGAATTTAAAGAAACAGTAGGTGAAGGGATTGAAGGGATTGTAAATGAAAATATTATAAAAGTAGGAACTGCTAAATTCACTGGTTTTTCAAACAAAAGCCCCTTAGAAACCTCTGTTTATCTTAGCATTAATGGAATTCAAAAAGGAAAATACACTTATAAAAACCAATATAGAATCGGTGTTTTTTCAATGTTTAAAAAGCTATCTGAAAAATACAATATTTCAATTTTATCAGGTGATAATGAAGGGGAACGCACATTTTTAAAAGAGCACCTACCCCCCAATACTTCCTTAACTTTCAAACAAAAACCTGAAGATAAACTAAACTATATTGAATTAAAACAACGCTCTAAAAATCATGTGCTCATGTTTGGAGATGGACTTAATGATGCTGGAGCGCTTGCACAAAGTAATGTTGGTATAGCTGTTTCGGAAAACGTAAATGTTTTTTCACCCGCTTGTGATGCTATTATAGATGCTGAAGTAATGAATAAAACTCCACAGTTTTTAAAACTAGCAAAAACCTCAATAAAAATCATCAAAGCCAGTTTTATTCTATCTTTTTTATATAACTTAGTAGGGCTTTATTTTGCTGTTAGCGGAGAGTTATCTCCTGTAATAGCAGCCATATTAATGCCCCTTAGTTCTATTTCTGTAGTTGTATTTGTTACAGTATTAACAAACTACAGTGCTAGAAAATTAAACAACCAAACAAAACCATAAACCATGACAATTATCATAAAATAATTTCTGTCGCAAAGATACCTTTGCTCAATAAATAAGATTTAGGTATGAGTATTATTTATTTGCTAATAACGATTAGTCTCGTTGTTGCATTATTTTTCTTTTTTACTTTCATTAAAGCTGTGAAAAGTGGTCAATTCGAAGATTCGTATACCCCCTCTGTTCGCATGCTCTTTGATGATAGTCCAAAAACAACACAACTAAAAAACAAAACTAATTCTAAAAACAATTCGTAATTAAATGGAAGTACAACAATTTTACTACGACAACAAGATTGTAAAAAATTTCATCTACGCAACCATCTTCTGGGGGCTTATTGGAATGACAGTCGGATTACTCTTAGCATTTATGTTCTTATTCCCTAACATGACCAGTGGAATATCATGGCTAAGTTTTGGACGTTTACGTCCACTTCATACAAATGCAGTAATTTTTGCCTTTGTTGGTAATGCAATTTATGCAGGTGTATACTACTCTACACAACGTTTATTAAAAGCAAGAATGTGGAGTGACTTTTTAAGTAAATTTAATTTCTGGGGTTGGCAAGCTATCATTGTTGCAGCAGCCATTACACTTCCTTTAGGATACACTACCAGTAAAGAATATGCCGAATTAGAATGGCCTATAGATATTGCAATTGCCTTAGTATGGGTTGCTTTTGGTGCCAATTTAATAGGTACAATCATAAAAAGAAGAGAACGTCACATGTACGTTTCTATATGGTTTTACTTAGGAACTTTTGTAACGGTTGCCGTTTTACATATTTTCAACAGTTTTGAGTTACCTATTTCTTTTATGAAAAGTTACTCTGTATACGCAGGTGTACAAGATGCTTTGGTACAATGGTGGTATGGGCACAATGCGGTTGCATTTTTCTTAACTACTCCTTTCTTAGGACTTATGTATTACTTTATTCCTAAGGCAGCAAACAGACCCGTATACTCATACAGACTTTCTATAGTTCACTTTTGGTCATTGATATTTATATATATCTGGGCAGGACCTCACCACTTACTATACACTTCATTACCTGATTGGGCTCAAAACTTAGGAGTTGCATTTTCTGTTATGTTAATTGCACCATCTTGGGGAGGTATGATTAATGGATTGTTAACCTTACGTGGTGCTTGGGATAAAGTTAGAACAGATCCTGTTTTAAAATTTATGGTTGTAGCCGTTACAGGTTATGGTATGGCAACATTTGAAGGACCAATGCTTTCTTTAAAAAATGTAAATGCAATTGCTCACTTTACTGACTGGATTGTTGCACACGTGCATGTTGGAGCTTTAGCTTGGAATGGATTCTTAACATTTGGTATGATCTACTGGCTGGTGCCTAAAATGTTTAAAACAAAATTATTTTCTGTAAAATTAGCCAATGCACACTTTTGGATTGGAACCTTAGGTATTATTTTATATACATTACCTATGTATGTTGCTGGGTTTGTTCAAGCTTCTATGTGGAAACAATTTAACCCAGACGGAACTTTAATGTATGGTAACTTCTTAGAAACTGTAACGCAAATTATGCCTATGTACTGGATGCGTGCTATTGGAGGTACTTTATTTATTCTTGGATCATTTATAATGTTGTACAACATTGTAAAAACTGTAAAAACAGGATCTGCTGTTGAAGATGATTTAGCCGAATCGGCTCCTTTGAAAAAATTAAGCAAAGGAAGATTGGTTGGTGAAGGTTGGCACCAACAACTAGAAAGAAAACCTGTACAATTGACATTATTAGCAACTGTTACTATTTTAATTGGAGGTGCAGTTCAAATTATACCAACACTATTAGTAGAATCTAACATCCCTACTATTTCAAGTGTAAAACCATACACTCCTCTAGAATTAGAAGGAAGAGACTTATATATCCGTGAAGGATGTGTTGGATGTCACTCACAAATGATTCGTCCATTTAGATCAGAAGTAGAACGTTATGGAGAATACTCTAAAGCAGGAGAGTTTGTATACGACCATCCATTCTTATGGGGATCTAAACGTACAGGTCCAGATTTAGCTAGAGAGGGACAAAAATATTCTGATAGCTGGCACTTTAACCATATGTACGATCCACAAAGTACATCGCCTGGTTCAATTATGCCACGTTACCAATGGTTAACAAATAACGTATTAGATGTTAGTCAAACACAAGATAAAATGAAAGCCATGGTTACTTTAGGAGTTCCATATAGTGAAGAAGAAATTCAAAATGCACTTGTTACTTTAGAAGCACAAGCAAATCAGATTGAACAAAACCTTCACCAAGACCCTTCTTTTGTTGAAAATTACGAAGCTGAAAAAGAAGCAGCTCAGCAAAATGGAGAAGAATTTATCCCTATCAGTAAAAGAGAAATTGTAGCATTGATTTCTTACTTACAACGTTTAGGTACAGATATTAAAGTGAAAGACTCTCAAAAATAAAAACTATGCTGAAATTTATAAAACATCATATGTCAGAAATCGATGGGATTGAAATATATCCTATCATTTCACTACTGATATTCTTTGTGTTTTTTACCGCATTATTTTGGTGGGTAGCAAGCTCTAAAAAAGAATATATCGAAAAAGTAAGTCAAATTCCTTTAGAGGAAAACAACACAACTATATAAAAAAGAAATCCAATGAAAAACAAACTACCAATAGCGTTTATTCGAGTATTTACAGTTTTTACAATTGTATTTATAGCTGCTGAGCTTATTGTATCTGGGGATGGACTTGCAATACAACAACCTGCTGTAGCTGCTACAATGATAATTGTATTATTATCATTAATTATTATCGAAAAAATAAAAGAAGCTTCAGATAAACTGTATACAGACCACGTATCTAAAGAAGAAAAAGAAGCTTACTTAGCTAAGAAAAGTAAGACTGAGATTAAAGATTGGAAAAGTTTCTTAAAAGCTTTAACTGCTGCAAAAGAAATCAACCAAGAAGAAGAAATTATTTTAGACCACAATTATGATGGTATTAAAGAATTAGACAACGATTTACCACCATGGTGGGTATACAGTTTCTATGCTACTATTATTTTTGCTGTTGCTTATTTAGGGTATTATGAAGTTTTTGGAGGAGAATCTTCTGAAGATGAATACAACGAACAAGTAGCTATTGCTAAAGCTGAAATTGAAAAATACAAAAGTACTGCTAAGGTTATAGACATGAGCTCTATTGAAGTAAGTACAGATGGAGCTGCTTTAGCAAAAGGAAAAAAATTATTCAAACAAAACTGTGCCGCTTGTCATATGGTAGACGGACGTGGTAGTATTGGACCCAACCTAACGGATGAATATTGGATTTTAGGTGGAGGTATTAAAAATATCTTCAATACAGTCTCTAATGGAGGACGTGATGGTAAAGGTATGATTGCCTGGAAAAACAGTTTAAGTGCTGAAAAAATTCAACAAATCTCAAACTATGTTTGGAGCTTGCAAGGAAGTAATCCTGACAAAGCAAAAGCTCCTGAAGGAGATAAGTGGGAAGAATAACAGTATGCATATTTAAACAACTCGGTAATTTCAAATTACCGAGTTGTACTAAATACTAATTTAGACTGCACAAATGAAACAACAAGAAGCTTTTAGAGACTCTATTGGTACCATTACTGATGATGGTAAAAGACAATGGGTATATCCCAAAAAACCCAAAGGTGATTACTACAAATATAGAACCTATGTAAGTTGGTTTCTATTGGCTACGCTTCTTATAGCTCCCTTTATTAAAATAAACGGGAACCAGTTTTTACTCTTCAATGTACTTGAACGAAGGTTCAATATTTTTGGAGTTCCTTTTTGGCCTCAAGACTTCCATTTAATGGTGGTATCCATGATTATTGGAGTTGTATTTATCATACTGTTTACCGTAATCTATGGACGTATATTTTGTGGATGGATATGTCCACAAACCATTTTTATGGAAATGGTTTTCCGAAAAATAGAATATTTAATTGACGGTGACAGAGGTGCACAAATTAGACTAGACAAGCAAAAATGGAATAGTGAAAAAATACGTAAGAGATTACTAAAATGGAGTGTTTATTTTGCAATTTCATTCATCATTTCAAATGTATTTTTAGCTTACTTTATCGGTAGTGATGAATTAATTTCTATCATTACCGACAACCCTAAAAACCACATCAAAGGTTTAGCTCTTATTCTAATTTTTACCGGAATATTTTATTTTATATTTGCTTGGTTTAGAGAACAGGTTTGTATCATTGTTTGCCCATATGGACGTTTACAAGGTGTTTTACTTGATAACAAATCTATCAACGTTGCCTATGACTATAAAAGAGGTGAAAAAGAACAAGGTAGAGCTAAGTTTAGAAAAAACGAAGATAGAAATACAACTGGAAAAGGTGATTGTATAGATTGCGCACAATGTATTCATGTTTGTCCTACAGGTATTGACATTAGAAACGGTACTCAGTTAGAATGTGTAAACTGTACTGCTTGTATCGATGCTTGTGACCATATGATGGAGAACGTTGGTTTACCTAAAGGATTGATTAGATATGCTTCGGAAGACAATATTGATAAAGGCACTCCTTTTGAATTCAATTTAAGAACAAAAGGATACACAGCTGTATTAACGGTATTAATTACTGTATTAATTACCATGCTTTTTTTAAGAAATGATGTAGAAGCTACTGTACTAAGATTACCTGGACAGTTATATGAAGCAAAAGAAAATAATATTATAAGTAATATATTTACCTATAAAATAATCAACAAAACAAGTGAAGAAATTTCAGATATCCATTTTGAATTAATTTCACATGAAGGAGTTATTAAAATTATAGGAAATGATGATTTCAGCATAAAAGAAAGAGAATACTCTTCAGGATCATTATTCATAGAAATACCAAGAAGTAAACTTTCTGACTCTAAAGAAAAATTAAAAATAGGTGTATTTTCAAAAGGAAAACTTATTGAAACTACAACAACAAACTTTTTAGGACCTAGAAGTTTTAGGTAACCGATTAATTAGAATTAATAATAAGATACAACAAATGAAAAAATTAAATTGGGGAACAAGTATTGTCATTGCTTTCGTTTTGTTTATCGGGTTTATCTTATTTTTTGTCATAAAAACAAATACGAATTCTAAATACGATCATGACTTAGTTTCAGAAGAATACTACAAAGATGAGCTTGCGTACCAAAAACAAATCGACAAGCTGCAAAACTACAAAGACCTTACTTCAAAAATTAAAATTGAAAATACAAATTTAGGAGTAACAGTAATCTTCCCTGAAGAATTCAACCCTGAAGATATAAAAGGAAAAATATCCCTATACAGACCGTCTAACCAGATTTTAGATAGTGAAATACCACTTTCACTTTCTAATTCTTCACTACTCATACCTAAAAAAGTGCTGGTAGGCGGTCGATGGGATATTTATATTGATTGGAGCCACCAAGATACAGAATATTTATTCAAAACATCCATCAATTATTAAGATGCAACTATAATGTTATACTCTGCGCTAGTATTAGGTTTATTAGGTAGTTTCCACTGTGTGGGAATGTGTGGTCCTATTGCTCTTGCATTGCCTGTTCACCACCACAACAACACCCAAAAATTTCTAAAAATTGTACTCTACCATCTTGGAAGAATTATTTCTTATGGTACTATTGGTTACTTATTTGGACTTTTAGGAAGAGGGCTTTATCTTTCTGGGTTTCAGCAAAGACTCTCCATACTTATAGGAATCTTCATGATTGCTTATGTTATTATTCCAATAAAATACCTCAACAAGTTTAAAGTATCTCAGCCTCTTTATGCAGTTATAAATAAAGTAAAAAGAAGTATGGGAAAGCAATTTCAAGAAAAATCGAACAAAGCTCTATTTACAATAGGAATTTTAAATGGTTTTTTACCCTGTGGTATGATATACCTGGCTTTGGTGGGAGCTATTGAAACTGCTACGCCAGCTGAAGGTTTTTTATACATGATAATGTATGGTTTAGGAACCATTCCATTAATGACAGTACTACTCTATTTTAAAGACTTTATTTCTGTTTCTTTTAGAAATAAAATCCAAAAAGCAATTCCTATTTTCGTTACAATTATAGGTATTCTATTTATACTAAGAGGCTTAGGGCTTGGAAACCCGTATGTTTCTCCTTCAAACATTAATTTAGAAATTAAAAAGGAAACTAAATTCTGTGCTCCTAAAGAAGAACCTAAATTTCTTCCTAAAAAATAGCCTTCCGTAAAACCGTATAGTTCTTATACTGAACTATTTATTATTTCTTCTTTTTATTTCTTCACAGAAAGTGGCATAAAATTTGTTATGCATGCTTAAAAAAAAATAACCTGTGAAAAAAATGCTTCTTTTTGTATTGCTCTTTTCTTTTTTGAAAATGAGCTCTCAAGATTATTGTATCCCAATACATTCTCAAAACAACAACAGCTTTACAATTACAAATGTAATCTTTGGTAACATCAATAACACCAGTACCAAACACGCTGAAAACTATACATATTATAATGAACTGACAACTACTGTTAACAAATCGTCCACCTATCCTATAACTGTAAAATTCAATGCCAAAAAACACAATACAGTTTCGCTAAAAGTATGGATTGATTTTAATGGTGATGGTATTTACAATACCTCTAATGAAGAAGTATATACATCTTTGAATTTTAATAGTGAAACAACCAAAAACACACATAATTTCTCGGTAACAATTCCAAACAACACTACATTAGGTGTTACCAGAATGCGAGTTGCTTTAAAGCACAATACAGAAGTAATTCCTTGTTCTTTTGACTATCAACAAGGAGAAATGGAAGAATACCCTATAATAATAAACCCTGTAAATGAGCCCCCAATAGCCAACTGTATCAAAAACTTATCAATTAGTTTGAACCCTTTAGGAATAGCTACAATTAGTCCTTCTCATATAAACGATGGATCTAGTGATGCAATTGATAACCTTGAGGACTTAATACTAACTATAGACAAATCTACCTTTACCTGTAACGACCTAAACAAAACCAATATTGTGACACTAACAGTAGAAGATACTGATGGGTTAACAAGTAGTTGCTCTACAGAAGTAACGCTACTTCCATATTCAGGTAATTTTACTGCTCCTGTATTAAATAACATTTCAAAATTTTGTTCTTATACCGCACCTGCTCCTATAATGAATTACTCATGTCAACAAAAAATTACAGGAACTACTAATGACCCCACTTATTTTTCAACACCTGGAACATATACCATCTCTTGGAGCTTTAATAACGGATCTAATACTGTTACAAGTACGCAAACTATTCATATACTCCAACCTGCTACACCTACAAATATTTCTTTTGCAGACATTCAAGAAACAACAGCTACCGTAAGTTGGAACGCTCCTATAGAGAGCCCTTCATTCAAAATAAGATACAAAGCTAAAAACACGAACAATTGGATTGAAGACCTAACAAATAAAACTTCTTATAACTTTACCAATTTAGATAACGGTACCGAATATGAAGTTCAAATTAAAATTAATGACAGTTGTACACCTTATACAGTCTCCAACAAATTTGAAACCATTGCCATTGAATACTGTACTGAAAACACACACATTCTCAAAGATAAAAAGTATCATATCTCAAATGTTACCATTGGAACTATTAACAACAACTCTGATAAAAATGCAAGTGTCTATACCCACTACCCAACAACAACATCCTTTGAGCAGAACAGTACTTTTTCTGGAACAATAAACTATAAAAGAACAGCCTATAATACTACAGCTATATCCGTTTGGATTGATTTTAATAACGACGGTGATTTTGATGACGCTAATGAAACTATTTTTTCTAAAATTCAAGATGGCACTTCAGCTACTGACATTTCCGTTTCTCTTGAAAACATACAGATTCCTACCACTCCTTTTACAGGAAAAACAAGAATGCGTATAGCATTAACCCATACATCACAGCCTAACTCTGCTTGCGAATTCAATTATGCCAAAGGAGAAATAGAAGACTATGATATTTACCTTACTAAAAATTTATTAAGTGCAATTTTTACCCAAACATACCACTACGGAACATCTGAAAGATGGATTGAAATAACGAATACCGACCCTTTAAAAACAATAAATGCCAATACGCTATCTTTAGCATTATACAGCAATACTTCGGGCGACCAAACAGGAAAAACTCCCAACAATACATTTACTATTGATCAAGACATTCCTGCAAATACAACTTTATTGATAAGAAAACCTACTGCTACTATCAATAACTACGAAGGCAATACTATTTCAACAACATCTGTTACAAAATTTAACAACGCTAATGATATTTTAATCATTACACATTCTACAGACACAGATGCTTGGACAAACCGTTTGGATGTACTTACCAATATTCCTAACAATAGCTCTATGGTTCGAATAGATGAAAAACTCAACCATACCACACCTTTTTTTAACAGTAACGAATGGGTAGTATTTGTTGATGACAATTTAGATCCATACAAAGACAACACTCCTGAAAGACACCCACATGCACCTGTACTAAACGAGGTAAAAAATGCCGTTTCAACACAGAACAGTAAACTAGGGGTTTATAAAAAAGGGGCTACAATTAGAACAAATAATAATTGGAGCAACGGAACTCCAGACAGATCAAGACATTTAATTATTAACGAAAATTACATTCACTCAAACGCTCAATTATCTGCCAGAAAGTTAACTGTTACCAACAATAGTAAACTTACAATTGTAAATAATTTACTAATAGTAAACGATACTATAACCTTAACCAATTCTTTGGATGAAATTAGACTCTCTGGAACATCTCAAATGATACAAACACATCAAAACGGTGCTAAAATAACAGGTTTAGGTAAATTATATATAGATAGAATTTCTGGACAAACTTCTAAATATCGATACAACTACTTCAGTTCTCCTGTAAATACTATTGGAAATAACAATTACGCAATTAAAGATGTTCTAAAAGATGGATCAATTCCTACCTCAGAAAATTCATCTCCCCCAAACATTCAATTCATTTCTGGGTACAACGGAAATTCATCATCTCCAATTTCTATTGCTGAACATTGGATTTTCACCTATGCTACAAATTCTGACTGGACTCAAAAAAAGAGCAACGGTATCATTAATCAAACTGATGGATTTACTTTAAAAGGTCCCGGAAAAGCTCAAAACTACACCTTTGTAGGTACTCCTAAAGACGGAAATATTACAACAAATATAAAGTCTCGTGAGCCTTACTTAATTGGAAACCCTTACACCTCCTCTATAAATGCTAAAAAATTTATAGAAGACAATTCAAATGCAATTGATGGAACCTTGTACTTCTGGCAACATACTGATGAAAAAAAACCGAATGATTCCCCAAACTCTGGACACAACTACAGTGGTTATATTGGAGGCTACGGAGTTAGAAACATTGCTATGGGAATTGCCGCAAATCAAGTAGTCATAAACAACAATAGTACTCAAGGTGTTCCATCTATAGGGAATGGAATTTATAAAGAGCCCACTCCTTATATCCCTGTAGGGCAAGGATTTTTTGTTGTAGGAGATGCTGATGGAGGAACTATTTCCTTCAAAAATAGTCAAAGAGAATTTATCTCAGAAGGCACAAATGCTGTATTCTTTAAATCACAACATAAAAAAACGACTCATTCCCCACTTGCTACCATTAAAATTGGTTTAAACTATACCGAAAACAGTACCAAAATGCACAAACAAATAGGTATTTCATTCAAAAATGGGAATTCATTTGATAACGACCAAGGCTATGATTCTCCTATATTTATTCCCAATAAAACAGATATTTACTGGGAGTTTCCGAATGATAGTTTAAAATATGCCATTGCAGGGGTTCAAAATATTTCCGAAACACTAAAAGTACCTTTAACTATAAAAGCTGAAAATAAAGGTACCTTTACTTTGCAAATTGACGAATGGCAAAACATCAATGAAAATGTTTTTATACTAGACAAGCAAACGAATACTACGCATAAAATAAACAACAGTGTATTTCATTTAGAGTTAGAAAAAGGCCTTCACTTAGATAGATTCTACCTAACTTTTTCAAATGCTGTTTTAAGTACACCTCAAATTACAACCGAAGACATTTTAAAAATCTATTATTACAGAGGAACGGTTACTCTAAATAATTTCAACAACTTAGAAATTTACAAAGTACAATTGATTAATTTATTGGGACAGGTTTCACAAACATGGCAAAACCTATCAAACGAAAGCACTTTATATCTGAATACAATCTCCACAGCCCAAGGAATACATCTTTTAAGAATAAAGACCTCCAAAGGAGTTTTAACTAAGAAAATAGTACTCTAAACCCACATATTTCAAACAAAACCTTTTTAATTAATCTGTATATTTGGATATCATAACTTTAAACCAGCGATATCAAAAAACTACTGTCCGAAATTTATAAATGTACCATCTGTGAACCTTTTCTAGATTTAGGAGCTAGACCTGTTGTTACAGCTACACCTACTAGCAAAATAATTATTATAGGGCAAGCCCCTGGAACTGTTGTCCACAAAACAGGAATTCCTTGGAATGATAAAAGTGGAGAAAACCTAAGAAAATGGATGGGTATAGACTCTGAAACTTTCTATAATACAAAAAACATAGCAATCATACCCATGGGGTTCTGTTACCCCGGAAAAGGAAAATCGGGTGATTTGCCTCCAAGAAAAGAATGTGCTCCAAAATGGCATACTCCTTTGTTTGACAACCTAAAAGACGTAGAATTGATTTTATTAATCGGTAAATATGCCCAAGATTACTACCTTAAAAAAGAAGCAAAAAAAACATTAACAGCAACTGTTCAAAGTTTTCATGAATATTTACCCAAATACTTTGTACTACCACACCCTTCACCTCGAAATAATATTTGGATGGCAAAAAACAGGTGGTTCGAAAAAGATATTTTACCTGAATTAAAGACCACAATTAACCGTGTCTTAAATTCAAAATAAGAATGCCCCTACGGCTTATATTTTAATGGCAAATGCACAACCTTTTTCGTTTCAAAAAAATCTTCTGAAAAATAATCAGACAAATTGTACAATGTTGTTCTTTGGAAAACAGAAAGCTCTTCAGTTAAATCACCTCCCTTTAAATACAAAATTCCGTTTTTAAGTTCATGGTTTTGCTTTTTGGCAACCTTTTTACGAACCCACTTTACAAAATCTGGCATTGTAGTTACAGCTCTGCTCACAATAAAGTCAAACTCACCTTTTACCTTTTCAGCACGCATATGATCTGCTTGTAAGTTTTGTAAACCTAATGCTTCAGCAACTCCCTGTACTACTTTTATTTTTTTACCTATAGAATCTACCAATTGAAAACTAGTTTCTGGAAATAAAATAGCTAAAGGAATACCTGGAAAACCACCACCAGTACCAACATCTAATACTCTAGTTCCAGGATTAAACTTTTGAACTTTTGCAATACCCAATGAATGCAATACATGTCGTAAGTACAACTCGTCAATATCTTTACGAGAAATCACGTTAATTTTTGAGTTCCAATCTTTGTATAAAGATTCTAGTTGTTCAAATTGAGAAATTTGTATTTCAGTAAGGTCTGGAAAGTATTTTTTTAAAATTTGCATTGGCCTGAATAAATATTACGCAAAAGTAAGACCTTTACCCTTATTATGTAATAAAATTATGACTTTATAAATATTAATGCGCTAAAAAATAGCTATTTTTGTCGATTAGAACGTATAGATACATGCAGAAAATAAGTTTTTCAAGAATTGACAAAGCAAAGTTTTTTAGAACTTTAAATAAAAGGGTCAATTCCTACTTTAAAGAAAACAAACTCAAACGTACAGGAAACTGGAAGTTATACACCAAGGCCATTGTAATGTTTGCTTTATTTTTTGTGCCTTTTTTTACAATTCTTATGATTCAATTACCTGAATGGGCTATGCTACTGCTTACTATTCTTAGCGGTATTGGTATGGCTGGAGTAGGTATGAATGTAATGCATGATAGCAATCATGAATCTTTTTCTAGTAAAAAATGGGTAAATAAACTAATGGGAAGCAGTATGTACATACTTGCTGGAAATGTTTATAACTGGAAGGTACAACACAATATTTTGCACCACACCTTTACAAATATCAAAGGTCATGATGAAGATATTGATGCTGGTAGAATTATACGATTTTCAAAAAACTCAAAATGGTTTCCTATCCATAAGCTTCAAAGGTATTATTCTATTTTTATCTACGGTTTGTTAACCATAAACTGGGCTATTACTACAGATTTTAAACAAATGCGTAGGTATTTAAAAAAAGGACTTTTATACGGTGAAGGCACTAAACCAAACCCGACTAAAGAATGGATTACACTTGTTATTACCAAAACACTTTACTATTCTTTTTGGGTTATTTTGCCTATGCTAGTACTTGATATAGCTTGGTGGAAAGTGTTGATAGGCTTTTTTGCAATGCATTATACTGCTGGTATTATTTTAAGTGTCGTATTTCAATTGGCACATGTTGTACCTACAACTTCAATGCCCTTGCCAGATAAAAATGGAAACTTAGAACACACTTGGGCAATACACCAATTGCACACAACTTCTAACTTTGCTCCTAAAAATAAATTTATTTCCTTTTTTACAGGAGGATTAAATCATCAGATAGAGCATCATATTTTTCCACATATTTCCCATATACATTATGGAAAAATTGCAAAAATAGTTAAAGAAACCTCTAAGGAATTTAATTTACCTTATCATGAATATAAAACAATGACAAAGGCTTTTCTTGAACACTTTAGACAATTAAAAATATTGGGTACAAAACCCGTTTATCATTAAAAAAGACAATTTAGATTTATTAATATTTTATAGAAATGACACAATTATCAAATAGAATTAACAGCCTTCCTACTTCTGCTACATTAGCAATGGCAGCTAAAGCAAGAGAACTTAAAGAACAAGGAAAAGACATTATCAGTTTAAGTTTGGGAGAGCCTGATTTTAATACTCCTGAGTTTATCAAGGATGCGGCAATTCAAGCTGTAAATGACAATTACAATTCTTACACTCCAGTAAACGGATACTTAGAATTACGTGAAGCTATTTGTAAAAAGTTTAAAAGAGACAATAACATATCATACAACCCTAATCAAATTGTTGTATCTACAGGAGCAAAACAATCTATTGCAAATATTGCACAGGTTTTATTAAATCCTGGTGATGAGGTTTTATTACCTGCTCCGTACTGGGTAAGCTATTCTGCTATTTCAATATTATCTGAAGCTACTTATGTAGAAATTCCTTCGTCTATTGATACAGACTTTAAAATTACTCCTGAGCAATTAGAAGCCGCTATTACGCCTAAAACAAAAATGATTTTCTTTAACTCGCCTAACAACCCTAGTGGTTCTGTATATACTGAAGAAGAATATAGAGCATTGGCGAAAGTATTAGAAAAACACCCTCAAATATTCATCGTTTCTGACGAAATTTATGAGCATATCAACTACGGAGCTACAAACTTTAGTTTTGCTGCTATCGAAAGTATGTATGACAGAACAATTACTGTAAATGGTGTTGCAAAAGCTTTTGCTATGACAGGATGGAGAATTGGTTATATTGGTGCTCCTGAGTGGATTGCTAAAGCTTGTAATAAAATGCAAGGACAAATTACTTCTGGTGCCAACTGTATTGCACAACGTGCTACAATTACAGCTTTAGAGGCTCCTGTTTCTAAAATTGGTTATATGGTTGAAGAGTTCAACAAACGTAGAGACATCGTTTTAGATTTATTAGGAAAAATTAAAGGATTTAAATTAAACATTCCTAAAGGTGCTTTTTATGTTTTTCCTGATGTTTCTTACTTCTTCGGAAAAACAATCAAAGGTCATAAAATCGAAAATGCTTCTGACTTCTCTATGTTATTATTAGAGCAAGCAAACGTTGCTACTGTTACTGGTGAAGCATTTGGTGCTCCAGATTGTATTCGTATGTCTTATGCTGCTTCTGAAGAGCAATTAAGAGAAGCTATTGATAGAATTAAAAAGGTATTGGGTTAAAACTTAATTTCTTTTACATAAAATTGAAAACCAGATATTTTATATCTGGTTTTTTTATTTATCTTTTCAACTCAATAAGTCCTTTCTAAAACTTTTAAAAAGAACTTTAAATACTTAGTAAGCTTCTTAAACAAATGAACTCCCATCTTCAATTTTATTTTTCTTTCTTAGTCATTTTTTTATTTTCTCTTGGAACTTCAGCCCAAGAAGAACATGACTTAATCAAAGAAATTTCTTATCTAAAAGATGCTAACTTCGATATAAAATCAATTGATAACCAAAATTTCAATCAACTAAAAAATGCCAAAATTGGTTTTCAAAATGGCTGCTACTGGTTTAAAGTAATTTTAAAAGACGCTATTGACAAACAAACAAAAATTGTTTTTGACTTTGATGAACCGTCTATACAATCAGTTTCTGTTTTCAATGCCAGAAAACATATCATCACAAAAAAAAGCTCTGTAGGAAACTCTAGTATTTACGTACAACTAACACCAAAAACACATAACACCTACTACATCAAAACTGTTTTTAAGAGACAAGTTCATTTTCCTTTAAAGGTTTATTATAAAGCTCCTTTTCAAAAAATAAAAAATGAGAACCTCTTTTATACAGGGCTTTATTACGGACTTGTAATAATGGTTTTCATTATTAATTTTGTTTTTTATAGCTCATTAAAAGATAAAACGTTTCTATATTATTGCTTGTTTCTTGGATCAATAAATTTAGCTTTTAGTGGGTTTGATGGTATTATCTATTGGAATTTCCCTCAGTTTTTCTTTGATTATATTCTCATCTTTACACATTACTTAATTCAAATATTCGGAGTTATTTTTGCTGCAAAATATTTAAACCTTCCTCTTTTTCAGCCAAAAGCTCATAAAATAGGAATATTCATTCTTCTGATTAACCTTCTGTTTTATGCTATTTATTTTATTTCAAATGACTTTCTATTTTGTGCCATTGGTGATACTATAGGATTGCTAATCTTAGGGTATTATTGGAGCTTGGGTTTACTTACCTTAAAAAAATCGGAATATGCCTTATTCTTTGTAATTGGGTATAGCATGGTACTTATTGCAGGACTTTTATATTTGATTCCTTTAAATTTTGGTATCTCGTCCTTCGGAATGTCTTTAAACCAAGTAAAATTTGGTGCTATATTTGAAATGTTTGTGTTAACCTATGCCATTGCATACCGAGTTAAAAAAATACATGAAGAAAACAACCTTATTCAAAACTCTATTAAAAACTATATAAATCAAGTATACCTACTTGAAAACAAAATTCAAAAACAACACGATAACACATCTGAAAATCCTGAACTAGAACAAAAAATAAAAGAACTAAGCAACAAACATAGCCTTACAGATAGAGAAGCTGAAATACTTCTTAAAATCTCAGAAGGCTTTACAAATAACCAAATTGCTGAAAAGCTTTTTATTTCTGTAAATACAGTCAAATATCATACTCGTAATCTGTATGAAAAATTAGAGATTAAAAGTAAAAACGAAGCTATTAGTCTATTCATTTAAATACCTTATTTTTTGAAAGTAAAACTATTACATCTATATGCCTTTATTGGCTATCTTCTTTTAACCTCTTGTACTCCTCAAGAGATAAATGGGATAGAAGAAATAGCCTATATCAAAGACTCTAATTTTTCATTAGATAGTATACAGAATAAAAAACTAACTCCTCTTCAAAATTCTAGACTAGGGCATAAAAATGGATGGTATTGGTTTAAAACTACCTTAGCCCCTCAAACTACTCCCCTTATCTTAGAAATAAATGGAAATACAATTGATGCTGTTGAAGTTTTCAATGCTTCAAAGAAAATAACCGATTACACTAAAAATATTGCTCCTACTGGACTGGCTTTAAAAATACCTAACAGCGATACAAACACATATTATATAAAAACACACTTCACAAAACATGTTGATTTTCCTCTCAAACTGTATACTGAAGAGACTTATTTTCTTAAAGAAAGTATTCGATATTTAAAAAATGGAGGATACTATGGCTTTGCCTTAATGATTGTTATTGTTAACCTATTCTTCTTTTTTTCTCTTAAAGAACCTACGTTTTTAGCCTATTGTGCTTTTGTAACTTTTACAAATATTGGATTAACAGATTATGATGGTTTCATAAGGCTATGGTTTTCTTCTGATGTTATTTATTATATAAGTATTTGTATGCACTTTTTAGTCCCTCTGTCTTCTGGTGTTTTTGCCTCTTTGCTACTAGAGCATTACAAATTTTTTCCTAAGAGTAAGCTTATTTCTATATGTACCATAACTGTAGCTATTTGTTTTTACATTGCTTTTATAATTACAGATAACTTTTTATATTTTTCTTTAGGAGACACCGTGGGGCTCATCTTTTTCACCTACTACATGTATTTAGGCCTTCTTTCTATAAAGAAACAAGTCTATGCTAAATTCTCTGTTATAGGTTATAGTTTGGTTTTTATTTCGGCAGTTACTTTTGTACTTCCATTAAATTGGGGAATTCAAACCTATGCTTCTCCATTGTACACTATAAAAATTGGTGCTTTATTTGAAATGTTGATTCTATCTTACTCTATAACCTATCGTGTAAAAAAACTCCAAGAAGAAAACAGAACAGCTCAAAATGAGATTAACGAATATATAAACAAGATTTATGTACTTGAAGAAGAATTAACTTCTAAAAAGACAGTTACCAAAACACTTATTTTAGAACAAAAAATTGAAGAAATATCTAAAAAACACGATTTAACAAACAGAGAATCTGATGTATTGTTACAGATAGCAAAAGGATTGAATAATAAACAAATTTCGGAAGAGTTGTCTGTTTCTATAAATACTACAAAATACCATACACGAAACTTGTATGAAAAACTAAGTATTAAAAAAAGAACTGAAATTACTTCTAAATTACTCTTATTGGATTCTTAAATGGTGAATAAATTTTGATTCCCGACAAGGCTTCTATAGGGTTTTAACCCCATATTCCTTGATACATTTTTTATAACTTCAACAAGCTCAGCTCTCAAAATTACTCGAGTTAAAAATCAATCTCAAAATAAAACAGATTGCTTCCTAGAAAACAACCTGTTTTAAAACCAATATTAAATTATTAACTATTCTTTTAATAAAGGAACTACTTCAAAAGTCCCTTTTGAAGTTACTTTAGCAAAATAACTTCCTTTCTTTAGTCCCCTAGCATCTACTTCTAAATAGTGGCTATGCACCTTTTTATACAATACCAAAACACCTAGTGAATTGTAAACAAATAACTCTTCTAATTTGGATTTTGAGCTTATCGTAAAATAATCCTTAACAGGATTTGGATACAAAGAAAATCCTTCTATTTCTCTTTTTTCGACCCCTAATTGAGCTTCAAAACCCTCTATCTGATAAGGTGAAAATATACTTCCCAAATCTAAATTAGATTCAAACACCACAGGTTCATTATTAGATAAGTATATCATATCTTCACTTGCATCGTAAATCTTAAAAGTTAACTCATCTCCATAAGTTGCACTTACTACTGTTAAATAAGCTACATAAGTATTTGTAATATTGTCTAGAGTTAAATGAGCTACTCCTCTTACATTTCCTTCTGAATCAAAAGCAGCTACTTTATCTGCTGTATCTACAGAAAGAACATTATCAATACTCAAACTGGCTACTATAGTTCCATCTAAATTATAAGCTGCCGTATTTACACTCCAATCGGGCTGTGCAAATACATGTATGTTTGTTATACATAAACAGCATATAAATAAAATTAACTGATACTTTTTCATAAGCTTCTTAATTACTTCCTAACACAATTATTTTTTTGATATAAATCTTATCATTTACAGCAATCTTTAAGTGATAAATTCCCGTAGCTAAATTACTATAATTAAGGTTTACAGTATGGTTTCCTTCTTGCAGTTCTCCTAACTGATCTAACTTAATTAGTCTACTGCTACTATCATAAAGTACCACCCTAACTTCTGATGTTTCTGATAAATTTAAATTTAAAGAAGTATGCTCTCTAAACGGATTTGGATATACTTGTAATAATGATGTTGTATCTTCTTTTACCTGCTCATCATTTGCTAAATTAATTTCAAATGGTTTCTCTAAAGTTCCTTTGATACTGTTTTCTGAAAACTTAATAGACTCTGTTTCAGCAACAACCTCATCTCTTCCAGATGCTATATATTTAAAAGTCACTTCTTCTTCTTGAGCCTCTCCTCCTAAAGTTACTATGTATACCTTTTCCCCAGATACTGGATTGTGTACTGGCAATACATATCCTCTACATTCACCCTCTACAAAAGCTCCTAAATATCCGTCCGTGTCTTCATTTACCTGAGCTATAATCGTCATGTTTTCTGCAAACTGGTTCGTTTTTGATTCCCAAGGACCTTTTTTACTTTCATATACTTTTTGAGTAGTACTAGATTTAGCTCCTGCTGATGAATTAAATACTGGATATTTAAATGATTGTGAAACAGCTGTTTTCAACATGTACCCATCATTAGGACTCAACATGGTTAAACTTCCAATCCATCCATAACTAGCATCGTAGACTGCTGAGTAGTATTGGTTTTTAATCAAATCCCCATCAGTAGCTTCATAATTACTTAAACCTTCATTGATTTCAATTTTTTGATTTCCTGTATATCCTATATAATTCCATCCTTCAACTAAATTCAATTCATGATTTATCTGATTTACAGGTGCTCCTTCATATCTTATTGTTCCTGCATTTGAAACTTTTATTTTATATAAAACTCCTGTATCAAATGCTCCATTGTTTGTTATACTACCATACCAAGTAGGTACAGATGCTTCAAACTTATCAAATATGGCATTTTGTACAAAGCCTCCTTCTCCATCACTTACATTAACTCTAGTTTTAATAACATCATCTGTTTCTGGATTTAAATTTCCTAACAATGTATTTGTCGTATTCAAATCTGTTCCTTCTAAATTAAAAGAGATCCATTTCCATCCACTTGGAACTTCAATAGCACCTGCAATAATATTTGTAGTGCTAAATAATTTTGGATTGGCACTACTTCCTTCAAAAGTATCTCCATTAAATGTAGCACCTATCAAATCATGCGTTATTCCTGAATGAATGATTCCTGTAGAGGCTTCCCATATTTTAAATTCTAATGTTTCTCCTGAAGTTTCATTGCTATAAATAGACAGGAATGCTTGGTAATTGTCAAATGTTGAAATGTGTCTTAGGTTTACCAAACCTCTACATTCATCTCCTACAAAGGCTGCTAAAATATTTCCTTCGTCTCTTGAAACAACTCCATTAAATGATAGTTGACCTACTACATTCATTGAATATTCATACGACGTTGGATCTACAAACCAATTTGATGGTGGTGCTTGTTTTACAGCTACGTTTACATTCAACTTTTCTGCAAAACCAAAATCTGTAGTTAATAAGACATCTTCTTGATACCTTCCGTTATTTGTTTCATCTGACACCACAAAACTAACAGGTACAGTTGTTAAAGGCCCTACTGTTCCAGAAGTAGGTGTTACTGTTAACCAACTTGGCACATTAGTAATTTCAAAAGTTTTACTTTCTCCTGAATTGTTAAAAATTTGTGACTCAAATCGCAATTCTTCTCCATTTTCTGTTTCTAAATTAAAAATAGATTCTTGCCATACCACTTGGTTTTTATCTACATAGGCAGACCAAGTTATAGGTGATGGTATTACATTTCCATTCAAGTCTTTTACATTAGAAACTGTAAAATCTAATTGTACATTTTCTATTTTACTAGCTTCTACATTTAAATTGATAATAACTTTATCATTATTAACTGCATAGCTAACGTTTACAACCTCAACAGGTCTTTTTAGTTTTATCACAGGTACTGTTTGTGTAAAACTAGCTCCACTTAAAACAACATTTTGAGTTGCTTTAGAATTACTTACCGAAGTATTGTTTTCATTTTGTGTTACTTCTGTTATTCCAAAACCATTTACAGTAAAGGTTTCAAATGGATAGTATTCTACCAAACCTGGTTCGTTTCCTGATAAGTTGTTAAATCTATCTCTTTCTATCTGTTTTGCTTTCCTTGCTGTGTTCCAAATTCTTAACTCATCTAAATTCCCAGTAAACTTCTGATCTGTATGTTCCGTAATCCCTTCATACCAAATACGTTTTCCTAAAGTTATTTTAGAACCTCCAAAACCATTTAACTGTGCTGTATCTATAGCATTTTCTTCATTAGCATCTATAAACAATACTGCATTTCCTCTCGCATTTACAACTACTGCTACATGATGCCATTTGTTATCTGTTACTACTGTAGCCCCTTCTAACGTATTCCCATTACTCTGAACCGCTACTTTACCTAAATTATTTATGCTTACAGACCAACCACTTGTATTATCATCTGTTCCATCTCCTTTTCCATTTGACAATAAGGTTTCATTGGTTCCTCCATCTGACTTAAACCAGAATTCAAAAGTAAAATCGCTCAGATTATCAAAAGCTACTGATTGTGTTTCTGCTTGGTTTGTAGCTGCGTCTAATCGCAATCCATATCCTGCTAAATCTACTGCCCAATTGGCATTCATTTCAGCATGCTTTCCTCTTACTTTATCTAATGCCAAGTCTCCATTTGCCTCTTCAAATTCCCAATTGTATAGCAGTCCTGCCTCGTTACCAACCATTCTCTTAGTTGCTGCAAGGTTTACTTGACCTAACGTTAATGCTTTTGACCAAATTCTAACTTCGTGTATATTTCCGTTTAATGGATTCGAAGTTCCTATAGCTGATTTACCAAAGTATAAATCTTCTTTTAACTTGTTTAAAACCACAAACGAATTATCTGTTACATCCATAACACCATCTATATAGAGAGTTACATCTGCATTTAATGGACTGTACGTAACGGCATAGTGATGCCAGTTATTATCTATTGTTTGTACTCCCGTTACTTGCCTTCCTGCCAAACTAAAATAGAATCTATTAGAACTATTTACTCCGAATAACATTTCTGTAGCCACATCACTCCCTTGTGCTAAAAGAATCTGATCTGCATTTGCTATATTTTTCTTTGCATAAAATTCTATCGTAAATGGCTTATTTTCTAAGTTTACATTGGTTGCTTTGGCATATGTATTTGTACTCCCATCAAATGCTATACTTGCATTGTGGCGTATTTCTGCTCCATTTAACACCCCTCGTACATCAAAATTAGCTACAGATAATAAGTTACTGTTTATTGTTTCTGTAAATTGAATGCTTGCTTCTTCTCCTGCTGATAAAATTCCATCACTTGGTTGTGGAGCTCCAAAAGGCTGTGGATTTGTTCTATCAACAATTCCTGAATAGATCTCTGTTTCTGAATCTGCCAATGCACATCCTGAAAGGGCTCTTATATCATAATTCCCATCTGGAAGCAACCCTACATCCCAATTATAAGTCATTGAATTTCCTGTAGTTGGTAGTAATGGATCTTCTTCTGCTCCTCCTTTGTCTTCCCTTACAATTTCATCTTTATAATAGGTTGTTAACAAAATCCAATCTGATGCTGCGCTTTCTTTGTATTGAATTTTAATTTCTTCAAATCCTACTGTATTTACATCATATCCTGCAACTGTTATCGGTTGTATGTCGTTAAATGAATTGTTCAATGTCCAATTATTAGACGGTGTTCTAATTTCTAACGGTGTACATACTGGTAAAAATTTAGCAGCAAAGTGAATGGTATCTGATATTACGGCATCGTTCCCTGTTGGATCAAATTGACAGGTAGATTTGATAATAATTCCCACATCTTCATAATCGTAATGATTAGGTCCTCTACGAACTTTCAATACTTTATTAATTCCTCCTCCTCCTTGTACTAAGAACTCTCTTGATGAATTGATTGATTGTCCGTCAATAGTCATCTCTAATCCGTTAGGATTTGTTTCATCTAAAGCTTGTACAGCATATAGCATAGCATCTCCAGATTCACTTAAATTATTCAAAGTTAAGTCAAAATTAGCTGCTTCATCAGCAGGTATATTAAAGGCTTGTGCTGTTTTAGCTCCATTGATTAATATCTGTGGTTTGTCTCTTTGTATAGTTGCATTGCTCAATACTACTTCTCCTCCTTGTAAAGCTGTTCTTAAAGCTACCAGATTGTCTAAATTTTCTTCTACCGCTAATTTTTCAGAGGCTTTATTAGGCTGTATACTCAAGTGATTTTTATCATTTGTTATGGCATCTATCAACGAATTTAAATAAGGCATTGACACGTACTTCATAACTACTTTGTCTTCAAATGGACAGGATGTTTGTCCTCCAATAGTTTTAAAAATAGCTCCATTATTTCCTGATCCTTTGTATACATCTATACTTATAAAATCATCTTCATCAGAGTCTGCTAATACATATCCTGTAGTTTTGGTAGTTTCGGTTCCTCCTCCAAACTTTCCGTTTGATTTTACTCCTATTTCTGCATTTAATTTGGTTTCTACTCCTAATCCCCAACCATTGTATTCAAAATTGAATCCAACACCAACAGATGCTGATACTTCGTATGCAAAATATCCTGCTTTTGAATCTGAACTTGTTTCTGATTTTTCTAAGGTGTTTCCTCCTGAAATAGAAATATTCTGAGGTGTTTCATTTTGACCTGCCAACCATTTTTCAATTTCATTGGTTGCCAAAGCTTCTTTCCACAATCTTATTTGAGTATTTATTTTTCTTACTTCATCTACCAAAGTATCATCTCCTCCATTATTAAAGGTATAACTCATTCCATCTTCATCTCCTTCTTCTGTTCTTACATAATTTGTTGTTGAAGCATTTGCTCCCCAAACAGGGTCGTCATTACTGGTTCCATAATTAGCATGATCTGGTGCTAACTTTGATGTATATGCGGCATTGCTTGTAAGGTATGTGTTACGAACTCCTTCTAAATCTGGAATCAATACATTTACAATATGGTTTTCTGAATATATAAAGTAAGTTGGTGTTCCTTTTGGACTTACCGCCATTTCATTAATTCCCGACATTCTGTATTGGTTTCCTTCTCCATCTGTCATAATATCTCCATAACATTGTCCTCCACATTCTTCAATTGGTACAGGACGAATATGCATTGATGATGATACTGCTAAATTTTTAGAGGTCGCTACAAATACATCTGATCGTCCTATTTGAATAGGATCTGCATTGGTGGTAATGGTTTGTTCAAAGGTTGATGTTTGAATAAACTCACCTCCTCCACCTATTTCACTAGATACGTTTACATCTAATGTTGCCAAGGCTTTCATTTTTGATGTTTCTCCTACTCCTGCAATTCCTCCTCCAACAAGGGTATTGCTTCCTGCTCCAATACCTACATGTGCGTTTAAGTTTGCAAAACCTCCTACATAAAACTCTTGAGAGGTAGTATTGGTATGGCCTTTGGTCCAATAAGCATAACTATTAGATCCTCCTGGATCTCTTAAAATATAATCTACAACTGCTGGTGATTCTGTTACAAATGAGTTTCCTGAATTGGTTGGAACTCCTCCAAAAACATAGGCTCTAAAAGGTTGTCCTGAATTTAAAGGGTTGTCCCAAGCTGTTGTAGTACTCCCAATTGTTAGGTTAACACTCATTTGCTTGGTAAAACTCAAATGTTCTTGTCCAACAGATAAATTACGAGTTGTATTAGGCTCTCTGGCTTTAAATAAATAAAGTAATTCTCCATTCTCATCTAAAGGTATTTGCTCCACACCGTTTCCATAAGGTACTTTTTTACCATCTTCCATATAATACCCTTGTCCAATAGCATTGTTAATTGCTACTTCCCCATCTGTAACAGCTACCACATCTTCTGTTCCTGTATTTACATTGATATACCTTTCTACGGCTTTCATTTTATATGCATAATCTGCTGCCGATATGTATACTGGAAATTGCAAACTTGTTAAGTCTATTTCTGGTATTTCATCTCCTTGATCTAACGCATAGGTCTCTTCTCCTGAGGTCATTAAACTACCTCCATCTTCAGCAGTTACAATCAATTCAGGTGTTGCTCTTTTTATAAAATCTTTACGTAGGTTATAAAACGTGCTGTCTATATTTACAAAAGCTCCTTCTACAAACACACTGTCTGTTTCATACACACCATTGTATGCATTTATAGTACTTAAATCTAATGGATTGATAGCTTCCGATGCTATAATAGTTCCTGATACGGGATTTCCTCCTGTATCGTTTCCTGTATATTCTACACTAGATGATGTATACTTTTTAGGGGGTAGGTTAATTGTATATTCTCCTGTTACAGGGTCTGAAACTATTGTTCTTACAACCTTATTATCTTCTGAAGTTATTGTAAAAGTACCTGTTCCTATATTATTAACTCCTGGTTCATGAGGCATTGCTAAATTTTTAGCTGCTTCTGCTGTACCTCCTGCTATTTTACCTGACAGTATTAAAGTTGTAGTATCCCAAATTTCTAACCCTGTTATTCCTTCTTGAAAATCATATGTTGATCCTGCTGGAAAACGTTCATTAGAAAATGTATGCTGATTTTTACGAAATTCTACAAAATGGTGCCCTATAGGTATTTGCACATCAAAAAAACCGTCTTCTCCTGTTTCGTATACTTTGTTGTCATCTCCTGTAATTGCAATAGTTCCGTCTAAATACATTCTTACGCCTTCAGATCCAGAACTTTTTACTCCATTTCCTTCTTCTTCTTCAAAATCAAATTTTACATATCCTGAAAATTGAAAAGATGAAATGTCTTCAAAATCTTTGTCATTATTTACTTTAGATCCTTCTCCGATAAACAATGTTTTTCTTCCTGGATCAAACTCATGCACAGCTCCTGCCAAAGTTGCTGTTGGTATAATATTAAAGTTTTCTCCAACACCTCCATATTCTACTGCTTCAATTGTATAATTACCATAGGCATCGGTATAGCCTACATTTCCTAATTGTGTTTGTGTTGGTGTATCTTCTGTAAATAATACATTTAATAAATCTCCATCATTTTTATAAAAATCATCTCCTTCGTGTGCCAAATCATATACTTTGGTTCCTGCTCCTTCAAAAACTTTCCAATAACTAGCCAAACCATCCACATCTGAGGCTATTAATTTACTAGATTCTTTTGCTACTTCATCAGCAGTTAAAGTTCTATTGTACAATCTTATTTCATCTACATTTCCTTGAAAATAATAAGCTTCACTTACATGTTGCCTACCAATAACAAATGGAACATCAGTATTGTTACCAATACCTGTAACTCCTGATAATGTGTTTGTTCCTTTTAGTTCTCCATTGATATAAATAGCTAACTCTTGGGTTTCTACATTCAAAGTTCCCGTTAAATTTGTCCAATTTCCTGCTTTAAAACTTCCTGCTGGAGCAGTTACCGTATGCTCTGTTCCATTTTGATCTTTGATATAGAAATAGGTAGAGCCATCTACAGCTACATGTACTCCATAAGAAGATTGTTTTTCTATAACTACTGAAAACTGATTTAAATTCTCTGGTTTTATCCAAGCTGATAATGTCATATTTCCATCTTCTGAAATAAACTTATCATTATATGGTGCTTGCATATAGGCATTTGTTCCGTTGAAATACAATGATTTACCTACTGTATCATCTTGACGTTCTGCTACTACTTTTACATTAGGTACAGCAATACCTCCTTGATACACTATATTTCCATTGATAACTCCTGTTGCTACACGCAAACCAACATCGTAGGCAACTCCTTCTTCTAAATTGATAGGGGTAGGTATTCCTGTTAATCCATCAATAGTATAAGATGAGGTTACTTGACGTCCACAGGCTGTTTCTACTACACGTTCTCCTACGATAAAGTATTCATAAATAGTTCCTGCTTTTCCATCTGTATGATCATAACGCTTGGCATTTACATCTAAGGTTGTAATTAATTTAGGTTTTGTAGTAGACCCCAATTCACGTGTGTATATCTTGTATTGGTTTATGTATTGTTCTGTATTTAGATTTGGAAACCACTCTAACTCTGTTCTATTTGAAAAGTATCCTTTTGATATTTCTACTCCATAATCTGAGCTATTAAAAATAGGTTTTACATCTATTGGGTCTTTAGAGTGTGTTAATACTGCTGAAAATTCTCCTTGTGCATTACAAGAAAGCTCATTGGCAATGGCAGATATTCTATAGTAATACACTTCATTTTCCACAATATCGTTAGTATCTGTATAAGCTCTAATACTTCCATCAATAATACCTCCTAATGTTACGAATCCTGTATTTTCTGTTTTTCTTTCTACTATGAATCCTTCTGGATTTGTAGCGTAAGACCAAGTAACATCAATACTTCCATCACATCCTGTTTGCGAAGATGCTAATCCTGAAGGTGCTTCTAACAGCTCTATTTTTGCGGGTCTAGAACTTGATTTTTGACCTTCTAAATTTGTATCAAAACTTCTTCCATATACCAATGCCAATTGATAATTATAGGTAACACCTGCAACAACATCTGTATCATGATATTCATCCACTCCACCATCTGCATCTACATGGGCTATAAGTTCATTATTTCTATAAATCCCTACATAATTGTTATCTACCAAACCTCCAAAAACTGCTGGTGTATCCCATGTAATGTCTATTTGACAATTTGATGTTCCTGAAACTTCTGCTGAATTGATATCTATCGTAGCAATATTCATAACTGAACTTGCAGTAAAATCTCCCTCTACATTATTATTCCAATTAAAAGTAGCTTTATTCCCTTCTCCATTTAAATCACGCTCATAATAAGAACCGTGTACATAATACTTAATATTGGTATCAAATTCTTCTTGCGAGATGTAATCTTTCACCGTTACGTATAGATCATCATCTCCTTCAACAGAAAAAGGATGCCATTGATTTCCTTCTCCTGAATTCAATGTAAGATAAGATTCCTGTACTTTTAGGTTTGAGTTTTTTAAACTAAACGTATAGGTATCACCTCCTTTACCTACTACATTATGCGTGTGATCTGGTGTAAAAGAAACTCCACATCCTAAAATTCCTGCATTGTGATTAAAATGACCTATTGTTTCATCTGCTTGTCCTTCTCTTTGTTTTCCTAATTCTAAACATGCTAAATGGTCATAATTACTTTCGCCTTCTCTTTTTTCTAACCTAAATGTTAAAATGGCACACCCTTCATTGGCATTGTAAGTTGCATTGAAATCTATTTCGTCTTGACCATTTTTATTTTCTTCTGTTATTGCATAATTGTCAGACAATTCTTCTAACACATCAACATTTGCTACTTCTCCATTGTACACATCTCTATAAACTCCTCTTACTCTCCATTTAATAGTATAGTTATCTTTTAATCTAGGTATCTCTTTTACTGGAATTGTTATGTTTAGACGGTTACTTAAATTTGTTAAACCTTCATTTACTGCATGATTGGCATCTGTTATCGTATAAGTTACCAATCCATCATTCAATTCATTGTCATAGTTTGCAAAAAATAATTTGTAAGGATCTTTATTTTTTGATGTATCGTTTAAATCTACAACATAACTCCAAGGGTTTGATGAGGTATTTAAACTGTTATGCCTTACATAAGCAAACCCTACCCAAGTAGCTCCATTGTCAATAGAATAATCAATATCTAACTCATCAATATGATCGTAATTTTCAAGGTGATCAAAGTATTCCAAATTTACTCCTAAGGTTACATTTCCTCCTGAGGTATTTACATTGTTATTTTCAAATGAAACTCTTACTTCTTCATTTCCTAAATTTGGCTGAGTATCTAACGAAATATCATATACTCCTGTTTCTTTTTCATTAACTATTTTTTTGTGTTCTGAAGGATAATAATCCCAACTATCGTAATCAAAGAAATTTTCTAAATACTCACCTCTGGTTCTAAATCGTATATTTTTTGCATTTTTAAATCGTTCTATATGGTGCGGGTAAATGTCTATTCTAATTCTATCTGCTCCTCCTGTTGTTCCTGCTACTTGTGAATTTGTATCTTCAAAATGAGAGGTTACTACATAATCCCCTACTTCATTATCTTGATTGGTAAAATACAAACGCATGTATTGGTTTGGAACGTTTGATCCTGTATTTAAAACATATTCTATACCTCTATTCGCATATACGTCACTGTATGAATTTGGGTGAAACAATAGAGCATTTATATTAGCATGAAAACCACCTTGATTTTGTAATCCTAAAAAACCAAATTGGGTATAATCTCCCCCGTCAACAGATACGTCAATATCCATATTTCGTAAATAATCCCAATGACCATCATATTCATTTTCTACATAAATGTAAATACTTATTTTTCCATCACCATTCTCTAAGTCGTCAGTATATTGCACATTGGCATATTGATCTCCCGTTTGCGAAAAGCCCGTAAGACTAATTAAAAAAAAGCAACAAAAATATAACCATTTAAATGAAGAGTAGTTTTTGAATTCCATAATAAAATTGTTTAATCATTGTAATAAGACAAACGTATATATTATACTACACTTTTTTCCCACCCTTTTGGGTAGTTATTCTGTAAACACTAGGAAAATTGAATATTCAAGTTTTAAATTATAGGATTAATAATACAATTCTTAGTCCTTCTTTTTATCAACTCTATTCGCAAAAAACAACTTATTTTGAGCTAGAGAACACCAATATATCGTCAAAAAATCATTGATATATATTTATGTATAATCTATTTTAATCTTGTATTATTGTAAGAATTCTTAATTATATAACTATTTAACTATCAAAAACTATGAAAGATTTAAACATTTCTGAAGCCGATATTGAAACTTACAAAGGCTTAATTACCGAGTATGGAATAAAAATATTCTCTGCTTTACTACTACTTATAATTGGGCTTTGGCTAATCAAAAAAGGAGTTTCCTTATCTAAAAAAGTAATGACAAAAAGTAAAGTCGATGTTAGTTTACAAAAGTTTTTAGCTGACTTACTTTCATGGGGACTAAAAGCTCTTTTAGTTATTTCTGTTTTAGGTCAATTAGGTGTTGCTACTACTTCGTTTGTAGCTATTATTGGTGCTGCTGGTTTGGCTGTTGGTTTAGCTCTACAGGGTACACTTGCTAATTTCGCAGGTGGTGCTTTAATTATGGTATTCAAACCTTTTAAAGTGGGCGATCTTATTGAAGCGCAAGGAGAACTTGGAGAGGTAAAAGAGATTCAGATTTTTGTTACAAAAATTGTAACTCCAGGAAATAAATTAGTTATTCTACCTAATGGTGCACTTTCTAACGGATCTATTAAAAATTATACTGAAGAAGGTAAATTACGTGTTGATTTAACCATTGGTATTAGCTATGATTCTGACATTAAACAAGCCAAAGACATTTTGGTAGCTACTTTACAAAAAAATACTAAAGTTTTAAAAGACCCTGCTCCTCAGGTTACCGTTTCTGAATTGGCAGACAGCTCTGTAAACTTAGCCGTAAGACCATGGGCTACACCTGCTGATTATTGGGATGTATACTTTGAAGCTTTGGAAGAATGTAAATTGGCTTTAGATGCTGCAAAAATCACCATTCCTTTTCCACAAAGAGATGTCCATGTTTTTGAACAAAAAAACTAAACTATTTTCTTTTTTTAGGTTTTGTACCTACAAAATCTTTTAAATAATAAGGCTCAAAATAAGCGACATCTTCGATGTCGTTTTTTTTGAGTTTTTCATAAGATAATCTTGCCATTTCATTTGTCGAAGGAGATTTTCCATCAATAAAAACTGCATTTTCGTGCTTGATAATTTCCTTACACTTTTCTGCACCGTCACCTAAAAAATAAACTTTCCCCTTATTTAAGTACTCAACAAAAGAAGTTTCATCAATAATTTGAGCTTGAGTCTCTCTTATTTGTTGATAATCTGGAGCAAAAACAGCACTATATACTTCTAATCTTCTAGCATCTAACATTGGTACAAGAACTCCATCTGTAACACTTATTGAATTCGCTAAAATGGTTAATGTTTCAATAGCCATTAAAGGTATTTCTAAACCAAAACACAACCCTTTAGCTGCCGAAACTCCTATACGCAAACCTGTATAAGAACCTGGTCCTTTACCTACCGAAACAGCATCTAAATCTGAAAAAGAAATTGCCGCTTTTTTTAATACGGATTCTATAAAGACATGTAGTTTTTCAGCATGTGAATAATTTCCATCATTCAATTCTTCCAAGGCTACTAACTCACCTGATTTAGAAATGCTTACTGAACAATTTTTTGTTGCTGTTTCTATATTAAGAATATACGACACTTGACAGGTACTTTGCAATTAATACGGCTACAAATATACTATTTGATTTTTCTATAGTTTGGTATTTATTCTGTTATTTTACAGTATGGATAAAGAACTCATTATAACAAACACAATTGCTTTTGTAAAAGAAACTCTGAAAAATGCCGAAGGTGGACACGATTGGTTTCATATAGAACGTGTTTACAACTCGGCTAAAGAAATTTCTAAATCTGAAAATGTAAATTTATTCGTTGTTGAACTCAGTGCTTTGCTACATGATATTGCTGATTCTAAATTTCATAATGGTGATGAAACTATTGCTCCTAAAATAATTCGTCAGTTTTTAGCTGAACAAAAAGTGACTTCTGAAATTAGCAATCATGTAATTTCAATAGTTGAAAATATTTCTTTTAAAGGGGGGAACTTTCAACAAAAATTCCACTCTAAAGAACTGGCTGTTGTACAAGATGCCGATAGACTAGATGCTATTGGTGCTGTTGGAATTGCAAGATGTTTTAGTTATGGTGGTTATAAAGAACGGGCTTTATACGACCCTGAAATAAAACCCAATCTGCACATGACTAAAGAGGAATATAAAAATTCTACCGCTCCAAGTATCAATCATTTTTATGAAAAACTATTGTTGCTAAAAAACAAGATGAATACCGAATCGGGCAAAAAAATTGCTGAAGAGAGACATCTATTCATGCAACAATTCTTAGATCAGTTCTATAATGAATGGAACGGAAAGCACTAAACTATTTTCTTTTGAAGATGCTTTTTTTCTAAGCTATTTGTAGTCATCGTAATTGCCTTCTCTAACAAAAAATTCATTTTTTTATGTTGATTGGTTCCTTCATATAAAGAGGCTTTTATTGCATAATAAGTGCTATTTTCTTTAAAAAAGCTTTTATTTTCTAGAATAGTAAGCTCCTCAAGTGCTTTTTCTTGAGAGTACACTTTAGAGAAGGGTATAATTCTATTCAATTCTACTGCTGGAGAATATTGCTGTTTTAATTGCAAATCATAATACTCTAAAATAGCTTTCCAATTTGTTTCTTTAAACGATTTTGAAACACAATGATGGTATGCTATAGCTGCCTGAAAATGATAATCAGATAAAGAGCCATCCATTTTTGTAGCTATTTCCAAATGTTTATCGCCTATCTCTATCAACTCAATTATGTATTTACTTCTGTCTTGATGTTCTAAATCTACAATCTCATTTGTTTCACTAATACGTGCTTCAAATCGTGCTGCATGAAAGCACATAAGTGCTATTAAAGCATATACATTGGATTGTTTACAGTATTTATTTTCTAGCAATAATAACGACAACCGAATGGCTTCAAAACAAATATCCTTTTTCACTAAAACCTCTCCTGAAGTTGCTTTGTACCCCTCTGTAAATAATAGATAAATTATTTTAAGAACTACATTTAAACGAGATTGCAAACCCATTTCTATTGGAATTTCTAAACTCTTTACCTCATCCTTAAACTTTTTCTTAGCTCTTGTAAATGATTTTGCTATGGTTTCTTCTTTCTTAAGTAGTCCTTTGGCTATTTCTTTGTTTCCAAAACCTCCTATCAATTTTAAACTTAAAATTATTTGATATTCTTGTGATAGTGATGGATGACAACAAGCAAAAATCATTTTTAATTGATTGTCATTAATATCATTCTGCAATACTAAGTTTTCTGGTGCTTCTTGTGTTTCTTTTAAAAAAGTACTATTCTCTTCATAAATAGCAAAACGATTTTTTTTTCTTAATACATCAATCATCTGATTTCCTGCTACCTTTAAAAGCCAAGCTGATGGGTTTTCTGGAACTTCTTTATACGCCCAAACCTGCATTGCTTTTAACAGAGCCTCTTGCAACGCATCTTCAACTTTTTCTAATTGATTGGTACCAAATTTACTTAGCATAATTGCTAGTAATTTTCCGTATTCATTTCTAAATATATGTGCTACTAAATCTTTTACTTCCAATACAGTTTACTTTACATCCAAAAAAAGCCCGAACTATAAATATCGGGCTTCTTACTATCTTTTTCTAATCTGTCTAGCTAAATTATTCCATAGACATTATTTCTCTTACCTCAACAGTACCTTCGTGTTCAAAAATTGGACATCCTTTAGATATTTCTACTGCTGCTTCTAAAGTATCTGCAGTAACTATTAAATAACCTCCTACAATTTCTGTTCCTTCAGCAAACGGTCCGTCTGTAATAACTGCTCCTGCTTTTTCTACTACTTTCCCATCTTTAGCTAATGGCAAACCATCTATCAATTGTCCTTTTTCTTTAAGACCTCCCATCCAAGCTCCCCACTTTTGCATATGGTCTTGCATTTCTTCTGGTGATTGTTCTACTCTTCTTGCATCTCCACCTCTAAATAGGTATAAAAAATTACTCATAATTCTAAAATTTTATTGGTTTATATATCTCTATGACGAACAACCGTTTTAAAATTGGACAATTATTAAAAAAAATTAAAATTTGGATTTTCTTTTTTCTAGAAATGCACTTGTTCCTTCAACAAAATCAGCTGTACCAAAACACGAACCAAATGCTTTAATTTCCTCATCATAACCATTTACGCCACTTTGGTAACCTGCATTTACAGCCTTAATAGCTGTAGTTAAAGAGTTAGGTGAGTTTTGAATAATTTTTTGAGCTATGGTTAAACACTGCGCTAACAAATCTACTTGTGGCACCACATAATTTACCAAACCGCATTGCAATGCTTCATCTGCTGAAATCATGTTTCCTGTCAAAATCATTTCAAATGCTTTTCCTTTTCCTACTATTTGAGGCAAACGTTGTGTACCTCCATACCCTGGTATTACTCCTAATGATACTTCTGGAAGTCCCACCTTCGCATTTTCAGATGCTAACCTAAAATGACATGCCATTGCCAACTCCAAACCTCCTCCTAAAGCAAATCCGTTTACGGCTGCTATAACTGGTTTGGGAAAATTTTCTACCACATCAAATAATAATTCTTGTCCTTTTTGAGCTAAACTTTGCCCTTCAAATTCTGAAAAATCAGCAAATTCTGAAATATCTGCTCCTGCCACAAAAGCTTTTTCTCCCGCCCCTGTTAAAACTACAACACGTATATCTGATGTATCTCTCAACTCTTCAAAAGCATCGTGTAACTCTTGGATGGTTTGTTGATTTAGCGCATTTAGTTTTTTAGGTCTGTTTATGATTACAATTGCTATGTTACTTTCTTTTTCTATAAGTATGTTTTCGTATTTCATATCAATTGTTTTATAAGTTTATTTTTAAGTTTTTGGTATTTGTATCGTAAAGGTTGTTCCTTTTCCTAATTCTGAAACAAAGACAATAGTTCCTCCATAACTTTCAACAATTTTTTTAATCATTGGCAAACCTAATCCCATACCACTAGATTTTGTAGTAAATTTAGGCTCGTAAACCAATTCTTTAAACTCGTCCGAAATCCCTTTACCATTGTCAGAAACTTCTATTTCAATATACGATTTTTCATCTCTTAAAAAAACCTCAACTTTAGGGCTTTGAACTTCTTCTGTTGCCTGAATTGCATTTTTAACAATATTAGTTACAATTCTAATCAATTGTGTTTTGTCTAGGTCTACGTGAACCTCATTAATATTGGCATTGTAAGTAAGATAATCTTTATTAAAAACATCTAGTGTTCTTTTTACAACACCTACAACTTCTATCCTTTCTTTCTTTTTAGTAGGCATTTGTGCAAAATCAGAAAAAGCAGAAGCTATAGAACTCATTACATCAATCTGTTGAATTAAAACATTGCTATAGTCACTTAATTTCTCTCTTATATTGGGATCTTCTGGATCAAAACGTCTTTCAAAACTTTGAACCGATAAACGCATAGGTGTTAATGGATTTTTAATCTCATGTGCCACCTGCTTTGCCATTTCTCTCCATGCTTGCTCTCGCTCACTCTTAGCTAACTTTGCTGCACTAGCTTCTAATGCATCAACCATATTATTATAGGCTTTTATCAGTTTAAGAATTTCTGAAGGTGCTCCTTCTACTGTAATTTTCTCATTTCTTTTATCTAAACCTGTTTTTCCTATTTTTTCAATAATACCATCAATAGATCTTGTTATATACCTTGATAAGAAGTATGCAAAAACAATGGCTATAACAAACATAATAGTATAAACCATACCTAGCCTATACAAAAACATCCCTAAATCTTTTCTTTGTGAGGTATTGCTTTGTAGATATTGAAGCTTAACAATCCCTATTTTTTCTTTTGTAGTTTCATCGTGAATAAATGAGTAAGAGACTTGTAGTTTATAACCTTCTTTATTAAGGTCTTCATCTAATTTAGACTCCTCTTTATATTCTTCTTTTTTTACAAGCTCTTCTAACTCTTTGGAAGGAATATGTAATGGATTTTTAAAAACTCTAGACCTCCCTGAATGTACTAATAACCTTCCATTTAGGTTATACATAGCTATATTCATTCGATGAACAGAAGCTATTTCATCTATTTTTCCTTCAAATATTATGGGAAGCGATCGTGTGGTATTGGCTTTTTTTGTTGTTGAAAGTTCGTAACGAATATCTAAAAGAGTAGAGTGTTCTTTTCTTTCAAACCTTCTTTTATTATAATCTTTTATTTGATTGTTGTATTGTATAATACTAATAGTAGCTATTAGTACTGAAGCCAACAATACCGACAATATCATAGAAAAGAAGATACGAGTACGTAATGATAGTTTTCTAATCTTCATTGAATCTTACTTTTAAATTTTACAAAAAACGCTTCTTTCTATAACAAAATTAGAAACAATATCAATCGTATTTTATCTTATAATAAATAATTATTGCTGCCAAAAAAGCTGTAATCAAATTTGCCACTACCATAGAAAAACTACCGATAAGAATTCCATATGTCATCCATAAAATTACCCCAAGAAACATCGTTAAAAACATTGTCAACGAAACTTCTTTTGCTGACTTAGCTTTCCATATTTTGTACACTTGTGGCAAAAATGATGCCGTTGTTAAACAAGCAGCAATCATACCCACAAATTCAATTTTATAGGTATCCATAGTTTTTATTTAAAACTATTGTCTGGTAAGCGAACTGTTTCTACATAAAATATATCGTCTTTTTTACCGTCTCTATCTCTATCCTGAATAGCTGTTAAACTAAAACCATCTTCTATTTTTTTAACCCCAAATGCAACGGTTACTGAGTCTTGTTTTACTCTTCCAAATGTATAATACAAAGAGTCTACAGATGCTCTCCAAGTTCCAATCGTTTTCTCCCCTACTGAAATATTATTTCGTACTCTCCAAGATTCAAAAACACCGTTACTTTTATGTTTGTAATATGTTTTAAGTTCTGCTGCAATATCTGCCGGGTTTGTAAAATCAACATCGATCACTTTTGCGGTATCTTTATTCTGAAATGTTTTGTACTCTAATTTTACATAAATCATTTCCCAGTTTCCTGTTAAATATTTTTGCATTTTTTGATCTGGTGTACTACATGCTACTAACAATAATAAACCAATAATTGTTACTCCTACTTTTTGTATAGTTTTCTTCATCTTATCCTACAATATTTACGATTTTTCCTGGAACAACAATTACTTTTTTAGGTGTTCTTCCTTGCAATTGTGCTTGTGTTTTTTCGTTTTCTAAAACTGTTTTTTCGATTTCTTCTTTGCTTAAGTCTAAAGATAATTCTAACGTAAAACGCATTTTTCCGTTGAATGATACTGGGTATACTTTACTACTTTCTACCAAATGACTTTCATCAAAAACAGGAAATGTTGCAGTTGCTATAGATTTTGGATTACCTAGCTTGTTCCATAATTCTTCTGCAATATGTGGTGCATATGGAGATACCAATACTAATAATGGTTCTAAAATTTCTCTCTTATTGCATTTTAACCCTGCCAATTCATTTACAGCAATCATAAAGGTACTTACTGAGGTATTGAAAGAGAAATTCTCAATATCTTCTTCTACCTTTTTAATAGTTTTATGCAACGTTTTCAATTCGTCTTTTGAAGCTTTTTCTTCTGAAACATTAAATTTTTCATTTGTATGATACAACTTCCATAATTTCTTTAGGAAAGAGTGTACTCCTGAAATTCCTGATGTTTTCCAAGGTTTTGCTTGTTCCAATGGACCTAAAAACATTTCAAACAAACGCAATGAATCTGCTCCATATTCTTCACAAATCAAATCTGGGTTTACTACATTGTATTTAGATTTAGACATTTTTTCTACCTCTCTACCTACAACATAAACATCATTAGCTCCTTCTATAACTTCTCCTTTTTCACCAATAAAAACAGCATCCTTGAAATCTTTATTTAAAGGGTGATTTTTAAAAGCTTCTATAGCTAATTCATCTGAACTGTTTACCAAAGAAACATCTGCGTGAATTGATTGTACTTTTTGATTTCCTATTTGTCCTTTTGACACAAATTTATTAGTTCCTTCTACTCTATATACAAAAGCACTAGTCCCCAAAATCATCCCTTGGTTAATTAGTTTTTTTGCAAATTCATCTACTGGTAAATGTCCTTTATCGAATAAGAATTTTTGCCAAAAACGTGCATACAATAAGTGCCCAGTAGCATGCTCCGATCCTCCAATGTATAAATCTACTTCTTTCCAGTAATTTACAGCCTCTTTTCCTACAAAAGCATCTGTATTACTCGTATCCATATATCGATTAAAATACCATGAAGACCCTGCCCAACCTGGCATTGTATTCAATTCTAACGGCCATATTGTAGCATTGTTTATTTTATCGTTGCTAACTACTGTATTACTTTCAGTATCCCAAGCCCACTCTGTAGAGTTTCCTAAAGGTGGTTTCCCATCTTCTGTTGGTAAATATTTTTCTACTTCTGGCAAACGTATAGGTAAATGTTCTGCTTCAATCATTTGAGGCATACCATCTTTATAATATACTGGAAAAGGTTCTCCCCAGTAACGTTGACGAGAAAAAACAGCATCTCTTAATCTGTAATTTATTTTTCCTTTTCCAAACCCTCGTTGTTCCATTTCATAAATAGCCAACTTGGTTGCTTTTTTTACAGTTAAACCTGATAAGAAGTCTGAGTTTGCAATTTTAGCTGTTTTATCTTCACAAGCTGCTTCAGAAATATCTATATTTTCAAATATGTTTTTAATTTCTATATTAAAATGTTTTGCAAAATCATAGTCACGTTGGTCTCCACATGGTACTGCCATTACAGCTCCTGTACCATAACTTGCCAATACATAATCTCCAATCCAAATAGGTATTTGAGCTCCTGTAAATGGATGTATAGCGTATGCTCCTGTAAAAGCTCCTGAAATGGTTTTAACATCTGCCATTCTATCACGCTCACTACGTTTTGCCGTTGCTTTTATATAGGCTTCTACTTCTTCTTTTTGTGCTTCTGTAACTATTTGGGCTACCAATTCGTGTTCTGGTGCTAAAGTCATAAACGAAACTCCAAAAATAGTATCAGGTCGTGTTGTAAAAACTTCTATCAACTCTTCACTTCCCTCTACATTAAATTGTACGGAAGCTCCTTGAGATCTACCAATCCAATTTGTTTGTGAATCTTTTAAAGGTTGTGGCCAATCTAAATCATTTAACCCATCTAACATACGTTGTGCATATGCTGAAATACGCATACTCCATTGCATCATTTTTTTACGAACCACAGGATGTCCTCCGCGTTCTGATACTCCGTTTACAATTTCATCATTTGCCAAAACTGTTCCCAAAGCCGGACACCAGTTTACTTCTGTTTCTGACAAATAGGTTAATCTATATTTTGCTAATATATTTTGTTGCTCTTTTTCTGAAAAACTAGCCCATTCTTCTGCTGAAAATATTTCAACTCCTTCTTCTGCTACAGCTTTTACAGATGCATTTCCTCCTTCATTAAACAAAGCTTCTAATGTTTCAATATCTTCTGCTTTGTTAGAACTTAGGTTGTACCAAGAGTTAAAAAGTTGAATAAAAATCCATTGAGTCCATTTATAATACTCTGGATTTGAAGTACGTATTTCACGAGACCAATCAAAAGAAAAACCTACTTTATCTAACTGTTTTCTATAGGTTGCTATGTTTGCTTCTGTAGTAACTGCTGGATGTTGCCCTGTTTGAATGGCATATTGCTCTGCTGGCAAACCGAAAGAATCATACCCTTGAGGGTGTAATACATTGAATCCTTTATGACGCTTATATCGTGCATAAATATCTGATGCTATATAACCTAACGGGTGTCCTACGTGTAAACCTGCTCCTGATGGATAAGGAAACATATCTAAAACATAATACTTTGGTTTCTCTGAATTGTTTTGAGCTTTAAAAATTTCTTTTTCTGCCCAATATTTTTGCCACTTGGCTTCTATCTCATTAAAGTTATATTCCATCTATCTTAAATCAGGGTTTTAACAACCGTTATCTTTTTATTTAGCTGCAAAAATACAGTTCTTAATTGAAACAATAAAGCCTCTAACTGAGTAAATTACTTGTATAAAAAAAGCAGTAAACTTAAGTTTACTGCTTTTTTAAACACTCTTTTTATTTTTCCATCTTATCCATTAGATTGTTGAATATAAGACGATAAATTTTTCTGACTTTCTCTATTTCCTGTTTCATAAAAAGTTAATGCTCCTTGATTGCTCATAAAACAGTTTTCAATACCAATTTTTTCTATAATTCCTGCTTTGGTCATAGCGTCTCTAACAGGGCCTTTTACATTGGTAAAGTAAATTTTTATTCCTTGGTTGGCATAAAAATCTATTCTTTCATTCCACATAGCGGCTCCTGTACTATCTAAGCCATTAATACATTCTCCATCAATAATAATTAGTTTTAATGCTTCTCCTTTTTCTTTTGAAAGTGTATCCAAACGTTCTCTAAAGTAATCGGTATTAGCAAAATACAAATGTGAATCAAATCTAATAATCAATACTTCTTTATGAACCTCAACATCATCAAAACGATTTATATTTCTAAAAAACTGTGTATTGGGTATTCTTCCTAAAATTGCTACATGAGGCTTTGAAGTCCTAAAAATCACCATTAGTAAAGACAATCCAACTCCAACCCCTATTCCTTCTTTTATCCCAAAAAATAAGGTTCCTATAAAAGTAACTAGAAGCATCCAAAAATCAATTTTATTGATTCGCCACAAACGCATTGCTTCTTTATAGTCTATCAATTTTAAAACGGAAACAATGATTATTGCTGCCAATATTGTTTTTGGCAAATAGTAAAACACAGGGGTTAAAAATAACAATACCAACACCACAACTGCTACAGAAAAAAAAGCGGCTATTCCTGTTTTTGCTCCTACATCTTGATTTACTGCTGAACGAGAAAAACTTGCTGTTGCTGGATATGATTTAAAAAGCGATCCTAGTACATTTCCAAATCCAATAGCTATCAACTCTTGATTAGGATCAACCTGTGATACATCTTCATTTGTTTCTAATGATTTTCCTATAGACACCGTTTCTAAGAACCCAATCATGGCAATGGTTAAAGCAATTGGTAAGATTTCTGATATTTGAGACATCTGAATAGATGGGACGCCAAACCCTGGTAATCCTGATGGAATTTCTTTTATAATGGCTACATCTGTAAGTACGGTACTAAAAAATTTCATTACTAAAATTCCTAATACAACTACAATCAAAGGACTTGGAATATTTTTATTAATTTTTTTAAAGATGAATATTAATAAAATAGCTCCTGACCCAATAATAAGTGTTTGAAAACTAACATCATTTATTAACAAGTATAGATGTTTTATAATTTCATGTATTTGATTGCTTCTAGGAATTGGAATACCTAATAAATTTCGAAATTGATTTATTCCAATAATAATTGCTGCTGCTGAGGTGAAGCCACTAATAACTGGTTTTGACAAAAAATTGACTATAAACCCTAATCGTAAAACTCCTAGTAATATTTGTATTACACCTACTGTTAATGCTAATAAAAGTGCAATAGCTACAATATTATCTGTTCCTGTAACCGCCAAAGCTGAAACTCCTGCTGCAACTAATAAAGAATCCATTGCTACTGGTCCTACAGCAACTCTTGGTGCTGTTCCTAACAAAGCATACATTATTTGAGGAACCAATGCTGTATACAACCCGTAAATAGGCGGCAACCCTGCAATCATAGCATAGGCAATACCTTGAGGTATTAAAACTACTCCTACAGTAATTCCTGCAACAGCATCCTTTTTTAAAAGTGCTGTATTATACCTAGAAATCCATTGAAGTATTGGAATGTATTTTTTCAAGATAATTTCTTTTTAATCAAAAAACTTAAAACAGTTCTCCGGGATTTCTTCCTTTTGTTTTTCCAAGGTGATTGTATGCCAATTCTGTAACTTCTCTTCCTCTTGGTGTACGCATAATAAATCCTTGTTGTATTAAAAAAGGTTCATATACTTCTTCTATTGTTTCTGCATTTTCACTTACTGCTGTTGCCAAGGTTGTAATTCCTACAGGCCCTCCTTTGAATTTATCGATAATGGTCGTTAAAATTTTATTATCCATTTCATCCAATCCATGTGCATCTACATTCAAAGCTTCTAAACCAAACCTAGCTATTTCTATGGTAATAGATCCGTTTCCTTTTATTTCTGCAAAATCACGTACTCTTCTTAACAAGGCATTGGCAATACGTGGAGTTCCTCTACTACGTCCTGCTATTTCAATAGCTGCCTCCATAGATATTGGTGTTCCTAATATTGCTGAACTACGTTGTACAATGGTTGTTAATAATTCTGTCTTATAATATTGTAAACGACTACTTATTCCAAATCTTGCACGCATGGGTGCTGTTAACATTCCTGATCGTGTAGTAGCTCCAACCAACGTAAATGGTTCTAGGTTTAATTGAACCGTCCGGGCATTGGGTCCTGTTTCAATCATAATGTCAATTTTATAGTCTTCCATTGCTGAATACAGGTATTCTTCTACAATGGGACTTAATCGATGTATCTCATCTATAAAGAGCACATCTCTTTCGTCTAAGCCAGTAAGCAACCCAGCCAAATCTCCTGGTTTATCTAACACGGGACCTGAAGTAACTTTGATACCTACATTTAATTCATTTGCCAAAATATTTGCCAATGTTGTTTTTCCTAATCCTGGAGGACCATGAAACAAAGTATGGTCTAAGGCTTCTCCTCTTCTATTGGCTGCTTCAACAAATATTTTTAAATTTTCTAAGGCTTGTTCTTGCCCTGTAAAGTCATCAAAACTAAGGGGGCGTAGTTTTTTTTCTACATCCATTTCCTCGTTTGAAAAATGGGCATTTTCTGGGTTTAAATTTTCATTCATGAATTTGGGTACTTAGATACTACGAAGATAAGTAATTTTAAGGTCAACTTTTTTAGGATGAGACAATCTCATAAAAAAAGCCTAACAAAATATTTGTTAGGCTTTTTTAAAGTTTTCTAAAACAATTTTTAGATATTTTCTGCCAACCAGTCTCCTACTTCAGAAGTTCCATATGATTTTCCTCCTTCAGCTAAGTCTTCAGTAACATATCCTGCTGCTAAAGCTTTGTTTACAGCTTCTCTAATTGCTTTTCCTTCTTCTGCTAATCCAAAGTTTTCAAACATCATTGCTGCAGATAATACTGTTGCCATTGGGTTTGCAATGTTTTTTCCTGCTGCTTGTGGATAAGAACCGTGGATAGGCTCAAATAAAGCGATATCTGCTCCCATAGATGCTGATGGCATTAATCCCATAGATCCTGAAATTACAGATGCTTCATCTGTTAAAATATCTCCAAACAAGTTTTCTGTAATCAATACATCGTAAGAGTTTGGCCATTGTACCAAACGCATAGCTACTGCGTCTACAAATTCATAAGACACCTCTACTTCTGGGTAGTCAGCCTCTAATCCTTGTACAGTTTCTCTCCATAAACGAGATGTTTCTAATACATTTGCTTTGTCTACACAACATAATTTCTTAGAACGAGTCATCGCCAATTCAAATCCTTTACGTGCTAAACGAGTAACTTCTTCTTTTGTATATACACAGTTATCAAAAGCTGTATCTCCACCATCTCTTCTTCCTTTTTCTCCGAAATAGATACCTCCTGTTAATTCACGTAAGAACACTAAATCAGTTCCTTCAATACGCTCTTGTTTTAATGGAGACTTGTCTAATAATGATGGAAACGTAAATGTAGGACGTACATTTGCAAACAATCCTAAATCTTTACGCATTTTTAACAATCCTTGTTCTGGACGAACTTTTGCAGATGGATCGTTATCAAACTTTGGGTGACCAATAGCTCCAAATAAAACAGCATCTGAAGATTTACAAATCTCATGTGTTTCAGCTGGATAAGGCTCTCCAACTGCATCAATAGCAGCTGCTCCTGTTAAAGCAGGTTTCCAAGTTAATTCATGTCCAAATTTTGCAGCAATAGCGTCAGATACTTTAACAGCTTGATCTATTACTTCTGGTCCAATTCCGTCACCAGCTAATAATGCAATGTTTAATTTCATCTTTTATTTTTAAGTATTGTGAATTCAGAACTCAAAAGATAACTCTTCGTGTTCTTCGTTCTTAATTTATATAATATTCAACATTTTTTGGGTTGCTTTGATTGCAGATACTGTTTGATCTGAATCTAAACCACGTGTTTTGTACTCTTTATCTCCTAACTTCCATGTGATCACTGTTTCACACAAAGCATCTGAATTAGATCCTGGAGGTATACGTACTGCGTAATCTGTAAGCAGTGGCAAATTTAATCCTTTTTTATCATAAATTTTATGCAATGCTTTTATAAAAGCATCGTATTGTCCATCTCCTGATGCAGATTCTTCAATTATTTTACCATCAAAAGAAACAGCTACTGTGGTAGAGGGTTTTAATCCTTTTGCATGTGTTAAGACATACGATTCTACTTTTACTTTTTCTTCTATTGCTGTAGAGTTTAAAACATCTGAAATAATATATGGTAAATCATCTTTGGTTACCAATTCTTTCTTATCTCCTAGTTCTATTACTCTTGCTGTTACCAACTTCAATTCATCATCTGTCAATTGAATTCCTAAGTCTTGTAAATTCTTTTGAATATTGGCTTTTCCTGATGTTTTTCCTAAAGCATATTTACGTTTACGTCCAAAACGCTCTGGTAACAAATCATTGAAATACAGGTTTTTCTTGTTATCTCCGTCTGCATGAATACCTGCTGTTTGTGTAAATACATTTTCTCCAACAATTGGCTTGCTTTCTGGTATTTTAAATCCTGTAAAGGCTTCTACCAGTTTACTTACCTTGTACAATGACTTTTCATTGATATCAATTGCATAATTTTCTGACATAAAATCATTCATCACCGCAACTACACTTGCCAAGGGTGCATTACCTGCACGCTCTCCCATACCATTTAAGGTTAAATGCAACCCATGTGCACCTCCTTTTACTGCTTCCATCACATTTGCTACACTTAAATCGTAGTCATTATGACAATGAAAATCGAAATGTAGAGTAGGGTACTTTTCTGTAATATCTTTTAAATATTCATACGATTCTTGAGGTGTTAAAACCCCTAAAGTATCTGGCAACATTACTCTTTTAACAGCTTGTGTTTGTATAAAATCTAAATATTGGTATACGTATTCTTTAGAATTTCGCATTCCATTAGACCAATCTTCCAAATACACATTTGTTTCAATACCGTTTGCTTTTGCTTCTGCAACAGCTTCTGCTATTCCTTCAAAATGTTCTTCCGGTGTCTTACGTAATTGATATTTTAAATGGTTTAAAGATCCTTTGGTCAATAAGTTTTGAACTTTGGCTCCTGCTTCTTTCATCCATTGAATAGAGGTTCCCTTATCTACAAAAGTTAGCACTTCAATATTTTCTATATACCCATTTTCTTCAGCCCAATTGGTTATATTTTTTACTGCATTAAACTCTCCTTCAGATACTCGTGCCGAAGCTATTTCTATACGATCTACCTTTAGCTCTTCTAACAAAAGTTGTGCTATTGTTAGTTTTTCATGTGCAGCAAAAGACACTCCTGAGGTTTGTTCTCCATCACGAAGTGTAGTATCCATTATTTCTATTTTCTTTCTACTCATTTTCTGGAAAGATTTTGGGTTGACCTTATTTTTAAGTAACCTCTTAAAAACAAGATGCCAAAGATAAAAAAAAGCGTCCTACTTTTCAGTAGAACGCCTTGTAAAATTATCGTAAGATTTATCTAAAACTAGAAAGGACGTGTTTCTGCAAAAGCAGAAATTTCTCCTTCAATATTTTTTAAATAATCGATATCATCAAACCCGTTTAACATATTCTCTTTCTTGTAACCATTGATTACAAAAGATTCTGATTCACCTGTTGCTCCTAAAGTAACCGTTTGTTTTGGTAAATCAACTGTAATTTCTGCTTTTGGATCTGCTTCGATTGCTGCAAATAATTTATCTGCAAACTCAGCTGACACCTGTACTGGTAATACACCAACGTTTAAACAGTTGTTTTTAAAGATGTCGGCAAATTCAGAAGAAATTACACATCTTAGTCCAAAATCATATACAGACCATGCTGCATGTTCTCTAGAAGACCCTGAACCAAAGTTTCTTCCTCCTACTAAAATTTTAGATCCAGCATATTTTTCTTGATTCAAAGGAAAATCTGCTTTTGGTGTTCCGTCTTGATTAAATCTCCAGTCACGGAAAAAGTTAATATCAAAATCTTTACGCTCAGTTGCTTTTAAGAAACGAGCAGGAATGATTTGATCTGTATCTACATTCTCTGTTGGAAGTGGATACGCAGTACTTGTTAATACTTCAAATTTATCGTAAGCCATTGTATTCTTATTTTTAAGCGTTAATTAATGTTCTTGGATCTGTTACCACTCCTTCTACAGCTGATGCTGCTGCAACTAATGGTGAAGCTAATAATGTTCTTGATCCTGGTCCTTGACGACCTTCAAAGTTTCTGTTAGAAGTTGATACTGATAATTTTCCTGCTGGAATTTTATCATCATTCATCGCTAAACATGCTGAACAGCCTGGCTCTCTTAATACAAAACCTGCGTTTGTAATAATCTTATCTAACCCTTCTTCTTTTATTTGATCTACTACTTTATGTGATCCTGGAACCAACCAAGCCGTAACGTGGTCTGCTTTTTTACGTCCTTCAACAATAGAACAGAAAGCTCTAAAATCTTCTATACGTCCGTTTGTACAAGATCCTAAGAATACAAAATCAATCTTTTTACCGATCATTGAGTCTCCTTCGTTGAAATCCATATAACCTAAAGATTTCTTGTAAGTTTCAACTCCTCCTTCTACATTTTCTGCATTAGGAATGTCTTGTGTTACACCAATACCCATACCTGGATTTGTTCCATAAGTAATCATTGGCTCAATATCAGAAGCATTGTAGTTAAACTCTACATCAAACTCAGCTCCTTCGTCTGTTTTTAATGTTTCCCAATACTTCATTGCTTTATCCCAATCAGCTCCTTTTGGAGTTTGAGAACGACCAGCAATATAATCGAATGTTTTTTGATCTGGAGCAATCATACCTCCACGTGCTCCCATCTCAATAGATAAGTTACACACAGTCATACGACCTTCCATTGTCATATCTTCAAAAACATCTCCTGCATATTCTACAAAATATCCTGTAGCTCCAGAAGTTGTTTGTTTAGCAATAATATATAAAGCAACATCTTTTGGAGTTACTCCTACACCTAATTTACCGTTTACGTTGATACGCATCTTTTTAGGCTTCGGTTGCATAATACATTGTGTAGACAATACCATTTCTACTTCAGATGTACCAATACCAAAAGCAATAGCTCCAAAGGCACCGTGAGTAGATGTATGTGAATCTCCACAAACTATTGTTGCTCCAGGCAAAGTAATTCCGTTTTCAGGTCCTACAACGTGCACAATACCGTTATTAATGTCACCTAACCCCCAGTGAGAAATTCCATGCTTCTTAGCATTTCTTTCTAACGCATCTAATTGATTTGCTGATAAAGCATCTTCTACTGGTAAATGCTGGTTAATTGTTGGTGTATTATGGTCTGCAGTTGCGAATGTACGCTCTGGATAAACCACACTATTTCCTCTACTTTCTAATCCTAAGAATGCTACTGGACTTGTAACTTCATGGATAAAATGACGGTCAATAAAGAATACATCCGGTCCGTCTTGTACTTGACGCACTACGTGAGAATCCCATACTTTGTCAAATAATGTCTTTGCCATTTCTATGATCTTTAATTATTTATAATCTAATCGGTCTACAAAAATACGATTCTATCAAAGATATTCTCCTATTTTCATTCCCCCTTTTACTGTATCCATTCTTTCAAAAAAAATATACATTCCTCGTAATAACAATACTTTGAACTATTTTTATTTACGACGGCTATACTCAAAAACAAATGAAAGAATATAACCAACTCTTTAATTTGTTTAGAAAAAACGGAGGGCAAATTTACAAATTTTGAAACGCCTACCCTAAAAAACCCTCAATTTAGTTCCAATTTAAATACCTCTGAAAATTTAGCCATCCAAAATTATAATTCTTCAAAAATTATCTCCTTAAAAACCATTAACTTTATCCTTTTAAAAGACAAAACGCACATCTTTTAACTTATGAGTTATTTTCACCTTTTTTTTCTTCTTTCTCTCTTTACCATAACGAACGATTGTTCCATTTCTACGGATATTGTTTTCAAAGAAAATTTTACAATTGATTTAGGAGATCAAAATACCATTGATATGATATGGGTGCCCGCTGGGAAGTTTACAATGGGTAATTTAGAAAACAGTAACAATACTGAAAAACATCAGGATGAGCATGCTCATAAAGTAGAAATCACAGAAGGTTATTGGTTAAGCAAATATGAAATCACCCAAAAACAATGGATCTATTTCATGGGAAGTACTATTCTTGAACAACAGAAAAAGCAATATAAAAAGTGGAAAATAAGAGGAATTGGAGATACGATTCCTATGTACTTTATTTCTTGGGAAGAATGTATTGATTTTTGCAAGAAATTAAATATTCAAGAAAAAAAACAGCTTCCTAAAAATTATCAATTCAGTTTACCTACAGAAGCGCAATGGGAATTTGCTGCTAAAAACTTTTCAAATACTTCTGTTCCCCTAGATTCTATTGCTTGGTATAGAAGCAACAGCAATAAAACAATACATCCTGTTGGTCAAAAAAAACCTAACAAACTAGGTATTCATGATTTAAGAGGCAATCTTTCTGAATGGTGCTATGATTGGTATGGTAAATACCCTTTAGATTCTGTTATAAACCCTACAGGTCCTAAAAACGGTGAACGCAAAGTAGTTCGAGGAGGTAGTTGGTTTGGTGTTGCCTATAATACCCAAGCTACTACACGTTTTAGCGATCCTCCTAAAAATGGGTATACTTCTATTGGACTTAGATTAGCCCTTCGAAAAATAAAATAACACATCTATTTATACAATTTCTATGGATTTATTAAAAATGAAACATCTTTTTTACGCTCTATTACTATTTGTAGTACAAGTGACCTCGGTACAAGCTCAAGATTCTAAACAACCTAATATTATACTTATTATGGCTGATGATTTAGGCTATGCTGGATTAAGTAGTTTTGGAGGTAAAGGAATTGCTACTCCCAACTTAGATAAATTAGCCAATTCAGGTGTAAAGTGTACTAACTTTTACAGCAATAGTACTGTTTGCTCTCCTACAAGGGTTGCTTTATTAACAGGAAGGTATCAACAAAGAGTTGGACTAGATCATATTTACTATCACTGCTTAGACGATGATGGATTAGATCCTGAAGAAAATACCGTACTTGCTAAAGAATTGAAAAAAGCAGGATACCATACTGGAGCATTTGGTAAATGGCATTTAGGGTCTGGAGAAAAATACCAACCTAAAAACCACGGTTTTGATGAGTTTGTTGGTTTTTTAGACGGTAATATTGATTTTATATCTCATCACAACACTGAAAGTGAACCTGATTGGTGGGTAGATCATAAATTACAAAATCAAGAAGGATATGCTACTACTTTATTAAACAATGCTGCTGTAGATTTTATCGAAAATAATCATAAAAAACCTTTTTTCTTATACTTACCTCATGCTGCTGTTCATGTTCCTATGCAAGGTCCTAATGACAAAGCTACTAGAACAGATGATTTTTATGCTTATAGGATTGACCAACATTTTTCAGAGAAAGAATATATGAGACGTTATTCTGAAATGTTAAGCTCTATGGATGATGGTGTAGGTGAAATTGTAAATACTCTTGAAAAATACAATATTGATAAAAATACTTTGATTATTTTCCTTTCTGATAATGGTGGTGAAAAACTAGGAGTAAAACACGGAAAAGTAAACGGAAACAACCGAGGTCACAAAGTAACTATGTATGAAGGAGGAATCAAAGTGCCTGCCTTATTCTACTGGAAAGGAAAACTAGATTCTGGTACTGTAAACGATGAAGTTATGCTCTCTATGGATATTTTTCCTACAGTGCTAAAATTAGCTGGTGTAAAACCTAATAAAAAACAAAAGCCTGATGGTATTGACTTATGGGAAAGTTTAGAAAAAAACACTACGCTAAAAGAAAGAGACGTATTCTGGATGCATACAGAGCGTTTGGTTATGAGATCTGGAGATTTAAAACTTATTAGACAGAATGAAGGAGTAGAACTATATGACTTAGCAAAAGACCCTATGGAACAAAATGATCTTTCAAAGAAACAAGAATATACTTCTATAGTAAAGAAAATGGTTAAAGAAAGTGACTCTTGGAAAAAATGTACAACTACAGGTGTACCATTAAAAAGAGAAATTGGAGTTTTTGTGAAGCCTGAATGGCCTTGTACACGTGATTTAAAAGCCTTTAATAAAGGAAAAACTTGGAGAGACTTATAATTTAAATCAATACACTATTAAATAAAAAAGGTTCTGAAATTTCAGAACCTTTTTTATTTTCAAAATAGCTGAGAATTATTTAGTGTCAGCTACTACAGGAATTACTACTTCTTCTAAAAATTCAAATGGTCTTCTAGATCCATAACTTGTAAAAACTGCTACAGTATTTAAATCTGGAACACTAAATATAAACTGTCCTCCAGCCCCTCTACATGAATTTATTTCATATTCTTTTCCTTTATAGGTAATATAATGTGTCCACCAAAAGTAACCGTACTTATTATCTCCGTTATCTACATGATCTCCATTTGCTGCATTTACCCACTCTTTACTTAGGATACGCTTTCCGTTGTATTCTCCTTCATTCAAACATAACATTCCTACCTTTAACATATCTCTAGAACGCAAAGTCATACCTGCTGCAGCTTTTGTTAAACCGTTAGGTCCTATTCCAAAAGAATAATTTGTGATTCCCATAGGACCAAAAAGATACTCATCTACAAAGTCTATCATATTATATCCTGTTGTATTCTTCAATATCTTTACCATCATGTTTGGATCTTCTCCTTTGTACTTGTAAACAGTTCCTGGCTCTAATGTTTTTGAGTGCACCAATACTTCTTCGGTTAACTTACTAACATCTATCTTTCTCATATCAAAGTCTTCCTTAGAAAGCTTAATTCCAGAACGCATCGTCAATGCGTCTTTAATTTTTATTTTCTTAGTATTTTCTGAAAGTTTAGACGGGTCTATTTCTGGCAAATATTTTAAAACAGGGTCTTCTACACTCTCTATTTTCCCTTGATCTTTCGCTATTCCTATGGCATACGACGTAATACTTTTTGTAATAGACATTTGATAGTGAGGTATTTCCTGTCTTGCATACCCAAAATACTCCTCAAGAACCAACTTACCATCTGTGTACAATAAAAAGCTATCCACACTTCCTTGTTTCTTAAGTTTCCTTTCTGGGGTACCACTATCTATTTTTCCCTTATAAATCTGATTGTCTTTTTCAATACTATTTAAAGTAGCTACTAAAGGTTGTATATCCAACCCTAATTTCTTTGCATCTCCTACTTTTATACCATCCTTCAAGTCCTTAGGCACTGTATAACCTACCTCTCCTCTATTTAAAAAACCTTGGGACTTATCAATTAACTCTTTTGATTTTTTTGATGAAACAGCAACTTCTGCATCTACACCATCATTGTGCTTTTGAGCCGAAACATTTGTAAAAACCCCCAACGAAACAATTGCTAAGGTTATAAATTTTAATTTTCTCATTATCCTGTTTGTTTATATTATTCTTTCTACTTTTTCTTTTTCTTTGCCTTATTCTTAGCTTTCTGCTGTTGCTTATGTCTTATTTCTTCTATCTGCTCTTGTGGCATTAATGAAGTCTTTTTTGGAAATTCGTTTTCTAAAATTTCAAGCCTTTTATCTGCGTCATTCATAGCGTCAAACAAAGAAAGTGATGGATCTTTTTTCTCTACCATCCAAGCTCTTAATTTCTTTTTATAATCTTGAATAATAGCCGTATACTTAGGATCATTAATCAAGTTTTTTACTCCATCTGGATCATTCTTCACATCAAAAAACTCTTCCGCTACACGATAACGATATAGCTGTACCCAATCATCATATTCTGTTCTTTTTTGCTTTTCAATATCTTTAAGAATTTCTCCTTCATTTGCACAAGCATATCGAACACCTGTTGCTCCCCAACCATTAAAAACATATCTATATTCTTTAGTTCCGTAAGAACGTATTGGTGTTGCAGTACCTCCGATTTTATAATCTATTTCTCCAATAGAAAAATCTCTTCCTTCTTGTTTCTCTCCTTTCAACAATGATAAAATAGATTTCCCATCAAATTTTTGGTCTACTTTAATACCTGTTGCTTCTAAAAATGTTGGAAAGATATCTGCCTCTGTTATCATATGCTCTGTATCTATCAACCCTTTTTTCATATGACCTGGGTAATGTACATAAAAAGGTGTTTTAGTACTGCATACATAAGAGTTTGCCTTTGCAAATGGGAATGGTGATCCATTATCTGATAAAACTATTATTATTGAATTTTCATATACATCTAACTCCTTTATAACTTTTATCACTGCTCCAAAAGTATCATCAAAACGGCGTACTGAATTGTAATAATGACTCAATTCTTTCTTAACCTGATCTGTAGGAGGTAAATAAGCTGGTACTTCTACCTCATCAACCGTAAATATTTTTGAAGGGTCTTCAGCTCCTTTTTTCTTTTTACCATTTGGATCATGAAATCCTCTATGTGGATCGTGAGAATTGATCATAAAATAAAATGGTTTATTTTCACTTTTAGCTCTTTCTATAAATATTTTTGCATTTTCAGAATACTTTTTTGGGCTTCTTCCTGCTCCTAAATCACCATAATCAACCATAAAATCCCATGTATATCCCATAGGTGGTGTTGAGTGACTTACTTTTCCTAGAATAGCTGTTAAATATCCATTATCTTGAAACGTTTCCATAGCAGTTGCTACATCTTTTTTCTTATGTATAAATCCCATCATTCCACTTGAAACACCGTACAATCCTGTAGCCATAATAGATCTACTTGGTTGACAAATAGGTGTAACTGTATGTCCTTCCATAAATTGTACACCTTCCTTCGCAAATTTATCCATTTGAGGTGTTAAGTCTGGAATATCTCTCCCAAAAGAATTTACTGCCTCATACCCTAAATCATCAGCTGTAATTAAGACAACATTTAGAGGTGTTTTGTTTTTTTGAGAAAAGCTACTCAAAGAAACAAATACTACTATCAAAAAAGCTATTTTAAATTTCAAAGTACCCATATTCTTCTTTTAATTTATTTAATAATTCTTATCCCTTTTTACAAAAAAGTAAGTAGTGAACTACTTACTTTTTTTGTTTTTTTTGTTTTTTCTTTTTTTATGCCCTTTTTCTGAAGTTTTACCATGACCTGGTTTTATATTTCCTAAATAAGGAGCTACAAAATGTTCTTCTGGTACTTCGTATTTTTTTCTTTGAGTTATCAAATCTGCCTTTAATTCTCCAATTAAAGATTGATATTTATCATTTCTATATAAATTATTTACTTCATTCGGATCTTCTTCCAAATCATAAAATTCAAAAGCATTGTCTGTATAAAAATTAATCAATTTATATCGAGATGTTCTAACTCCATCATGCCTAGGCACATTGTGTTTTCCATGATCGTAATAATGATAATATACAGATTCCATTTGTTTATGATCTTCTCCTGTAATTAAATCTTGCTTGACAGAAACTCCTTGCATATCCTTAGGTATTGTTAAACCTGCTGCATCTAAAATTGTAGGTCCCAGATCTAAATTTTGAACCATTGAAGTAACTCGTGTTCCTTCTTTAATTTCTGCTGGCCAACGCATTAAAATTGGCATTTTAACACCATCTTCATACATAAATCTCTTTTCAGCAAATCCATGTTGCCCTGTAAAGTAACTCTGATCCGATGCGTATACAACTATTGTGTTTTCTTTAAGTTTTATATTCTCATCTAAATATTTAAGTATCCTTCCTACATTTTCATCAATTCCATCTACACAAGCTAAATAGTCTTTAATAAAAAGTTGATAACCATAACTCCTTTTCTGTTTGTCTGAACTTAACTTTCCTGCTTTTGCTAACTCTCTTTCTCTTAGAGTTTCATCATCTCTATGTTCATGCCACTCTTTTCTCTGCTCATCAGTCATTCTATTTAAATAGATGTTTTTAGAGAAATCTTGTTCTTCGTACAATTTTCCTGGCCTATAGGGAACATTCATCCAAGCATTTTCTGCATAAGGTTCTCTTGTTTTAAAATTGTCATGCAAGGTTTCTGGTTCTGGAATTGTTACTCCATCGTACTTATCCAAAAAACGAAAGGCTGGCATTCTAGGAACATGCGTAGCCTTAAAATGAACGAATAAACAAAATGGGTCTTTAGAGTTTTCTTCTAACCAAGAAAGTGCATTATTTGTAATAATATCTGTTGAATGCCCTTCTTCTACAACGTTTTCGTTGTTAGACGTTAAAAAACTCGGATTGTAATAAAATCCTTGTCCTCCTGCTCCTGTCAATATTTTCCACGAAGTAAAAGAATCTCCTGGATTTGATTTTAAATGCCATTTTCCAATAAGTACTGTTTGATACCCTGCGTTCTTTAAAACTCTTGGAAATGTAGTTTGTGTATTGTCATAATCAAAACCATTTCCCATTACTCCATGTTTATGACTGTGTTTTCCTGTTAAAATAGTAGCTCTACTTGGTCCACAAATAGAATTTGCATTAAACCCGTTTAACATAATAGCTCCTTCATTTGCTATTCTATCTATATTGGGTGTTGTATTTAAACCTGATCCATATGCTCCAATAGTTCTATTGGCATGATCATCAGCCATAATGAAAATAACATTTGGCCTTTGTGTCTCTTGAGCATAGGTTTTCATTAGCCCTATAACTAAAATAAGTGCTAAACTATAATATAACCTCATTCTTTATCCTTTAAAAAAGGCAACTTCTTTTCCTAAACTTAGGAAGAAAAATTGCCTTTTTGTATTTATTCCTAATTCTTATTTAAATTCAAATGACTCTGTTAAGCGCACATTAGAATCTGTTCCTATACCTACTTTGAAAGCTCCTTTTTCTGATACAAAATTCATATCTAAGTCATAAAACTTCAATGTTTCTTCAGTGATTTCAAAAGTAACCGTTTTTGACGTTCCTTTTTTGATAAAGACTTTTTCAAATCCTTTCAATTCTTTTACTGGACGTGTTACACTTCCTACTAAATCTCTAATGTATAATTGTACAACTTCTTCTCCATCGTAATCTCCTGTATTACTAACTTCTACTGAAACTGTAATCCCTTTATCTTTTGTTACTGTAGTTCCACTTAAAGTTAACTTAGAGTACTCAAAGTTTGTATAACTCAATCCATATCCAAATGCATACAACGGTGTATTTGGGTTGTCTAAATACATAGATTTGTATGTATTAACCTTAACATTAGGTTTGATTGGACGCCCTGTATTTTTCATGTTGTAGTAGATCGGTACTTGTCCTAATGATCTAGGGAAAGTAAGTGGTAATTTCGCTGATGGATTTGCATCTCCAAAAACAATATCTGCAATTGCATGACCTCCCATAGTACCTGGGAACCAAGCTTCTAAAATTGCATCCATATTTTGGTCTTCCCACTCAAGAGTTAATGGTCTTCCGTTTAATAATACTAACACTACTGGCTTTTTAAGTTTTAATAATTCTGCCAATAATTCTTTTTGATTACCTGGTAAATCTAAATCTGTTCTACAAGAAGCTTCTCCTGACATATTTTGCATTTCTCCCATAGCTGCAACAATTACATCTGCTTTTTTAGCTGCTGCAATAGCTGCTTTAAATCCACTTCTATCAGAAGCATCTGAACGCTTCATATAACGCGTTAACTTTGTTCCTTGAGCATAAATTACATTCTCTTTTCCAATTTTTTCTTGGAATCCTTCTAATACAGTTACTGGATCATCTGTATGTTTTCCAGCTCCTGACCAAGAACCAATCATATCTCTTTCTGAATTTCCTAAAGGCCCTATTAAAGCTACTTTTTGTGTTTTTGCTAAAGGAAGTGTTTGTTTCTCATTTTTCAATAAAACAATTGACTTTCTAGCAACATCTCTAGCTGCTTCTAAATTTTCTTCAGACATTACATATTTGTCTTGTCTTTCTATATCACTATATCTATAAGGATCTTCAAATAACCCTAAAGCATATTTTAATTCTAATACTCTTCTAACAGCAGTATCTAACTGAGTCATAGAAACAGAACCTTCTTCAATTAAAGCTTTTAAATGCTTTAAGTATACTTCTCCTTGCAAGTCCATATCTACACCTGCATCCATCGCTAATTTTACAGCTTCTTTTTTATCTGCAACTACTCCATGAGGAACCATCTCATTAATAGATTGGTAATCTGTAACTACAAATCCTTTAAAATCCCACTCGTCTCTTAAAATATCTTTTAACAGGTATTTGTTTCCTGTTGCTGGTATTCCATTTAACTCATTAAAAGAAGTCATAAAACTAGCTACTCCAGCATCTATAGTAGCTTTAAATGGTGGTAAATATGTAGTTCTTAATTCTCTTTCTGAAATATCTACAGTATGGTAATCTCTACCTGCTTGTGCTCCTCCATATGCTGCGTAATGCTTAGCACATGCCAATACTGTATTTGTTGCTTTTAAATCATCTCCTTGAAATCCACGTACTCTCGCTTTGGCTACTTCACATCCGTAAAAAACATCTTCTCCAGATCCTTCAGAAACACGTCCCCATCTTGGATCACGAGATACATCAACCATTGGTGCAAAAGTCCAATGCAATCCTTCTGCAGAAGCTTCTATAGCAGCAATTCTTGCTCCCAATTCAATAGCTTCTAAGTCAAACGTTGCTGCTTCTCCCAAAGAAATTGGAAAAATTGTCTTATGTCCGTGAATTACATCGTATCCAAATAATAAAGGAATTCCTAAACGTGTTTCTTCAACAGCTTTTTTCTGAAGAGCTTTTGTAAATCTTGCTCCATATGCATTAAAAATGTTACCTACCTTACCTTCTCTAATTAATTTTTCATAATTCTTATTAACAGAAGGTCCCGTAACATCTCTTGTACTAGTTAATAAATTGGTTTGCCCTATTTTTTCATCAATAGTCATTACTGACAATAATGAGTCTATTTTGGCATTCATTTTAACCACATCTACCTTCCAACTTGTTGGCTTTTCATTTACCTTTTGTTGTTTTGAGTCTACACAAGACAGCATTAGTGCAGACATACAGGCTAATGCTAATACATTTTTTATTCTCTTCATTTTATCTATAATTTACTTTTTTGAAATCCCATTTTAATTAAACCTTCTTGTATCTCTGGACAGCTCATAAATAAATCCCAAAGCAGACCTGTCCTATAATTTTCTATCATTCCAATAATTGGTGCTTGATCAATAGCTAGGTATCTATAATCATGCCAATTATTCTCTTCACTAAATGCATCTGTAAATCCATAAGCTCCCCATATTTTATCTCCTAAATCAAAATAAAAATGTCTTAAGGCTGCCATTGATTCTTTCGGAGTATATGGAAATGATGAAAGTGCTGCTGTAGGTGTTATAACACCTCTATCATTTTTAGGACTATGGGCAGAATATCCCTCGTACCCATAACTTGCTGTTAAGCCCCAACTCTTCTCACTATATCCTTTATACCCTTTTGGGTTCTCTACACAATACAAATAATTTATTTTAGCATGGTTTGTATTTTGTTCCCAATAATCTGCATAACGATCTTTCATCTTTTTAGGGTTCAACCCTAAAAAAGAATAATGTGTAAAAAATAAAGGACCTCCATAATCTGGCCCTAAAGGTAATTTAAGCCCATAATGCGTTCTCCCTTCTCTTTTCATTTTCCCTGATCTAGCCCAACCTTTGTGATATACATCAGTACCAATTGCATAATCTTTAGACCCTACTCCTAATACAAAAGCTACCAAAGCTTCGTTATATCCTGTTATTTTGTGATTTTTTATAAATCCATATTTTTTAGACCAATGCCATGTCAAATGATCATCGTTTGGTTGAACATACCAAGACCACTCTACATTATTCCAAATAGTATTAATTCTAGTTCTAATAGCTTCCTCTTCTTCTGTATTTCTATTAAAATATTGCCTATTAATTAACAAACCTTGTATTAAAAAAGCCGTTTCTACTATATCTCCTCCATCATCGTATTTACTAAATGCCACTGCCTTCTTGGACTTAGGATCATACCAATGTGCAAATGCACCATGAAACTTTTCTGCTTTCTCTATAAAATCAAGTACCAAACTCAATCGTTGTAGTGCTTCTTGTCTAGTAATCCAACTTCTTTCAACTGCCACAGGAAAAGAAGCAATTCCCAAACCTGTACCACCAGATGTAATTACAGCATTCTTATCAACCTTAGCCCCTAAACGTTCTTTTGCCCATCCTGATTTTTTATCAGCGGCATCCCAAAAATATTTAAAAGTTTGTTTTTGAACTAATTCTAATAATTCTGTATCTGAAAGCAATTCTCTTTTTTGAAAAAAAGCCTTAGTACTAAAGCTAAAAGCTATAATACTAAGGACAAAAATAATATATTTTGAATTTCTCATTATTAAAAAGGTGATAAATTTACCTTACTACTTGTCTTCATTATCAGTAGTAATGGAACCTCCAAATGCAGGTTGCCAACTCCACTGAGGTTCTTTCATAGTGGACGCCCATTTATCAAACTCTTTTTTTAGTTTTTTCGCAATTTCTGGATATTGATCAATCACATTATTCTTTTCAGAAATATCTTCCGAAATATGATATAACTCCATTGATTTATCCTTTCCTTTTAATTTTAACAGCTTCCATTCATTATCGCGAATAGCCCATTGATATAAAAACCTCCAGTATAAATAACGGTTTTCTTCCCTAATTTTATCACCATTCATATAAGGTAATAAGTTGATACCGTCTAACTCGTTAACAGGTTTGTTTTTAGCATCTACAGCTGCCAATACTGTTTTATAAATATCAATTGCTGCTACCGGAAAATTCAATTCTTGATTGCCTTTTATTTCTCCTTCCCATTTCATTAAAAAAGGAACTCGAATACCTCCATCTAAAACCATTCCTTTTTCTCCCTTTAATGGGGTGTTGTATGAATAGTTTCCATGAATTTTCCCCCCATTATCACTATAAAAAACAAGCAAGGTATTTTTATCTAAGTTTAACTCCTTTAATGTTGAAGTAATCTTACCTATGTTCTCATCCATAGAATGATGCATTGCTGCTAAAGTTCTCCTCTTTTCATTCTTGATAGACTTAAACAACTCTAAATCTTCTTTTTTAGCTTGTAATGGTCCATGAACGGCATTGAAGGGTAAATATAGAAAAAATGGATTGTCCTGATTTTTCTTTATAAAGGAAACTGCTTCTCTTGCAAAAGCATCTGTTAAATATTCTTCTTCCTCTTTAACAGGTATTGTACCTCTTTGTAACATTTTTTTAGGATTGTCCCCTATAAAATATTCACTTGCTCCATTTAAAAATCCAAAAAACTCATCAAAACCACGTTTTGTTGGATGATAAATATCAAACCTTCCTTGGTGATCCTTACCTATCCAAGCTGTTCTATATCCTTCTTTTTGTAAGTGTTCTCCAAGGGTTACTTCATCTAAAGGGATTCCAGGTTTTGTTTCTTCTGTTTTTCTAAAATTCCCCCCTGGATTGTCTTCAAAACCAAATCTATTTTGGTATCTCCCTGTTAGCATTCCTGCCCTTGAAGGTCCACAAACTGGAGCCATAGCATACCCTGCTGTAAAATAAGTTCCCGTTTCTGCTAAAGCGTCTATATTAGGTGTAGGAATTTCTTTTCCTCCATGATACCCAACATCTCCATACCCCAAATCATCAGCTAATATGATAATAATATTTGGTCTTTTTTGAGCTATTAAACTCTGCATTGCTAAAACTTGGAAACCCAGAAAGATTCCAAAAATAAATTTTGATCTTTTCATTTATTACTTAATTGACATTACACTCATAAATTAAAAAAGAGTGCTTAGTGTTTCTTTTCTTTTATCATGTTAGGTACTTTTCTACCTTTTGCTAAAGAAACATCTTTCCATGTTTCAATTGGAGGTTCATCGTATTTCACCATTAATCGTGCCAATTCTTTTTCCATACGTGCAATTTCTTTTGCATAAGCTGGATCATTGATTAAATTATTTACCTCAAACTTATCTTTTTCTAAGTCATAAAACTCTTTTGTGTCAATATTGTTATAAAAATGAATTAACTTATAACGTCCATCTCTAACTCCATAATGACGCTTTACAGAGTGAAATCCAGGAAATTCATAATAGTGGTAATAAATAGATTCTCTCCAATCTTTAACCTCTTCTCCAGTTACGATACTTTTAAGAGACTCTCCTTGAATTTCTTTAGGAATTTCTATTCCTGCAAAATCTAAGAATGTTGGTGCAATATCTATATTTTGAACCATTTTATCTGTAGTAGATTTAGGCTTAATTGCTGCTGGGTATTGAATTAACAATGGTGTTCTTACTGTTTCTTCATACATAAAACGTTTGTCAAAAAAGCCATGCTCTCCGATAAAGAATCCTTGATCTGATGTATACACAATAATTGTATTTTCCATCAAATTATTCGCTTCTAAATAGTCTAATACACGTCCTATTCCTTCATCAACTGAAGCAATTGTAGCACAGTACTGCTCTACATAACGTTGGTATTTCCACAAAGCCATATCTTCTCCTTTCAAATCTGCAGCATTCATTGCATCATTTGCTTCTTGATATGCTTCATCCCAAGTTTTTCTTTGCTCAGGTGTCATTCTAGCAAAATGATCTGGCCAACGATCGTAACGTAATTCTGTTGAACCAACAGCTTTTGTCATTTTTAAATCGTGTCCTTCATACATGTCTCTATAGACATTTAACTTTTGCTCTTTTGCAGCTTGTCTACCTTCATAATCATCAAAATAAGTTTCCGGTAAAGGGAATTCTACTCCTTGATATTTTTTTAAGTGACGTAATGCTGGCATCCAGTTTCTATGTGGTGCTTTGTGGTGAATCATTAAAGCAAAAGGCTTAGACTTATCTCTTTTCTTATCTAACCAATCGATACTAAAATCTGTTGTTAAATCTGTAGCATATCCATTGATTACCTCTACAGTATCTTGAGAAATATATTGTGGATTGTAGTACTCTCCTTGATCATTAAGAATTTTCCAATAATCAAAATCGATTCCCTCAGGTGTATGGTTGATATGCCATTTACCAACAACTGCTGTTTGGTATCCTGACTCTTTCAACATTTTAGGCCATGTTTGTTGCGTACCGTCAAAAGTTTGTCCGTTATAAGAAAAACCATTTTTGTGACCGAATTTTCCTGTTAACATAGCGGCTCTACTTGGTCCACATAAAGAGTTTGTTACGAATGAATTATTAAAAAGCATCCCATTCTCTGCAATCCTATCAATATTAGGTGTAGGAGCTAATTTAGAAATTGGATGTCCATAGGCACTTAACGCTTGATACCCATGATCATCTGACATAATATACACAATGTTAGGGCGCTGTGTTTCTTTTTTGTCTTTTGATGTTCCTGCACAGCCTGTTAAAAACAAGCTTAAAAAAATTGTACTAATAAAGTATTTCATAATTGGATTGTATTGAATGTTTCCTTTTTAACGTAAGATTTTATCAATTATTATTCAGGTACTATTGTTCTTTAATAGCCTGGGTTCTGTTCTAATAAAATTTCTCCTGTAACAGGATGTTTACTTGCTTGTATTTGATCGTAAGGTATTGGATAAACTTCATGTTTCGTATCATCATATGTTTCCCCTAAATCTCTTTCTTTTAAAGATGCATTGATTACTGACTTTCTCCTACCTTGTCTTCCTAAATCAAACCAACGATCGTGCTCAAATGCCAATTCTAAACGTCTTTCTTTCCAAACTCTATCACGTATTTCTTCTTGAGTCAATCCAGACACATTTTGATCCTCATTTCCATAAGACCTAGCAATTACTTCATTTAATGCTGCTAACGCTTCAGCTGTCTTATCTAGTTCATTTGCTGCTTCTGCTTTAATCAATAATATTTCAGCGTAACGTAAAATACGAATATTCTTGTTACCGTTAGCTCCTCTAAAACCTCCTGGTTCCGTTTGATTAATTGTTGCTACATATCCCTTTGAAGAGGCATAGTCATAAGAAAATTCTTCGTCAATAAAACCTCTATCCTTATCAAAAACCCTTAATGAATCAGCAACACTTTCTTTTGCATAAAAAGTTGAATACAACCTACGGTCATATACGTTATCCCCTTCACCTGCATCATCATATTCTTTAACAAGTGCTTCTAAAGGCATTGCTGTTGCCTGTACATTTGCTTGACCTGCTAAATTTGAATACGAAGCAACTGCACCATTTAAGTTCGCAGTAGTTTCAATTCCTTTATTACCTTGAACTTCAAAAATAGACTCAACATTGTTTTCAGCTCTCACATGCCACGCCACTGTAGGAATAATAAAAGGTCCTTCATCTCCTCTACCTCCTATAGGATCATATGTACCTCCTAACTGCTTATAGTCTTCATCTAAAGTATATCCCAACGCTTTTACTTCATCTGCTCTTGCATTACATAAAGACCAATTTTCAGCAGCAGTATTTCCATTTATTTCTCCCTCTATCTGTACAGGGTGGCCATCACCTTGATAGCTAGCAGCATACATGTACACCTTTGCTAACAAACCTAAAACAGCTCCTTTACTTACCCTTCCTTGTTGCTCAGGCGTATAATCAGTTGTTCTAGGTAATATTTCCTTAATAGCTTCAAGTTCATCAAGTATAAATTCATATACTTCTTTTCTAGTTCTTTTTGTATTTCCTAAAACAGTATCATCAACACTTTTAGGGTCTAAAACCTTTGTTACCAAAGGAACTCCTCCAAATAACTGTGACAAGCGAAAATACATCAAAGCTCTTAAAAAACGTACCTCTGCTATAATTTTTTCTTCATTCAAATGTCCTAAATTAGGTATTCTTTCTAAAGCTTCATTTGCACGTCTAATACCTAAATAATGAGCTTTCCAAGTTGCATTTAATGCTGGAGTATTTGCTGCCCCAATACTTCCTATCTGATCAAAAACATTCGCGTCTACATCTACTTCAAACCTTCCTGCTTGTGCATTATCACTTGGAATTGTTGATGCATAAATCCATGATTGACTCATAAAATTATACATCGTAAATATATTATATGTTGCATATAACATATCTTCTGCAGATGTTTGATGATTTAAAGCCTCATTAATTGTTAACCTATTCGAATCTGCATCAATAAAATTATTATCAAAACAAGATGATAATAAAAATAGGCCAGAAAAAGCTAGTGTATATATATATTTTTTCATTCCTATAATTTTTTAAAAGTTAATTTGAGTTCCGATAATAAATAATTTAGTTGCAGGGTATGCTACATATTCCATTCCATAATTCCCCATAGGATCTCCTTTTATTGCAGGAGCTTCTTCCGTTTCACCAGCTGCTCCAGCTAAAGAAGGATTGTACCCTGAATAATTTGTAAATAAAAATGGATTCTTTGCTGTTCCATAAATTCTAATACTTGTTCCTGGTATAAAATCTCCTTCTAAAGTATACCCTAAAGTTATATTATTAATCCTAAAATAATCTCCATCCTCTAAGAAATAAGTAGAAGGACGCTCATCGTTTGCCAATGCTTTAGGCTCATTTGTTATTTGCCCTGGAGTAGTCCATCTATTATCAAATACAGATTGCTCTATATTTTCATAAGAATAACGTTGTTGCTTTTTAGCATTGTAAAGTTTTGCTCCACCAGTACCATATCCTATTACTGTAAAATCAAACTTTTTATAATTTAATTTTAAATTCAATCCATAACTATATGTAGGCAATCCAGATCCATGGAACTCTCTGTCACTAACACCTATTGTTCCATCTCCATCCACATCCTTATAAACAGGATTTCCTGTTTCAGGATCTACCCCTTCGAAAGTATTTAAATACCAAGAGCCAATAGGTTGTCCTACAGCTAATAATTTTGTTGTTATACCTCCTTCAATAATTTGACCTCCTGTTGTTTCAATGTTACCTTGCCCCGTTAAAGACTCTACTATATTTGAATTATTTGTAAGGTTACCTCCTATAGAATACGTAAAATCCTCACCTATATTATCTGTCCAGTTTAAAGAAAATTCTGTCCCTTCATTTTTAATCCTAGCAATGTTTCTATAAACAGGATCTGAATTTTGTCCATCAAAAACACCAAAAACTCCTGGTAAGGTTGTTTTTAAAATTGCATTCGTATTTACTTTATTATAGTAATCAAACTCTCCACTAAGTCTATTATCAAACATTGTAACTTCAAAACCTAAATCCAATTCTTGAGTAACCTCCCAAGTTAATTCGTCATCAATATAATTCTGGAAAGTACTCCCCTGATTTAACGTTTGAAAGTTTAGGTCATCATTTACTCCCGTAGCATAATTTAATTGGTTTGTAAAAGTTTCTGCTTGTAAAACTACATTTTGGTTTCCTAACTGTCCCCAACTTGCTTTCAACTTTAAAAAGTCTACAAATTCAACATCGTACATAAAATCTTCACTTGAAACAACCCAACCAGCACCTACTGAGTAAAAGTTACCCCATCTATTTCCTTCACTAAATTGACTAGATCCATCACGTCTACCCGTAAGCGTTACTAAATACTTACGATCATAATCATAATTTACACGAGCAATATAAGATCTTAATGATTGCACTGTAGACCTATCACTTTTTGACCTCATTAAACTACCATCTGATGGAGAAAAATCAAAATCTCCATAAGGAACCTCTTGATAAACTGATTGAACAAAATTATCATACTTACGCTCTGCAGTAGTACCAAATAAAATTTTAAAACTATTATTATCAAACGTCGGTACTTTATATGTTCCATATAAATCAAATACCCATCGAGTATCTATTTTACTTTTAACTGTTAGATTAACATCTGCTTCCTCATCAGGGTCGTAATTAGGATCATTTGCAAGGAAAGCAGCACCTACCGTATATTTATTTTGTGTAATATATTTTCTATTTATTCCAAAATTTGTTTTAATAGAAAGATTTTTGTTTGGCTTATAGTTAAATGTAAAAGCACCTTTAAAAGTCTTCTGCTTTGTTATATCATTTGTCTGTTCTAATTGCGCAACAGGATTATTTGCTGTATTATATGTCTCTCCATTAATTCTTGTATATGCACCGTCTTCATCAAAAACAGGAACAATAGGTGCTTGTCTATATGCTTTTGTAAAAGCACTATTTGGCATTTTATTTTTATCCTCAAGAGTAAAAGACAACATGTTCGTAAACGTTAACTTATCAGTCATATAATAAGTTATATTATTTCTAGCTGTTATTCTTTCATAATCATTATTCTTAAGGACATCTTCTACTGTATATAATCCTAAGTTTAAGTATTCTTTTACCTTTTCAGTCCCTCCTGATAAATTAACATTGTAATTATTCTCTCTACCTAATCTTGTAATTTCATCAAACCAATCTGTATCATATTCTGAAGGCTGGTTAGGATCTATTTTACCATACGGCATTCTTTCATTAACCTCATCTGGATCTAACCCTGAATTCAAAATTTGTTCATAATTGTATTGCTGATAGTCAGCTCCATTTGCTACATCAACATCTTTTAAAATACTTTTAACTCCAGTATATGTAGTAATTCCTACTTTAAAACCACCTACAGCACCTTGTTTTGTAGTAACAATAATAACACCATTAGCTCCTCGTGAACCGTAAATTGCTAATGAAGACGCATCTTTTAAGATTTCCATAGAAGAAATATCCTGACTATTGATATCGTTGATATCATCTACCATAATTCCATCTACAACATACAAAGGATCTCTTCCCGCTCCTGCAGTACCCAATCCTCTAATTCTAACTACAGGCGCTTCTCCTGGCTCTCCACTTTCAACAATCTCAATACCTGTTGTTAAACCTTGAATGGATTCTACAGCATTAGCTGCTGGCTGAAGCTCAATGTCTTCAGCTTTTACCGTTGAAATAGATCCTACCAAATCACGCTTGGTAGAAACTCCATATCCTACTACAACAACTTCTTCTATTTGTTCTACCGACGCTGTTAACACAACATCAAGCTTATTGGAAGCTCCTACAGTAATATCTTTAGTTTCCATTCCGATATAACTTATTTTCAGCACATCCCCTTCTGACGCCTTAATTGTAAAGTTACCATCAAAATCCGTTAAATTTCCTAATTCAGTTGTCATATTCACAACCGAAACTCCTGGTAATAAATTACCATCTGCATCTTTAATTACTCCACCTATTAACTTAGACTGAGCAAAAGTAAAAAGAGGTAATAAAAACAGGAGATATATTATTTTTGACTTCATATTTTTATTTGTTTATTTTTTTACAGAGTATTAAACTCTAAAATGGTTTTCATTAGCTTTTAAAATTCTTAAAAATCTAAAATTACTCCTCCTACAATTGTTCTTGTAGATGGATAACTATAAGAATCTATACCTGAGTTACCCGTGTAATTATTAAACCCATAAGGATCACCTGCGAATTCGTAATTATAACCTGAATAATTTGTAAACGTAAATGGATTTTTAGCTGTCACAAAAACTCTTAACCTATCAACTTTTTCAGAAACATTACCAAATGTATATCCTACAGTAATATTATTGATTCTAAAATAATCTCCATTTTCTAAGAAATAAGAAGATGGCAATGATTTGTCTGAAGTAGATGCTAGTCTATCAGAATCGTTAAAGAATGATTCTTCAATATTACCTTGATTCAATAAACTTACCTGCTTTTTTGCATTGTATATTTCAGCTCCAGCGCTTCCATACCCTTGTACCGCTAAATCAAACCCTTTGTACTCTATTCCAAAGTTAACGCCATACATAATATCTGCTTCTGAAGAGCCTAAGAATTTCTTATCTTCTTCACTTAAAGTAGTATGATCTGTCGTTCTGGTACCATCAGCTTTCTCGTACTCTATCTTTCCATCTACAACTCCTGTTGCTTTGTACATATACCAATCTCCAACTGAATGACCTGCTGAAAGTCTTTTTGTAGATACAGGCTCTTCTCCATCTAAATAGATATACCCTCCTTCAGTCTCAGTAAGAGCATTTGCCCATAAAGTCTCTATTTCATTAAAGTTTCTTGAAAAATTAACTCCAACATTGTATTTAAAATCTTCTGCAAATTCATTTTGCCAATTTAAAGCCAATTCAAATCCTTGATTTCTAATCCTAGCTTTATTATTCATCGGGTCTCCAATAGGCGTATCAAAATCAGAATTTGCTCCTGAAAACACTCTTTTTCTAGCCAAAGCTGCATCCATATTACGCCTGTTATAATAACTAAACTGACCAGATAAGCGATTTTCTAACATTGAGAACTCCAATCCAAAATCATACATCTTAGTCATTTCATATCCCAAAGAAGAATCTAATTCATAAGGCACGTCAATTCCTAAATATCTTTCTACCACTTGATTTGCAGCTTGTCTATACGTAGGTATTCTCTGATTTGCCAACTCTCCAAAACTACCTCTTAACTTAACATAATTAAATAATTTCTGACTCGCCATAAAATCTTCATTTGTAAGTAACCACCCTAAACCTATTGCATACGTATTACCCCATTTATTTTCTTCCGTAAACTGATCTGCTGTATCCATTCTTCCTGAAACACTCAATAAGTATCTAGAATCAAAATCATAATTTAATCTACCAAAGTAAGATGTACTTGATAAAGGAGATCTTGTGTACCCTCCAGTAGCAGCCAAATCTCCTTCAGACTCTTCTCCTTCTGCTCCTTCTTTTATAGCTCTTACAACAATATCTCCATTTGTTAACAATCTAAGATTTTCCTGCTCTGGAACATTAAGTGCTGTTGTAAAATCAAATGTTGTTTTGTAGTGATCTCCTGAAGCTCCTACTATTGCATTAAAATTATGGTCGCTCCAAAGAGTTTTATCAAACGTTAAAAAGAAGTCATAATTGTATTGACCTGATTCTGTTTGTGTTTCATTATAAAATGTTTCTGTAACAGCTCTATTATGATTAGGATCTATAGTTTGTGTTTCTCCTACGAAAGATCTTCCTTCATTATTTAAATATTTAAGACCTACCCTACTTGTTAAATTCAAATAATCTGTAATTTTAAAATCTAATGACAAAAGACTTCTTGCTACAGCCGTAGAATTTCCATAATTAAACAGAGCTACATCTCCTATCGGATTATTTCCATACACAGCCACATCTCCTTCTATCGTTCCCTCATACAATCCTGAAGAATTATTTAAAGAATCACTCGGTAGTTTTTGATATGCGTTTTGAAATGCACTTACAGGTTTTTCATCTGTTTGAGAAAATGCCAAACCTACATTGTATTTTAATGTAAACCTTTCCGAAAGTAAAAAATCAAAGTTTGCGAAAAAATTCGCTTTTGAAAACTTATCATCATTTAAAACTCCCTCTTCTGTATAAAAGTTTGCACTCAAATAAGACTTAATCGTTTTCGAACCTGATTTAGCTGAAACATGTGCATTAGCCACATACCCTAACGAGGTTAATTCATCCATCCAATCATGATCCTCTCCAGAAGTTGTACTTGTTCCCCAATACTCATTTGCCTGAGCAGCATTTGCCATTGGTACTTTAGATGAAACTTGCTGAATTCCTCCAAAAGAAGAAACATTAAATTTCATACTTTCCATATCCGCTTGCTTTAGAGTTATCAAAATAACACCATTAGCTCCTCTTGTTCCATAAACAGCCAACAAAGAAGCGTCCGTAAGAATATTCATTGACTCAATATCATACGGATCAATAGCATCTATTTCATTAACAATAACTCCATTTACTACATAAAGTGGATTTCCTTGACTCATTAAAGTTCCTATACCTCTAATAGAAACTTGAGACTGTGCTCCTGGTTTTCCATTTAAAAATACACGAACACCTGGTGCAGAACTCTGAATTGCATCAAAAATAGAATTGTCCGAATTCAACTCAAACAGCTCATTTGTATAATACTTATCAGAACCTGTCAGCTTTTTTAAAGATGAATCTCCATAACCTATCTGAACAATTGGATCATTTGGATTAGTTCCTTCTGATTTAAGAATCACATCAACTTCATCCCTACCATCAATTTCAACTTCTTTTGTTTTGTATGTTTGAAAACTAAAGATCAAAGATGTTGCTTCATTTGCATCTATCGAATAAACACCGTCAAAATCCGTTGAAACAGATTCTTCCCGATCCTTTAAAGAAACCTTAACATAAGGAAGCAGGTTTCCATTTGAATCTTTGACCGTTCCGGTTATCAATTTCTCCTGTCCATAAAACAGAAAAGGAACAATCAAAAACAAATAAATAATTTTTATTTTCATATTGTAAATTTGGTTTGGGTTAATTAGACCATAAACTTACAAATATATTTTATGTCCTTAAACAGGTCTCTAACTTTTTTTTAACATTACATTAACTAATTCATAAAACCAAAACACACAGATAATCAATAAGTTATATTTTAATAGTAAAAAAAGAAGTATTATTGACGTGAATCTGTAAATAATTATTAGCTCCTATTTAATTACTTTACGCCCTAAAAAGAATCTTGTATCAGCTATTTTTAACAAAAAAACCTACTTAAGAAACATCTTTTAAAGGTATTTGTTTTAACCTTTCAAACAGGTAGAATATTTTAACATCATTTACTCTAAAAAAATGTTTCAAATACTTTTTATAATCATTAAAAAAATGAAGAATTTAATTAAAGTTTTGTAAAAAAGAAGACAAACTTTCTTCTTTACTTAAGGCCAGTTTTTTCTTCAACCTATACCTATGAGTTTCAACACCTCGTGCAGAAATATTTAAAAGTGGAGCTATTTCTTTTGTAGATAAGCTCATCTTAATATAAGCACATATTTTTAAATCTTTATGAGTTAAAGACGGATAGTTAGACCTCAACATTTCAAAAAACTCTTTATGTACTTGATTAAAATTGTATTCAAACAATTCCCACTCATCTTCATGATCTATACTATTATCTATTTGCTTAATCATTCTTTTAAAGATGAAACGATTGTCAAAATTTTCCTTATTTGCCAATAATTCATTCTTTAAAAAAACTAGAATCTCATTCTTCTTTACCAATGCCATTGCCGTATTTGCTAATTGCTTACTTTTAAGCTTAACCTCATTAGCAAGTGCTTCGTTTTTGACAGAATTTATATTCTTAACATTTTCAAGTTCTTTTTCTTTTAAAAGAATCTTTTGTTCCTTTTCTAATGTTAATTTTAATAAGTTTTGTTTTCTTTTTAACTTTCTCCTATTATAAAGAAACACCAATAATACAAACATTAAGAAAACACAAAAATAAAGTAACACTCCTAAAACCCCTCTATACCAAGGAGCTTTTACCACATAGGTAAGAATTGATTCATCAGACAAGCCTCCATCAACCCCTCTAGTTCTATAATGAATTTTATAACTCCCTTCAAAAAGATTCAAAAACACAATATTTCCAGTATCGCTTCTTTTCCATTTTTGATCTCTAGGCAACAATTTATATTCAAAAAAGTAGTCTTTAGATGCTGAGCTAGATAATGATATAAAAATTTTATTGTCTTTATAATCTGTAGTAATCAAATCATTTTCAACCCCTACACTCCTTCCCTTTACCTTAACACTCTCTATATTAGGTGCATAAATTTTTTGTTGCTGCTTTTTAAACGCCCCCTTATAAAGTGTAAAGCCTCCTGTTAAACACAAAGCATAAAGGGAATCTTTAAGAACCCTTACTCTTTCGTATCCTGAGACTAATCTATTTTTATAAAGTTCATTAGGCACATAAATTACCTCTTCTGAGGTAAAAGAAGGTTTAATATAAATAGATTCTTCTGTTTTAACTGCTATTTTGGATTCTTCACTATCTGTTATAATAAACGAATCTTTACCTATTTTTCTTGAAAGTAAATCAAATGATACAATTGTGTCTTGTAATGTTTCATATCTTTGCCAACCTTCTCTTGTTTGAAAAACAATATTATTTTTAATCTTCAACACTTTTAATCCATAAGGAGAAAAAAGCCCTTTGTTTTCATAGCTTTTAGAAGACACTACACGTTTATAATCAGTACTAAATTTAATTCTAGAAAGTCCTTTATATGGATGAGCAACCCATGCAGTAAAATCATCTTCAAAAACTAAATATTTAGCAGGAGCCCTATACCCTATTACTTTAACACCTTTCCATATACCTTTTCGTCTTTCAAGCCTTACCAAACCTCCATAGGTTCCTTGAATTAAAACTTTCTTTATTCTCGGAACAACATTCGAAGTCCAACCTCCATTAAAATTCGATATTTTTTTAACCGTATAGCCTTCAACTAGAAAAGTTCCCTTATTATGTCCACACAACAAATCTTTTCCTGCAAGTTTTAATTGCCATACCTGTCCTTGACTCCCTTCTATAAATTGTAGTTTAAAGTTTTGATCCATGTAATACAACCCTGTATTGCTGCCTACATATAGAATATTATTATGCTCTATAACATCATAAACAGCCCCCAGATCTCCATTTATATCATTATAAACCTTAGCATTTATACTCAAGTCCACAGAAGACAATCCGTTATCCAAACAAATCCATAATCTATCTTTTGAACTAACATTTTGAGCTAGCACCGTATTATTAAGAAGTCCTCTATTTTTATTTAAATGATATAAAACTTCTCCTTTCTGATTTGTGATATATGTTCCATTTTTGATAGTACCAAAAACTAAATTTCCCGATTTTAACTTCAAACAGCTATTTAACTCATACCTTTTTAACAATAAATTCACAGGTGTTTCCCATGTATTAAGTTTCCCTTCTTTTACAACAAAACATCCTTTTAATGAAGTGGAAAGAATATAAGAACTATCTTTTAAAACTTCTATTCCTTTTAAACTTACTCGCTCATTGAACTTTACTTCTTCAACAGGATGAAACCCACCTTTTCCGTATTTCATTATACCTTTTGAGGAAGAATACATTAAAAGCTCATCATTTACTACTTTACAAAAAGTAATGGTTCCTATATTAGAAATTAATTTTATTTTATCATTTCTATACTCGTAAACTTTTGAAAAAGATCTAAAAAAAACACTTCCTTTATAGGCTACTATTTGCCAATATTCTTGGTCAAACGTATACTCTTTGCTATCTATTGTTAATGATGTATATTTCAACTCTCCTTTTACGTCTCTTTTCCAAAAACCAAACTCCTCAAACGCTCCTGTATAAATTTTATCTCCAACCACTAACACTGACCTGACTATAGATTTATTAGGCAACTCCCATAATCTCCAACGAATTCCATCGTATTCCAACAACCCTTCTGTATTAGCTACATAAACTCGTTCATCATCACCTATAGATACTCCCCAATTTTTATTCCCTCCTCTATAATCGGATACTGAATAATTTCTAAAACTAGGCGAAAACTGTGCAAAAGAGACACATACATTGAATATAAAAAAACACGAATATAAAAAGTACTTCATAAATTCTATCGTTATGATAACACTGTAAGACATACAAATATAAATAAATCTGCGTACTTGTAATTATACGGCAATTTTTTTTAGCCTTATCACAATAACTATCTTTAAAGCAAAAACCTGCTTTTATCCTTAATTGGACAAAAGCAGGTTTTCATATCAATCGGTTATCACTACTTCTTAAAAAACTTTAAGAACACTTTCTTGCCTTTGATTTTTAGATGCAATACATACAGCCCTCTGGAAAGTTCTTTTATCGAAACTCCCTCTTCTTTCCATTCTGCTTTTTTAATAAGCCTACCCGTCATATCATAAATTGCCATCTCTGTTCCTCGAGACAAACCTGTTACATATAGAGTACCAGAATTAGAAGGTACAACTACTTTATATTCCTCCACAGAAAGCTCATCAGAAACCAAAACAATGATTTGATCTTCATGTGTATATCCTAAAGCATCTTCTACCGTAAGTCTTATCACATAACCTCCTACAGGAAAATCAATTGTTTGGATAGCTCCTTCGTAAACTCCTAACTCTGGAATATCCCAAGTATAGCTAACAATATCATCATTTGCATCTGTACTTGCACTTGCATCTAACACTACTTCCTCCGAACCTGAATTATCATCATCCGAAACGGTGATATCATCACCTGCAACTGCTACTGGCGCAACAAACTCACTAGCTACAACCTCAATAGTTACAGTATCTTGGTGTAAATCACCATCATCATCTGTAACCGTTAATGTTACCTGCGAAGTTCCTACTGGGAATACCGCATCTACAGAAGCACCATTGTACACTGCTCCTTCTGAAGTCTCCCAACGATATCCTATGATTTGACCATCTGAATCTGAACTTCCTGTTCCATCAAGAGTAACAGTTACATCATCATCAGAAGAAACTACTTGATCCAATCCTGCGTTTGCTACTGGTGAAACATTTGATTCTATACCATTTATTGTTATTGTAAAATCGACTGTTCCTTGGTTATCATTTATATCAACAACTGTTAAACTTACATCATAAACTCCTACCGGAAGATCCTCTAATGACAATGTAGACATCGCAGAAGCATACAATCCTAACAATGGTATATCCCACTCATACCTTACAATCTCAAAAGTATTTGGATATGCTCCATCAGCATCTAACAATACCGTCTCTACACGATTTCCATCAGAATCTGTTGCCTCATAGTCATCATAACTTACAGGAATATCAATACTACCTGGAGCTACGTTATTTGGTGTTGCTACATCTGAAAAAGAAATATCATCTATATAAACAACAGCTGTTAAATCTGGATCTCCACTAATTTCGGTAGAGTCGTAAAATCTAAAAATAAAATCATCTCCCGACCAATCTGTGCTTCCCATATCAAACACGATGTCTTCCCAAGTGTTTATGCTTGTATTTACCGTTTGTTCTGTAATAAACCCTCCATAACTTATAGTGTTGGTAGCTATCACAGAAAAATACACCTTACAATGCATATAACGTAAGCCTGGCTCTATAGCAGAATTCAACACCAATCGAGTTCCTATATTTCGAACTCTACTAACTCCTTCTTCATCTGTTTTAAACAAAGGTATTTTTAATACTTGATCGCTTTGATTCAATCCTGTTTGATCTGGATTTGAAACAACCTCTAAATCATCTACTCTATACGGTCTAAATTCTTGTGCCAAACCATCTTCAAAGTCATGCAATAAATACTCTAATGCTCCATTAGGGTCTACATCAACTGTTACCATAATCTCATCTGTGTCTATAGCTCCGTTATTATCCGTTACCGTTAACTCAACCACAGTTTCTCCTGCTTGGAAATTAAACTCGACCTCTACTCCCTCTTTTACAGCATAACCTGGAACAGACCATTCATACTTTACAATACTTCCATCTACATCAGAACTAAATGCTCCATTCAATGTAAGTGTTTCAACCCCATTAGACCCAAAATCTGTAATTACAGCATCTACTCCTGCATCAGCTACCGGAGGAACATTTACTTGTGGTTGCTTATACACCTCAAAATCTTCTATATCAAAAACTCCTGAAGCATCTTCCGTTCTAAATACTTGCAAACGAACATATCTAGACATATAGCCTGAAACATCCACAACAGAAATATTATCCGCATTCAAACGAACCGATTCCATCTCTTCCCAGTTAACTCCATCATTAGATCTATCTAGCTGAAAATCGACTCCAATATGTTCTCCCCACAACACTCGTATCTCATCTAAAGTAAATACTTCTTCTAAGTCTAAGATTACAATGTTACTTCCTCCGTCTAGACTAGAGTAACTCGTATCTACCCCATCGTTAATTGCTGAATATGATGGTGATACTTCTTTATAAAGCGCTATATTTTCTGACCCTGAAACCACATCTACAATAACCATATCTTGTGCCGTAGCTCCATCTAAATCTGTTACTGTTAAAACGATTTCATGTCCCAAGCCTACAGGCAATGTAATTTCTGGTGAAACCCCTGAGTACACATTACCAAAAGCATCTTCCCAAGAGTAATTCAATTCTACCAAATCTGCATCAAAACTTCCGCTTCCGTCCAAAACAACAGATCCAACACCGTCTTCTACACCTGAATCATCTTGATCGTACACAATCTTATCATCTCCTGCATTTGCTACAGGGAGTACATTAGGTATAACCGTTCCTTCTCCTGTAAGCTCATAAATTCTAAACGAATTTGCTCCTGGATATTCAATCCCTTCAAATCTAAAATACCTTCCTTCAACTCTTGGAGAAAATGTAAATATCTCTATCTGCTCTGGCCTATCATCTTCATGATATTCACCTATTTCTGTCCAATTTTCTTCATCATCAGAAATATACAACTTGAAATGTGTCGATCTCTGTCTTGTTACAGATCCAAAATCTAAAGTAATCGATTCTATTTCATATCTCTTTTCTAAATCCACAAACAAGTTTTGAGGCACTCTTAACTCATCTCCTTCATCATATGATTTAGATCTCCATGATATTTCAGTATCCCCATCAACCGCATTATTGGCAAAATATTTTTCATCAAATTCCGAATCTGCGGTAACAGGTTTTTCAAAAAAGATTCCTGGATTTTCCAAAACATCGACTAATATTGATTTTTGAGCAACATTAGAATCGTTATCTGTAATTGTTAACACCGCAGAATAGTTTCCTAACGGAAGAGTTACTGAAGGACTAACCTCTGTAAACTCTTGTCCGCCAATCAACCAGTGGTATTGAACTATTTCTCCATCCAAATCATAACTTAAAGAACCATCTAATTGCACTGTCTCTTGTCCGTTATCATCAAAATCTCTAACCAAAATAGGGCTACCTGCGTTTACGGTAGGAGATGCTTGTGCTAAAACAGTTTCTGAATCGATTACCACAGACACTACTCCAACACTTCCTCCTACTTGATAAGAAAAAGTATCAGTTCCTCCATGATTACTAGCTGTTTGTGTATAGGTAAGTATTTTGTCGCTGTATACAACATCTCCTTCTGAAGGTGCTGAAGATTCAGTAACAGCACTATCAAATTCTAATGAAAAACTTTCTCCCTCTAAAAGTGTAATTGTATAATCTGGTGCTTCTTCTCTCACCTCTAAAGAAACAGTAGCTACATTAGATACCTTTCCTATATAATCTGTGATTGTATAGGTAAAAGAATCCATTCCCGAAACTCCTTCATTAGGGGTATATCTTAAACTTACTCCATCTGAATTAAACTCTACTGTTCCGTTAGAAGGATCGGTATAGTTAATTTCAAAACCATTTAATGCATTATCTCCTGTATCATTAAACAATACTGGCATTAAAATCACCTTGTTAAAATCTCCACTATAAGAATCATCATTTGCTACTGGTGAAGTTACAGAAGCCACAACCGTCAAGTCAAATGTAGTTTCACCATCTGTATCTGTTTCTAAGATAATCGATGTTGTTCCTATAGAGATGGGTGTCAATGTTGCAATACTTCCATTTTCATTCAAAACAATGGTTGCTACACTTTCATTTGAACTACTTACAATAGATATTGTAGGGGTATTATCATCCATTATTCTTTTAAATATTTCATTAGAATACAATGACAATGGATCTTGATCTAGCCCTAAAACCAAATCTTCCGGTCTCTCTATTACAATATCTCTAACAGGCTCCCCTGTCGTATTTACAATACCCGATAAAGAACCTAAAACCGTATTTTTATAAGTTACTTCTGGTAAACTAGGCTCAAAAACTTCACTAACATCGTACATTTGTGATGAGTAAGCAGAAGTCCCATTACCACTAGCAACCCTCTCTGCATTGGTTCTATTTCCTTGTGATAATCTTTCTACTGGTGGAATTGAATCTGGATGTTGTTCATCTTTCAAATATACTTTATAATTTTGACCGTTATGAGATACTACAAAATTTGATATTTTTCCTTCTGATCCTCCATCATCTTCTTCTTCAAAATCTTCTTTAATTACATCTCCTGCCAACTTATCATTTAAAGCGTAGTAATCGACTTGAACACCATCAAAACCAGGTAATCTTGATTTCACACTTTCCAAAGCTTCTTCTGACAAATCTCCAAAAGTATTATTTATATAGTACTTATTTTCATCTCTATCATGGCGAAAACCTAGATAAATATTATAAACATTGTTAAAGTACCCATCTTTTACTATTTGAGCATACTTACGTTTTTCTGCTTTTAATCCATAAATAAATCCTTCAACATGAGCTCTAACAAACTGTTGACTTCTTCCGTTATGATGTGTATCAAAAGCTGCTTCTCCCACTGGATTATCTAAATCTCCTATCAACACCATATCAATATATTCTGTATGCTTTGTATACTTTCTACGAATACCTTTATTGACTTGAAATGCAACAAAGTCTTCAACCCTATGGAACCCTCTAGCATTGTTAGCGGCTTGTGATCCAAAACCTTGTGCATACGCAATATTACCTCCATACGCCTGATTGTTAGACATCAACAATCCTGAACCTTCAATAAAATCTTCATTCGTAATTACATTCGATTCTCTTGTAGGATCTCTGTCGTAACCGTCAATTGCCTGATTCCAGAAATGAAACCCTGTTCCTGTAAACCCTGAAGCCACATTGTCTTTTATAACAACCATATGAGAGTGGAACCAAAAACCATCTCCTGCAGACCCGAACTCATTAATATTTATTAAAGATTGTGCTGCTCCGTTTTGCCCAAAACTCGCATCTGCCGTATTATTCTCTCTCCCTGTTCCTAACGTACGAATACTTACATTGTTTATAAATGTTCCTATCTCATTCCCTATCTCAGAAATAAAAGCAGCCCCATTTACATTATAAGCCACATTATTATCAATATACGCAGCTCCTCTATGGTTTACATACCCCCATCCAGGAGAGCCATCAATCGCAGACCCTTTCACAACACCAAAAGAAGTACCATCAGCTCCGGTTCTATGGAAGTGACATGGATAACGTGCGATAGGATTCAAAGCATATTCAGTTATATTTCCCTGTTCATCCTTAGCCAGATTAATCATCGTCTGCAACTTATTGGTACGTCCTAATTCATAAAATCCTGCATAATGAATATTCACATCATTGGTATGCATAAACATCACATGCCCTCTAGATTTTGGCTCAGGACCATTCATCCTATAACGATAATCTCCCTCTTCTTGCGTCGTAATAATCGCATTTCTTGTTAAATTAATCACGTGAATTTTTAAATCCAACCCTTCCTTAGTGTGTCTTGGAGTTACGTGATCATAAGCTAAAGGCTTATTAAAAGAAATTACATTACCTCCTAAAGCTGTAATCAATCTAGCTTCATCTTCTTTTGCTGATCTTCCTGTACCTGCCAAAGCTATTTTATCACCTACTTTCCAATCAGACGGTAGTTGATCCACTTTGATAGAAGAAGTTCCTTGCATTGCTTTATCAAACGTGGCATACCCGGTACGAACCATTCCATAGATTTCTATACTACCATGAATAATCAACCCTAAACCTAAATGAGAAGGATCGTAATCTGGGTTTGTAATACCTGTATTCACAAAATCACCCTGATCCTCTATAATTAATTTTGCGGTAATTCCCTCTGGTATAGGATCGGCTTCTGTCCCCATTTCAAAAGTACTCCCCATCATTGTAACCATCGTATCTACTGTCAACGAAGAGTTAGTAGTGGTTGAGAACGTTATTCCCCCCTCTACTCTAACCGTTGTAACCGCATTGGCTACTTCAGTATCTACTTTTACTGTATGCCCACTCTCAATAAGAACTCTAGCCCCTTCTTCTGGCACTTGCCCTGTACTCCACGTACTTCCAGAACTCCAGTTTCCACTTGAAACCGAACGCACAGTAACATGCTGGTAACGAATTAAGTCAAACATATCACCCATTTCCGAAACTTTAGGAGCATACGCATCATAATGAGACATCTCCGTTAACAAACCAGGAGCTGATGTTGTATTTAACATATCAGATCCCATCTCCATATTTAGGTATCTCACCTGTACTAAATCTGAAACAGGGTATGTATAATTTGTAACCGTTCCATCAGAGTCAATAGACACATCATAATTAGAACCGTTTTCCGTAACAGACATTACATCTGCCACACCTCCCTCACTTTCAAACACCAAAACTCCATCTGCCCTTAATTGAGGTGGCGTGAAAGCACACACTACATTTACTAAAAGAAGAAAAAGCACCGAACATACTACACAAAAATCGGTTTCTCTGTAACGTTTTATAATTCTATTCATATCTGGTTAGGTTAAGTTGATTTTACACACCATAAATATACCACTATTTTAGATCTAAAACACTACTTCAACAACACATCTTCAATACATAATACTACACCATTAACACTTTAAAAGCATTAAACCTCACAAAAAAACCTCTTAAAACTCTTTTAAAACCTAGAATGTCTTAAAAAATCAGTAGAAAACACTTTTCTCACAAGACTACTTCAAAACAAAAAAAAACCTCTACCCAAAAGCAAAAGAATTTACTTTTAGATAGAGGACTAAAATTTCGGTTTATCAACCTGTTTTTTTATTGCATCTCCGGTCTATCCCAATCTGTCGTTTCGTGACCTTTGATTTTCTTAGGCTTATGCACTTGTACCTCCTCAGAACCTTCTTCAAACAACCTCCAATTATCTGTTCTAAAAGGAGACGCTGGTAAACCTTCTTTGTTATATAATAAATTTCTTTGAGAAGGATTCATTGCCCACGCATAACGTACAGCAATCGGCTCCTCAACCTCTTTCGAACTTACCTCCACTTTATCTCCTTCTATAACCGCATCTGCCCAATGCCATTTTTGATCTTTCCCTGCAATTGCGAAAGCATTCAAAACTCCTTTCTTTGCAGAAACCAAACCACTTCCCACTCCTGTAAACTCAAGAACAATCTTTTTACCATCAATTTTGTGATTCTTATAGTATGGACCATGCGCTACCAAAGAAGACCCATACACATCATGCAAGACATTAAAAGCGTGTCTTATTCCTATTGGCTTTTTGTTTTTTGGATGCAACCCAATAGAATCACCCGTATCTATCGAAACAGACATTGCCGTATTTGGATGCTCCAATACAACCTCTCTCATAGAATTTCTAGAAACAGCCCAAGAAGCTTCAACTCCTTCCACCGGCTTTACCTGAGTAGGATTCCAACTCGGCAACTGAGTCATCGAAAAATAAAATTGATCTGATACATTTCCATTTGATTTCTCCGAAAAAGCGCCTCTATAAAAGTCAATCATCATTTTTAATTGCCCCTTTAAATCCAATGCCTGTTGTACAGATTTAGAGTTTCTTTCTCCTTGATACCAAATCATCCCCTTGATACCATAACCGATAATTGGGTGCGCCATTGCATTGTAAATATTTGACGGGTACTGATTCCCTAAATTAGCTGGCTTTACAATAATCGGCATTGTACGTTTTTTAATCTTATTTTTCATAACATCTCCATTTGCCATTTTCCCCTGATAATCCTTTAACTCTTTTTCGTATTTTTTCAAAGCCTTCTCTTCTGTAAACCCTAATTCTTCAACCTGTCTTTTGGCCACAGCATCCCACTCTTTCTTCATCTTAATACTACGCTTGTTATTTTTTTGGATTTCCCAAGGCATCCACCCTTCAATTGGAGTACCCGCATAAGCTTGAACGATAATCCCTACTGGAATCCCTAATTCTTTTTGTAATCTTTCTGCAAAATAGTACGATACTGCTGATGTTTCTGCCACAGACTTTGGAGTCGCTTCGTTCCAAGCTCCAGAAGGACAATCTAACTTAGGCTCATGCCAGTTTTGACGATCTGATTTGTAAATTCTCAAATTTGGATTAGCTCCTTCTTTCGAATCCTTCTCTCCCTCAAACGTATTCCCTACAGACCATCCCATATTAGACTGCCCCATACACAACCATACCTCTCCTAAAAGAACATTTTTAAACACAATCTCATCAGACCCCTTTACCTTAACAACAAAAGGTCCTCCTGCCTCTACTGTCTCTAAAAAAAGTTTCCAATTTCCTTTTTTATCTGACTTCACCGTAGACTTCGCTCCCCAATCACCTGTAACTGTTATTGAAGTATTTGGAGTATCTGTACCCCATATAGCAACTTTTGTTTTTTGTTGCAGAATCATATCATTACCAAAAATAGTTGGCAATTTTGTCTGCGAGAATAACGAATACGATTGCACCAGAGCAACCAAAACGAGAATAATTTTTTTCATCATTTTATACTTTATAAATTTAACCCCCCGAAAATACGCAATTTTCCCACATAAAGACATGTTTTAACTCGCATAATTAACACAAAAAAAACTCTTTATTTAAATAAAGAGTTTTTTTTTGTTTCTTTAAACAGAAAACCTATTGCATCTCTGGACGAGACCAGTCATCTGGATGAATTTTATCTTTCCCCGTAGCCTTCTTTGGCTTCTCTACCTGAACCTCTTCAGATCCTTTTTTATAAAGCGGCCAATTATCCGTTCTAAAAGGAGATGCTGGCAAACCTTCCTTATTATACAACAAGTTTCTTTGAGAAGGATTCATTGCCCACGCATAACGCACAGCAACAGGCTCCTTAACCTCCTCAGAGCTCACTACAATTTTATCTCCCTCAATAACTGCATCAGCCCAGTGCCATTTTTGATCTTTTCCTGCTATCGCAAAGGTATTCAAAGCTTCTTCTTTTGCAGGAACCAAACCAGTACCTACCCCCGTAAACTCAACAACAACCTCTTTTCCATTTACCGTATGACTCTTATAGTAAGGACCATGAGGAACTAAAGAAGAACCGTATACATCATGTAGCACATTAAATGAATGTCTTATCCCTATTGGCTTTTTGTTTTTGGGATGCAAAGCCAAAGAATCTCCAGTATCTATTGAAACAGACATTGCCGTATTTGACTCTTCTGAAATAAACTCTCTCATCATATTTCTAGAAACCGCCCAAGAAGCCTCAACTCCCTCTACTGGCTTCACCTGAGTAGGAGTCCAACTTGGAAGCTGTGTAATAGCGAAATAAAAATCATTTGACACATTCCCTTCCGACACCTCGCTCCAAGCAGTTCTATAATAAGCAATCATTGTTTTCAACTGCTCCTTTAAATCCAATGCCTGTTGAACAGATTTGGAGTTTCTTTCTCCTTGATACCAAATCAACCCTTTAATCCCATACCCTACAATAGGAGCCACCATACCATTGTAAATATTAGATGGATATTGATGCCCCATATCAGCTGGCTTTGTGATAATAGGCATTTTTCTTTTCTTCACCTTATTCTTCATTATATCCCCTGCAGCCATTTTTTCTTGATACACTTTAAGCTCCTTTTCATATTTCTCTAAGGCAACCTCTCTTGTAATTCCCTTTCCAGAAGCTTGTCTTGCCGCTGAAGCATCTAAATCTTTCTTCAAAGAAATACTTCTAGCTATATGTTTTTGAACCTCCCAAGGCATCCAACCCTCAATAGGCGTCCCTGAATAAGCCTGAACAATGATACCTACAGGAATTCCTAGTTCTTTCTGCAACCTCTCTGCAAAATAATAGGAAACTGCCGAAGTTTCTGAAACAGATTCTGGAGTTGCCTCATTCCAGCTCCCAGAAGGACAATCTGTTCTAGGCTCATGCCAATTTTGACGATCTGATTTGTAAATTCTTAAATCAGAATTCGCTCCTTCTGCAGAATCTTTTTCTCCCTCATAAGTACTACCAACAGCATATCCCATGTTAGACTGCCCCATACACAACCAAACCTCTCCTAAAAGAACATTTTTTATAGCAATCTCACCAGTCCCCTTAATTTTAACATTAAAAGGACCTCCTGCCTCTACCGTACTTAACAAAACTTTCCATTTCCCATCTTCACCCACCTTAGCTGTAGCTTCTGCCCCCCAATCTGCCGTGACTTTAATAGACTTTCCTGGATTGTCCGTACCCCAAATAGCAACTTTTGTTTTTTGTTGCAAAATCATGTTATCACCAAAAATTGTAGGCACTTTGGTTTGAGCAGACAACCCTCCTACGCACATAATAAGAATTAGTAAAACAACTTTTTTCATAATTTATCTGTCACTTTTAAATTTACATTATTAAAACACATTTCTGTTTCCTTAAAAAGAAAACGATTTCGCAAACTTAACATAAAATTAAATATATGCACCAAAAAAACACACTTGATTAACAAACACTAAGATGTAAACAAAAAAAAAGAGTCAACTAAAATAGTTAACTCTTTTTTGCTCCCCCTCTTGGGCTCGAACCAAGGACCCTCTGATTAACAGTCAGATGCTCTAACCAACTGAGCTAAGGAGGAGTGTTATAACGCAATACATCTCTGTTTTGCGGTTGCAAATATACTACTTTTTCAAAACAACACAAGTTTTTTGAAAAAAATAGTTTCTTTTTTAATAAAAAAGAAACGGAAACAAAAAAGCCTCAACTAGAATAGTCAAGGCTTTTGCTCCCCCTCTTGGGCTCGAACCAAGGACCCTCTGATTAACAGTCAGATGCTCTAACCAACTGAGCTAAGGAGGAGTGTTATAACGCAATACATCTCTGTTTTGCGGTTGCAAATATACTACTTTTTAACAAACCAACAAACGTTTTAAAAAAATCTGTAATCACATTCACTAAAACCAATATACCTATAATAATTCATCCTCAAAAAAGGACATAAATAGTTCTTCTATTTTTCAACAGATAAATTAACAGAAAAAACAAAATCTGTTATATTTAATTGCATTTTTAACAAATCGCTAAACATTATACTGCCATTCAACGAAAACGTTGTATTTTTGCTAAGGTTTTTAATAAAACACCGAGCATTCAATAAAAGATATGGACAAATTCTCGTTCTTAAACGCAGCACATTCTGGCTTTATTGCCGATTTATACGACCAGTATTTAATAAATCCTGATTCCGTAGAACCTAGTTGGAAAAGTTTTTTTCAAGGTTACGACCTTGCTAATGAAGAATATTCCCTAACAGGTGAAGAAAAAACAAATATTGACATCCCTGAACTCGTACACAAAGAGTTTCATGTAATTGAACTAATCAATGGATATCGATCACGTGGTCATTTGTTTACCAAAACAAACCCTGTACGTGAAAGACGTAAATACGAACCTACTTTAGCTATTGAAAACTTTGGTCTTTCATCAAAAGACTTAGATTCTGTTTTTAGTGCTGGTGAAATTATAGGTTTAAAACCAACCAAGCTTTCAACTATTCTTCAAAATTTAGAAGAAATGTACTGTGATTCTATTGGTGTTGAATACATGTATATTCGTAATCCAAAAGAAATTAACTGGTGGCAAGAACGTTTGAATAAAAACAACAATCACCCTTCTTATAATTTAGATTCTAAAAAATATATTTTATCTAAATTAAATCAAGCCGTAGGTTTTGAAGACTTTTTACAAACTAAATATGTAGGACAAAAACGTTTCTCTCTTGAAGGTGGTGAAGCTTTGATTCCTGCCATTTCTGTAGCTTTAAGAGATGCTGCTGAGAAATTTGGTGTTGAAGAATGTGTTCTTGGAATGGCGCATAGAGGGCGTTTGAGTACTTTAACTAATATTTTCAAAAAACCTGTTCGCAACCTATTCTCTGAATTTGAAGGAAAAGACTTTGATGACGAACATATAGATGGGGATGTAAAATACCACATGGGACTTACGCGTAGTAAGACTTTTAAAAATGGTGAGAAGATGAAAATGAACCTTGTTCCAAACCCATCTCACTTAGAAACAGTTGCACCAGTTGCTGAAGGTATTGCTAGAGCAAAAATTGACAGAAAATACAACGGTGATAATTCAAAAATACTCCCTATTATAGTACACGGTGATGCTGCCATTGCAGGTCAAGGAATTGTATACGAGGTTACTCAAATGAGTAAATTGAACGGGTACAAAACAGGAGGTACTTTACATATGGTTGTAAACAACCAAGTAGGTTTTACTACAAACTATTTAGATGCCCGTTCAAGTACTTATTGTACTGATGTTGCTAAAGTAACTTTATCACCTGTATTACACGTAAATGCAGATGATGTAGAAGCTGTTTGCCACGCAGTAGAATTGGCTCTTGAATTTAGAATGAAATTCAAAAGAGACATCTTTATAGATCTATTAGGATACCGTAAATATGGTCATAATGAAGGTGACGAACCTCGTTTTACACAACCTAACCTATATAAAAGTATCTCTAAGCATAAAAACCCTAAAGATATTTATGTAGAGAAATTAATAAACGAAGGATCTATTGATACTGCCTATGCTAAACAAATCAAAGATGATTTTAAAAGCATGCTTGAAGAAGAATTCCAAAAAGCAAAAGGAGATTCTACTTCTAAAGTAGTTCCTTTTATGGAACACACTTGGAAAGATTTTGTTCGCGAGAAATTAGAAGCAATGCTCTCTCCTATAGATACAACATATCCTGTTGATAATTTAAAGGGAATCGCAAAAGTAGTTTCAACAGTTCCTGAAGGAGTTAAATTTGTAAGAAAAGCTGAACGTATCGTGAAAGGTCGTGAAAAAATGGTTTTCGAAAACAATTTACTCGACTGGGGAATGGGTGAAACATTGGCTTATGGTTCTTTATTAGAAGAAGGTTACGATGTTCGTATTTCTGGACAAGATGTAGAACGTGGAACTTTTAGTCATCGTCATGCTATTATTCGTGATGAAAACACAGAAGACCGTATCAACCTAATCAATACAAACCCTAAAAACAAAGGTCAAATGTATATCTACAACTCGTTACTTTCTGAGTACGGGGTGTTAGGTTTTGATTATGGATATGCTATGGCAAATCCAAATACATTGACTATCTGGGAGGCACAATTTGGAGACTTCAACAACGGAGCTCAAATTATGTTTGACCAATATATTTCTGCCGCAGAAGACAAATGGAAATTGCAAAATGGAATTGTTGTTTTATTACCTCACGGTTATGAAGGACAGGGTTCTGAGCATTCATCTGCTAGAATTGAACGTTTTTTACAACTTTGTGCTGAAGACAATATGACGGTTGCAGACTGTACAACACCTGCAAACATGTACCATTTATTACGTCGTCATATGAAACGTAAACACAGAAAACCACTAATTGTCTTTACTCCTAAAAGTTTGTTACGCCACCCTAAAGCAGTAAATCCTATTGAAGATTTTGCAAACGGAAGTTTCCAAGAAGTAATTGATGACACAATTGCTCCAGAAAATGTAACTAAATTAGTATTCTGTACAGGTAAATTCTATTACGAATTATTAGAAGAACGTGAAACTACAAAAAGAAATGATATAGCTCTTGTACGTGTTGAACAATTGTTCCCTTTACACGAAGAAAAATTACAAGCAGCTATAGACAGATATCCTAATGTGAAAGAATATGTTTGGGCACAAGAAGAACCTAAAAACATGGGAGCATGGAGCTTTATGTTACAACGATTTAACCTAGTTAAATTAAGCGTAGCCTCTAGAAAATTCTATTCTGTACCAGCTGCTGGTTCATCTGCAAGGTTTAAAAGAAGACAAAGAGCTGTGATTGATATGGTTTTCAATCCAGAGAAAAAATAAGCAACCCTGCATACTGAATTTACCGAAGTATGCGAACAAAAAACACCGTACACCGAGCTTGTCGAAGTGTACTTTAAAACAAACAAAAACGCTTCGACAAGCTCAGCGTTCATTAATAAAAAACAATACTGCTCTTTATATAAGAGCAAAAATTTAAAATTAGTAACAATGATTTTAGAAATGAAAGTTCCTTCTCCGGGGGAATCAATTACAGAAGTAGAAATTGCATCTTGGTTAGTTGAAGATGGTGATTACGTAGAAAAAGACCAACCAATTGCTGAAGTAGATTCAGACAAAGCAACGTTAGAATTACCTGCTGAAGAAAGTGGAATTATCACTTTAAAAGCTGAAGAAGGTGATGCTGTTGAAGTAGGTGCTGTGGTTTGTTTAATTGATATGGATGCTGCAAAACCTGAAGGTTCTGCTGAATCTCCTGCTGCTGCTCCTGCAAAAGAAGAAACTCCTGCTGCACCAGTTGCAGAAGCTCCAAAAGCGGTAGAAAATGCAACGTATGCTACAGGAAGTGCTGCTCCAGCTGCACAAAAAATTCTAGATGAAAAAGGAATTGACAATGCATCTGTTGCTGGATCTGGAAAAGACGGAAGAATTACTAAAGAAGATGCTTTAAATGCAACTCCTGCTATGGGAGCGTCTAATGGTAGTAGAGGAACTGAGCGTAAAAAAATGTCTATGCTGCGTAGAAAAGTAGCACAACGTTTGGTATCTGTTAAAAATGACACTGCAATGTTAACTACTTTTAACGAAGTAAACATGCAACCTATTTTTGATTTACGTAGTCAATATAAAGAAGAATTCAAATCTAAACACGGTGTTGGATTAGGATTTATGTCTTTCTTTACATTAGCAGTTACTAGAGCTTTAGAATTGTATCCAGATGTAAACTCTATGATTGATGGAGATTACCAAATTAAAAATGATTTTGCTGATATTTCTATCGCAGTATCTGGTCCTAAAGGGTTAATGGTACCTGTAATTAGAAATGCTGAAAACTTATCTTTTAGAGGTGTTGAAAGTGAAGTAAAACGTTTGGCTTTAAGAGCTCGTGACGGACAAATTACTGTTGATGAAATGACAGGTGGTACTTTTACAATCACAAACGGTGGTGTATTTGGATCTATGTTGTCTACTCCTATTATCAACCCTCCACAATCTGCAATTTTAGGAATGCACAATATTGTTGAGCGTCCAATGGCAGTAAATGGTCAAGTAGTGATTCAACCAATTATGTATGTTGCATTATCTTATGATCATAGAATTATTGATGGTAGAGAATCTGTTGGTTTCTTAGTGGCTGTAAAAGAAGCTTTAGAAAACCCAATTGAATTGTTGATGAACAACAACCCTAAAAAAGCATTAGAATTGTAGAATTCTAAAACTTAATATACCTAAAGCCCTCATATAAATTATATGAGGGCTTTTTATTTGCTTACTTAAAGATAACTGCGTGGTGGTACCAGCAATCAAAACAGAAGATATTGATGCTATTTTTCCAAAAGGGCATACTGAAATAAAACCTTATTTAAGAATAACACCTCAACCTAATAAATAAGAAAATCTATTTTTTTTACTACCAAGCCTAACAAAATAATTTGTTAGGCTTTTTTATTGAAGTTCTTGTTTTAAAAATGAAATACAATACCTTAAAAACAAGTAAAATTGAATGGTTATATTTGCATTTTATTTGCAAAAGCAACCTATGGAATTCTTTCAAAAAAATTCACTTCTCAACAATTATTCTAACATCATACAGCACTTGCTAAAATGGTTATTCATCTCAATTATTGCTGGGATTTTTGTAGGCTCCGCTTCTGCTCTTTTACTTGAATCTCTATATTTTGTTACAGACATACGTGAAGCAAACAAATGGATGATAGCTCTACTTCCTATTGCAGGTTTAGTTATTGGACTCATGTATCATTATTGGGGAAAAAGTGTTGTTAAAGGAAACAATCAATTGATTGATGAAATACACAGTCCTAAAGACATCATCCCTTTTAAAATGGCTCCATTAATTTATCTTGGAACCGTAATTACACATTTATTCGGGGGATCTGCAGGTCGAGAGGGTACAGCTATTCAAATGGGAGGAGCTATTGTTGATCAGATTTCTAAAATATTTAAATTCAGTCACGAAAACAGAAAAATCATCATTGTAATTGGTATTTCTGCAGGTTTTGCCTCTGTTTTTGGAACACCTTTAGCAGGTGCTATTTTTGCCCTAGAGGTTTTAATTGTTGGAAGAATGCGTTACGAAGCAATCGTACCTAGTTTTCTTGCAGCAGTAGTTGCAGATTACGTTTGTTTAGCTTGGGGAGTACATCATTCTCATTATATCGTAGATTTGGTTCCTGAAATGAATGGGCTTACCTTTTTTGTTGCCATTGCCAGTGGAATCCTTTTTGGTTTGGCTGGTAGAACATTTTCAAAAGGAATTCCTTTTTTCCAAAGCTTTGCAAATAAAATTAAATACCCTCCATTACGTCCTTTTGTAGGAGGAATTTTAATTGCTTTGAGTGTATTAATAATGGGAACTACAAAATATATTGGATTGGGAGTACCTACTATAGAAGAAGCCTTTGTAAATCCTTTACCTTATTATGATTTTGCTCTTAAAATATTACTAACCACCTTTACCATAGGCGTAGGTTTTAAAGGAGGTGAAGTAACTCCTTTATTTTTTATTGGAGCAACCCTTGGAAATGCTTTGGCTTTATTTTTACCACTACCTATGGCACTATTAGCTGGTATGGGGTTTGTTGCTGTATTTGCTGGTGCTACTAATACACCTATTGCCTGTACTATTATGGGTATTGAATTATTTGGTATTGAAGCTGGTGTATTTATTGCAATTGCTTGTGTTACTGCTTATCTATTTTCTGGACACAGCGGTATTTATTCTTCTCAAATTATTGGAAGTTCTAAAAGCAATCATTTTAAAAATCAGCAAGGGAAAACACTAAAAGAAATCTAAACTACACCTCCTATTTCAAGTACACGTATTTCTTTTTATAATCAATTACTGCTTTGCTCTTTAATAAAATATCTGCGCCTATAATTCCATCAACTGTTTTAGCATTATGCTGAACCAAAGCCTCGTTTACATGAGATAAATCAAAAATTACCAAATCACATTTTTTTGTACTCCATTTTCCTAAAGACAGCTTATTGGCCATAGATTTTTGAGTTTCCATACCTGTAGCCCCTGCTCCTGCTGCCTTTACATCAGAAGTACTCGTTTCTAAACCAAAAGTAGCAACTCCCTCAAAACCTACACAAGAATTGGATGCTCCTGTATCTAAAATAAAACGTCCTTTATTTCCATTAATTTTAGCACTTACAACCATATGATTGGTACCTATTAATTTCATTGGTACTTTTGTATATCCTTTTTTAGTCAAGGTTTTCTTTAGACTCCCCATTTTATCCTATTTTTGCCCAAATATACTTTTTTAGTACTAAAATATTTTCAATAAAAACATAGAAATCAACCATTCAGTAGCACCATGATTATTACAGATACGCATACACATCTTTATAGCGAACAATTTGATGAAGACAGAAAAGAGGTTGTACAACGAGCTATTGACAATGGAGTGACTCGCTTTTTTATTCCTGCAATTGATAGTGAATACACAGAAAGTATGTTAAACTTAGAAGCTGAATTTCCTCAAAACATTTTTTTAATGATGGGGTTACACCCAACACATGTAAAAGAAAATGTAGATACAGAATTGGCTTTAATCAAAGAATGGATAGACAAACGAAAATTCTATGCCATTGGAGAAATTGGTATTGATTTATACTGGGACAAAACCTACCTAAAACAGCAACAACACGCTTTTAGAACACAGATACAATGGGCAAAAGAAAGAAAAATGCCTATCAATATTCATTGTAGAGATGCTTTTGATGAAGTATTTGAAATTTTGGAAGAAGAAAAAGGAGATGATTTATTCGGAATTTTTCACTGTTTTACAGGAACCCTAGAACAAGCAAAAAAAGCAGTTTCTTACAATATGAAATTAGGAATTGGAGGCGTTGTAACTTTTAAAAATGGAAAAATAGACAAGTTTTTACATGAAATACCACTCTCTAAAATTGTATTAGAAACAGATGCTCCCTACCTAGCCCCTACACCTTATAGAGGAAAAAGAAATGAAAGTAGCTACTTAACCAATGTTATTGGAAAACTAGTAGATATTTACGGAATTTCTGCAGAAGAGATTGCAACTATTACCACACAAAACTCTAAAGATATTTTTGGTATCTGATATTTATGGAAACAGCAAAGGCATATATAGAAACCCCTATTGGAATTGCAGAAATTACAGGAAACTCTGAAGGAATTAACGCTATAACAATCATAGAAGATACAGTTTCTTTAACAGCAACCATTCCAACAGTTCTTCAAAAGTGTGCCACTCAATTGCAAGAATATTTTGCTGGGACTAGAACAGAGTTCTCTGTAAAACTAAACCCAAAAGGAACAGAGTTTCAAAAAAAAGTATGGAAAGCTCTTTTAGAAATCCCTGCAGGCAAAACAAAAAGTTACTTAGAGCAAAGCAAAGCCTTAGGAGACCCTAAAGCTATCAGAGCTGTTGCAAGTGCTAATGGAAAAAACCCTATTTGGATTTTGATTCCTTGCCATAGAATTATTGGTACAGATGGTTCTTTAACAGGCTATGCAGGTGGAATTTGGAGAAAAAAATGGCTCCTAAACCACGAAAGTCAAAACAAACAACAATCCCTCTTTTAAATTCACTTCCTTATCTTAAAATTGAATCCCATTCGTAAATAAATGCCTCAACAAGAAAAAGTAAACTATTTTTGTTTTTAGAACGTTATCTTGATGATGAGAGCTATTGGATGTATTCTTCTTTTACTATTTGGTTTGGCAACAACTGCACAAACTAAATTTTCTGACTTAGAAACTCTCATCATTTCATCCACTACCGATAGCATTCAAATTTCAGATGTAAGCATTAGTCCTGTAAATTTTAAAGTACTTGCCAAAGACACTTTAGTTCCCCCGAAAAACTACAACATAGATTTTGGAAAAGCGACTTTATACATAGACTCTAAAAAATTTAAAAAGATAACTATTGAATACACTCCATATCCTGAATTCTTAACAAAAACCTATGCTGTTTTTGACAAAGATCTTATTCTTGCTTCTGGAAGTAAAAGTTTAACTCCCTATAGTTTGCAAAAAAGCAATAGAGATAACACCTCCTATAAACCTTTTGAAGGGCTTTATACACAAGGAAGTATTTCTAGAGGAATTACAATTGGAAACAATCAAGATGCTGTATTAAATTCTAGTCTGGATTTACAAATTTCAGGAAAACTATCAGATAAAGTAACCATTAGAGCTTCTATTACAGATTCTAATATTCCTATCCAAGAAAACGGTTATTCACAAAGTGCAGAAGAGTTTGACCGTGTATTTATAGAGTTATTTACCGATTATTGGAGCGTACAAGCTGGAGATATTGAATTGAACAATACCGAGAGTCACTATATGAGATTCAATAAAAAAGTATCAGGAATTTCAGTAGATGCCAAACTAGGAGATGAAGATGCTCAAACGGATATAAAAGCATCTGGAGCCTTAGTACGCGGTCAATACACTAGACAAAGCTTTACGGCATTAGAAGGAAACCAAGGCCCATATAGATTAACAGGACCTAACGGAGAATTGAACATTATTGTTCTTTCAGGTAGCGAAACTATTTATTCAAACGGAATACCTCTTAAGCGAGGGTTTGAAAATGATTATGTAATAGATTACAATACCGCCGAAATTACTTTTAACACCACATACCCCGTAACAGCAAACATGCGATTTACTGCTGAATTTCAATATTCTGACAAAAATTATACGCGTTTTATTACCTATGAAAAAGTACACCATACATCTGAAAAATTACAAATAGGCGGTTATTATTACAATGAATCCGATTCAAAAAACCAACCCTTGCAACAAAACCTTACAGAGGAACAAATGGAAATTCTTGCAAATGCAGGAAACGATCGTTCTAAAATGGTGGCTCCTAGTGCCAGCCCTGAAGCCTATGATGAAAATAAAATTCAGTACAAAAAAGTAATTATTGATGGTATTGAAACTTATGAATTTTCTCAAAATCCGGATGACGAATTATATAATGTAACCTTTAATTTTGTAGAAAATAGAGGTAGTTATCAATTGGAAGAAAATACTGCTATTGGGAAAATTTACAGTTATGTTGGCGAAAACCTTGGAGACTATATTCCTTTAATCATTTTGGTAGCTCCTACACAACTTCAAATAGCAGCTGCAAATGCAGATTACAAACCCAATTCAAGAACAACCTTAAAAGGAGAAATTGCCTTAAGCAACAACGACCAAAATCTATTTTCATCTATTGACGATGAAAACAATGATGGGGTGGCCTCAAAAATAGGATGGGAACAAATAATTTCTAACAAAAGTTGGCTCTTAAAAACAAACGTGAATTTTGATTATATAAATGAGAATTTCAAAAGTATTGAACGTATTTACAATATTGAGTTTAATAGAGATTGGGGGCTTGTATCTTCTTCCTCCGAAAATCAAACATTATTAAATACAGAAATTCTTCTTTCCAACAAAAAAGATAAACAGCTATCTTACCTTTTTGAAACCCTAAACCTTGGAGATTCTTTTAAAGGAAATAAACACAGTTTATATACTGATTTACATTTTCAAAAAACTTGGTTTAATAGTTATACCAGTATACTTGAAAGTACAAATAATATAGAAAAAAATTCTTTTATTAGGGGAAATATCTCTGTTTTACAAGATTTAGATAAAATTTGGATTGGAGCAAACCTTAACTCTGAAAACAACCAAAAACGAAATACAATTACTCAAAAACTAGACTCACTTACAAGTCAACAATTTGTAGAGTATGAAACCTATACAGGTGTAGGAGACACTACACAAGTCTACTCTAAAGTGGGAATAAAATTCAGAGTAAATGATAGTATTAGAAACAATACACTTACCAAAGTGAATAAAGCTAGAAACATTTATTTTAAATCACGGATTGTTCAAAATAAAAATGCACAAGTAAATATTTTTTCTAACTACAGAACAGTAAACAACACCTATTTTGAAAATGAAGCTTCTTTAAATTCTAGAGTAACTTACTCACAAAAATTATTAAAAAATAGCATTAGTTGGAATACTCTTTTTGAAACCTCTTCTGGTAGTTTACCTCAACAAGAATTTGCTTATATAAAAACGGAACCTGGCCAAGGGTTTTATGCTTGGATTGATTACAACAACAATGGTATTCAAGAATTTGATGAGTTTGAAATTGCCAAATTTCCTGACCAAGCAGAATATCTCCGTATTGTACTCCCTTCATCAAATTATACAAAAATCAATCAATCTAAATTCAGTCAGTCTTTACAACTAAATGCCAACCTATGGAAAAATAAAAAAGGCTTTCAAAAGGTAATTTCTAATTTTTCTAACCAATCTTACCTTCTTATAGATAACAAAAAAGAACAAAACGGTACCAATTTTAATTTCAACCCTTTTGAAACAAATAGTGAAAATGTATTAGGACTTATTTACAACTTAAAAAACAGCTTGTTCTTTAGACGTGGTATGCAAAATTACTCTACTACCTATACTTATTCAAGCTCTCAGGTAAAAAACGATCTTGGTATAGGTACACAAATTGGTGATATAAAATTGCAAGAGCTACAGTTTCAACATAAACTAGGTTTTTACTGGTTAATTGATCTTAAAGGAATACACACCGTTAGCACAAATGCTTCTGAAAATTTTCCTGATAGAGATTATAAAATTACCAGTAACGAAATTAAACCTATTATTACCTTTAACAGAACTACTAATAGTAGTTTTGATTTAAACTACGAATATAAAGCCAAAGAGGAAGCTTATCAGTTAGCCACATTAAACCTTCAAAAACTAGGTCTTGCTTATCAATTTTCGCATCCTGAAAAGGGAGCTATTATCGCAGATATTAATTTTTATAAAAATGATTTTTTTGGAGATGAAAACTCCTCTATAGCATATCAAATGCTTGAGGGATTACAACCTGGCAATAATTTTACTTGGAATTTATTAGTCCAAAAAAAAATAACCACATACCTACATTTAAACTTAAACTACTCTGGAAGAAAAAGCAATGACACAAGAACCATACATACTGGTAATGTTCAAATAAGGGCTAATTTTTAGCAAAAAAAGCATTGCCAAATTCCATTATTAAGTAGTACATTTGCCTGCAAACTAAAAAAACAATTTATCACCTTATTTTATGAAAAAATTAATCCTTGCTGTTTTAATTTGTTCAACATTTTCATCTGTTGCACAAATTAGAAATGAAATAAAATTTGATGTTTTTGACATCTTAGCTTTAAAATCTTTAGACGTTTCTTACGAGCTTATTATAAACCCAGAATCTTCTGTTGGTATTTCTTCTTTATTCAACTTTGAAAAAGAGTCTGCTAGTTTTAAATATGAACAAGATTTTGTTTTAACTCCTTACTATAGACAGGTGCTTTTCTCTAAAGGGAATATTGGATATTTCGGAGAATTTTTTGGTTCTTTAAATACAGGTAGAAGCAAAAAAGCTTTAGAAGGAATTGAAGATAATTATACAGACTTTGCTTTTGGATTAAGTTTTGGAGGAAAATACATGTCTGACAATGGATTTGTACTAGATTTCTTAGCAGGTATTGGTAGAAATATGTTTAATACGGATGAATCTCACGAAGTAATTCCAAGAGTTGGTATTTCTATTGGTAAACAATTTTAAAACTCTTTGATATAATTTAGATTTCGACAAGTTCAATCTAATTAATTACTCGAAAAGACAATTTACACAATAAAAAAGCTGTTAGAAATTTCTAACAGCTTTTTATGTTTATTAAAAGACTGAATTACTTACAGTACTCTACATATGCTTCTGACAAATGTGCTGCAATCATTTCAGCAGATCTACCTTCAATGTGATGACGCTCTAACATGTGTACCAATTGACCATCTTTAAATAATGCTACAGCTGGTGATGATGGAGGAAATGGAATCATAAACTCTCTTGCTTTAGCAACTGCTTCTCCATCTACTCCTGCAAATACTGTTGCCAAGTTTGACGGTTTTGCAGCTCCTTCTAAAGATGCTATTACTCCTGGACGTGCAGTACCTGCTGCACAACCACATACAGAATTTACTACTACTAAAGTAGTTCCATCTAACTTTAAAGTATTTTCTACCTCTTCTGGGCTTTTCAAAGCAGCAAAACCTGCTTCTACTAATTGCGCTTCCATTGGCGCTGTTAATTCTTGTGGATACATATTTTTAATGCTTACTATTAAACTTTATTGAGTTGCAAAGATACACATTGAATCATGAACAAAACCCATAATTTTTAACTTTGAACTAACCTACTTTAAAACTAGCTTCTAATTCTGCCAAGTCTTCTTCTGAAAGCTGACTCATATCTAATATTTCTGACTTATACTGAGATCGGATAGCCTTTATCCAACGTTTTGCTCTTGTAGATATTTCAAACTCATCTGACATTAGCCTACCTCTTAATACCAAAATACCTAAATCTGTTCCTTCAGTCATATAATCATCTTTCTGAGCTATTTGAATGAAAAAGGCTTCATTATCTCCCACTACCGATTGACGGTGTGTATCCATTTTTTTAAACTGAATATTTCCATTCTTATTCATTTCCCAAATTCCAGACTTCGGTACTTCTGTTGCTACTTCTAAAGTTTTAAAGGTGTGTTTAACTACCAATTGACTCCAACTATCCATTTGAGCTGCTTCTGCCCAACGATTTGTCAACTCATCAGTATCTATTTCATAAGGAATCTCCATCCACTCTAACAAATGAAATAAAAACAAAGGCACATCATCCATCGCAAATTTAGAATGATTTGTTAAGCTACTTACTCCTGATATTCGAGGATTTAATTCTCCTAGATAAACCTCACCATTGTCTTGATCTATCAAATAATCCAATTCAAAATAGCCCTTATAGCCTTCTTTTATTAATTGATCTCCAAATTGCTTTGTGTATACTTTTGCCTTTTCTCTAATTTCTTCATTAAAAGCATTTGGATAAATTTCATTTCCACACCACCCTCCTTTGTAAGGTGTTAATTCTTTAAAACCTACCAATTCTGTCATTAAAGGGGCTACTATAGTTCCATGTTTGGTTACACAACCTTCAATAGCTGTTCCATAACAATTGATCTGTTTCATGATTTTCACTTCCTCCTCTGCCAATATTTCTTGTGCATGTTCATTATATTCTTCTTCATTTGAGACAAAAAATGTTGTATGTCCTGAATCTCCAAACGGGGTTTGAATAACCAATTTCTCTCCTAATTTTTTTGATATTTTACGTAAATGAGCATAGCTTTCTACTTTAGACAAAACATTAGGTACACAGGCTACTCCTGCTTTTTCTGCAATTCTATTTGTTTGTACTTTATTGTCTAAAAAGGTACGCAAGGTTACTGATGGAAAACAAACATCTAACCCTAATATTTGTGCCAGCTGTTCTGTTTTTTCATCAAACATTAAAAACAGTACTTTGCCTGCTTCTCCGTTTACTTTTCCTTCATTAATTTGCGCTATTACTTCAGGATGTGCTAGCAAGTAATTATTAATATCTTCTATACTCGTAAATTCTGGATGTGCTATTTCTTCTTTTGGTGAAAATAAATTGGTATGCAAACCTTCATACGAATCTATATGACTAATATATTTAAAGTTTGAAACCCATTCATCTATTCCTAACAAATTAAAATTTGTAGCACTGATAAAATAAATCGGTGTTTTATTTTCTTTAAAAAAGGTTTTAATTTCTTCAATTCCTTTCAATACGGGTTGTTCTGTATAGTTGGTATTCATATTGATGTTTTTTTAATTTTAGTTTTCTGTTCCTCCAATTTGCAAAGCGTGTACAGCATGCATAGCACCCATTGCCGAAATTGTATTTTTTCTATTCAACGCTTCTTCTGTAAATATTTTCAAACCTAAATCCGCTCTATATCCATGTATTTCTTTTACATCTAAAGCCAACATAAATTGTATAATTTCTTCACTTACAATCTGCCCTGGAACCAAAATAGGAAACCCTGGAGGATAAGGAATTACAAAAGACGTGGATACTAAATCTTTGTTATCAGACAATTCTGTTAAACAATCTTCTAATAAGATATAATCACACAAATTTTCTTCATACCCTAAAAAATAGGCCTCTCTAATATTTCCTCCTGGCACTCCTGGTGCTGCTAAAAAGGAATGATGAAAGGTACTAAAATCTGGTAAAGGAGGTACATCATACATTAATGAGTAAATATGTTTTTTAGCTATTTCTGCTTGTCTTTTATTTAAAGATCGAACATTTTCATCTAACTCTTTTGCTATTTTTAAAAGTGCGTTTATTAAAAAAGTAACACTCCCTCTAGTTGTTCCAATATTGGTCATTAACAACACAGAATTACGCGATGTTTTATTTACTTGAATATCAAAACGATCCATTAGGTATGTGTTCTTAAACTCATCACCTGTAATACCCGCCTTACCTACAGATAGGGTTATTTTTGTTGGATCTAAGACGAACTCATCATTCTCCCAAGATTCCTCCATTCTATCCCACCCTTGTTCTACATTATAATATTCTTGCTGTCCACTTACACGAAACTCTTCAGGTATTAAATCGTTAGCTGTTAATAGATGAAAATATTTACTTAATTGAGGGTGATCTTTTATTTTAGACCTTAACACCATTGCCATTTCAATATTCTGTTCTACCAACTCATACCCTTCTAATTCCATTTGTCTTCTCCCTGCGTCCAACGAGGCAACTATCTGATAATTTGCTGAGGTGGTTGTATGTGTCATATAAGCTTCATGAAAAGTATCTGCTACTTTTCTACTAAACTCCTCATCCCAAACTTGTATCATAGAGCCTTGTCTAAAGCTAGACAAGGTTTTGTGTGTACTTTGTGTTGCGTATACTCTTATTTTTACCTTATCAGGATCTGGCATGGTAGCACGCTCTCCTTCTTTTAGGTTCTTAATATATACTTTGTATTTTTTACGATACTCTGGAGTTCTATATTTTTCAAATAATTTTTGAGCAACATACATTGCTGTACGTTGCTTATACATATAAGTAAAACTTGCAAATGCAAACCAAGCTTCGTCCCATAAAAAAATCATATCTGGCTTTATAGCAAGTACTTCTTCCATTACTTTTTCTACGTTATATACTAAGCCATCAAAAGTACAGTTGGTTAATAGTAACATTTTCACCTTATCTAACTTCCCTATTTCACTAAGTTCTATCAATTTTTCTTTAATAGTTCTTAATGGAACTGCCCCATACATTGAATACTTTTCAATAGGATATGAATCTAAATATGCTGGAAACGCTCCTGCCAATACCAATCCATAATGATGTGATTTATGACAATCTCTATCTACCAAAACAACGTCTCCTGGTTTTATCAATGCTTGTTGTACTATTTTATTAGATGTAGAGGTTCCATTGGTGACAAAAAAAGTATGTTCTGCTCCATATGCTTTGGCTGCTTTTTCTTGTGCCTTTTTCATAGGCCCATTTGGTTGTAATAAAGAGTCTAAACCTCCATTTGTAGCAGATGTTTCTGCCAAAAACACATTTCGTCCATAAAAATCTCCAAAATCAGACATCCATCTAGATTTAAAAACTGAATTTCCTCTGGATATTGGCATAGCATGAAACACACTTATCGGTCTTTTACTATATTCTGTAAGCGCTGTAAAAAAAGGGGTTTCGTAACGTTCATTAATTCCATTTATAATGGTTAAATGCAATTCTTGTACATCTTCCATTCTATAAAAAATACGTCGAAATGCTTTTACAGTAGTATCTTCCATATGTGTTAATGACTTGTCGGTAATATAATAGATATCTAACTCTGGCCTAAATTGATGGATATATCTTCCTAATAAAGGGCCTAGTTCTGCATCTGAAATATTTTTTAAATCTATTTTTAAAACATTTTGAATAAATGGTCTTATAAGTTTTCCTGCGTTTTTCGACAATCGTAAAGGTGCATACCTAATAACTGCTGCTTGAATATTGTAATTAAAAAACAAACAGATCAAAGCGTCTTGGAAAGAGCGCTGTACCACCAAATCATAGGTTAAATTATCTCTGACATCTATTAAATCTTTTGCCTTTTTCTTTAGAATTTCTTCTTCGGTAATGGAAAGGTTTTCAACATACAATACTTCAAAAGAATTTTTGTTTGCATCCAAAACTTCTTTATTCCTAGCACTTTCAATATTTTCAAAATGATCTGGCTTTAATTCTGGATGTGTACGATAATCATCACTTACCAACAGGGCTACTACTTCAGCAACTCTATGGCTCACTGCAATAAACTCTTCTTTAACTACTGCCTTAATAATCTCATTTGTGAATGAAGCTCCAGGAAAAGAAAAATACTGTTCGATACACAACAAATTCTCTAAAATTTCATTCAAAGATGCCAACTTGTTTTCAAAACCTGCATCTCTTTCAGAAGAAGTAATTTGTTTGCTCTGCTCTTTTAAATCGTTCCATAAATCAATTCTTAATTGATTTACATTGTAGTGTTTTGAAATCATTGTGAATGTTTTTTATTTAAACATTTTAGTCGCTTAATCTTCGATCTAAAGAATCTTATTTTTTTGAATGCAATGCCATTCTGTTTCCTTCAGAATCTATGAACAATGCAAAATATCCTGCGGTTTCACTTAAAAATGTTTTTTGCATTACCACTCTTCCTCCTGCTGCATTTACACGAGAAAGCACGTTGTTTAAATCCTCTCCTCCGTTTAAATATACCAAAGGTCCTACTTCACTAGGCACACAACCTGGCCCTGTTACAATAGCTCCTCCAACACCTGTTTCTGCTGGAAAAAAAGACATTGCAAATCCATTTAACTCTACAGATTTCATTTCTATTTGATATATGTAATTATAAAATGAAGTAGACCTGTAATGACTGTATGCAGGTATTTCAAACCAATTCACAAAGTTTTTAAAAGTTGTTTTTTCTTTTAACTTTTTTAAACTGGCTTCTTCTATTTTTTTCTTAAGGTTTACTGTAGACCCCATAACTGTTTTCTTAGTTGATTCTAATATTACGTTTGTATATATAAAAACGCTGAGTAGAAAAATACCCTACCTCAAAAACCTAAAATCGAAGTACATTTTTTCAAAAAAACTGATTTACAACACTTTAAATAACAGTACCTAATTAATATTGTAAAACTAGGTAGGGTCATTTTATAATTAACTGTTTTAATAAATAAACAACCCTTAGTGCTTGTTAAAACAGGTGCCTTCTATAAAGAGGTTCAAAATTTTAATTATGGAAAAAGCTTTTAAAAACAACTACTGGATTCAGTCAACGTTAAACAGTTATAGTTTGGTGTTCTTTTCGCTAAACAATGTATTTGCTTTCTGTATTTTAACGGTTACTTTTTTTACACCTTTTGTGGGGTTTTGTGGACTTTTATCTGTTGCCTCTATCAATTTACTTGCTCATTTTATCGGGTTCAATAAAGAGGAAATAAAAACCGGATTGTTTGGTTTTAATGCTTTGTTTTTGGGAATGGCTTTGGGGTATGAGTTTAATTTTAACTTCCCTTTTATTGTGCTATTTCTATCATCCATTATCATTCTCTTATTGATTACAGTAAGTATGAAAGGTTTTCTAGGAATGTACAACTTACCTTTTCTTGTTTTTCCTTTTATTCTAACTTATTGGGTAGTTTCATTATCTGCTACAAACTTTGAATACATTCTTCTTGATGAAAATCATATTTATGCTATTAACAAATCTACTAAAGAGAGTACTTCGGTTTGGTACCAAATCGTACACATACTTGACACTATTGCTATACCTCCTTTTTTAACCGCTTTTCTTAAAACGCTTTCAGGAACCTTTTTTCAAAAGAGTATTCTAGGTGGCCTCATTATTGCCTTAGGCTTATTACAGTTTTCTAGAATTGCATTTTCTTTAAGTTTTATTGGTTTTTCATGTGCTTACTTTTACTACTTTATTTTTGGAGCAGATGTTTCTGATTTGACTCATAATTTATTAGGGGCTAATTTTATTTTTACTGCCATAGCCATAGGTTGCTTTTTTATTATACCTAATACTTATAGCTACTTAACCGTAATTATTTTAACCCCTATTGTTTTGTTAAGTTCATTAGCCTTGACCAAAATTCTGGGGACTTTTCAAATTAGAGCTTACTCTTTTTCGTTTAGCTTGGTTACAACTATTTTTCTATTTGCTCTTAATCAACGCTTATTTTCTAACTATTTAACTGTAGTTACTTTACAATATTTTTCTGCAGAAAAAACAATTTACAAATACATTAATTCGCTACAGCGTTTTAAAAACGAACACTTATACAAAGTTTCACTCCCTTTTATTGGTGAATGGAATGTAAGTCAAGGTTATGACGGGAGTATTACACATTTAGGGGACTGGGGAAAGGCTTTAGATTTTGTTATTGAAGATTCTCTTGAAAACACTTATTACCTTCCTACAAATCCAAAAGATGGATTTCAACGTGAAAATTTTTATTGTTATGATAAAGAAATCCTGGCTCCTTATGATGGATATGTATACGATATTATAAATACTGTTGAGGAAAATGACGTGGGCGATATGGACACCAGTCGTAACTGGGGAAATACCGTTATTATGAATCACCTAAACGGTTTGTTTTCTCAAATAAGCCATGTTAAAAAAGATTCTTTCAAAGTCTTTGTTGGTCAATATGTAAAAAAAGGAACTGTACTTGCAACCTGTGGTAATTCTGGGCGTTCTCCTGAACCACATATTCATTTTCAATTTCAAACAAGTCCATACCTAGGATCTAAAACTTTTCCTTATCCTATTTCTTACTTTATAGAACGTAAGGATAAGCAACGTTTTTTAAGAATTTCTGAAATACCTAATGAAAAAGCTTTTATCAGTAATGTATTGGTAAATGAACTTCTAGTTATAGGATTTTCCCTATTACCTGGTAAAAAACTAACTCTTAGGAAAGAAAACACAAAAGACGAAATTCACTGGGAAGTATTTACAGATGCCTACAACAGAACACATATTTATTGCCACAACTCAAAATCATATGCCTACTTTGTAAATGATGGTACTATGTTTTATTTCACAGATTTTGAAGGTGATAAAAAATCTATTTTATTCCAGTTCTACTTAGCTGCCTATCGTCAATTACTCGGGTATTATGAAGGTATTAAGGTTGAAGACAAAGTTCCTTTGATACATTTCAACAAAAAAATAGCGCAGTTTTTCCAAGATTTCTTAGCACCTTTTTACTTATTTACAAAAGCTAACTTTCATTCAACATTTAATTACGCAGATAATATATATGCTCCTCAAAAAGTAATTATAAACTCTAAAGTAGAAGCCAAACTTATAAACTATAGTTTTAAGAAAACTCACTTTGAAATAGAATTAGAAAACCTTCAATTAACACGATTTAAAATTCATCAGAAAAATAACTCTGAAACATATCAAATAGAATTGAACTCTTAAAAATCCTTTTATTATGAAATACTTCAAACAAACTTTAACAATTTGTGCTTTAATAGTAAGCTTTACAATTCAAGCACAAAACAAAGAAATAACCAATGCTTTTTCTAAATCATATTACTTTCAAGAACAGGCAAACTATGACCAAGCAATTGCTGCTTTAAACAAAGTCTATTCTGTTTCTTCTTATGAAATTAACCTAAGGTTAGGGTGGCTGCATTACTTGGCTGGCAACAATGCACAATCTATTCAATTTTATAAAAAAGCAGCTAAAATTATGCCTGCTGCTACGGAGCCTCAATGGAACATGATTACTGTATATACAAAAACTGAAAACTGGAGAGAAATTGAAAAAATGTACAAGTCTATTTTAAAACTAAATCCTAAAAACAGTACGGCAAATTATAATTTAGGACTCATCTATTACTACCGTAAATCCTATGTTACTGCCAAAAAATATTTTGATGTTTCACTTAACCTAACTCCGTTTGAATACAACAGTATGCTTATGAGTGCTTGGACAAACTATTTTTTGGGAAACATGAATCATGCAACTATTTTATTTAACAAAGTACTGTTATACAGTCCAAACGATACTTCTGCTTTAGAAGGGCTAGAAATGATTAAATAGAAATCTAAAAAACTACCAGATGAAACCTTTTTTACACCCTATACCCTTCTTCCAAAAACTGCTGATTTGTATTGCTATATATTTTTTACCTACAAGTAGCCTTTGGGCGCAAAATAACCTGACTCCTGAACAGGTCGACACAAAAACATATAATTTATATGTGCTCCAAAAATGGTCTGAATTGATAACCGTTGGTAAAATAGCTATAGATAAAGGATACGATTATTTTTACCTGCGAATGCGTATAGGAACGGCATACTATAACAAAAAAAATTACAATCTGGCACAGATACATTTTAAAGAAGCTCTAGAGTTTAATTCTAAAAATGACCTAGCAAAAGAGTATTTGTATTACTGCTATTTATTTAACGGTAAAAAAGAAGAGGCTCGTAAACTAAGTCGTAGTTTTTCAAAATTTCTATCTTCTAAAACAGGGACTTTAAAAGCTTCTAATGTAGATTTTATTACTACAGAAACGGCTCTTAAAATAGCTGATAAAGATTATTATGACATCAATAATACCACATACTTTAACACCGCTTTTTATGCTCAAATAGGTTTAAAACATTCAGTAAAAAATAATTTTTCGCTCTTCCATGCAGCCACCTATTTTTCTCAAGAACTGAACACAGGAAAAGTAAAACAATCTCAATATTATTTACAAGGAGCCATTCCGTTAAAAAATAATTGGTTGCTATCTCCTGCTTTTCATTTGGTAAGATTAAATTTTGTAGGAGCTACAGGTCTTGAAGAATTTTCGGGTAACCACAACTATTTTGTAGGTTCATTTCAAGCAAAAAAAAGTATTAAAAACATAGATTTTTCTTTAGGAACTACCTACTCTAACATCAATAATGCAAATCAGTTCAATCACTTTAGTTCTATAACTTATACACCTTTTGGCAACAGTAATTTAGTACTAGGATACACTGGCTACCTACACACGGTAGAAAGTGCTGAAAACTATAGTTTTTCAAACAAAACCTTTCTTTATTTTCAACCTACAAAACTTACTTCTATAAAACTGAGTTATTTTAAAAACGAAGATTATAATATTATTGAAGACAATGGGTTTCTAATAAACAACTCATATGATTTAACAGACAATAGGTTTGAAATTCTTGCCGATTTTAAAATAAGTAAAAATGCGAGTATCTATACTTTGTACCAGTCTGAAAAGAAACAACACAGAATAGATTCCTTTAATTACAATTACAACTTATTCCTAATCGGTTTAAAAATTCAACTTTAATTAAGAGATATTAAGATTTTCTTAACTAAAATTGAATTCACATCATTTTTATTAAAAGTATATTTGCCTCTTAATTTTATTAAAATGGCAAGTTTTACAAAGTGGTTAGGTGCAGGGTTAGGATGGTCTTTTGGAGGTCCAATCGGAGCACTATTAGGTTATATGGTTGGTAATGTAATTGATGGATTCACTAAAAAAGATATTCAAGATTTTAGAGAACAAGCTCAAAACCACTCTAACACAACACATTCTGGAGATTTTGAAATAAGTCTGTTAATTTTATCATCATTTGTAATTAAAGCAGATGGAAAAATAGATCAACGTGAACTTGATTTTGTCCGTGCTTATTTTGTTAAAATGTACGGGAAAGACAGAGCTAATCATGCTTTTAAACTATTCAAAGGCATCATAAAAAGTCAAGATGTTTCTGTACGTCAAATATCGTTACAGATACGTCAACAAATGCAACACTCTTCTCGCCTACAACTAATGCATTATTTATTTGCATTGGCAAAAGCTGATGAAGTAGTTACGCCTGACGAATTAGACATGTTGCATAAAATAGCAGGGTACTTAAATATCAATCAGTACGATTTTGAATCTATCAAAGCAATGTTCTACAACGATTCTGAAAGTGCTTATAAAATTTTAGAAATAGAAAAATCAGCAACTGATAAAGAATTGAAAGCTGCTTATAGAAAAATGGTTAAAAAGCACCACCCTGATAAAGTAAAACATCTGGGAGAAGCTCATTTAAAAGGAGCTGAAGAAAAGTTCCTGAAAATTCAAGAAGCATACGAACAAATAAAAAAAGAGCGAGGTATTTAATCTCGCTCTTTTTTGTTTTTAAAACACTACAAACATACTTGTACTTCTAATGCTTCAGACACAAATCAAATTGGTACACTTTTGTACCTAAAAAACAAAAAACGTAAATTCGCAATTCATCTATAAAAACGTTTATTTTGGCAAAAACAAAAGCGAAAAAAGAAACCCCCTTAATGAAGCAATACAACGCTATCAAGGCAAAATACCCTGATGCCATGTTGTTATTTAGAGTCGGTGATTTTTATGAAACTTTTGGAACTGATGCCATTGAATGTGCCCGTGTTTTAAACATTACACTAACTAAAAGAGGGGCAGGTAGCGAAAATGAAACTGCCTTAGCTGGTTTTCCACACCATTCGCTAAACACCTATATGCCAAAACTGGTAAAAGCAGGAATGCGTGTTGCTATTTGTGATCAGTTGGAAGATCCCAAAATGACCAAAACAATTGTCAAAAGAGGAGTTACTGAACTTATTACTCCTGGGGTTTCTTTTAATGATGAAGTATTACAATCTACCTCTAACAATTTTTTAGCAGCAGTACACTTTGGAAAAAAAGCATTGGGTATTTCTTTTTTAGATGTTTCTACAGGTGAATTTTTAACAGCACAAGGCTCTGAAGAATATATAGACAAACTGTTACAAAACTTTCAACCAAGTGAAATCTTAGTCCAAAAACAAAACCGTGTAAAATTCACTGAAATTTTTGGAAGCTCCTTTCACTCGTTTTATTTAGACGATTGGGTTTTTCAATCAGATTTTGCCCATGAAAGTCTGACCAATCACTTTAAAGTAAACTCTTTAAAAGGCTTTGGTATTCAAGATTTATCTGAAGGTATTATTTCCTCTGGAGCTATCTTATACTACCTTTCAGAAACACAACACAATAAAATTGAGCATATTGCCTCTATCCAAAGAATTCATGAGAACAATTATGTTTGGATGGATCGGTTTACCATTCGAAATTTAGAATTACATGCTTCTAGAGAAGCCAATGCTGTTACTTTACTAAATATCATAGACAAAACCATTTCTCCTATGGGAGCTCGTTTGCTAAGGCGTTGGTTGGCTTTGCCTTTAAAAGACATAGCACAAATACAAAACAGACAAGAAATTGTAAAATACCTGATTGATACACCTGATTTTTTTGACACCCTTACTTATCAAATTAAACAAATTAGTGATATAGAGCGTTTGGTTTCCAAAGTGGCAACAGGTAAAATTCACCCTCGTGAATTGATTTACTTAAAAAACTCTTTAAATGCCATTCTTCCTATTAAAGAAGCCGCTTTAAACAGTAGTAATAGTGCTTTAAAAAACATGGGGGCACAATTTAAAGAATGTCAAGAAGTACGCTCTAAAATTGAAAACACACTTTTTGAAGATGCTCCTGTAAACATTAACAAAGGAAATAGTATTGCTACAGGTGTTTCTCAAGAGTTAGATGATTTACGCACTATTTCTACCTCTGGAAAAGACTACCTAGATAATATGCTACAAAGGGAAACGGAACGTACCGGTATAACCTCTCTTAAAATAGCATTTAACAATGTTTTTGGATATTATATTGAAGTTCGTAATTCACATAAAGACAAAGTTCCTGAAGAATGGATTCGTAAACAAACTTTAGTAAGCGCCGAAAGGTACATTACCGAAGAACTAAAAGAATACGAAACAAAAATTTTAGGTGCAGAAGAAAAAATTGCCAAACTAGAGCAACAAATTTACCATGAATTGGTACAATCTTTAACGGCTTTCATTAAAGAAATGCAACTGAATGCACAGTTAGTTGGACAAATTGATTGTTTAGGTTCTTTTGCTAAAACGGCTATTGAAAATAGCTATATCCGTCCTATAATAGATGAAAGTTCTGATATCGAAATTAAAAACGGACGTCACCCCGTAATTGAAAAACAATTACCTCTTGGTGAAGAATATATTGCAAACGATGTTGTGTTAAATCGTAACTCACAACAAATTATCATGATTACAGGACCTAATATGTCTGGTAAATCAGCCATACTTCGTCAAACAGCTTTGATTGTTTTATTGGCACAAATGGGAAGTTACGTTCCTGCACAAAATGCAAAAATTGGTATTGTAGATAAAATTTTTACGCGTGTAGGTGCTAGTGACAACATATCTATGGGAGAATCTACTTTTATGGTAGAAATGAATGAAACCGCAAGTATCCTTAACAATGTTTCTGATAGAAGCTTGATTTTACTAGATGAAATTGGACGTGGAACAAGTACCTATGATGGTATTTCTATAGCTTGGGCAATTGCAGAATATTTACACGAACACCCAACCAAAGCAAAAACTTTATTTGCTACACACTACCATGAACTAAATGATATGACCAATACTTTTGAGCGTATCAAAAACTTTAACGTGTCTGTAAAAGAACTAGAAGACACAGTAATATTTTTACGTAAACTCGTTTCTGGAGGTAGCGAACATAGTTTTGGTATTCATGTAGCTAAATTAGCCGGTATGCCTTCACAGGTTATTCATAGAGCTAATAAAATGCTAAAACAGCTAGAAAAAAACCATACCAATGAAGATATTAAGGAATCTTTAAAAACAGCTTCTCAAGAAGACGATCTTCAATTAAGCTTTTTCCAATTAGACGACCCTTTATTAGAAGACATTAAAGAAGAAATATTGACAACCAATATTGATACCTTAACTCCTATTGAGGCCTTGATGAAATTGAATGAAATTAAAAGAATGCTTACTAAAAAGTAAAAATGGTTGACAATCTAGAACAAGGATATTTTGGAATAGGTATTCAAAACGGAAAAACTCCAGAAAACTTAGGAGTATTATGGCGTTCTGCTCAAAACATGGGTGCCAGTTATATTTTTACCATCGGAAATCGCTATGCCAAACAAGCTTGTGATACACACAAAGCAGTAGGTGCCATGCCTTATTTTCACTACAATACTTTTGAAGAGTTTTACAACAATATTCCTAAAGGAGCTATGTTGGTAGGTGTTGAATTAGATGACAAAGCGGTTCCTTTAGAAACTTTTGAACACCCAAGGCGTTGTGTTTATTTATTAGGTGCCGAAGACCATGGGTTGTCTAGAATAGCTATTGAAAAATCGCATCACCTTATAAAATTTGATACTCCTATGAGTTTAAATGTTTCCGTAGCCGGAAGTATTGTAATGTATGACAGGAGAATGAAAAAATTTAGCTAATCCAACAACCTCTTATTAGTCAGGCAACACTTCACAATAAAAACCATGTGTTGCTAACAATGTTACAATGTCTCGATCATTTACGTTAGAAGAAGATTCTATTCTAAGAACATTATCTATATCTTCAAGATCAACAGACCAATTTGTGATACTCGGATATCTTTTAAATACCGAACGAACTGTTCTTATTCTCCTCCTAGACGCTATATCTGTCTTAAAAATTAATAAGTTCATAGTATGCTACAACCCTAAATTTGAAAAAACATGATATACCATAATAGCAGGCCAAACAATAGATTTTAGAACACCTAATACTCCTGCTCCAAAACTTGTGGCACTTCCTATAAAATAAACCATAGCTCCTATAGCTCCCATTCCATACAAACAACCTGTTGAAGAGCTTTTAGACCCTTTGCACTTTTCCTTAAAATCTTTAAATTTTGAATTTTCCATAAGTAGTGATTTTTGATATATCAAATTTCCACATTATTAAGAGCTTGTCCAATTTTAATATGCGAAGTGGAAAAAGTTATCTGCATATCTGCTTTTTTAGACTGCAAATACGATTTAACGTCTAAGACTTATTATGAATTTTATCGAAAAAGGCCGCTTTATAAGTCTCTGAAACAGGAATAATTTCGTCTGCTATTCGTATTCTATTTCGTTCTATAGAATCTATCTTATTCAATGCAACCATATAAGATTTGTGCACTCTAAAAACCAAATTAGAAGGTATCATTTGTTCCAATTCCTTAAAATTCTGCAAGGTCATAATACGCTTATTCACAGTATGAATTCTACGGTAATCTCGCATTCCTTCAATAAAAACAATCTCACTCAAAGTAATTTTCTCCAAACGATTTTCAGTTTTTACAAAAATATATTCTTGTTCACTTAAAACTGTATTCGTTTTCTGAATATTATCATAAGCCTTGGTTACAGATTGTAAAAACCGATCAAAAGTAAAAGGTTTTAAAAGATAATCTGTAATATTTAATTCATATCCTTTCAATGCATATTCTTGATAGGCTGTTGTAATAATAACTTGACTTTCTATTCGAGTACTTTCCAATAACTCAATACCCGACAACTCATCCATATTGATATCCAAAAAAAGTACATCTACTTTATTTACCTTCAAATATGCCAAGCCCATTAAAGCATTGTCAAACGTGGCTTCTAAACTTAGAAATGGTATTTTTTTTACAAATTCCTTTGTCCTTTCAAGTGCTAAAGGTTCATCTTCAATAATAATACAAGTATACTTATTCATCTTTAATTGTAAGTTTTACAGAGTACTGTTCGTTATATTTAGTAACCTCTAATATATAGTTATCTGCATAAATTAAATCCAATCGCTTACGAATTAATCCATTCCCTAATCCACTATTTTCTTTCTTAGATTTTCTAGTTGAATCAAACTTATTTACGCACTCTAAAACAACTTCATTTTTCTGAATGTATATTTTTATAACAACTGCTTCGCTCCATTTTTTATTAGTCGTATGTTTAAATGCATTTTCTATAAATGGAATAAATACCATAGGAGCTATTGTTTTCCCTTTATAGTTTCCTAATATTTCAAATTGAACATAATCTGGATTAGAAGTCCTTATCTTTTGCAATTGAATGTATTTCTGAATGTATTCTATTTCTTTTTCTAATAAAATTTCATCTGCCTTTGTTTCAAATAACATAAACCTCATAATATCTGAAAGCTTGTTTAAATATGCCGAAGCTTTTTCTTGATCTTTTAAAATAAGAATGTCGATATTATTTATCGTGTTGAATAAAAAATGTGGATCTAATTGAGATTTTACCAGAGCCAATTCCATTTGATGATTTTTTTGAGTCAAGGCCTCTTTTAATTTTAAATCTGAAAACCATGTAATAAACCCTTGAATAACAAAAGCTATAATTCCACTTATAAAGGATATAAAAGACATAAAAAACACAATCCCCAAAAAGGAACCATCTTCACTATTTACACATTCTTTTCCATGTAAGAGATACAGAAAAAAATACCCAACCAATGCTGCTTTTAAAGCTACTACAAAACCATAAACAATGGAAAACACATATTTTTTTTGTTTAAAATATTTTGGAAATAACACAAAGTAGAATGTATAAAATGTAATTACTGAAGGTAGTAACGCAAAAAATAAAATTACTTTAAATGCTTTTTCAAGCCGTGCGTCTTCCACATTTTCATTTCCTTGAAAAAAAGCTCCCATCAAAGCTATTGCTACTATTAAATAGCACAACCAAACACCTACGTGTAAGAAAAATACAACTGATTTCTTCATAATAGAACAAACTTATTCTTTTTTAACTACTCTATAAAAAACGTTCTATGAAATGATTAAATTCCTCTGCAAAACTGCTACTTTTCAATTTTATGTTTTTAAATAAAATACTCTTAAAACAAAAACACTCCTCAAAATTGAGGAGTGCTTTTATAATTTTTTGATGCTAATTTATCTTCTTGCTTTTGCTGTTTCATTCACAAACTTCGGTATAATTGCTTTTCTTTCATCATCAGCCTCTAAAAAAACAACTCCTGTATCTCCTGCTTGCCAAGTATCATAAGACTTAGAACCTCCTTTTACGTAACACTTTAACCTATGTTTCTCCACTAAATCTTGTAAATTTTTAACGCTAAGGTTTTTATTCTTTTTAATTTCCTTGGTTATTTTACCTGCGCTCTCTTGTGTAACTGCATTTAAAAAAGCCATTCCATACGCTTCTCCATTCTGATGTGTAAAAACTTTCCCATTTTCATGATGCGTTTTGAATTCAAAAACTTCTACATTTTCAAAAGCAACATCTAGCTCATCTAAAATTGCAATTTTATTAAGTGTATTCTCTATATAATCTTGAATAGTGTTATCCATTTCTTTTCTTTTTATATCCCTGCAAAGGTACTTAAAATTCATCCTTCATTTTCAATAAAATAGCATTTAAGAATTCATCCCTAATTGTTATCTTTGTATCAAATTTAGATTGTATGTTTTTATTTATTGGTGCACCAGAGGTTATGATTGTATTACTTATTGTAGTAATGTTGTTTGGTGCCGATAAAATTCCTGAAATTGCAAGAGGTCTTGGAAAAGGGATGCGTCAAATTAAAGATGCAACCAATGATATTAAAAGAGAGATTAATGACAGTGCTGCAGAAAACAATATTGATTTAGATGTTACCAAAGACATTAAAAAAGAAATTGACTCCGTTAAAGAAAATCTTGATGATATGACAGGACCTATCAAAAGAAGGTTCTAATATTATTTTACCCTACTTATTGTTAAACCATCTCTAATAGGTAACAATACTGTTTCTACTCTCAAATCTTCGTTTAATAACTTATTGTACTCTAACAAAGCTTTTGTATCCTTATCTTTAGGATTTAGTTTTTCAACTACCTTACCACTCCACAGAACATTATCTGAAAGAATGACACCTCCCGAATTCATTTTTTCAATAATTAAATGAAAATAATTTACATAGTTAGATTTGTCTGCATCAATAAAAACCAAATCAAACTTTTGATCTATAGATGGAATAATCTCTAATGCATTTCCTACATATTGTTGAATTTGTTCTTTATAAGAAGACTTGTCAAAATATTTTTTTTGAAAATCATACAATTCTTCATTCCTATCAATTGTATACAACTTGCCGTCAGTACTCATACCTTCTGCCATACACAAAGCTGAATACCCTGTATAAGTTCCTATTTCTAAAATATTTTTAGGTTGAATTAATTTTGAAATCATAGACAACAACCTTCCTTGAAAACCTCCACTTAGCATTCTTGGGTTTAATACTTTTTGCCAAGTTTCCCTATTCAATTCTTTTAAAAGTTGTGGTTCTTGTTGCGAATGAGCAACTACATAATCATCTATTTTTTCTGGTAAAAAATCCATTTCTTAATTTTTGTCAAAAATAAAAAGATAGTCCTTATGGAACTATCTTTTTATTTATTTCTGATTTTGCAGTGCATCTCTTAATTCTTGCTTCTCCTTTTCACTCAATCTACAAATAGATTTTTCTGCTTTACTATGTTTCAACATTTTACTCATTAAAGTATTCTGCTTTGTATACAACATACAGATTTTACAAGTAAAAAAATGCAACTTTAGCTTTATCAACTCAACCAAAGTAGCCTTGCCATATTGTGACTTATCACATATCGTTGTAGCCTCATCACAAGTTATTTTAAATATTGACATCTTTACCTATTATTATTTGAGAAACCAGTTATCTTCCATACATCTTCTTAGCTGCGTTCTTGCTCTATGAATGATTACCCATAAATTGGACGCTGTAATATCAAGCTCCTTACAAATTTCTTCTGTTTCAAAGTCTTGTATTGTTTTCATTTTAAACACCATAGCATATTTTTCAGGTAATTTTTCAATACACATCTCAATAGTATTCCCTAATTCTTCAGATTCAATGTCTTTATCAGCACCACTATCCCATGATTGAGGAACTCTTTCTTCTATCCAATCTCCTTCATTTTCTCCATCACTATAAAAATTCATTCTTACCTCTGCTTTACCTTTAGTGGAATTTATTTTTCTATAGTAATCAATAATCTTACGCTTTAAAATAGCAATTAACCAAGTACGTTCGCTTGCTTTACCTTCAAAATTTTTCATTGCCTTTAAAGCTGCAAACAAAGTTTCTTGAACCAAATCTTTTGACACCTCTGTTTTGTTTACCCTGGCAATTGCATAATTGTATAAGTAGTCGGCATGCAAATCAATCCATTTGTCTGGATTTAAAATATGTTTTTCGGGGCTTGCCATTTAAATTCTTTTTTCAAATTTCAATATTGACGATAAATATAGGGTATTTTTTAAAAGGGAATACACTATCAAACCGGATTCACAAAATAAAATCTCTTATGTGATTCATAAAATCTTTACGTATTTTTGCCACTTGAAGTTTAAAACATCCAGAAAATGTCAATTGCAAATAAAAAATACAAAAGAGTCACTACAAATTCATTAATTGAAATGAAGCACAATGGTGAAAAAATTTCAATGCTTACTGCATATGATTACACCATGGCTAAAATTGTTGACTCTGCCGGTGTTGATGTAATTCTAGTTGGTGATTCTGCTTCAAATGTTATGGCGGGTCATGAAACCACTTTACCTATAACATTAGATCAAATGATTTATCATGCAAGCTCTGTTGTTAGAGCTTCTTTAAGAAGTTTGGTTGTGGTTGATTTACCTTTCGGAAGCTACCAATCCGATCCTAAAACAGCTTTACGATCTGCTATTAGAATTATGAAAGAGTCTGGAGGGCATGCTATTAAAGTAGAAGGAGGTTCTGAAATAAAACAATCGATCAAAAAAATTTTAAAAGCTGGTATTCCTGTTATGGGACACCTAGGTTTAACTCCACAATCTATCTATAAATTCGGAACTTATACGGTAAGAGCCAAAGAAGAAGCCGAAGCTAAAAAACTAATTGAAGATGCCCTAATTTTAGAGAAATTAGGATGCTTTTCTATTGTTCTTGAAAAGGTTCCTGCAGCCTTAGCTGAAAAAGTGGCTAAAGAATTGAGCATCCCTGTTATCGGAATTGGTGCTGGTGCTGGTGTAGACGGACAAGTATTGGTTACACATGATATGGTTGGAATGACTCATGAATTCCACCCAAGATTTTTACGCAGGTATTTAAATCTTTATGAAGATATGAGCAAGGCTTTCCAACAATACAGCAAAGATGTAAAGTCTCAAGATTTCCCTAACGAAAAAGAACAATACTAGTTTTACTTCCCCATAATAAGTAACTTCAAAATACATTTTCTTAAAAATTAGAATATGAAAATTTTACATATCGATTCTAATCATCCTATTTTAAAATTAGGCCTAGAGCAATTGGGATGTATTTCTGAAGAAGACTATACTTCTTCAAAAGAAGAAATTGAAAACAAAATTCACTTATACGAGGGTATTGTAATTAGAAGTCGATTTAAAATTGACAAGACATTCTTAGACAAAGCAACTCGCTTAAAATTTATAGCCAGAGTAGGTGCTGGTTTAGAAAGTATTGACACTTCTTATGCTACAAAAAAAGGAATTGAATTAATTTCTGCTCCTGAAGGAAATAGAAATGCAGTTGCCGAACATGCTTTGGGAATGCTATTGTCTCTTTTTAATAATATTAAAAAAGCAGATACTGAAATAAGAGCAGGCAAATGGTTACGTGAAGAAAACAGAGGCTTAGAACTCGACGGAAAAGTTGTAGGACTCATTGGCTATGGAAACATGGGAAAAGCTTTTGCAAAAAAACTAAGAGGTTTTGATGTAGAAGTGCTCTGCTACGACATTAAAGAAAATGTAGGTGATGAAAACTGCCGTCAAACAACGTTGACTGAAATACAAGAAAAAGCAGATGTTCTAAGTATCCATACTCCTCATAACGAACTTTCTAACCAAATAGTTAATTGGGATTTAATAAGCCTTTTCAAAAAACCCTTTTATTTAATCAATACCGCAAGAGGAACCGCTGTAGTTACCAATCATTTAGTAGAAGCTTTACAATGTGGTAAAATTTTAGGTGCTTGTTTGGATGTTTTAGAATACGAAAAAGGTTCTTTTGAAAATTTATTTGAAAACAAACAGCTTCCTCCTGCTTTTGAATACCTTATAAGCTCTGACAATGTTTTACTATCTCCTCACGTGGCTGGTTGGACTGAAGAATCTAAAATTAAATTAGCTCAAACTTGTGTAGATAAGGTTGCTGATCTATTTTTTAACATTCGATTAAAACCTCAAAAAAAGGAAACATCGCTTACCAAAGTAACAGGTATTGGTGGTGTCTTTTTTAAAAGTGCCGATCCAAAGAAAACAAAACTCTGGTATCAAAAACACTTAGGGTTTGATATAGACACTTATGGAAGCTCTTTTTGGCATAAAAACCATAAGAATCAAAACATTTACACGCAATGGACTCCTTTTAAAAAAGAGACTACTTATTTTTCTCCTTCTGAAAAAGAGTTTATGATAAATTACCAAGTTAAAAATTTAGACAATCTTTTAAAAGACTTAGAAAAAGAAGGTATTGCAATTATTGGAAAAACAGAAGAGCACAACTACGGTAAATTTGGATGGATTTTAGATCTTGATGGAAACAAGATAGAGTTGTGGGAACCTAACTTTAATTACTTTAACTAAAAACACCTCTCTAAAAGAAAACTCTAAAGCGACTGTTACACCAAGTTTTATTCATGCAAATAAAACAGTTCTTTTAACTTTTTGGAATAATATTCTTTTATGACAGCATAAAAAGATTTGATTTCTATAAATGCTATCTGTTCATTACCTTTGGTTTTCTCAATTTAACAATAAATAGAAATATTATGGCTTTTGAATTACCAAAATTAGACTACGCTTATGATGCGTTAGAACCACATATCGATGCGAAAACTATGGAAATACACCATAGCAAACACCATCAAGGATACACAAACAACTTAAACAATGCTATTGCAGGAACTGAATTAGAAGGTAAATCTATTGAAGAAATTTTATCTAATTTAGATATGAGCAATGGTGCTGTAAGAAACAACGGAGGAGGTTTTTACAACCACCGTTTATTCTGGGAAGTATTATCTCCAAATGGAGGAGGTGAGCCAACTGGTGAATTAGCTGAAGCTATTAACACTGCTTTTGGTTCTTTTGATGCTTTTAAAGATGCTTTTTCTAAAGCTGCTGCTACACAATTTGGTTCTGGATGGGCTTGGTTATGTGTTGCTAAAGGAGGTGCTGTAAACGTTTGTTCCACACCTAATCAAGACAACCCAACTATGCCTGGTGTTACTTGTGGTAACCAACCTATTTTAGGTTTGGATGTATGGGAACATGCTTACTACTTAAACTACCAAAATAGAAGACCAGATTACATCAACGCATTTTTTAATGTAATTAACTGGGAAGCTGTTTCTGCTAAATATGCTGAGAACAAATAAAAAATTTAATCTCAAATAATTAAAGTCCGAGAGTTTTTAAACTTCTCGGACTTTTTTTTTGCATACACTTCCTTTAAACTATTTCATATAAAGCTTCTTATAGAGCTTACATAAAATAAAAAAGCACGATTAAATAATTAACCGTGCTTTTACTTTTTTATAAAGTCTGTTTATACCATCACAAACTCTTTATCTACTTGGTTATTGTTTTAGAAACTCTGTAACGTAAACTCTTCCCTTAACCTTAAATCTAAGGATATAAAGTCCTTGACGTAACTCTGAAACATCAATACCATTACCATCCCACTTTGTGAAGATAATACGTCTACCCATAAAATCATAAACAGCTATCTCTGTTCCTTCATCTAAGTTTTCTATGTTAATAACATCTGATTGTTGAGATACTGCAATAGTATAGTCCTCAACACTTAATGTACCCATAACCTCAATTGAAAAGCTATTAACATCCGTAGCTCCTTCATCATCAGTAACTGTTAGTGTTCCATTATACATTCCTGTTGTTAAACCTGAAACAACAGAAGAAACCCCATTGTAAACTCCTGAAGGAGATCCTGGAATATCCCAAGTATATGAAACAATTGTACCTCCTACATCATAACTTGCAGAACCGTCTAACAACAAAGACACTCCTTCTCCTACACTTATATCTCCCCCTGCATTTGCTACAGGAGCTATATTCTCTGTTAATTCTTCCGAGTCTAAAATGGTAACATCCACGGTATCTGTAGATACCCCTCCTTCATTGTCTGTCACTTGTAAAGTAACTGTTGTAGTTCCCAAAGGCAGTGTTTCTGTAACAGACAACCCATTAAGAGTCCCTACTCCAGGAATTTCCCATCTATAACCAATTACAGAACCATCTGAATCATAACTACCTTCTCCATTAAACGTAACAGATGTTGCTGTTTCTGAATCAATCATTTGATCTATACCTGCATTTGCTACAGGCAACGTATTAGAAGGATTTGTATGAATTGTAACAATAAAATCATCTGTATTTTCACCCAATTCTGTATCCGAAACCGTTAAAGTACCTTGACAAACACCCACTGGTAAATCTAAACTAAATATTGGTGAAACGGTATTATAAGTTCCTATACCTTCTATTTCCCATTGATAATTAAAAATTGTTCCATCCGGATCGCTACTTAAGGATGCATCCAAAGTAATTGTCTCACTACCATTACCATCTGTATCTGTAGCTGTATAATTATTTGTCAATGCAGTAGGTAACATATTTGAACTTCCTCCTCCAGTAAAAGGTGTTTCCACATTAGAAAGGTAAATGTCATCTACATATAAAGTATGTGCATCATATACTTCTTGGCTTCCTAGATTAAAACGAAGATTAAACCTCTCAACGCTCCATGTAGTACTTCCAAGATCAAAAACAATATCTTGCCAAACCCCTTCAGTTGTATACGTACTTCCTGTTGCGTTTAAAGGCACTTCTGACGCTGTAGTTGTTCTTATTGAAGGTACATCGTCTCCTAAAGTTGTTGAATACATTTTCATATGTAAATAGCGTAAACCTGGTTGAATATACTGTCCAAACTCTATTGTAAAACCAAGAAAAGAAACAGTTCTTGGATTCTCTAAATGATCAGATCCATGAAGATCGCACCTCATTACCTTTGAACTTGTATTTACAACATCTGAATCTGGATTAGATTCAATACTTAAAGTTATCGGAGGGTTATCTCCATAACCTCCTCCCGATACAAACCCCTGAATAGGAGCTACTATACTTTGTTCAAAATCATATAAATCAATCCTTTGAGCATTAGAATTATCATCAACCACTGTAATCTCTACCGTATCTGTAGCTGTGGCTCCTCTATTATCTGTTACCGTTAAGGTTACTATATTAACTCCTATCGGTAAATTCATTGTAGCTTGTGCACCTAAAACAGGCGCATATCCTGGATAACTCCACTCATAGTTCACAATAGAACCATCTGTATCTGTACTTTGATATCCATTTAAAAGAAATGGCTGAAGTCCATTACCATCTAAATCAGAAATGATAACATCCGCTCCTGCATCTGCTATCGGAGCTATATTAGGAGTAACAACTTTATACAATTCAAACTCTTTAAGCTCAAAAGCTCCTCCCACTCCTGCTGAAGAAAGCACTGAAACACGTACATACCTTGCTGATTTACCAAGAAGACTTGTTGCTACGGTTTCTGAAGTGTTACTTGTTATTGTTTCTGCAACATTCCAGTTAACACCATCGTCTGATATTTGAATTGAATAATCAACACCATAGGCTCCGTCTTCCCATTTTACAACAGCAAAGTTTAAATCATAATTTTGTTCTAGATCAACACTAAAACCTTGTGGCAGTCCACCAGTATTGCTATACGTAGTTGCTACCAAACCATCATTAATATTCTCTTCTACAGATCCTGTTCCTGTAGAAGAAACATTTTTATACAGAGCTATGTTTTTATCTCCACTTACTACGGAAACATTTACAATATCTTGAGCTGTCGCTCCGTCTAAATCTGTAACTATTAACGTAAATTCATGTTCTCCTATAGGTAAGGTTATTTCTGGAGAAACACCTGCATATGACAAGCCTCCTGTATGTTGCCAAACATAGGACAAATCTACCAAATCTGTATCAAAACTTGCTGATCCGTCAAGACTAAAAGCGGCTAAATTATCTTCCACTCCCATATCATCTTGATCAAAAACAATCAAATCTGAACCTGCATTGGCAACAGGAAGTACGTTTGGAAATCTTGTTCCTACACCCGTAACATTAGAAATTCTGTATTTTTCATTTGTTGGCCAATCTCTTCCTTCAAACCTCACAAATCGTCCTTCTACTGCAGGAGAGAAAGAAAAATCTTTAAATTGACTAACTCTTGTAGCACTTGAATAACTAGCTATTTCTGTCCAGTTAATTTCATCTTCTGAAACATATACTTTAAAGTTTTTACTTCTAAAGTTTCCATTTGTTCCAAAATTAAAATTTAATTCATCTATCGCATAACGCCCTTCCATATCTACTATCAAACTCTGGTACTCCTCAGAAACCTCATCTCTCGCCAAAGACTCCCAATAAGTATCTAAATCTAAATCTGTTGCATTCGAAGCTACACGAGGTTCATTTCCTGTTTTAAACGAATCTGCTTTTGTTAATTTTAATGCTAAGATTCCTGCATCTGGATGTATTGTAACTGTAGTTGTTCCAGAGGCTGATTTGCCTTCGTCATCTGTACATGTTAATGTGGCAATATAATTTCCTGGAGCTAATGATATTATTGGACTAACTCCCGAGTAAGTACTTCCTCCTATTTCCCATGAATAAGCTACAATATCTCCTTCCAGATCTGAACTAATAGAACCATTTAACGTTATCGTTTCTGTTCCATTTCCATCTTCATCTGTTACTTCTATAGGAGAACCTGCATTTACAACCGGAGCTGTATTATTAGGTACATAAGTATCATTAATTGTAATATGAATCGTTCCTGTATTACCGTTTACGGTATACGTAAACACATCTGAGCCGTTATGAGAGGAAACATCTTGTGTATATACCAATACATTTCCTTCTAAACTTACAGTACCATAATTTGCTCCTGATGTAGATGATACAGCTCTAGAAACGTCAATTCTTAACTCTTCTCCTTCTAAAACCTCTACATTATAGGTTGGCGCTTCTTCTATTATATTAAGAGTAACCGTTGCTGGAAGAGAGGTGTTTCCTACATAATCTGTTATTGTATAGGTAAAACTATCTGCTCCGCTACTACCAGAAACCGGCTCATATGTAATCGTTCCATCTGAATTTACTACCGAAGTACCGTTTGAAGGGTTACCTACAACCTGTACCTCAAACCCAATAGTTTCATTATCTCCTGTATCATTTTGCAATACATATAACTTACGAGACGTATTAAATTCTATATCATAAGCATCATCTCCTGCCTCAGGAAGATTTGCTGTTGCAACTACTGTAACTTCAAAAGTTACCTGACCATAGGTTTCTGTTGTTAAATCAATAACTGCCGTACCCAATCCTACAGGTGTAATTGTAGCAATTGTCTTTGAAGGATTCATTGTCAATGTTGCTACATTTTCATCACTACTAGAAGATGCTGGGGTTGTTCTATACCCTGTAACCTCTGTAGTACGCAACACAGGAGACTGGCCTCCTCCTAAAATTGGTTGAAAAATAGCACTTGCCTCAAGTTGAATACCTGAAACTTGATCTAACCCTATTTGAAAATCTTCTGGTCTTTCAATAATCAAATCTCTAACCACATTTTCTCCATCCTGATATACATATGAGTTAGGCCCTAATACAATGTTTTCAAAATGCACATCTGGTAACATTGGAGTAATCGCTTCGTCTAACTTATAGTACTGCCTTCCGTAAACTGAAGAAACTTTCCCTTCATTGTAACGTTGTCTGTTTGTTTTATTTCCATTTTCAATTAAATCAATTGGGGGAATGGTATCTGGGTGTTGCTCATTCTTTAAATACACTTTGTAACTTTCGTCTCCTAATTGAATGATATAATCTGATATCTTTCCTTCTGTAGCAGAACCATCAGCTGCTTCAGGTGCTTCTTCTAAAGCTTGCCCTGGATTGTCTTGCTCTGGAAAAGCAAAGTAATCTTTTTGAACTCCATCAAAACTAGGGTATCTAATTTTTGCACTGGCCAAGGCTTCTTCTGACAAGTCTCCAAAAGTATTATTTACAAAATAATACAACTCATCTCTCTCATGACGTATTCCCAGTCCTATATTAAGTACATTGTTAAAATAGCCTTCAAAAACACCTCCTACGTGTGGTCTTTTTTCATTTTTAAAACCTTGATAAAAGCCCTCTACGTAAGGCTTATAAAACAATTGATGTTTTCCGTTATGGTGTGTATTCCAAGCAGCATCTCCTTTAGGCTCTTCCAAATCTCCTATCAATATCATGTTATGATACTCCAATGCTTTTGTATACTTTCTACGGATTCCTGTTTGAACTCCCCAACCTACAAAATCTTCGTTTCTATGACGTCCTTTTGCTGCCTCTATAGGGGTTGGTAAAAAGTTTGGAGAAAAAGCAATTGCTCCTCCATATGCCGTGTTGTTTTGCATTAGCAATCCTCTACCTTCCACAAAATCTTGTCGTGCCGTACCTAAATTACTGTTAGGATCTCTATGAAAACCATCTATCGCTTGTCCCCAAAAAACAAAACCAGACCCTGTAAACCCTGACGCCACATTGTCTTTTATGTGTACTGTGTGCGAATGAAACCAAAATCCATCTCCTGCAGACCCATACTTATTGATATGTTCTTCAAATTTTTGATTCCCATTATCTTGAAATCTCATCCCTGATCCGAAAGCATTTTCAGCAGTAAAGTTAATCTCAGCATTTCCAATGTTACGAATCGTAACATTGTTTCTAAAGGTTCCTATCTCATTACCTATCTCTGCTATAAAGGAAGCTCCATTTACGTTATATGCTACGTTATTATCTATATAAACTGCACCTCTATGATTCACATATCCCCAACCTGGAGAACCGTCTATAGCACACCCTTGTACAACACCAAAAGTGCTACCGTCTGCTCCTGACCTATGAAAGTGACACGGATAACGAGCTATTGGATTGTTTGCTGGTCTAATAACATGGTTGGCAGGATTCTCATCAGATACATCATACCTTTTATTTACCATATCTGCTAATTTATTAGTACGCCCCAGCTCATAAAGTCCTACATAATTTAATGTAACATCGTTCGTGTGCATAAACATAACATGACCTCTAGATTTTGGTGTATTCCCATCTGTTACATAACGGTAATTCCCTTCTTCTTGAGTTGTAATAATCACATTACGTGTTAAATTGATCATATGAATTTTTAACTTCAAACTCTCTTTCGTATGTGTAGGTGTCGTATGATTGTATAATAGTGGTTTATCAAACGTAACAGTATTACCTCCTAATCCTAAAATCATACGTGCTTCATCTTCTAGCCCACTTCTACCTGTTCCTGCCAAAACAATTTTATCACCAATCTTCCAATCTGAAGGCAACTGATCTAATTTAACAGATTTTGCTCCTGCAAGAGCTTTATCAAACGTTGCGTACCCTGTACGAACCATTCCGTACATCTCTGCAGATCCGTGAATTAACAACCCTAACCCTATCTGACTTGGATCGTAATCTGGATCTGTATGATCATAGCTTGGGTCATTAGGAAGCGCATCTACGAAATCACCTATATCCTCTATAATTAACTTTGCTGTTATTCCTTCTGGAACAGGGTTCAATTCAGTTCCCATTTCATAAGTTCCTCCTCCCATAACACACATTGTATCTACTTTAAGAGATGAATTTTGGGTGGTTGAAAAACGAATCGTTCCATCTACACGAACCGTACGAACTGCATCAGCAATTTCAGAATCTATTGTAACGGTATGACCTGCTTCTATTAAAACTCTTGCTCCTGACTGAGGCACAACTCCTCCCTCCCAAGTAGAAGGGTTAGACCAATCTCCGCTCCCTGTAGAAGAAACAGTAACATCATTGTAACGAACTAAGTCTAAAAAATCTTCCATCTCAGAAATTTTTGGCTCATAAGACTGATAATGCCCTATTTCAACTCTAAGATCTGGTACAGCACTAACATCTAAACCGTCAGTCATTTCTTTATTCAAATATCGAAACTGATGTACTGAAGTAATAGGGTATCTATTCACCTGACGCTCTCCATCACCTGTTATAAGTATCTTATATTTAGTACCTTGCGCAACAGTAGTAATCTTTACGTTGTCTATAAAATTTCCTTCACTTCTAAATACTAAAACTCCGTCGTCTCCTAATATTGGAGAAGAAGCTTTTAATAAAACTGTAAAAAACAAAAGGCATAGAAATAGTATCCGCCTCATAAATGACACATTTTTTTTCATAATTAAACTTGGTTTTGTGGTTATTGATTCATTTTAAAATAGGCCGCCTAAACAGCCGCTTTAAGAATTGTGGTTATCTATATATCTCATAAAACGGACTGCCCAAACAGCCATTTAAGAGTTTTGGTTATTGGTATGTCGCATAAAATGAAATGCCTAAGAAAGCATTGTAAGATTGTGGTTATTGGTATGTCTCATAAAATGAAATGCCTAAGAAAGCATTGTAAGATTGTGGTTATTGGTATGTCGCATAAAATGAAATGCCTAAGAAAGCATTGTAAGATTGTGGTTATTGGTATGTCTCATAAAATGAAATGCCTAAGAAAGCATTGTAAGATTGTGGTTATTGGTATGTCTCATAAAATAAAATGCCTAAGAAAGCATTGTAAGATTGTGGTTATTGGTATGTCTCATAAAATGAAAATGCCCAAGAAAGCATTGTTAGTTGTGGTTATTTAATAATTTAGGAATCAAATATATAAAAAATTTATATCTCAAACGACTAGATACTACAAAATTGAACTTTTAAACTTCTGTTCTGATTTTCAGAACTTATACAGCTTATAAAATACCACCATAAAAAAACTGCTTGGACATTGTCTCAAGCAGTTTTCATTTTAAAACGCAACCTTAATTAAGGTATTACTATTTTTTTTACAGCAATACCTTTAGAGGTTTTGATTCTTATGATATACATCCCTTTTTCTAAATTTTGAATATCAAAAACACAATCTTGGACAGGTTCTTCTGTAAAGTCTCTTATTACTTGTGCTTTGCCCAACAAGTCATACAATTGAAATTCAAAAATTTGTATTGCTTCTTCTGAAAAACTCACAAATAGTTTCTCATCTTTTACCTTTACAGAAAGCTTTGAAGTAATGTTTTGTTCTTCAGACGACAAAGTAACTCCTTCATGAAATTTTATAAAAAAACGATCATCATAAACTCCTTCTTCTAAATTAAATCGCACCTTTGTTTCTGAACTCAATTCATAAGACATATCCTCTACACTATCATATAGATAAGCGGACTCTAATATTTTTACCTTATCTAACTCTTTAAATCCTACTTCTCCATCTTCTTGCATTTCAATCAGTAATGGTATTTCTTGATCCAAATTGTAACTATCCATCCCTACAATTACATATCTGTTATCTGAACCTTCTACTTTCCAAGAAACATCTTTCGGTTGTAAATCAAACAATGCACTGTCATACCCTCTATCAAAACCACTTGTTAACCCCTCTTTAAACGTTGCTAACAATTGTCTTCTCATAGAAATACCCTCTGAATTGGTTTGTGTAAATCCTAATCTAAAAGAAGGAATGGTATCTTCCTCTATCTCGATATCTTCTAGCATTTTATGCTCTCTACTGTTTTTAAAGAAAATCGATCTGTTAGGAGCCTCTCTAATAACATCTCGCATAGAGTTGTTAAACTCTATATTTCCTGTACCAATCGCATTTACAAAAATACCCTGTCCTACAGGAACGTATCTCTTAGGAGCATTTCCTGAGCTGGTTCCCAAACCATCAACTCCTTCTGGAGCTACAGCTGCTACTCCACCAGACAGTCCTCTTGTTGCATATCCTCCTTGATAACCTGATGTATAATGCCCTTCGTTTCCATTCGTAGAAACTTCTCCGTTATGCTCCCAATAATAAACAGAACCATCTATAATTCCATTTGTTGTTGAATTTAAAGTTAAAAAGTCAACAACATCTAACGCCGAAGGATATGGATTTCCTATCAATGCATTGTCTCCATTGGTAACAGATACAGTATAATCTCCATCATTAGGAGTTCCTACAAATGTATAGTTTTGGATAGCCCCTGGACCTTTCATTGTATAACCTTGACCTGGATTTAAAGTTCCTGTATCACCTATTTTTACCCATGTAACATCGTACTTATAAATCCAGCTGTTAGAAATTGTCAAAGGCCCTGTAGACCCATCATATCCTGTTGTAAACACAACATCTGGTGGTGTTGAAGATACAGATGTTGGTGTAGTCCCATCTTTTAAAACATCTCCTACTGTATAGGTAGAGCTTCCTATTGTAGAAACAGGTGACGACCAATAGTTATAACGATATACACTTGCATTGGTTCCTTGCTGATCTATATAAAACTCTCCACTTCCTGTATTTAAACTAGTTCCTGTATGTAGTTGTAAGAGCTGAGCAGTACCTATCATACGAATTTCTCCTTCATTATCAATACCATCTGTTACTGTTAAAGACTCTTCATCATCTACCACTAAAACACCTCCAGCTTCTACTTCTACAGATGCTACTTCTGCATCCTCAGTCAAACTTAAAGATCCATCTGCTGTGCTTTTTACCAACAAATTGTAACAGTCATCGGTTTTATCTGGAACTCCATCCTTTCCTGCTCCATTGTAAAATTGAGTCCCGTCTACTACAATGTCCGAAAAGTATTCTAATGTAATATAGTTATTTGCTCCCAAAAGCACCTCCGTAGCTTCGTACAAACTCCCTGAGGTATTTGTCAATGTATACGTTTTTATAGGACTTGAAAAATCAGCATCATTATCTCTTACCAAACGCAACTGTGCACAACCCAACATACCTGATAAATCGACACCTGTAAGATCAAATTCTACGGTAACCTTTCCTGGATTTCCTCTTCTACCAACACGCCACTTAATATCCAATCTTTCTACATAACCTGCAGTTGAAAATGACAACGTATTTTGATCTTCTCTACCTATAAACAAATATTCATCATCATCCAATCTTGAATTTACAGCAGTAGTAGCGTAATCAGGATG
>CBDEUL010000003.1:0-92813 GCA_965243265.1 Flavicella sp.
TTCATTGATCATTATGGTAGGTGTGGCAATAGATACTATTCAACAAATTAATTCTTACTTATTAAATAGTCATTATGACGGTTTAATGAAAGTCAGGTAATAGTAATAGAAAATCATCTAAAGTAAATTATGGCTAAACAATCAGCAATACAACAAGATGGAACTATCACTGAGGCCTTATCAAATGCTATGTTCCGCGTAGAGTTAGAAAATGGTCATATTGTAACAGCTCATATTTCTGGTAAAATGAGAATGCATTATATTAAATTATTACCAGGAGATAAAGTTAAATTAGAAATGAGTCCTTATGATTTATCTAAGGCCAGAATTACTTATAGATATTAAAAATTAGAACTAATGAAAGTTAGAGCATCAGTAAAGAAAAGAAGTGCCGACTGCAAAATAGTACGCAGAAAAGGTAGATTATATGTAATTAATAAACAAGAATCCTAGATTTAAACAAAGACAAGGGTAGTTATGGCAAGAATAGCAGGTATAGACATTCCAAAGAACAAAAGAGGAGTTATTGCTTTAACTTACATCTTTGGTATAGGAAACAGTAGAGCTAAAGAAGTTTTAGCAAACGCAAAAGTAGACGAAAGTGTTAAGGTTCAAGACTGGACAGACGACCAAATCGCTGAAAATTAGAGAACAAGTTGGAACTTTTACTATAGAAGGTGAATTACGTTCTGAAGGTACAATTAAGTATCAAACGTCTAATGGATATTGGATGTCAAAGAGGTATTCGTCATAGAGTCAGGTCTTCCTTTAAGAGGGCAAAGAACAAAAAACAATTCTAGAACAAGAAAAGGTAAGAGAAAAACAGTAGCTAACAAGAAAAAATAAGTTACAAAAGCTTTAACTAACTAGTGTGCCGTGTTCATAACACAATTTACTAGGGCATTATTGCTAAACACCAAATTATTATGGCAAAAACAAGTTCAAAAAAACGTAAAGTAATCATAGAGTCTATTGGAGAAGCTCATGTTACAGCATCATTTAACAATATCATTATTTCTTTAACAAATAAAAAAGGAGATGTAATTTCATGGTCATCTGCTGGTAAAAAATGGGATTCAGAGGATCTAAAGAAAAATACTCCTTATGCTGCTCAAACAGCTGCTGAAGATTGTGCAAAAGTTGCTCATGAAGCTGGATTACGTAAAGTGAAAGTTTATGTTAAAGGACCAGGAAATGGTAGAGAATCTGCTATAAGAACTATTGCATAACAACGGAATTGAAGTTACAGAAATTATTGATGTTACTCCAATCCCTCACAATGGATGTCGTCCTCCAAAAAGAAGTAGAGTATAATTATTATAATTTAAAATTAAATTAGGAGCTAGGTTATCGAAGGAGTAAGCCTTAATTCATAATCCCTGATTATAAAACAATAAGAAATGGCAAGATATACAGGACCTAAAACTAAAATTGCTCGTAAGTTTGGTGAAGCAATTTTTGGAGATGACAAATCTTTTGAAAAAAGAAATTATCCTCCAGGACAACACGGTAATGCAAGACGTAGAGGAAAAAAATCTGAATACGCAATGCAGTTACAAGAAAAGCAAAAAGCTAAATATTCTTACGGAATTTTAGAGCGTCAATTCAGTAACTTATTTGAAAAAGCATCAATCTAGTAAAGGAATTACTGGTGAGGTTTTATTACAATTATGTGAGTCTCGTTTAGATAATGTTGTATTACCGTTTAGGATTATCAAACTCTAGAAGAGGTGCACGTCAGTTAGTATCTCACAGACATATTACAGTTAATGGAGAAATTTTAAATATTCCTTCATATTCATTAAAGCCTGGTGATGTTATCGCTGTAAGAGAAAAGTCTAAATCATTAGTTGCAATTGAAAGCGCTTTAGCTGCTAACAGTAATGTATACGAGTGGTTAACTTGGAATGCTGATACAAAACAAGGAACTTTTGTTACTGTACCAGAAAGACTTCAGATTCCTGAAAACATCAAAGAACAATTAATAGTAGAGTTATACTCTAAATAATTTTTGACACCCGTTAAACTATGGCAATTTTAAATTTTCAGAAACCCGACAAAGTAATCATGATTGAATCTACTGATTTTGAAGGTAGATTTGAATTCAGACCTTTAGAACCAGGTTTTGGTTTAACAGTAGGTAACGCATTGAGAAGAGTATTGCTTTCTTCTTTAGAAGGTTTTGCAATTACTTCTTTAAGAATTGAAGGAGTTGAACATGAATTTTCAACAATTAAAGGAATTGTTGAAGATGTTACTGAAATTATCCTTAATCTTAAACAAGTACGTTTTAAGAATCAAATAGAAGATACTGACAGAGAAACTGTATCAATTTCAGTTACTGGTCAAGACCAAATTACTGCTGGTGATATCCAGAAATTTACTTCAGGTTTTCAAGTATTAAATCCAGATTTAGTTATCTGTAACTTGGAGAGCGATGTAAACTTTGAAATGGATATTACTATTGAAAAGGGTAGAGGGTTTGTGCCTGCTGAAGAGAATAAAAAAGTGAATGTACCTTTGGGAACAATTTTTACAGATTCTATTTACACACCTATAAAGAATGTAAAGTATGCTGTTGAGAATTTCCGTGTAGAACAAAAAACAGATTACGAAAAATTAGTTTTTGACATCATTACTGATGGTTCTATCAATCCTAAGGATGCATTAACTGAAGCTGCTAAAATTTTAATTCACCACTTCATGTTGTTCTCTGATGAGAGAATAACTTTAGAGGCTGATGAAATTGCTCAAACTGAATCATATGATGAAGAATCATTACATATGCGTCAGTTGTTGAAAACAAAACTAATTGATATGGATTTATCAGTTAGAGCATTGAATTGTTTAAAAGCAGCAGAAGTTGAAACATTGGGAGACTTAGTATCTTTCAATAAAAATGACTTAATGAAGTTCCGTAACTTCGGTAAAAAATCGTTGACTGAATTAGATGAATTAGTTCATGTAAAAGGTTTACAATTTGGAATGGACTTAAGTAAATACAAATTAGATAAAGATTAATTTTCATATTTTGCTCCCTAGAGTGGGTTGAGCAAGATGAAATTAAAAAACAAAAGTCATGAGACACGGAAAAAAATTCAACCATTTAGGTAGAAAAACAGCACACAGAAAGTCAATGTTAGCTAATATGGCATGTTCATTAATTGAACATAAACGTATTAACACTACAGAGGCAAAAGCAAAAGCTTTGCGCCAGTATGTAGAGCCATTGATTACTAAATCTAAAAACGATACTACGCACAACCGTAGAAATGTTTTTAGTGTTCTTAAAAACAAATATGCTGTAACAGAATTATTCAAAGAAATTTCTGTAAAAGTTGCAGACCGTCCAGGAGGATATGTTCGTATCATCAAATTAGGAAACCGTCAAGGAGATAATGCTCCTATGGCAATGGTAGAGTTAGTTGATTATAACGAAATATACAACCCTAACGGAGCTAAGAAGAAAAAATCTACTCGTAGAGGGAAGAAAAAAGCTGATGCTGCTCCTGCTGCAGAATCTACAACTTCTGAAGAATAATGATGATACATTATCATTTATAATTTTTAAAAGGATAAACTATTTTTTAGTTTATCCTTTTTTTATATTTGCACTGTAAAAAATTACAATATTATAATTTCGAATTGCTATAAACTTAAGCAATTAGACATCTGAGAAATATGAAATATAAAGGATTAAAGAAAGCGATTTTACTTTTAGAAGATGGAACTATTTTTGAAGGTAAATCTGTAGGTATTGAAGGAACTTCTTTTGGAGAGGTTTGTTACAATACAGGTATGACAGGTTATCAAGAGATTTTTACAGATCCGTCTTACTCTGGACAGCTTATGCTTACAACCAATGCACATATTGGAAACTATGGAGTAAACGATGATGAAGTAGAATCAAATGGGATTAAAATTTCAGGATTAATTTGTCGTAATTTTAGTTATGTACACTCAAGAGAAAGATCAGCAGGGTCGTTAGAAGATTACTTTATAAAACACAATCTTTTAGCAATTACAGATGTTGATACAAGAGCTGTAGTTAGTTATATTAGAGATAAAGGAGCTATGAATGCTGCAATTTCTACAGAAACAGATATTGATGCATTAAAAGAAAAGTTGAAAAATGTACCTAATATGGTAGGATTAGATTTAGCATCTACTGTTTCAACGAAAGAACCTTATTTCTATGGAGATGAAAATGCTAAGTATAAAATTTCAGCATTAGACTTAGGAATTAAAACGAATATTTTAAGAAATTTAGCAAATAGAGATTGTTATATTAAAGTATTCCCTAATACAGCCACTTTTTCAGAATTAGAAGCTTTTAATCCTGATGGATACTTTTTATCTAACGGACCTGGAGATCCAGAACCATTAACAAATGCACAAGAGGTTGCAAAGGAGATTATAGACAAAAACTTACCTTTGTTTGGTATTTGTTTAGGACACCAAACAATTGCATTATCTCAAGGAGTTTCAACTAAGAAAATGCATAATGGGCATAGAGGAATTAACCATCCAGTAAAGAATCTAATTACAGGAAAAGGAGAAATAACATCTCAAAATCATGGATTTGTTATTGACAGAGAATCAGTAGAAAAAAATGATAAAGTAGAAGTTACTCATATTCATTTGAATGATAATACTGTAGCAGGAATTAGAATCAAAGATAAAAACTGTTTTTCAGTACAATACCATCCAGAAGCAAACCCTGGACCACACGATTCTTCATACTTGTTTGATCAATTTATAGAGAATTTAAAAAAATAAAAGAATGTAAAACGTTTTAACTTTAGGTTAAAGCGTTTTGTTTTTCATTAACGTAAGTTTAACGAATACGATGTAGAAGAAAACCGCATTAAATTATGTCAAATTAATGCTGTTTTGTAACTTGCCGTAAATAAAAGAATAACACTAAAAAATAAGAAAATGAGCGTAATTATTAGCATTCATGCACGTCAAATTTTTGACTCAAGAGGTAACCCAACAGTAGAAGTTGATGTTATTACAGAAAACGGAGTATTAGGAAGAGCTGCTGTTCCTTCTGGAGCTTCAACAGGTGAACATGAAGCTGTTGAGTTAAGAGATGGAGGAAGCGACTATATGGGTAAAGGTGTTTTAACAGCCGTTAATAACGTAAACACTGCTATCGCAGAAGAATTGTTAGGATTCTCTATTTTTGAGCAAAATGCTATTGATCAAGCAATGATTGATTTAGATGGAACACCAAATAAGTCTAAATTAGGAGCTAACGCAATTTTAGGAGTTTCATTAGCTGTAGCTAAAGCAGCTGCTAATGAATTAAATTTACCATTATACCGTTACGTTGGAGGAGTAAGTGCTAATACACTTCCTGTACCAATGATGAACATTGTTAATGGAGGGTCTCACTCTGATGCACCTATTGCTTTCCAAGAGTTTATGATTATGCCAGTTATGGCAAAGTCTTTTTCTCATGCTTTGCAAATTGGATCAGAAGTATTCCATAACCTAGCTAAAATTCTTCACGATAGAGGATTGAGTACAGCTGTAGGAGATGAAGGTGGTTTTGCACCAACATTTGATGGAACTGAAGATGCTATTGAAACAGTATTAGCTGCAATTGAAAAAGCAGGATACAAGCCAGGAGAAGAAGTTAAATTAGCTTTAGATTGTGCTGCTGCTGAATTCTATGAAGATGGAAAATACAACTATGCTAAATTCGAAGGAGAGAATGGAGCTGTAAGAACATCTGAAGAGCAAGCTGATTATTTAGCTGAGTTATCTGCTAAATATCCAATTATCTCTATTGAAGATGGTATGGATGAAAACGACTGGGAAGGATGGAAATACTTAACAGAGAAAATTGGTGATAGAGTTCAATTAGTAGGAGACGATTTATTCGTAACTAACGTAGAGCGTTTATCAAGAGGAGTTGAAGAAGGTATTGCCAATTCAATTTTAATTAAAGTAAACCAAATTGGTACTTTAACTGAAACTATTGCAGCAGTAAATATGGCTAAAAACGCTGGGTTTACATCTGTAATGTCTCATAGATCAGGTGAAACTGAAGATAATACAATTGCAGATTTAGCAGTTGCATTAAATACAGGACAAATCAAAACAGGATCTGCTTCAAGATCTGATCGTATGGCTAAATACAACCAGTTGATTAGAATTGAAGAAGAGTTAGAAGAAACTGCTTACTATCCACAGGATAAAGCTTTTAAATTGAAATAAGATTTAAAAAAGTTTATTCAATATCAAAAACCGGAAATTAATTTTTCCGGTTTTTTTGTGCTTTATGTTTATTGTTTTGATATTTCTTTTTTCTAGGTATATCTTATTATTTTCTTGGTTTAATGTAACGGATTAGTGATAAGGGTATTGAAAATTAAATTTTTCGTAAAAAATAGCTTGTTTTATTTCGATTTTTTTTGTCTGAAAAAACGATTGAAAACATTGTTTTTATGTAAATTTGTTTCACTTTTTGGAGAAGATCCTTAAATAAAACAGTAAAACTTATATATATGTCAGAAAAAGCAACTTTAAAAGTTAACGGTAAAGAATACGAATTTCCTTTGATAAAAGGATCTGAAAAGGAATTAGCAATAGATGTAAAATCATTGAGAGCCGTAACTGAAGGTGTAATAACTCTAGACTCAGGTTTTAAAAATACAGGTTCATGCCAAAGTGCAATTACCTTTTTAGATGGAGAAAAAGGAATTCTTCGCTATAGAGGATATTCTATTGAAGATTTGGCAGAAAAAGGAAACTTTTTAGAAACATCATATTTATTAATTTTTGGAGAGTTACCAACAAAAGAGCAACTTCAAAAATTTCATGATGATATTCTTGAAGAATCATTAGTAGATGAAGATTTAAAGAAAATTTTAGATGGTTTTCCTAAGACAGCTCACCCAATGGGAGTTGTATCTGCTTTGACAAGTTCTTTGATTGCTTTTAATCCAGAATCAGTAAATGTAGATTCAGAAGAAGATATGTACAGTGCTATTGTTAAATTAATGGCGAAATTCCCGGTTTTAGCAGCTTGGACTTTACGTAAGAAAAAAGGATTGCCTTTAGATTACGGAGATGTGCATTTAGGATATGTTGAGAACATGTATAAAATGATGTTTAATAGACCAAATGATGATTTTACAATAAACCCAATTGTTTTAAACGCGTTGGATAAATTGTTAATTTTACATGCAGATCATGAGCAAAATTGTTCTACATCTACGGTTAGAATTGTGGGTTCATCTCATGCTGGTTTATTTGCATCTATTTCTGCAGGTGTATCTGCATTATGGGGACCACTTCATGGAGGTGCTAACCAAGCAGTAATTGAAATGTTGGAAGAGATTAAGAAAGATGGAGGAGATTACAATAAATACATAGCAAAAGCGAAAGATAAAAGTGATCCATTCCGTTTAATGGGATTCGGACACAGAGTATATAAAAACTTTGATCCTAGAGCAAAAATTATTCAAGTAGCAGCAGAGGAAGTATTAGCAGATTTAGGTATTAAAGATCCAGTATTAGACATTGCTAGAGGTTTAGCAGATGTAGCATTGAACGATGAGTACTTCAAATCTCGTAACTTATATCCAAATGTAGATTTTTATTCAGGTATTATCTATAGAGCTATTGGTATTCCAGTAGAAATGTTTACAGTAATGTTTGCTATGGGACGTTTACCAGGTTGGATTGCTCAGTGGAAAGAAATGAGAGAGAACGGAGAGCCTATTGGTAGACCACGTCAACTGTATGTTGGAGAACCAAAAAGAGAATTTGTAGATCTTGAAAAGAGATAATAATACATATCCATATATAAAAGCCTCATAGATTTATGAGGCTTTTTTAATTTTATAATATGCGTATACATAAAAAACAGGTATCTACAGTAGTATTGGTAAAACCTTCTAGTTTGAATAAAGAGGTTGCTAATGTGTTTTCATTGAGTGTAGTATTTGAAAAAATTTCTCAAGAGCTTATCGAATTAACGGAGGTTTTAAAGAGGTTGGGAGTTAAGGTACTTGAATTTTCGAAAGGAAATTTGAGAGTAGATAGCTTGTATATAAATGATTGGATTTCTTTTCATGAAAACGGGACAGTTGTAATTTATCCTTTAAATGAGCAAGGTAGAAGAGGAGAACGATCAGAATCAGTTTTAGATTTAGTTGAAACACATGGATTTGTTATAGAAAATGTAATTGATTATACAGAAGCAGAAGAGGAGGAAGTTTATTTAGAAGGAATGTCTAGTGTTGTTTTAGATAGAAGTAATGAAGTGGCCTATGTTTCTGTTTCAGAATATACAGATGAATCTCTATTTATTGAATTTTGTGAAGATGTGGAGTATACCCCTATTGTGTTTTTTGCTTGTGATAATGAGGGTAAAGAGATACAACATACGAATGAAATTTTATTATTAGGAGAAGAATTTGCAATTATAGCATCTTCATGTATAAAAGATAAAAAAGAAAGAAAACTAGTGTTAAAACAGTTGAAAGAGGCTGGGAAAGAATTGGTGTTTTTAACAGAGCAACAGTTTCAGGAGTTTTCAGGAGCGTCAATTGTTTTAGAGGGAAAAGAAAAGTCAGTTTTATTGATTTCTAAAAAAGGATACGATGTGCTTACAGAAAATCAATTATTGACTTTGAAAAAGTATGTGGAAATTGTAGTTGTATCTATTGATACAATTGAAAAGTATGGTTCAAAGAGTTTAAATTCTTTATTAGGGCAAGTGTTGCTACCTGAATAAAAATAAACTAAAAAAGGCTTAGAGAAATCTAAGCCTTTTTTAGTTGTTGAAAATTATTCAATTTTCTCTTTTCCTTTTTCTATTTTGATTGTAAGCTCATTTTTCTTTTTATCAAGATCCATATGAATAATGTCTCCTTCAGATAAGTTTGAGTTTACAATTTCTTCAGCCAAGGCATCTTCTATATATTTTTGAATAGCTCTTTTAAGAGGTCTTGCTCCATAGCTTTTATCAAAACCTTTATCAGCAATATAATCTTTAGCAGTATCAGTTAAGTTAAGTGTATATCCTAAAACTGAAATTCTAGAAAGTAATTTCTTTAATTCAATATTGATAATTTCATGAATATCTTTTCTTTCTAGTGAGTTAAAGATAATTACATCATCAATTCTATTGATGAACTCGGGAGCAAAAGATTTTTTAAGAGCATTTTCAATAATACTCTTTGCATTGCTATCAGCTTGTGCTGCTTTTGCAGATGTTCCAAAACCTACGCCGCCACCAAAGTCTTTTAATTGACGTGCACCAATATTAGAAGTCATGATAATAATCGTATTTCTAAAATCAATTTTTCTACCTAAACTATCCGTAACAAAACCTTCATCTAAAATTTGAAGTAACATGTTAAAAACTTCAGGATGTGCTTTTTCTATTTCATCTAGTAAAACAACAGCATACGGTTTGCGTCTAACTTTTTCGGTTAACTGACCACCCTCTTCGTAACCTACGTAACCAGGAGGAGCTCCAATTAATCTTGAGATAGAGAATTTTTCCATGTATTCACTCATATCAATTCTAATTAAAGAATCACTACTGTCGAATAATTCGCTAGCTAATATTTTAGCCAATTGTGTTTTCCCAACACCTGTTGATCCTAAGAAAATGAATGAACCAATAGGTTTGTTAGGGTCTTTTAGCCCAATTCTATTTCTTTGAATGGCTTTTACAACTTTGGCTACAGCTTCGTCTTGCCCAATTACTTTACCTTTAATTTTATTAGGCAATTCTCCAAGTCTATTACTTTCGGCCTCAGCAACTCTGTTTACAGGAATTCCTGTCATCATAGAAACAACTTCAGCAACATTTTCTTCGGTAACCGTTTCTCTATTTTCTTTAGCGGCTTCTTCCCATTGATTTTGAGCCGATTTTAAGGCTGCCTCAATGTTTTTCTCGTCATCTCTAAGCTTAGCTGCCTCTTCATATTTTTGTCTGTTTACAGCATTTGTTTTGCTTTCTTTGATCGTTTCTAGTTTGGCTTCTAGTTCTATAATTTGTTTAGGAACAACAATATTAGTGATATGAATTCTAGAGCCAGCTTCATCCAAAGCGTCAATAGCTTTGTCTGGTAAAAATCGATCCGTCATGTATCTATTCGTTAATTTAACGCATGACTCAATTGCTTCATCTGTATAAGTAACGTTGTGATGATCTTCGTATTTTCCTTTAATATTGTGGAGAATTTGAATAGTTTCATCAATAGATGTAGGCTCTACAATTATTTTTTGGAAACGTCTTTCTAAAGCACCATCTTTTTCTATATTTTGACGATATTCATTTAAAGTTGTAGCTCCAATACATTGAATTTCACCTCTTGCCAATGCAGGTTTTAACATATTAGAAGCATCTAAAGAACCTGTGGCTCCCCCAGCTCCAACAATGGTATGGATTTCATCAATAAATAGAATGATATCATCATTTTTCTCTAATTCATTCATTAGAGCTTTCATTCTTTCTTCAAATTGCCCTCTGTATTTGGTTCCAGCTACAAGGCTAGCTAAGTCGAGAGAAATAATACGTTTGTTAAAGAGTATACGAGATACTTTTCGTTGTATAATTCTTAAAGCTAAACCTTCAGCAATAGCAGATTTACCAACACCAGGTTCTCCAATTAACATTGGGTTGTTTTTCTTTCTTCTACTAAGTATTTGAGAAACTCGTTCAATTTCATAATTTCTTCCAACAACAGGATCTAACTTGTTGTTTTCGGCTAAAAATGTAAGATCTCTACCGAAATTATCTAATACAGGTGTTTTAGATTTTAAATTTGCCTTTGATTTAGAAGATTGAGGTCCAAAAGGGGTTGGTTTCTCCTCTCCTTCAAATTCATTATCATTGCTGTTTTCAGCCATAGGTTCATCAGTGAAATCATCAATTTCAGGACCTAATTTTTTAAATACTGTTTTTACGTCTTCGTAATTGATGTCAAAGTTGTTTAAAAGTTTTGTGGTAGGGTCGTTTTCATTCCTTAAAACACAAAGTAATAAGTGTGCTGTGTTTACGGAATTATCTTGATATAGCTTGGCTTCTAAAAAAGTAGTTTTTAAAGCTTTTTCCGCTTGACGTGTCAAGTGTAATTTCCTTTTCTCATCACTATCCTGTGAAGGGGTTGAAGGATTTAAGTCTTCAATTTTCTTTTTTAGATATTCTAAATTAATATCTAAGGAAGTTAATATGTCAATAGCTTTTCCTTCGGCTTTTCTCAATATTCCTAAGACCAAATGCTCCGTTCCAATAAAGTCATGTCCCAGCCTTAAAGCTTCTTCTTTACTATAACCTATAACGTCTTTTACTTTTTGTGAAAAATTATCGTCCATATGTTATTTGTTTTGGTTCTAGGTAAATTTAGTAGAATTTTTTTATAAATAATTACAAATTCTTTTTAGTTAAAAAAATAAAGTGTTAAAAAGACCTTTTTAAGGTAGAATAGTGTTGGAATTCAGTAAGATAATACAAGGGGTAAATGTTAATAACTAGAATTAAATGAAAGCTTGATTTTACTTGCCGAAAAGCTGAAAAATTGTATCTTGCTCTGTAGAAAAATTATAAGATAAAACAAAAGATATTTATATGGCAGACGGGGAAAAGTTGATACCTATCAATATTGAAGAACAGATGAAATCGGCATATATTGATTATTCAATGTCGGTGATTGTTTCGAGAGCATTACCAGATGTAAGAGATGGTTTAAAACCAGTACATCGTAGAGTATTGTATGGGATGCACGAATTAGGTATCAAAGCTACTGGCGCGTACAAAAAGTCAGCTAGAATTGTAGGAGAGGTATTAGGAAAGTACCATCCACATGGAGATACTTCTGTATACGATTCTATGGTGCGTATGGCACAAGATTGGAGTGTACGATATATGATGGTTGACGGACAGGGAAATTTTGGTTCTGTTGATGGTGATAGCCCTGCAGCAATGCGTTATACAGAGGTTAGAATGCAGAAAATATCAGAAGATATGTTATCTGATATAGAGAAAGACACTGTAGATCATAAATTAAACTTTGACGATACTTTACAAGAACCAACAGTTTTACCAACACGTATTCCAAACTTATTGGTAAACGGAGCATCAGGTATTGCAGTAGGTATGGCAACAAATATGGCTCCTCATAACTTAACAGAGGTTATTAATGGAACAGTTGCATATATTGAAAATAAAGACATTGAAATAGATGAATTGATGCAGCATGTAAAAGCTCCAGATTTTCCTACTGGAGGTGTTTTATATGGGTATGAAGGTGTTAAAGAAGCTTTTCATACAGGTAGAGGTAGAATTGTAATGAGAGCAAAAGCTAACTTTGAAGAAGTTAAAGGGCGCGATTGTATTATTGTTACAGAAATACCGTACCAAATTAACAAGGCAGAAATGATTAAAAAAACTGCTGAGTTGGTAAACGAAAAGAAGTTAGAGGGAATTGCGAATATTCGTGATGAATCTGATAGAAATGGGATGCGTATTGTTTATGTTTTAAAGAAAGACGCGATTCCAAATATTGTATTGAACAAGTTATTTAAATACACTTCATTACAAACGTCTTTTAGTGTTAATAATATAGCATTGGTTAATGGACGTCCAGAGTTGCTAAACTTAAAGCAATTGATTCATCATTTTGTGGAGCACAGACATGAAGTTGTTGTGCGTAGAACACAATTTGAGTTGAAGAAAGCAGAAGCAAGAGCTCATATTTTAGAAGGATTGATTATTGCTTCAGATAATATTGATGAAGTAATTGAAATAATCAAAGGGTCTTCAAATGCAGATCAAGCAAGAGAACGTTTGATAGAACGTTTCAATTTAACTGAAATTCAAGCAAAAGCTATTGTAGAGATGCGTTTGCGTCAGTTAACAGGACTAGAGCAAGATAAGTTAAGATCAGAGTACGAAGAAATCATGTTGTTGATTACTGACTTAAAAGATATTTTAGCGAGTGAAGAAAGACGAATGAATATTATCAAAGATGAATTGATTGTTATTCGTGATAAATATGGTGATGAGCGTAGATCTGAAATAGAGTATGGAGGTGCTGATATGAAAATAGAAGACATGATTCCAGATTCTAAAGTAGTTGTTACAATTTCACATGCAGGTTATGTAAAAAGGACGTTACTGTCGGAATACAAAACTCAAAATAGAGGAGGTAGAGGACAAAAAGGAGTTTCTACACGAAATGAAGATTTCTTAGAGCATTTGTTTGTAGGAACAAATCACCAATATATGATGTTCTTTACACAAAAAGGAAAGGTGTATTGGATGCGTGTTTATGAAATTCCAGAAGGAGGAAAAGTAGCAAAAGGGCGTGCTTTACAGAACTTAATAAATATAGAGCCAGATGATAAGGTAAAAGCCTTTTTGGTAACTCAAGATCTAAAAGATCAAGAGTATATCAATAGCCATTATGTAATTATGGCAACAAAGAAAGGACAAGTAAAGAAAACTTTATTAGAACAATACTCTAGACCAAGAGCAAACGGTATTGCGGCAATTACAATTAAGGAAGGAGATGAGCTTTTAGAAGCGAAATTAACTACTGGAGATAGCCAAGTAATGTTAGCTTTGAAGTCAGGTAAATCTATTCGTTTTGAAGAAGAAAAAACAAGACCAATGGGTAGGGGAGCTTCTGGAGTTAGAGGTATTACTTTAGGAAGTGAAAATGATGAAGTTGTAGGAATGGTTGCTGTAAATGAAATGGATAGTAATATACTAGTAGTTTCAGAAAAAGGATACGGAAAACGTTCTAATCTCGAAGACTATAGAATAACAAATAGAGGAGGTAAAGGAGTTAAAACTTTAAATATTTCAGAGAAAACGGGAGATGTTGTAGCAATTAAAAATGTTACGGATGAAGATGATTTAATGATTATTAATAAATCAGGAATTACCATTCGTTTAGCTGTTGCAGATTTACGTGTAATGGGACGTGCAACACAAGGTGTTAAGCTGATTAATATTAAGGGGAACGATTCAATTGCAGCTGTAGCAAAGGTAATGCATGAAGAAGAAGTAGAAGAAGATACTGCTTTGTTGGATGGAGAAGAAACTACAGAAACTAATCAAGAATAAACCTAAACTAAAAGTGATGAATAAAAAGTTATTGATGTTGTTAACACTAATGATTAGTGTTTCAATGTTTGCTCAAAAAAAAGAATTAAAAGCAGCAGAAAAGTCTTATAAGAAAAAGGACTATGAAAATACACTGTTGCTGTTAAAAAGTGTTGAGCCTTTATTAGAGAAAGCAGATGATGACGAAAAAGTTAAGTATTTATATGTGAAAACCAGATCTTATTACGGCGATGGTACATCTGACGTTAATGATACTGAAACAGTAGCTACTGCGAATGAATTGATAGCTTTTGAAGAAAAAATAGGAAAGCGAAAATACTCTAGAGAAGCAACTATTATTTTGAATAAAATTATAACTAGAACAGTGAATTCGGCTGTAGAGTTGTATGGAGAAACAAAATATAAAGAAGCTTCAAATAAGTTTTTAATGGCATATGCTATCAATGAAAAAGACACTATTAATTTAGACAATGCAGCAACATCTTCTTACTCAGCTAAGGATTATGATAAAGCGATTGAATTGTATGAAAAGTTATTAGCATTGGGGTATACAGGAATTCAAGAACAGTTTAAAGCGGTAAGTATTGAAACAGGAGAAGTGCAATATTTTAGATCTAAGGCTGATATGAACAAACAGGTGAAGTTAAAGCTTGTTAAAGATCCAGAAGAATCTTTAACTGAATCTAAAGTAGGTGCTATAGCAAAAAATATAGCAGGAATTTATATAGCTAAAGGAGATCAAGAGAAAGCTTTAAAGGCAATAGATGATGCTCAGAAAATTTATCCAAATGATTATACTTTACTAATTAGTGAAGCTAATATATATTTTCAATTAGGAGACAATGAGAAGTTTTTATCAGGTTTAAAAAAGGCTATTGAAGTGAAACCAGGAGATCCGATATTGCACTATAATGTAGGTGTGTTAACAATGGATCAAGGATTTTTTGAAGAAGCGATTGTGCATTTCAAAGAAGCAATTCGTTTAAAGCCTGACTATGCAGATGCTTATACAAATATTGGAGTGGCTGTCTTAGAAAAAACAAAACCGATTGTAGAGGAAATGAATAAAAATTTATCAAACTTTGATAAATATGATGCTTTACAAGTAAAACAAAAAGCAGTTTATAAAGAAGCTTTGCCTTATTATGAAAAAGCACATGAGTTAGTACCTACAAGTATGGATACAATGAAAACTTTGGCTAGTTTGTACGAAGTTTTAGGAATGTATGCAGAACAAAAAGCAATACGAGCAAAGATGTAAGCAAGTATTTACGATATATAAAAGGCGATTAGATGTATTTTCTAATCGCCTTTTTTATTAATTATATAGTATTAAATAATTTTTTTGATGACTCTAAGCTTATGTGTGTGTCTTCGAGTATCTACATTGTAAATACCAGAATGATCTAAACGATCTATGCGTACTTTACCATGAGCGTGAATAATGTAATTATCTTTCATGATAATTCCAACATGGGTGATGTGACCTTCCTCATTGTCAAAAAAGGCTAAATCTCCAGGCTCACTTTCTTCAATAAAGCTAAGAACTTCTCCTTGTGTAGCTTGTTGAGAAGCATCTCTTAAAAGTTTGTATCCGTTTAATTTATACACCATTTGAGAAAAACCAGAACAATCAATTCCAAAAGGTGTTTTTCCTCCCCATAGATATGGAGTATTTAAAAATAGAAAAGCAGTGTTAATTAGGTTTGTCTTTTGTTTAGAGCTATTGATAACAGCACCTTCATAGGAGTATTTATTTGTACCAATAGAAAATTGGTTGTTACTAATAAAAGGCAAAGAAGCTCCAATAGTAACAGTTGAAAGCATTTGGTTTTGATCGGAAATAAAATCAACAATATTTCCTACAAGGTTTAGAGGGCTAGCATCTAATAAGTTGTAGGTTTCTTTGTTAATTAATTCATACTGTTTATTATCTATCCAACCTTCGTATTTGTCAAATGAAAGACGAATTTTACTCCATTCTTTTCTTATTTCTAAAACTTTAAAGTGCTCTCCAAAAAGAACTTGAGAAACGAGTTCTAGTTTGTTAGAAGGTTCATCCCGTAGCGGAACAATACTTAAATTACAGATTCCGTAATCCATTAATATTCGTTGTTTTTTTCTATAATTATAGCACTGGCACCGCCTCCTCCATTACAAATTCCGGCAGCACCTATTTTAGCATTTTTTTCTTGTAAAATATGTATCAAAGTAACCAAGATTCTGGCTCCTGAGCAGCCTAAAGGATGTCCTAAAGAAACAGCACCTCCATTGACGTTGGTCTTCTCTTGAGAGATATTTAATAGTTTACAATTGGCTAAACCAACAACAGAAAAAGCTTCGTTTAACTCAAAATAATCAAGATTTTCAATTTTGATATTAGCTTTTTGCAAGGCTTTAGGAATTGCTTTTGCTGGTGCCGTTGTAAACCATTCAGGTTCGTTAGAAGCATCAGCGTAACTTTTTATAAAAGCTAAAGGTTTTAAATTAAGCTCTTTTGCTTTTTGAGGCGACATTAATATTACAGCAGCAGCACCATCGTTTAATGTAGAGGCATTGGCAGCTGTCACAGATCCTTCAGAAGAAAAAGCGGGCCTTAGTTTTGAGATTTTATTAAAATTTACTTTTGAAAATTCTTCGTCTTTTGAAATAGTTTTAACCGTTTTGTCTTTTAAAGTTATTGGTACAGGAACTATTTCATTTTCAAATTTATTTTCTTTCCAAGCCTTTTCTGCTCTTTTGTAAGATTGTATAGCATATGCATCCTGTGTTTCTCTACTAAAGCCATATTCATTAGCACACATATCTGCACAAGTACCCATATGTTTTTGATCATAAACATTTGTGAGTCCATCTTTAAGAATGCTATCAATCAATGTTTGGTTTCCAAACTTAATTGTTTTTCTAGGAGTGTATAAATGTGGTGCTAATGACATATTTTCCATCCCTCCAGCAATAACAATTTCAGCATCGTCACATTGGATTGCTTGAGCTCCTAGAATAATTGACTTCATTCCAGAAGAACAGACTTTGTTTATAGTAGTACAAGGAGTGGTAGAAGGTATGCCTGCCTTAATAGCAGCTTGTTTACTTGGTGCTTGTCCAAGATTGGCTTGTAGTACGTTCCCCATAAAAACCTCATCAACTTTTGATGGAGGTAGTTTTATTTTATCTAGAGCACCTTTGATGGCTATAGCTCCTAATTCTGTTGCAGGAATTGTAGAAAGGCTTCCTAAGAAACTTCCAATGGGAGTTCTTACAGCAGAAACAATAGCTACTTCCTTTATCATGAACAGAATAATTTGAAAAAATTAGGTATATGCGAAAATACTTAAATAATTTCATTTTTTTTTAAAATTAGGAGTTCGATTTTAGCTCAAAAAAGATGCAAAAAAGAACTTATAAGTGTTTTTTGAGTTTAGAAGGAAGATATTAATAGGGAAATTTAGAAATCTACCTATTAAAATGTTTATTTTTGGAAATCAATTAAGATGTTGTAGATGAATAGTTTTATCAATAAAATTTACCAAAACCAATCACTAATATATAAGATTTTTTTATTTATAATCACTACAGTTTTAGTGGTTTACTTTTTTCCTAAAGGAGGGAAGTTTAAATATGAATTTCAAAAGGGGAAACCTTGGCAATACGAGAATTTATATGCTCCATTTGATTTTGCTATTCAGAAAAGCTCAGAAACTATAGCAGAAGAAGAAACGGAGTCATTAAAAAACATAAAGGTTTATTTTGCATATGATTTTGAGGTTGTAGAAGCTGTTAAAAAAGACTTGGAGGTTAAGTTATCTAAAGAAATTATAGATTCTTTGAGTTTAAATACAGCCCTAAATAAGGCATATTCAATAATAGATCTGATTTACAAAAATGGTTTTGTAGAAACAGGAAGTGAGTTTAGAATTGAAAAGCATTCTTCTCAAGTTGTCTTAAGAAGGTCCAATGAAATTCATGAGTTGGAATTCAATGATTTTGTTTTTTCTAAAGATTTATTTGAAATAATTCAAAGCGAGTTGAATGAAGACACACTTCCATATAGAGATTTAATTATAAATGCGTTAACAGAGGTTTTAAGACCCAATGTATCTTATGACGCTAACTTTACAGATAAATCTATAAAAGAGGCATTAAATTCTATTTCATACACAACAGGTTTGGTGGCTACCAATCAATTAATTATCGTAAAAGGTGACATTGTTGAAGGAGAAAATTTAGAGATTTTAAAATCTTTAAAAGAAGAGTATAAGTCTCAAGTTTGGAACAAGACAAACTATTATTGGATTGTTTTTGGGTATACAGTATTAGTGGCTTTAGCATTGTTAATGTTACTATTGTTTTTAAGGAAAAATAGAGTTGAAATTTTTGATAATAACACGAAAGTAACGTTTATATTTTTCAACGTTTTATTAATGATCTTTTTGGTAACCTTTACTATTAAGTATCAAGAAAGTTATTTGTACGTGGTGCCTTTAAGTGTTTTGCCAATTGTATTAAAAGCATTTTTTGATGCACGTTTGGGAATGTTTACCCATGTGTTGACAGTGTTGTTATTAGGGTTTATTGTACCTAATAGTTTTGAATTTATTTACTTACAAATTATAGCTGGAATTGTGACTATATTGACTGTTTCAGAATTGTATAAACGAGCAAACTTGTTTATTTCTGTAGGACAAATAACGTTGATTTATATGTTGACGTATTTTGCTTTTTCAGTAATACATGAAGGAAGTATTTATAATATAAATTGGGGATATTTTGTGTTGTTTGCCTTAAATGGAGTATTGTCATTTTTAGCATTATTTTTAATATGGATTTATGAAAAAATGTTTGGTTTGGTTTCTGACGTTACATTATTAGAGTTGTCTAATACCAATTCTAAGTTGCTTAGGGAGTTGAATGAGAAAGCTCCAGGAACTTTTCAGCATTCTATGCAGGTAGCTAATTTGGCTGAAGCTGCAGCAAATGAAATAGGAGCCAATTCCATGCTTGTTAGAACAGGAGCGCTGTATCATGATATAGGAAAAATATCAAACCCAATGTATTTTACAGAAAATCAATCTACAGCAATGAATCCTCATGATGAATTGCCTCCAAAAGACAGTGCTAGAATTATTATTGGGCATGTGCTTAATGGTATAGAAATAGCGAAGAAAAATGGTTTGCCAGATAGAATTATAGATTTTATAAGAACACACCATGGAACAAGTACGGTATATTATTTTTACAAGAAAGAAGAGGATGGAGCTATAGGAGATGTTAAAAAAGAAGACTTTCAATATCCAGGGCCTATTCCTTTTTCTAAAGAAACAGCTATTTTAATGTTGTGTGATGCTGCTGAAGCTGCATCTAAGAGTTTAAAAATGCCTACAGCGCAGTCGATAGATGATTTGATAGATAAAAATTACAGCGAAGCAAATGGCTGAGGGACAGTTTAGAAATGCGTCTATTACTTTTAAAGAGATCGAGACAATTAAGAAGGTATTGAAAAAGAAACTAAAAAATATTTATCATTTAAGAATTGAGTATCCAGAGTAGTAAATTTTTAAATATAGCTTTTACAGTTTTTAGAATTTTTAGTGAGATTTAAAAAAATGAAAAAAAGTTTAAAAAAGGTTGTGAAATATCAAATGTAGTCTTACATTTGCACACGCAAAAAACAAGTTCTTTATACAAAATTAAAATATAGATTGTAAATCTAGGAGAGGTGCCGGAGTGGCCGAACGGGGCTCCCTGCTAAGGAGTTGTACCTTTACGGGTACCGGGGGTTCGAATCCCTTCCTCTCCGCATTTTTTCACATCTTCGGGGTGTAGCGTAGCCCGGTCATCGCGCCTCGTTTGGGACGAGGAGGTCGCAGGTTCGAATCCTGCCACCCCGACAAAATCGAAGATGTTTTTTGTACACATAAAAGCAATGAAAATTGTTTTAAGGTCGCGTAGCTCAGCTGGATAGAGCATCTGCCTTCTAAGCAGACGGTCAAAGGTTCGAATCCTTTCGCGATCACAGAAAGCCTTGCTATTTATTTAGTAAGGCTTTTTTGTTTAGATACTTTTCAAGTAGTTGAAGTGAATTTATAGGACTAATAAAAAAACAGCCCCTAAAGACTGTTTTTTTTACTTTTAATATGGATAGTGCTATACGGAGGTTAGGCGTCTTTTTATCAATTAATATTTTTAATTGGAACAGTTACATTCTGATCTATCTACATATGTTTTATTATTATTACTGTTATAGTAATAACATCCGCCTCTAGGTCCAGTATACAATGTTTTTCCATTGTGAGTTCCACACTCCCACTCTGAATCAGAGCTTGTTGTTGTAGCCGTGTTTTCGGAATTAGAGTTTATGTCATCATTATTATCACTACATGATAGTAATAATAATAATGATAGAGCTAATAATAATTTATTTGTTTTCATAACTAAAATATTTTTTTTGGTTAAAAGGAGGTATAGTTGTTTTTGACTAAAAATCACCAAAATCGAATACCACACCTACAGAAAAATCAAAGTAAGGAAGTAAATCGGTGATTACATATTTAGCTCTTGTGTTGATGGCCCATTTATCATTAATAACATATTTAAGACCTGCTCTAGCACCTAATTCTACATAAGTATTTGAGATTCTAGGGCTGTTGGTTAATTCTTGATTAAAATAAGCACGTGTTTGCTGTAGTCCAAAACTACCACCAACATAAGGTTGAAATTGTGTATGTGTATTAAAATAGTATTCAACAATAGGAGTTACACGCAGCATGATTAAGCGTACAAGTTCTGAAGCTGGGTTGTATTCAACATAACTCATTTCCATACCTACAGCCAAATCATTTTTTGTGTAGCGTAAATTTACACCACCTCCAAAAGAATTTTTGGCAAAGGTTTTAAATAGTTCATCATCTGGAATTTCATAGGTAGCCCCATCTTCTATTTCTATAACGGTTGTTCCTGTAGAGGTCCAGTTATGTACGGGTGATGAATTTATCACAAAAGCTTCAACAGATGCTTGAGCAAATGCAGTTAGTGAAAAAGAAAATATAAATAATGGTAGTATGTATTTTTTCATGGCAATTAAGATTAAAAGATATTATAAGTAAGAGACCATTCAATGTAATCGGCGGCAAAAGTTCTCGCTTTTAAACAAACCCCTGCAGCTAGACCGTCATACAATCTGTAACGAACTCCAACACGTTGGTAAAAAGGGCTTGTAAATTCATAACGCCTCCAAGCATAAACACCCCAACCAGATTCAAAACTAAAACGATTGTAAACAGCTTCATATCCGGCGTAAATACCCACACTCCAAGCATTCATTGCATTATCCCTGTCTTCTAGAGGAACTTCTTCTCTTCCTTTTTCACCAGAATTGGCAGAGCTGTCATAGAAAAAGTCTAGTTGACCTATCCATCTACCTTTGTAATTATTCCAATATTTGTAGGCAACAGAAGTTGTACTGTTAAAGTAATTTTTACCGTGTTCTTCTAACTGTTTAGAACCCATTGCTTGGTAAATAGAAATTCCATGTTTAACTTTCCAAGTAGGAATACTATCTCTGGTAAAAATATTAGGACGTTCTTGAGTTACATTGTGCTGTAAAATCACTTTAGGTCCAATTAAGTTCATTCCCATATTAGGCAAGGTACTAGCTCCGTTACTAAAGTGAACATAACTAAGTCCAAACTTGGCATCAAAACTATTGTTTAATCTTCTGTTGGCCCAAAAGGCAATGTCTATATAAACATTATTATAAGAACCAATAAGAACATTTATAGGGTTGCTTTGTGGGTTATTAGGTCTAAAGTTATAACTCATACCTCCACCAAGACTGTAGCTATAAGTCCATTTTCTTTTAGGATTCCACTTATTAAAAGGTACATCTATATACGCAAAAACAGCATTAGGAACTCCAAAATCCTCATCGTTGTAAAGTTTAGTTCCGTAGTAAGCAATCCCCCATTCAGGATAGCGCCAAAGTTCATCGTAAATATTTTTACCTGTTGATTGATAACTTACCCTAAAATCTAAAGAAAGGTAATTGGGTTTTTCAAAAAGTTCTTTGGTATCTCCACTAACAAGATTTTTTCCGTAAGAAGTACCCATAGAGAATTTAGGATATATTTTATGAGTATTGTCACCCAGCTTACCTTGAAGTCTCTTGTCTAGTCTTTTGTAAAGTTCTTTGGTAGTTTCTTGTCCTGTAGAGATTAAGAAAAACAGAATAAAAATACCAGTTAATTTAATTTTCATGATTTCATTTTTTTTTACTTGGAGCAAATATACTAAGAGTCTTTTTTTTAACAATTATTTAAGAGGTTTAAAATCAGATAAAGAGATTCAAGTTTATTGTTAATAAAGGAGTTTCTTCATTTAATACTTACCTTTGCCCTCTTAATTTTAGTTAATGAAACAAGAGCAAAACGGAGTTTGGGTTAGTTGGAATGAAAATAAGACTCACCCTTATAAAAGTTTATACACAGTATCTAGTGAAGAGGAACTTCAAGAGGTAGTAGCGAGTTCAACATCTGTACGTGTATTTGGAAACAAACAATCTTCGGCAGATATCAGTGCAGGGACTACTTCGCTGATAGATATCAAGAATTATAATAAGATTATATCTTTTGATGAAGGGGAACAACAAGTTACGGTTCAGGCAGGGGTAAAGTTGGTAGATTTAATAGAAGCTGTAGAAAGTAAAGGATGGTGTATTCCTTGTTTGCCAGATATAAATACAGTAACTGTTGGAGGCGCATTGGCTACAGGCACCCATGGAACAAGTGGTAAGTTATTAGCAGCTTATGTTGTAAAAGCACGTTTGGTTTTAGCAGACGGCTCTGTAAAAGAAATAGAGGAAGGGGACGAATTAATGGATGCTTTTAGAGTTTCTGTAGGAGTTTTGGGAGTTGTATCTGAAGTGACGTTTAAATGCGAATCTAATTATGTTTTGCATTTAAAAGAGGCTCCCCAAAAAGATGCGGTATGGATGGAAGATTTGAGAGGACAACTAAAAAAGTATTCGTTTTTACGAATCCTTTGGTTGCCTCATACGGGGTATGGCTACGTAATTAAAGGAGAAAAGATACCAAAAGACAAAACTATTGTAGAAAAGAACGGACCTAGCTATTTAAAACATAGAAGAACGGTTTCTAAATTATTATATAAAAACACACATAGATATCCTTGGTTTACAGCTATAGCGAATAAGATATTATTCAATATATTTTTTAAAAGTAAAAAAGAACACAAGGGGTCTTTGTATAAAGCAACTGTAACAAAATCTCGAGGAGCAACCTTAGAGTTGGCAGAATGGACAATAGGTTTAGATAAGTTTCCACAGGTTTTTAAAGAATTAAAGGAAGAAATAAATAAATGGAATAATAAATCATTTATTCATATACCTATGGATGTTCGTTTTGTGTACCAAGATAAAAGCTGGTTAAGTTATGCCTATGGTCAAGATACTGTAACAATGGGATGTGTATCTAGAAATGCAGCTACAGCAGATAGCTATGAAGCTTTTAAAACAATTGAAACTATTTTTTTGAAGTATGGAGGAAGACCTCATTGGGGAAAACGTTTTACTGCTAAAAATGATGAATTGGAAAAGTTATATCCAAAGTGGAATGACTTTAAGGTTTTGCGTAAAAAGTTAGACCCTACAAATAAATTTTTAAACGGATATTTATCTGAATTATTTAACGAAAAACAAGAGTAATGTTTCCAAAAGCCTTTTTATTTGATTTTGATGGAGTTGTTGTAGATAGTTTTGAAACTCACTATGCCGCTTGGAAAAGAGCTTTTAAAGAGCTTTTTCAGGAAGAGATAGTTCCTTTTCCTCATAAAACTCATGCAGGAAAAGCACCTATACTTATAGCAGCATATTTTTGTTCTGTAGTAGAAGCAGAAGAAAGAGCAGAAGAGCTGTACAAACTAAAGAGTAAATATCTACATGAAGGAATTCAGGCTCCAAAACTATTACCAGGGGTAGTAGCTATGGAACAATTGTTAATTGAAAAAGGAGGGTTGTATGGAATAGCTAGTAACGCAACAAGAGAGTTTATAAAAAATAGTATTGCGCAGTTAGAATTAAAGTTTCCTTTGTTTTTAGGGGTTGAAGATTATACAAACCCGAAACCTGCTCCAGAACCATATATTTCTTTGGCAACACAGTTAGGGATTACTACGAAGGACTTTAAGGATGTGTGGGTTTTTGAAGACAGTATTACAGGAACCTCTGCAGCTGTAAAAGCAGGGATGACTGCTATAGGAATTTTAACTCAGTATACAGAAAAGGAACTAAGAGCAGCAGGAAGTCAATTGGTGTTTCCTACGTTAAAAGAAGCTTATTTTTATTTAAAAGAAATGGAGGTGTAGTTATCTACCAAAAGTTTCTCCAATTTTAAAAGCAAGACTCCAGTCATCTTTACCAACACCAAAATCAATTCCGATATTTATTTTTTCCTGAGGAATCATTAAATATCTAAAACCTATACCAACACTAGGAAGTAATTCTGAATCTGAAATTTCATTAAAAGCATCTACAGCAGAACCGACTCCTAGGAATCCAATCATTCCGAATTTCTTATGTATGTGTTGACGTAATTCGGTTTGGACAGCATATACTTGTTTTCCTCGATATTTTCCTTCAGAATAACCTCTTAAATCGTTTTGTCCAATAACATTTTCACCTTCAAAAGGTACATTTCCTGTGGCTATATTGGAGTAAAATCTTGAAACGAGTACAGATTTATTGTTTTTGTAAACATCCCAGAAATAATTGGCAGCAAGTTCAAAAGAATCAAAATTGCTTGTAGATCCTAAACCTTCACGAATAAATTTATTTTTAAATTGAACATACCAACCTTTTGTAGGGTAGTTTACATTGTCTCTACTATCAAGTAAAAGATTGTAACCTAAACTGTTTATGTTAGAACTACTACTAGGTTTTGACGAGTCAAATTCAGTTGTAGCCAAAGAAAAGTTCGTTTCAATACCAACATAAAAACTAGGTATTATTTTACGTTGTATATTGGTGAAAAACATATTTCTTTTTGTGGTGTAGTCAACCCATTCACCATCTTCATTTTGATAAGTATTTCCTCCACCATAAGAAGCAAATTCTTGAAAATATTGAAAGAAAACTTGACCAGTACCTACTCCTAGTTTAACTCTCCAAGAATTTTCAGCCAAATAAAACTGTTGTATTGCTGCTGTAAAATAAGTGTTACTTGTAGAGTAAATTCCCATTAACATAGTTGATGATGAGGGGGAAATGGTATCTTTTTTATTAACCTTATAATACATAGAGGTCATAGCACCTCCAATAAAACCAAAAGATCTGTTGTAGTTTATGATAGGTACAGCAGCAAAGGTTACTTTTTTAAGACTGTCATTTTCTTTGTTTTTTTTGAATTTTTGAGAAAATATACTTCCAGAGATAAGTATAAAAAAAAGAAGTAAGTGTTTTTGAAATTTCATATAAAAGTAGGTTTATAACTCCCAACCAAAACCTGTTTGGAATACATAGTCTAATTGGGGAGAGCCTTCGGCTGGTTGGTTATCATAATTGACAGAAAAACCACCTTTGATATAAAAATCTAATGGTAAATCATATTTTAAGTCGATGTTGAAATCAGAACGAAAACGCGAGTCTTCATTGATAGCAGGATATATGGTGACAACGGTTAGTAGGTTAAAATCACCAATGTCATATAAATTTAATTCGGTACCTAATAAGTACTCCCAACTAGAACGATTTTCAATTTCATTAGAGTAGGTTTCATTATTTCGGTTAATTCCCACTTTGGCTCCCCAGTATTTGGAGTTGGTTCTAAAAAGGTATTTACCTGTACCTATTTGTGAATTTAAACGAAGGTCTAATTGTTGCTCAGTATTGGTAAGTGTTGCTATTGTAGCAAAGGCATAATAGCGTTTGGGGAGTAATAGCCTGTAGTTTAATTTACTTTCAATACGTTGTATTTCTTCTACATCATCTTGACTAGTTCTTAGTTGATCATATATAGCATCAGCACTCCATTGATCCGCATGATAGGCAATACCGCTACTTATATTTAACTGTTTTAAGTTTTTTGCTTTTGTTAAGTTAAATCCAATATCAACATTTGCATCAAATCGATCTATCAATTTACTTTTTTGAGGGCTGAGGTCTACAATATCATTTAATTCGCAACTAATAATTCTAAAAGTTCTTGTGTAGATATGAGTGATACTGTCGTTTAGTGTTACAATTCTACCAAGGTATTTTTGAGGTGAAGAAGATAGTGTAACCAAAAAACGACTCTTGGTATTGATACTGTTTACTTTTTTCCATTCAATTTGAAAATCACTATCACTGTAGTCTGTTTTAACGGTTATAATACCTTTGCTAAGTGATTTTATTTCACCAACTATTCTGTTGCTTGAATCGAATACAATTGTATCGTTTTGAGCAAAAATTGTTGCTTGTACAAACAACAAAAAGAACAAGAGGTGTTTAGTTAATTTCATTAGATGTTACTTTTGTAATAGGATATGTTTTTGTACGTGTTCTAAATACTCTAAGCTCTCCAGAAGATAATCCAATATTTACAGCAATTTCATTTTCACCCGTAAATGGTTTTAAAAATGTTTTTAGAATTATTTCTTCTTCTGAGTCTATAAAGTTTTTCGAAGTTAAGTTTTCTATAGCAATACGTTGTTCATTTTGGTTTACTATAGTGCGTATAAATAATTTCTGTAATGGGTCTTTTTGGTAAGAACGTTTTTTTGAAGTTTTATTTATTAAGGTAGTTACAAGAAATATAGAGTCGTTACTTGTTATAACCTTGGTGTTTTTAAGTTCTAAACCTGTATAAGAATAGTAGTTTTTTATATAAGCTCCATTGTAGTTTCTTCTATTTTTAGAAGTCCACTTTAGATCATCTCCATACCCTAACGCAAATACTTTTTTTCCGTTATAAATACTGTCAACTTTCTGAAGATCTACTTGGCTAAAGCGATCATGATAGTGAGGTATTACAGGATATACTTTGTTTTTATGATAAGAGTATCGAGATATATTTTGATATTTATGTGTAAATAATATAGGAGTATGACTGTCAATAGAATCTAATTCAGCGGCCCAATTGTTCCAGTTGTGAAAGTCTGTTTTTACCCCTAATTTGTCAGCAAAATAATTGGTTACTAAAAATATTCTGGCAAGTACAAGTAAAATAACTACAGGCATAGCTAAATAAGGAAATACCTTTTGCAGTTTCGGGTATTTCTGAAACTCCTTGTATGAAATAACAATGAGTGCAACTAATGAAGTAGCCACCCAATGCGCTTCAACTCTTCCTTTAAAACAAAGTAATAAGAACAGTACAAAAAATCCTATAGCAATGTATTTTAATGTTTTTTCAAATTGATTAGAGGGCTTGAATTTAATTCCTAGCCATATGATGATAGCACCAGAAAAAGGACCTGTTACAGCCAACATTGAACCAATATAATGAGGGAAGTTTTTAAATTGAAATCCGCTACCCCTGTCGGTTAAATGATATAAAAAACTAGGAAAGTCATTATTGTATTGCCATAAAAAATGAGGAATTGTTAACGCTAATGCGAGGATTCCAGCAATCCAAAATGATTTTTTAAGGATTAGTTTTAAGTTTGATAGAATGGTGAAAAAGATTACAATAAACCCATGGTATTTACTGTAAATCATTAAAGCCATTAACAAAGCTAATAACAGTGTGTTTTTAAGGTTGTCTTTGAGTAAGTACTCTTTGTATACAAATAAAAAGAGTACAAAAAAGAATACCAAAGGAATGTCTGGTAAGGCTAAAAAACCTCCCATGTGTATGGATACCAAAGGAAAGGTGAGTATAAACAAAAACGTTTTCCAGTAGTTTTGTACGTTTCCTATAAGCTTAAATATTCCATAGAGTGTTGCACAACCCATTAGTATAAAAATAAAACGGGTACTCAGTGTGCTATGATGTATGGAGTCAGTTATTTTAATAAGTAAAGCAACTATTGGAGGGTGGTCAAAATACCCCCAACTTAAGTTTTTTGAGTAGAACCAATAATAAGCTTCGTCATAATGAATTTCAGTAAATGCAGCTTGGAGAACATTTGCAGTAAACCACAGAATTAAAATAATATAAAGTGGAGAAGTGGTTTTTATTTTTTCAGCAATTGTCTGCATTTTAATTTTTTTAAATGTTTCAGGTTTTAAAATTTGAAAATCAATATACTGTGTTTTAAAACCTAGAAATATATGACCACAAAAATATCAAAAAAGAAATTAGAAGTTTTGATAAATAGTGTTATTTATAATCAGAGGTTTGTTGAATCAGTTTTTTTGTAGTCTAGGTTCAAATGCCTTTGAGTTTATTGTAATTTTATCACCTACCTGTAATTTTTCAGCAATAGCAGTGTCTATTTGAATTTTAGTGAAATTTATTCCTATAGCTATGGTAATAAAGTGGTTGTTACTTTCTTTTTCAATCTTTAAAACTTCGCTTGTAAATTCAAAATTAGAAGTAGAGGTGTTTTTATTAAAAATATCTAAGGGGGTTCCTTCATTTGCAATTTTTCCGTTTTTGAGAACTAAAACACGATTACACAGTTTTACAATTTCAGAGGGACTATGACTCACAATAATTGTTGTTAAACTGTATTTTTTATGAATTAAAAGGAGGTAGCTCTGTAGTTTAGAACGCATAGTGTTGTCTAAACCAGATAGGGGTTCATCTAATAATAAAATTTCAGGTTTTTGTACCAGGGCTCTTGCAAGGGCAACTCTTTGTTTTTGACCTCCAGAGAGTTGGTTAGGTTTTGCATGTTGTAGTTCGGTAAGTTCTATAACATTGATAAGTTCTTCTACAATATTTGTGTTTTGTCCTTTATCAAGTGCAAATAGTAAATTTTCACGTACACTCATATTAGGAAATAAGGCGAAGTCTTGAAAAACAAAACCAATTTTTCTGTCCTGTGGCTTTAGGTGTGTTTTTTTAGTAGTAAACCAGGTGTGGTTATTAACAATAATTGTCCCTTTATCAGGAGTTAAGAGCCCTGCAAGCATTCTTAAAATAGATGTTTTTCCTGCACCAGATTCTCCGTAAATAGCAATGAGTTCTCCTTTTTGAATTGTAGTATCAATGGTTAAGTTCATGATACCATTTGCAGCAGAAAGTTTTTTTTCTAGTTTGAGTTGTATCATTTCCAAATCCTTTTTAAATAGTTTCCATTAACTAAATACACAATCAATAAGATGCTAAATGTTATTGCAAATAAAATTAATGAATAGGAGTTTGCTGCATCATAGTTCAAGGTTTCTACCTCGTCATAAATTGCAATAGAAGCAACTTTTGTTTTTCCAGGAATGTTACCACCAATCATTAATACAACTCCAAATTCACCTATGGTATGGGCAAAAGCCAATACAATTCCAGTAAGTAATGATGGTCTGATATTAGGGAGTAGTACTTTTGTCAGTATTGTGGTTTTTGATTTTCCTAGAAGTGATGCTGCTTCAATTAAAGAAACAGGTAGGCTAGAAAATCCTGCTTGTATAGGATGTACCATAAAAGGTAAACTGTATATGATAGAACCAACAACAAGACCTTCAAAAGAAAACAAAAGTTGTAAACCTAAGTTTTCTTGTACCCATAATCCGAATGAAGAACTAGGACTAAAGGCAACTAATAAATAAAAGCCTAAAACAGTAGGAGGTAACACCAAGGGCATACTTACTAGGGTTTCAAAAATAGGTTTTAGTTTAGATTTGGTAAAGGCAAGCCAGTATGATAGAGGGAGTGTTATTAGTAACAAGAGTACTGTGGTTACAGTAGCCAGTTTAAAAGTTAATAATAAAGGTTGCCAATCAATCATGTAAAGTTTTTATTGAAATCTATAGTACAATGTTACTACTTGGTTGGTGAATAGCCAAAGTCAAGCAGTGTTTTTTTAGCAGCGTTAGATTTCATGTACTCGTAAAATTCTTTTGCGTTTTGGTTAGAGGTGTTTAATAAAATTATTCCTTGTGCAATAGGTGTGTATAAATTGGAAGGAATATCAATCCATTTTCCTTTGTCTTTTAGTACTGGGGCCATTACAACGGATTTGGAGGTGAAACCAAGATCTACAGATTTTGAAATAATAAATTGATTGGTTTGGGAGATACTTTCACCATAAACAAGTTTATTTTGAACACTTTTGTAGAGTTCTTTGTTTTTTAAAACTTCTATACTAGCATTTCCATAAGGTGCTGTTTTGGGGTTAGAGATAGCTATGTGTTTTGCTTTTTTTAGAGCATTAAAATTTAAAGAGTCTGTTTTTAAAGACCATAATACAAGTTTGCCAAAAGCATAGAGTTGTGGTTTTTCTGAAGAATAGCCTTTTTGAAATAAATTGTTAGGATACTTCATATCTGCGGAAGCAAAAATATCAAAAGGAGCTCCTTCTTTTATTTGTGCAGTTAATTTCCCTGACGACCCTACAATGAGGTTGCATTGTATACCTGTTTTTGAAGAAAAATCATGGGTGATTTTTTTCATAGCAAATTGCATATTGGCAGCAACAGCTATGTTTAATGTTTTGGGAGCATTGTTTTTACAGCTAAATAGTGTTGTAAGAATTAGAAATATAAATAACTGTTTTTTGACCATTTAGTTGCTTAGTTGGAGGTTTTATTATTTTGAAATTTATAGGTGAAACCAAAAATTAATCCAATTCTTATAAAGCGAGCATCTACGGTATTACTAATATCTCCGTAAAGTAGGTTGTCTTCATCAGGAGAAGTAAGGTCTACAAACTGTCTAGAGTTGTTGTTAACTCCAAAAGAGGTGCTAAGACCTAGGTTTAAATTGTATTTATCGGTATCATAATCTACACCTCCGCTAAAGTGATAAATATCAAAACGACTAAATGTAGAAGAAGACCCAACTTTTAATTCATCCAATCCGTTGTTGTTAAAATCGGTTCTAAAACCATAGAGCATGGTTAGTTTGTCACTAAAATGATATTCATACCCTAAAGCGATATTTAGGACTGCTTTGTTGGCAACGTTTACCCTGCTGAGGTCTTCATTTTCAGGAATTGAATTTTCTTCTTCTTCAGTTAAAGGAACTGGGTCTTTGATGAGGTTGTAGGTATCTATTTTTCCAAAATAGGCAATTGTTGTATAAGCTGTACTTTTATCAGCTATAGGAAAGCTTAAACCATAATCAATAATCCAAGGAGATTTGTATCTGTTGTTGACTTTTAATTGTGTGTATGAAAATTTATAGTTTTCACGATCGGGAATAAGAATATGTGATGAAATATCAAAATAGGTGCTAGAAAAAATATCTAAGGCAACTCTAGGGGTTGTGATATTTCCTCCCATTTTTAGGTTGTTTATTCTGTATGCCCAACCAATTTTTGTGAATAGAGCAACATTGTTGTAGCGTAAACTGTAGTAATTAGAGTTGTAGGCTAATATTCCTGCGGAGTTGTCATCATCATATATATTTACATCTATACGTTCTAATTTTGTTTCAGATCTAAAAGCAGCAAATACACTAAATCCTATACCTAGGTTTTCGTTTATTCTATAAGCACGTCCACCTGCAAGCCATTTTTCACGTGTTTCATTGGAGAATTGATAGGTTCCAGAAAAGTGTTCGTTGTTTGGAGATGTGCTTAAGACATCTCTTGTTCCTGAGTTTTTAGCATCTAAGGTGGTGCTTGATAATGAGTAGTTCATTAAAGCATAGTTGATTGTTAACCAAGGTCTTTTTTTATCTTTGATAACTCCTGAAACTACACTGGGAACAAATTCAAGTTTAGTAGTGCTAAGGTCTATACCATCACCTGCTGCATTTTTATAGCTCTGAAGGTCTGCATATCCAAGGTCACCTGTTACAGTAATGGAAGATTTTTTAATAAAAGCCATTCCTCCTGGGTTGTAATAAATAGAACTGTTGTCGCTAACACTTCCTACAATAGAGCCGGATAACATGGAAGATCTAGCTCCAAGATGGTTCATCCAATAGTTGTTTATTTGTGCAAATGAAAAACTAGAATTGCATATAAAAAGGAGTGTTATGAGAACTTTTAAAAGATTCACAGAAAGTATTTTTTGATAGTATTATTTTAGCCTGCAAAATTAAATATTTAAGATTTAATTATGAGTGGTTTAGATATGTTTTTCATGGGATTATCTTTTTTCATCGGCATTACTATTGCTATACCCAAAAGTGTATTTAGCAGCAAATTGTAATCTGTGAAAGCCTCCAAAAACTCCTGCTAATAATTGCCTTTGTCCGTACATATATTCAACCCCCAACCTCATTTGTGGTATCGGGTCCCATTTTAGGTTTCCTGAAATACTGTAACTGGCTTCGTTTGTTTCTGCAGCAACTAGGTTTGCATTTAGTTTTGCTTTGTAAGCAGCAATACTTATACTAGAACTTAATGTTTTGGGTTTCCAGTAGTGGTTGTAAGCAATGTATCCGTTTAGGGTTTCTATTTGTTCTAAACTTCCTGTAGAGGTTTGCATGGCAGCTGAACCAAAGCCAGCAGCTAAATAACGTCCCAGTCCACTACCAAAGGTAGTTACCATTCTAAAATCATCCCCTTTTTTTCCGACGAGTATTTTTCCTCCTGAGGTAATTCCAAACCCAGCGGTAGAGTGTCGTTTGTTATCTGTTGTGTTTCGATAGTGTAGGGTTCTTCCAATGGCAGCGATAGACCAGGTAGTTCTTTTGCCTTCAAAGTTTTTTCTTACAACAATATCGGGTGCTATTTCAAAGTCTGTAACAAGTGAGGCGCTACCTTGGTAAGCATTGATAGTGGTTTCTGGGTTTTCTAAAGCAAACCACCAGCTTCCTGCTTTGTATCGTATTTGTGGTTGGCGTATAAATACCAAACCATCCATAGCTCCTGTAAAATCAATTTCATCAGGTAAGGTAACCACCATAAAGGTAGACCAAGTTTGACCGATAAGAAATTGATCCCATTCAAAATAGGCATGACGAATTCTAGGGTTGAATGAATTGGTAACTTTTTCGTCTCCAGAGCTAGACATCATAAAGTCCATTTCTATAAAACCGTGAATCTCTTTGTCTAAAATTTTTGTAAGCACGTCAAAGTTAAAACGGGTTTCTTTTACATGGTAATCTAAATCAAAATTTCCGTCTTTAGGTCCTACGGGTATTTGACTAGGCAAATGAAAATCTCTAAGTGCATTTGTGGCGTCTACATCTCCATTTTCGTACCAAGTATTTATAAAATCAGCTTTTATATATCCTCCATATTTAAAGGTGGTTGGGCTCTTTTTTTCTTGAGCGTTTATTAATAAGGGAATGATAAGGAATAGAAAAGAGATGTTTTTTTTCATGGTTTGGTTGTTTGAAAGTATGAGAGACTTTTAAACAAATATATGAAAGTGAAGATAGATGAGGTGTTTTAGGTGTTTATAGAAAAAAGAATCCCCCTTTTCAACCCAAAAAGAAGTAGTAGGGGAAAGAGGGATTTAACAAACAACAACGATTGTACTTATGTGGTTATAGGTTTTAAGTTTTTTGTTTTATACGTTTGAGAAATTGATATTTTCATAATAATTGATATGGTTAAGGCTACAACAAATAGTCCTGCAAAAATGCTTAGGGTTGCATCTAATGAGCCAGTACTTTCTTTTACTTTATCGTAAATGGTAGGTCCAACAACTCCTGCCAGTCCCCAAGCAGCTAGTACCATTCCGTGGATAGCTCCTAATTGTTTTGTTCCGAATAAATCTCCTAAAAAGGCAGGTAGTGTAGAGAATCCTCCTCCGTACATAGTAATTACTGTAAATAGAATAATTAAAAAGACTAATTCTGTAGTGATATTAGGCAAGAAATAGAAGGCTAGTATTTGAAAGCTAAAGAATATGATGTATGTATTGGCTCTTCCAAGATAATCTGATAAACTAGACCATAATATTCTACCCAATCCATTAAATACTCCAATAAACCCTACAATTGCTGCAGCTTCCATAGGTGTGTAGTTTAGTTTTTCTTGCATCATTGGGCTTGCTGCTGAAATAATAGCAATACCACAGGATATGTTGATAAACATCATAATCCAGATGTAGTAAAAACGAGGAGATTTTAAAGCGGAGTTGGCATCAATATTTGAAATGTCTGCTTTTATTTTTTTGTTTTCTCCTTCTTTGTATCCTTCTGGCATATAACCTACCGGAGGTCTTTCAATATATCTGGCAGAAGATAGTATAAGTATCATGTAAACGATTCCTAAAACATAAAAAGTGTTTGCAACGCCTACGGTTTCAAATAGCTTTTGCATTACGGGACCAAAGATTAATGCAGCAAAACCAAAGCCCATAATAGCCATACCTGTTGCTAATCCTCTTTTGTCTGGAAACCATTTAACTAAGGTGCTTACAGGAGTTATATATCCTAATCCTAAACCAATACCTCCGATGAAACCGTAGCAAATAAAGAATAGTGGTAGTGATTCCATTTGTACAGCTAAACCAGATCCTAGAATTCCTACTCCGTAAAAAATACCTGCAGTAGTACCGCTTATTTTTGGTCCTACTTTTTCTACCCACCTTCCTAAAAAGGCTGCTGATAAACCTAATAGCAATATGGCTATTTTAAAAGACCATTTGATAACACTGTTTTCAACTCCAAAAACATCTTTTACGGGATTGGTCATTACAGAGTATGCATATACCGATCCTATTGAAATATGAATTCCAACAGCAGAGGCAGCAATAAGCCATCTGTTTTTAATTTTTTGTTCACTCATAATTTTATTATTTATCCCTTTGTAGGGGTTGTTTTTTCGTATTTGTTCAAAGTCAATAATTTTTTAAGAGGTTAGTTGACTTTTACTTCTTTGAAATAGTTCTGTAATATTTTTACAGCACTGTCAATTTCTTCAGGTGTGTTTTCTTCTACATTCTCCAATTCATATTTCCATCCTAAGGCTTCCCATTTGTGAACTCCTAGTTTGTGGTAGGGTTGAATTTCTATTTTTTCAATGCTTTTATAGTTTTTAAAGTGTTCTCCGAGCGCATGTAATAATTCTGGTTTGTTGGTTATTTGAGGAATTAATACATAGCGTAACCACATTTTTTTTCCAGAGGCTTCTCTGTGTGCGGCAAATCGGAAAGTAGTTTCTTTATTTTTTTGACCAGTTAACTTTTGATAGCCTTCTTCGGTCATGTGTTTGATGTCTAGCATCACCAAATCAGCATAATTATCTAGTAGTTCTTCCGTGAAATGGTTTAAGACTCTTCCGTTGGTATCAATATTGGTATGAATTCCTTCTTCTTTGAGCCTTTTAAAAAAAACGAGTAATTCTTTAGATTGTAAAAGAGGTTCTCCTCCAGAAACAGTTACACCTCCAAGTTTTCCAAAATAAGATTTCATATTGATAGCTCGTTGTACTAAGGTTTCAATTTCATATTCGGTTCCTCCAGTAGTATCAATTGTATCAGGGTTGTGACAATACAAACATTTTAGTTTGCAACCTTGTAAAAAAACTACCATGCGGATTCCTGGTCCGTCGTGTGTTCCAAAAGATTCTATGGAGTGTACTCGTAAAGTGTTTTCTGTAGTTTTGATAAGCTTATTTTTTAATAAGGCACCTGAAAAATCAGGTGCCTTGTGGTTTGTGTGCAAGAAGGGTTACATAGATCCGTGGAACGAACGTGTAATAACTTCTAACTGTTGCTCTTTTGTTAATCGAATAAAATTAACGGCATATCCAGAAACTCTAATGGTTAGTTGAGGGTATTCTTCTGGGTTTTCCATAGCGTCTAACAATGTTTCTTTGTTTAAAACATTTACATTTAAGTGTTGTGCTCCTCTGGCAAAGTATCCGTCTAATGTAGCTGCTAGGTTGGTAATTCTGTCTTCATCATTTGCTCCTAGTGATTTTGGTACTATAGAGAAGGTATTTGAAATACCGTCTTGAGAGTCTTTATAATCAATTTTAGAAACTGAGTTTAAAGATGCAATAGCTCCATTGCTATCACGTCCGTGCATAGGGTTTGCTCCAGGTGCAAAAGGTACTCCTTTAGCTCTACCATCTGGTGTAGCTCCTGTTTTTTTACCATATACTACATTTGAGGTAATTGTTAATACAGACATGGTTGGTTCTGCATTTTTGTAAACGCTTAGTTTTTTCAATTCGTTGTTAAAGTCGGCAACAGCATTTTTAGCTAAGAGATCTACACGGTCATCATCATTTCCATATTTAGGGAATTCACCTTCTATGATAAAGTCAACCGTTAAGCCTTCTTCGTTTCTAACAGGTTTTACTTTTGCATATTTAATAGCCGATAATGAATCTGCAACAATTGATAACCCAGCAATACCGTATGCTATATTGATAGCAGGATTTGTGTCTATCAATGCCATTTGTGCTTTTTCGTAGTAATATTTATCGTGCATGTAGTGGATGATATTCATAGAATCATTATAGACACGCGCAACTTCGGTCATTGCAATTTTGAAGTTTGCCATTACTTTGTCAAAGTCTAAATATTCATCAGTATATTCAGGAATTCCTTCGACCATTACTTTACCCGTATTTTCACATTTACCAGCATTTACAGCTAATAGTAGGGTTTTGGCTAAATTTGTTCTTGCTCCAAAGAATTGAATTTGTTTTCCTATTTCTTGAAAAGATACACAACAAGCAATACCATAATCGTCAGAGTTACGAAGGTTACGCATTAGGTTATCATTTTCAAATTGAATTGAAGAGGTGTCAATAGAAACTTTAGCACAGTAATCTTTAAAGTTTTGTGGCAATGCATCTGACCAAAGAATGGTAATGTTTGGTTCTGGTGATGGTCCTAGGTTGTATAATGTGTGTAAGAAACGGAAAGATGTTTTGGTAACTTTTGTTCTTCCATCAGCAAACATTCCTCCAATAGCTTCGGTAACCCAAGTAGGGTCTCCAGCGAAAATTTGATCGTATGCTTCCATTCTTAAGTGACGAACCATACGCAATTTCATTACGAATTGATCAATGTATTCTTGTGCTTCTGCTTCTGTAATGATTCCTTCTTCTAAGTCTTTTTGAATATAAATATCTAAGAAAGAAGATACGTTACCTAGTGACATTGCAGCTCCATCTTGTTCTTTTACGGCAGCCAAATAAGCCATGTATGTCCATTGTACTGCTTCACGTGCATTTTCTGCTGGGCGAGATAAGTCTAAATCATAATGAGCACCCATGGCAATCATATCATTTAAGGCTCTAATTTGTTCAGAAACTTCTTCACGTAAACGTATTACAGCATCTGTCATAGGGCCTGTAATAGCATTTAGATCTTCTTTTTTTATTTCAATTAATTTATCAATACCATACAATGCTACTCTACGGTAGTCTCCAATTACACGTCCACGTGCATAATTGTCTGGTAATCCTGTAAGAAACCCTAGAGAACGGAATTTTCTAATTTCTGCTGTATACGCATCAAAAACTCCATCATTGTGTGTTTTTACGTATTTAGAGAAAAGGTTTGTTACGTTTTCATTTGGTTTTAAACCGTGTTCATCTAAAGCTTTTTCTACAACTTTAAAACCTCCAAAAGGTTTCATAGCTCTTTTTAAAAGCTCATCTGTTTGTAGTCCAACAATTGTTTCATTTTCTTTATCAATATAACCTGCTTCAAAAGAGTTTACACCAGAAATAGTATCTGTATCTACAGATCTAACACCGTTGTTTAGTCTTTCTTCTTTTGTAGCTTTTTTACAGATTTCCCATAATTTTTGTGTTTTTTCTGTAGGACCTACTAAGAATTCATAGGTTCCATGATAAGGAGTAATGTTATTACTTACGAAGTCACGAGGGCTAATGACTGAGTTCCAAATTCCACTTTTAAAGGTTGCTACTTTCATATTGTATCTGCTATTTTATTTATTGTTTTTATGCCTTATAATTACATAACAAATATACGATATATTGAAGTAAAAAGATCTTTTAATCTTTTATTTGAACCTGTGATTTACCTTGTTTTGAGCGAATTTTATTGCTGAAAATTTAATAAAAAATCTAAAAATTTATTTTTTAATCGAAGCTTTTAAACTTTGTTTGAAATAGGAGAAGTTTTTTATTCTTTTTTTTGAAAAATTGAGAAAAATGACATTTTGTAAAAAAATAATGGATTTAGTTTTTTTGAGGATATTGTTTTTTAGGGCTGTTTTTAGATGGTCTTTTTAGAGATTTTATATGTAATTAAGCTTTTTTGTTTTAAAAATACATTTTTATATAAGTGTCTTTGTGTTTTGGTAAAGATTTTAACGGTTTTGTAGCCAGTTTTTATTTCATTTTTTCTTTAATTTCCAACAAGTCAGATATTCCCAAATTAAACCATTCTCCACGAATTCTTTTCTCATTAAATATATTATGTAAATCCGTTTCAGTTGATTTTGGTGAATTCCACAAAGCTATGATTTCAGTTTCTGGATCTTCTCCTTGAAGAGTTTTTTCTCTTACTTTTGGTTTTATACTGCGACCAATTTTTGTGTATCCATTTCTCGGATTAAACATTAAGTAAATTTTATTCCCATTTTCCGCTATTACATTTTCATTATCTGTTGAAAAAACATCTTTAAAAGCCTCCATTAAATAAGTGTCTTTCGGATATTCTTGATTTATAACTTTTGCAAATCCAAGAGTAAAATCATTACGGCTTTGATCATTTATTTTAATCCTACAAACAGACCACTTAATTCAATTCTATTGTTGATATAAAATAAAAGATAATTGTTATCGGTTTTGTCATCTAACAGCCAAATTCCGTAACAATGCTTATTTAGTCCATTCAAAACATTGTTTATAGGTCCATTATCAGATTCATTCATTTGAAGAATATCTTGTTCTGATAAGTACTGACAATTTTCGTTTATATATTTTTGAATGTTATTCGGTATTTTTCTCAAATTGGCTATAACGGTTTTGTATATGGCTCGTAGCGTGTAAAAAAAACACTAATTTTTCGGGTTAACACAGAGCCGAATTTTTATATTTTGTTTTAATTTTTCAGTTTTAAAGTCAAATTAAAAACTTGGCGGTCTTTGTAAATAAACACAGACCTTTCGATTAAACACTAATCGCCCTATTTGCTATATATAGTGTTGGCAAACGTAATTTTATTTTTCATACATTCTTTTTAACACTTGTATTATTTCTCCTAAAACATCTGTTTTGTTTTTAAAAGAGCCATTCTCAATTTTATATTTAGAAACCAAATTAGTAATTACTAAAGATGTAATCCTAGAACAAAGCAATAATACAGTTGAATAGTAACTACTATTTCCATCAGCTTTTTGAATTGATGAATTTAATTGTCTGATACTAATATATTCAGAGTGAATATGGTTTGAATATAAGGAATGTGTTCTTGACAAGTTACCTATTTTTATCATATCATAAATTTCTTCTGGCTTTTTTAATCTTGCATAACGAGGTTTGATATATTTACTTTTTTGTTTTTTTGATGTAGTTTTGAACTCTTCAAGATTCCTCAGTCTATTTAATTCACTGGCAAGTTCATTCCTCATTTTTGTTATTGGTTCAAAATCCTTGGAATGATTATTGGTTAAGAAAATTTGCTGATTCAATCCTTGAATTTTGTAAACGCAAACTTTTAATTGTTGTGATACCTCAAAATCAATAAAAAAAAGATAACTCAGATTTACAAAGGTTTCAATTTGCAATCTTGCGACAGAATATATTGCTGTCATATCATCCATAGGTAAATCCTTGTCACGTATTTTAATGGTAAAACCTTTGGAAAGGTCTATCAAACTCGAATTATGCTTTATTATTTGGATTAATAACTTTTCTAAAAGACCAGCATCTTCAAATTTGAGTTCAAAATCAAATAAGTCCTGAGTACAATTACCTAGTAATGAGTTTAAATCTATTAAAATATCTCTTTGATTTTTGAGAGACATATCATTTAGTGCAAGTAAGGCTTTTATTTTTATACTCTGTTTTGTCATTTATGATTGCCAACGGTCTTGTGTATGAAACGTAGCGTGTAAAAAGACACTAGCTTTTCGGATTAACACAGAGCCGAATTTTTATATTTTGTTTTTAATTTTTCTTTTTTAAAAGCCAAATTAAAAATTTGGCGGACTTTATAAATGTAGACAAACCTTTCGGTTTAACACTTATTAGCTATGTTTTATACACGTTGTTGTAAGCTGGCTTTTTCTTTCAGCTTGGTTTTTAGCGTTGGCAAAGACATACTCTTTGGCAAGTTTTGGCTTATGTGTCGGATGGTGTGACTTGCCAATGTGTATGGCTTTAAGCGTTGGCCTATATATTTTCATTTTTTTTCGTTTTCCACCATTGTCTTAATTCAATCATTTTCGGTTCGCCAATATTTATAAGTCCTTTTCCTGATTCAAGTTTTTTGATTTCAGTTTCTAATTTATATTTACTGCTCGGTGTTCCAACAAAGTTACTAATGGCTTTATAATCCTTATTTTGAACATTCAAACAAATAGGAAGTTTTACTTGTGATGCAAAATCAAAGTCTTTTGTTTTGTAGTCTTCAACTCCTTGTGAAAGCATAACGATAATAACACCTTTTGACCTTAATAATCTCAAAAGTTCCTCAAGAGCCTTTCTAGCATTTTTATTTTTTAAGTATATATGAGCTTCATCAATTACAATTACATAACGTAATGGGAAAATATGGTCTTTTGGTTCGCAATCATTTGTAGAACTAAATAAGAATTGAAATATCTCAATAATAAGAATACAACTAACTGTCTTAAAGTGTCAGATAAAGCAGGTGGAAGATTCAGATATAAACTTTTATCTAAAATGTTTGGATTATTAGGATTGCAATTAAATATGTTTGTGGACAAATCACGAATTATTGAATATAATGTGTCTTGCCTAATATTGTTTTCCTCATAGTAATTTTCTAATTCCTCAAATAATTCTAAAATAGTGGGATAACCACCATTTTTACTGTCTAATAAATCATTAATTAGAGTAATTAAAATATTCTCTTGGCTAACGCCCATTCTAGGAACGAAAGTAGATATCGTATCAACAAAAGCTCTTATGCTAAAAGGTCTCTGTCTTTCGTCAAGATTTATAGATAAAAATGGGTTAAACTCAATACCACCATCATTTACAATATCAACAAACTCACATTTTGTAGCATCCAGAAAAGGTTTTAATTGCTCTGGGTTTCCTTCTCCTTTGTAATCAAAGAAGATAAACTTCAGTTCATTATTAGTGTTTTTAGAAATTTGATATAAAATATCTTTCATTAATTGAGTTTTTCCAGAACCTGCCATTCCTGCAATTGCAATATTTCTATTGTCAAACTCTCTTAAATCATTAATTTTTATAACAACATTTTCGCCTTCTTCTGTTTGGCCTAATTCAAAAGTTAAAAGGTCTTCAAACTCTTTAATATCAATGTTTTTTGAAGAAATGTTTGTTTTAATAACATTTTTCCTTAAATCCAGTCCACTTTTAACAACTTTTAGAAGAATATCAATGTGGTCACCTTTAGAAATGTTAGCATTTTCAATTTTACTATTCCAAATTTCTAAACCGTGATTTAGATGAAGTTTAAACAGTTTTATAAATTCATCTTCAAATGTAATTCTGCCATAATGTTGGTCAAGAATAGATTTAAAAATTATTGTATTTGAACCATTTCCTATAACGGTACCAAAAATTGCTTTATCATCTCTAAATTCTTTACCATCAGAGCTTGGAATAATATCATTTTCAATGTCAAATATTTTACCTGATAGCAAACTATTCGAAAATGCAATACGAGGAACTATTCCGTCATTTTTAAAATTGTATAAGGTTTTTAACTTATATAATAATTCGTCATTTTCTTTGCTTATTTTAATTCTCATAACCTTGGAAATAACCTGTTTTTAAATTTGTGTTTGCCCCATCATTAAATAATAAATAGGATTTAGAAATATTTGCTGAAATGTCTTTATGCCGTTTAGGTGTAATCTCACTATTTGTAGAGAATAATACAACTTGTTCAGACAGAGCAGGATAATATTTTTTAGTAATATTATCTCTATGTTCTTCATCAAGTCTTCCAAGAGGTGTATCTATAAATATTGGTAAACTTTGTATTGATTCGTTTAATATTGCTTTTATTAAGCACGAAATATAAATTTGTTTTTCACCAGATGATAAGCTCTCCTTTCTAATTTCATTATCGTCTTGGTCCAAAAGAGTTATTTTCATTCCTTGGCCAGATGCTAAAATGGTAACTTTTACATCTTCAATAAACTTGCTACTATTTTCTTCACTTCCAAGTTTGTGCATTAAAATTTTTAACTCGCTTAAAATTGTTTTTTCAAGACTGTCTTTATGTTTGTTTTTCTGTTCTTCGAGGAATGAATTTAAGACGTCAATGTACTTTTGACTTTCTTTAATCTTAATTTTGTTTTGGGCATTAACATCAACCTTTTTAACTAATACAGACAATTGTTGATTTAGCCTTATTATGTCACCTTTAAGTTTGTTTATTCGCTGATTATTCTCTCCAATTTTTCTGTTATTTTCTGTGATATTATAATCTGCTATTTCTTTTTTTGATGAATAGTCTAAAATCAACTCATCTTCCATATCAGCATCAACTTTGCTTAACGTTTTGTTTAATTCTGAAAGTTTGATTCTTGTTTTGTTGAATTCTTCAATTGTAGTTTCGAATAAGTCTTTTGATTGAGAACTTACAAGATTAATTGCATCATAGATTAAGCTTTTTTCAGAATTGTTTAAATCGTGTTCAAATTCTAAATCTTGATAATCTCCATTAGAATCAAACAATTCCGAACCTAAATTTTTGGCCTTATCGTAATAAAAAAGCTTGTCCTTGAATGACATAGTAGAATTTTCAGGTTCAGGTGGTTTATTAAAAAGTAGCTCTATAAAATTTTCAATTTTTTCAGAATTTTCTTTTGAAGAATTTTGAGATATTGAGTTTTTCTCTTGAATTTCAAGATGTTCGCTTACTTCTTCAAGTTTTCCTGTCAAAATAGCTAACGGAATTATTTCGCTTAATTCATTGAATTTTTCAGATAGTTCAAACTCCTTTGCTTTAAGCTTTTCTATTTCAGATAAAATTGATTCTCTGTCAAATGTCGAATTCCCTTGTTTACTGTGTTGCGATATGAGGTTATCGTATTGTCTTATGGTTTTCTTTAAATCATCAATCTCTTTAAGTTTTTCAGCATTCTCTTCTTCAAGCTTTTCAATATCAATTTCAGAGAGTTCAATTGCTTTTTCTTTATCAACTATTTGTTCTTGTAAGTTTTTTGTCGCTCCTTCTTTTTTCAATGTATTAATGTAAAACTCTATATCCTCAATTAGAGTGTCGTATGTATCAAGACCTAATATTTTGCCTAATGCATCATTTATAAAACTACCTTCTTCCTTAATAGATAAATTTGCAATTTCAGAGATTTTTTCTGCATCAAAAAACACAAATTTTGCAGCATCTATTGGAATTATATAATCATTGATGAAATTAATTTTATCAGCTTCATCTTCAAAGATTTTCATATTTGAATTAGTATCTGAAATAGAAAGTGTTTCGTTCATACTAATAACATTAAATGTTCTGGTTATGATAACACTATCAGAGTTTGAATTTAGTTTATTCAATTCTGGTAATTCTATTTCTGAAACTTCTATACTAACTGAAAATGTATCCTTGTTTTCTCTTTTTGCTGTCCAATTTATAGACTGTTGCATAAAAGATGAATAGTTTTTTTCTTTTTGGATTTCCTTTTTAAAGTTATCATCAATTTGAGAAATTTTCTCGCCATAAAGACACCAAACTATGGATAATAAGAAGTTTGTTTTACCATAGCCATTTCTACCACCAATAACTACAATATTTTGGTCGGTATCAGTTGTTAAATCAATATTTACAGCATTGTAATATTGTCTAAAATTGTTGATTTTTATATTTGAGAACTTCATTTTATTGCTTTTTCAATAACGGCATTAATTTTTTGCTGATGGTAATTATTTCTTTTCAGCAACTTCTTTGTTTTAACTGAATCCAATAAAGTTTCAATAGATTCAAAGTTGACTTCTTTATCATTACAAATCTGTTTGAGTCTTTCGCTTTGCAATAGTTTAGTTTCTTTTATTTTCATATTTAATATTTTGAAGAAGTTTAGCAACTTCAATAAATTTATTTTCTTCTTTGCTATCAAGTTCATTTTTATCAAATAGCTTTCTCTGTTTGTAAAAGAATTGATATAAATTTTCCTCACCATTCTTATTAGCTGATGGCAGTCTTTGATTATTTGAAACAAATGAAATTAATTCTTGATATTTCTCATTTGAATTTAATCTTCGTCTACCATTTATGTTTGGATATTTTGCTAATAAACTGTTTAATTTTTCTACTTTATTATTAGCAAGTTTTCCTTTATTTTGTTTACTTTTTTGAACATTAAGCCAACGGTATAGTTTTATTTCCTTTTCAGGCACACCATTTGAAAACGGTAGCCTTTTTTCTATTGAGACAAAATTTTGAAGCATTTCAACCCTTTCTTCCCAAGTTTTTTTATCGGTTTTCTGGACTTCCGATATTTTCTTAAAGTCTGATTCGTATTTTTTTATTGTTAACCCTATATGCGAACCTTTAAAAAAGATGTACAATCCAGATTCATCAAGTTTTAAATTTTGAAGAATGCTATATTGATTTGATTTTGGACGATATTTTAAAACGTGTTCTGTTATATCCGAAATATGTTTCGGTACAACAAATTGCATTAAATATTCTTCAACAATATCTCGTATTGTACCTCCTTTGAAATTGTCCAATTCACTTTCCCATTTTTTCAAACCAAATACACTTTTTCTACCAATTGGCACAAAACCATTTTTCCGTTTCATTGAAACTCTGATTTTTGCTTCTTCTGTGTCATAGTTGGGATGCAGTTCCATTACCTTTTCAAAAATCTCTTTAACTTTTGAAGGTTTTCCTAAATGTTCAAGTGCTTCAAAAGCATATTCGTGTGCTTGTCGAGAAGTGTTTCTTTTGAAATTTATGTTTTCTTCTAAATCAATATAAATTTCAAATTCTTCATTAATTATTTTTTCACAGATTGGGAACAACAATTCTAGAACATCAATATTGTTATTTGATAGAAACTTTGATAAATAGCTTTTGAAATTAAAGGAATACGATTCCTCAATTCTATCGCTTACCCTGTTTGAAATATCATTAGTAAAAGAAGTGAAATCAAATTCCAATACTAATTCTTTTTCTACCAAATAGAAGTTATTCCAATTGTGTCTGTTACGAGAATTAAAATATTTTGGTTGTAAAACATCTTCATAATTCCCAATTAAAGAAAAACTCTCGTTTGTATATGCTGAAAGTATGTATGTGATAAATTCTCTAGAAAAATTTGTGTTATTTGATTGGTTGATTTTATCTAAAATATCGGTGTTTATTTCAATATAAATAGAATCAACATCTATGCTATATTTTTGAAATAAATCGTCATTGAAATTAGAAATAAAAAGCAGCTTGTTAAATAATTCTTCAAGACAAAGCTTTCTTATTTGTCTTACTCTTTCTCTTGAAAGGTCAACTTGTTCAGCTATCTCATCAAGCGTAAGTTCTTTTTGATTATTGAATAGCTTCAATACTCGCTTGACAATAACCGTTTGAGTTTCATCAAAAAATGCGTTTTGATTTAAGAGAAATTCTGTAAGTTGAAAAATAGATTCTGATTCTAATATTTCATTTGGAACCAATGGGATATCGAAAGTTCGTTGTATTAAAAATTTATTTTTTAATGCTATTAAATACTTTTCATCTCTTGTTTGGTTTACGTCAAATATGAAATCTTTAATAATTGAAATATAAATTTCTATTTCAGGTACACATTTAGCACCAACGTTTTTTATATTTTGAACATTGAAACTTTCAGAGAGTAAAATTTTTTCTGCAAAGTTTTTAACCTTAAGATTGTTTTTTAAATGTAAAGAGATTGCGTTTTTACTCCTTACAGATAGGCTAGTAGTATTTACAAAAATAAAGCTATTTATTACTTCTCTTTGAACTCTTGTTAAGTTTGAAATTATGCTTTTAAGAGGATTTTCTTCTTTGACTTCAATTTCTTTGTTTTCAAAATATCCGTCTGGGTATTTATTACATATCTCAATGAGTTCTTCATTTGATTTTCTACCACAATTATGAAGTTTTTCGAATGATTTATTTTTGTAATAATACTTCTTTAAATCAGATATAGAGTTTAATTCGCTGTATTTGCAAACGTGGTATGACCTAACACTTATTTCTTCTTTTTTATAGATTTCGTCAATTGTCATTCTTTTTGCAAATCAGTTTTTATTTTTATAAGGTTCTAAAATACAGTTATTTTATTTATTCATTTTACGGTTTTCCTCATTTCTTTCGGGCGTTGGCTAAAAACAGCTCTTTTGGTTTTTTCAGCGTTGGCTTTTGTGTCGGCAAAAAACCAAATGTGCTGTTTGTGCGGCTGGTTTCAGCTTGCTTACAACTTGTTATATCCTAACTAAAGGTGCGTTTATCCCATTTTATTTTCCGGATAAACGCACCTTTAGCGTTTGTTTAGGTGCTTTTTAAATCAATTTTGTGTCCGTTTAATTAAGGTGCTATTGAAATTTATTTGAGTCTTTAGGTTTAGAGCTGCTGTGTGGCATGCTCTTAAGATGAATGTCTTGCTGTGGAAAAGGTATTTCAATACCATGTTCTTTGAACTTATTATAGATAGAGATAGATACATTACTTCTTGCACTTAAACCATTTTCATTGTGTACCCAAAAACGTAGTTTAAAATTTAAGGAGTATTCTCCAAAATCATTAAGCAGTGGTAATGGTGGTGGCGATTTTAATACAGTATCGTTTTCTAAAGCAGCTTCAGATAATATTTTAAGAACCTTATTTGGATTAGCGTTGTAGGTAGTTCCAATTTTAATTTCTAATCTTTTTATACTATCTGAGAGTGTCCAGTTGATTAGGTTGTTTGAGATAAGGTTGTTGTTGGGTACTACTACTTCGGCTCCATCAAAAGTACTGATGTTGGAAGAACGAACACCAATTCTATTTACAGTACCTAATAGATTGTCTACCTCAACAGTATCACCAGGTAAGATAGGGCGTTCAAAAACAAGGATCAATCCAGATACAAAGTTTGAAATTACTGTTTGTAGCCCAAAACCAATACCTAATCCAAGTGCTCCAGCCATTAGGTTAAATTTACTCAAGTCGATTCCTAAAGAGGAAAGGGCAAGCATAATTCCAAAAGCAAAGATGAAATACCTGATAACTAATGAAATTGCAGCAGGAACTCCTTTAGGAAGTGATATGATATTAAAGAGAGTAGTATCGTCTCCAAAAGCAAACGAAATTAATTTGGTGATAATATAAGAGACTGTTAAGATTAAAAGAAAACTAAGGATAGATCCAATAGTAAAAGTTACATCTCCAACAGTATAAGCTTCGGTTAATACATCATTTAAAAATTGATTGATGTATTGAAAAACATCTACCATTTTAAGGAAAAGTATAATTCCTAGACCTACCATTACTATTCGAATAGTTTTGAAAGCTCTTTTTAGAATTTTTCTTTTCGTTTTTGTACTGGATACTTCTTTTTTACTGTAATGCTTGTGAACAATTAAAATAGTTGCACTTTTTGTAATTAATAAGAGGTAATAAAAAATCATTACAATAACTCCACTTCGAGTACATATCTTAAGAGTGGTTTCTGTAAGGTTGGTGTATCCTAATATATTTGATATAATAGAAATGCTACACAATATATATAGTATAGGTGCTGCTTTTATAATATACCTACTAAAGTATCCGATGTTTAAAGATTTTGCCTTTTTGGGTGTAGGGATAATAAGGTATGTGGTAATAAAAACAAATACAGCCATTAGGAGTAAATACAATTTATATTGTCCAATGGTAAGCCATAGATATGTTTTTGTAAGGTCTATAAAATAAAAAAGTACCACAAAGAACAATACTTTTTTATAGAGCTCTCTGATATTCGATTGAATTAGGGGAGTAATAATCAGTAGGGCTAGTAGTGATAAAGTATCATCAAAAAGCTTTGGGGTGTTTATAAATGTATATTTAGCGGCTAAAAAAGACAGGAATAATATAATTGATAGAGAGAAGTTCTGAAGGTTGTTTTTTGCTTTGACCGTTTCTGAACTGGTATCGTAAATTTTACTTTTCAGAAGTTGTCTTTTTAGGTATAAAATAATTAAAGCAATACATGCTACAATGATTAAATACAAATTTAAGTTCTCTTCGCTGGTTTTTATTAACTTAATGAGGTCTGTTAAGTTTTTAGAAAGTGACTCAGAGTTTTCTTTTCTTATTTTTTCATCTTCATTCGGTTCGAAAGAGAATTTCCAAATAGGGTCATGTCTTAAATATAAAAGATCATAAACCTCAGAGTTTTTAAGTTCATTTAGTTGAACAATAACATCTTTTGAGTCGACAATTTGTAGGCTAACTTTAGATTCTAATTTTAAAAGGGCATTGTTTTCTGTTGAAATAGTAGCTTCTAATTTTGTTATTTCATTTAAAACTAGGTTTACACTCTTTAAAATTTCAATAGGAATTTTTTTCTCTTTAGCATTGTCATATGTTAGTTCCCATGTTTTTTTATTAAAACTAACTTTATCTGCCAATGCAGTGTTTTTCTTGGCATGTTTGTTTATGGTATTTTGCCAATCATTTAAAAAATCTATATATCCACTCCATTTTTTTAGTAAAATATTTACTTTGAGTCTGTTAGGGTGTGCTTTTATGAAATTTTCAGTACTCTTTTTTTGATCTCTTATAAAGTTAGAATAGGGAGGTAGTAAAGAATCTATTTCTATAATAACTCCTTTTTGTTCTAACGTTTTATAAGCTGTTTTTATACTTTCTTTGGCTTCCTCTATTTGATCAATAATATTGATGGTAGGTATTAGTTTCGGCTTTTCAACGTTTGTTGAGTCGGCAGTTTTTAAAACCTTATTTTCTTGTGAAAAAGAAGTATTTACATTGAGTACGATTGCTAGTACAACAAGTTTGATACAAATAGAGCTAATAATCTTCATAATTTGGGACTCAATTATTTTTTAATAGGAAGCCATTTTTTCAAGGTAGCACATCTCCAAATCCATTCAATAGGACCAAATTTATAGTATATAAACCATAAGTTACTATACAAAAGTTGAAGGGTTAGCATTGTTGCTCCGATATAATATATAGATTCTAATGAAAGCAATCCAAAATATTCAAAAAGGTTTACAAAAGGGTAAAAGATAAAAATACCAAGTACTGTTTGACCTACGTATGATGTTAGTGACATACGACCGTAGTTTTTTAACCATGTGAATAGATAAAATTTTGGAAACTTATTTACCAATATGGCTAAAAAGCAGATGTAAAATAAACTTAGGTTTATTTGTCCAATTTCGTGTACTAATCTAGAAAGAACATCTCCCCAGTTTTTTGAAAACTCAGCAGGGCCTCCTTTTAATTGCATAGAAATAGCAGTAAAACTAACTCCTATAATTGAAAAGATAAGTGCATTTTTCCATTTCAAGGCTCCTTTAGTAAAAAACTGAATGTTATACAGGTAAGATCCTAAAAAGAATAAACCTAAAATTTTAAAAGGTCTTCCTGAAGGAATAAAATCATACCAACGCCACATTAAGTTGTGTAAGTTTGTTTGAATTGCAGTAAGAAAGTTTTCCGATCGAAATCCGGCAACAACCATTTCCGGAGTCATATCTGGGTATGTTTTTAAGGCCGTCTTTTTTATTTCTATAAGCTCTGTAGAGAAAGTGTACATGTACACAATGTCTAAAACAACAGGGATAAAATAAAAGATAAGTGCATAGGGTAATAGTTTAGATGGTGGTGTTTTTCTAAGTGCTAGCAATACCATTCCTACTAAAGCATAGAGAGTTAAAATATCTCCAGACCAAAAGGTAGCATGAATAAAACCAATACATAAAAGTAAAATCATACGTCTAAAATACATAGGGGCAAAGGCAGGATTGTCTTTGTTTTTGCTCACTTGCATGTAAAATCCAATACCAAAAAGAATAGAGAATATGGTATAGAACTTAGTATCTATAAAGAATTTTAAAAAATCGTAAATAAGAAAATCCGTTTCAAAGTTTCCGATATTTTTTATTTTATCAAAGGATAAAAATTTGAATCCACTCCAGCTTAAAATATTGGCAAAAAGAATTCCAGATAAGGCAAAGCCTCTTAAAACATCAAGGAATACAATTCTATCTTTAGCGGCAGTTGGTTGTGGTGCTTGTGACATGTATATGTATAGTAAATTAAATTTAGTAATGAGGGAACTAAGATATAGTTTTTGTTGGTTATAAAAAACTCACTTTAGTCCCTGTTTCTTTAATTGGAAAGGGTAAATGAGAGGTTGTTATTTTTTAAACGTGTTGGTCTATTAATATAGGGTTTCCGTCAGGGTCTATTAAAATTATATTGGCAGGTCCAGAAGTGTTTTTATCAATCGGTTTGCTAACAGGTATTCCTTGGTTCATAAGGTGCTCTTGTATTGTTCTAATATCTTCAAAGGACTCAAGAGTATTTGCATTTTCGTCCCACCCAGGGTTAAAGGTTAGTATGTTTTTGTCGAACATTTTTTCAAAAAGACCGATTAACGTTTTGTCGTTTTTAAGTATCAAATATTTTTGTTCTATAGAGCCAGCAAAGACTGAAAAGCCTAATTTTTCATAAAATTCTTTTGATACTTGAATATTTTGAACATTTAAGCTTACTGAGAAAGCACCTAATTCCATATCGTGTTGTAGTTTAAAGTTATATAAAAACCTGTCTTTTGAATTTAAAAATTTGAAAGACAGGTTGTTTTTAAAGATATGAAATTTAGAGTTTACTACAGTGTCTATTTTGTAGTAAAGTATCTAGCTTTTGAAGTAGTATTTTTTTCGAAGCCAAAAAGCAACTTTTACAAGTAAAATAAGTGCTGGAACTTCTACAAGAGGGCCAATAACACCTGTAAATGCTTGTCCCGAATTTAAACCAAAAACAGCAATAGCAACTGCAATTGCTAGTTCAAAATTATTACCTGCAGCTGTAAATGAAATAGCTGCATTTTTATCATAGTCTGCTCCCATTGCCTTGCTAAAAAAGAAACCAATAAAAAACATTAATGCAAAATAGATAAGCAATGGTACTGCAATAATAAGTACGTCCATTGGTATTTTAATAATCAATTCTCCTTTTAAAGAAAACATGATAACAATTGTAAATAATAAGGCTATGAGTGTTAAGGGTGATATGGTTGGAATATATTTGGTGGTGTACCAATGTTCTCCTTTTAGTTTTACAAGAATCAGTCTGCTCAAAATTCCTAGTAAAAAGGGGATTCCTAAATAAATAGCGACACTTTCTGCAATGGTAGCTATAGAAATGTCTATAATAGCACCTTCAAAACCAAAATAAGGAGGCAATACAGTAATAAAAATCCAAGCATAAAAACTATAAGCAAATACTTGAAAAATACTGTTAAGTGCTACTAAGGCAGCTCCATATTCGCTACTTCCTTCTGCGAGGTCATTCCAAACCAATACCATTGCAATACAACGTGCCAATCCAATAAGTATAAGCCCTACCATATACTCAGGGTAATCCCTTAGGAAGAGGATGGCAAGTACAAACATTAATAAAGGACCAATAATCCAATTAAGAACGAGCGATATTGAAAGGATTTTTGTGTTTTTAAAAACATTGGGGAGCAAAGCGTAATTTACTTTAGCCAATGGAGGGTACATCATTACAATAAGCCCAATAGCAATAGGAATATTAGTGGTTCCCTTGTTAAAGGAATTGATGAGGTTTGGAAAATTGGGAACAAAGTAACCAATTCCTATACCTATAGCCATCGCTGTAAAAATCCATAAGGTTAGATAGCTATCTAAAAAATTTAGTTTCTTTTTTGAGCTCATGATTGTACGTTAATTTGTGAAAAAACATAGTATAATTCTGTAGCAATTTGTTTGCTTCGTTCGTCATATTTTTCGGCTTGTTGAGGTGTGTTATCAAAAGCTTTAGGGTCTTCAAAAGTAATTGGAATTCTTTTTTCAGCCCCAGGAATAAAAGGACACCCTTGGTCTGCACTAGAGCAAGTAAGTATTGCTGCAAAATTGTTTTCAGGGTTAAAAGGGTCATCATATTTTTTAGAAAAACCAATAACAGGGTGACTATCCGTATTGTATGCAATACTATAAATAGGGTTGGTGCCTTCTGAAAGGGTATCTACTTTAAAACCAGTATTTTTTAATGTTTTGGCAACTACAGGAAAAAGAGCTGTTGCTTCAGTTCCTCCAGAATAGGTAAATACATTTTTAATATCAAAGTAAGCAGCTATTGTTTGTGCCCATATTTGCGACAAGTGACTTCTACGTGAATTGTGAGTACAAATAAAATTTAAATTGATGTTTGAATTAGCAGTAACTTTTTCTTGAATGTATTCTATAAGAGGGTTCAGAATTTCTTTACGTTCATTGCTTATAGATGAACTGTTTAAAGAATTAATTACAGTGTTTATTTCTGAAAATAAAGATGTTTTCGACATTTTTTGAGTGTTTAATTAACAGCATCCAGAGTTAGGAGTACATGTATTCTGTTGGATGTTAGAAATTTTTATTCTTGGTTTTTCTTCTGGAATTCCACAATTGTCTTTAGCTAAGCAGTCTGTCAATTTTGTGGTTAATAAAAAGTTTTTTCCATCAAAGTCTAATCCATATTTACCAATAGTAGTGTCTTGGTATTCTACTTCAATTTCTAGATCGTTTAATTTTAAAACTTTTTCTGATAATTCTATAATATCAATAAGTTTTTCGGGATGTAATCTATGGTCGTAGTCGTTTGCATTCCATAATTGAAAATTGATAACTTCTTCATCTCTTAAAGTACCTCCACAATCAATAAATTTTTTAGAGATTTGACCAATTTCAGTAACATGAAAATGATTAGGGACTAATGTACCATTAGGTAATTGAAAAGCTATTTCGTTCAAGCTTTTAAGGGTTTGTTTAACTTCTGATAGTTTCATGATTTAATTTGTTTTGTATGTTTAACAACAAGTGTTTTTTAAATTATTGTCTAGGTTGATAAAGTTAGAGACTGTAGTTTTCATCGCATTCCAGTTTTCTTTATGAATACAATAGCAAACACTAGTACCATCTATAGTTCCTTGAATTAAACCTAAGTTTTTAAGTTCTTTTAGATGTTGAGAAATGGTAGGTTGTGCAAGTCCAATTTCAGCAACTAAATCTCCACATACACAAGCATCTATTTTAAATAAATATTGTAGAATAGCTACTCTAGCAGGGTGACCAAAGGCTTTTAAAAATGAAGCTATTTGATTTTGTTCAAGGGTAAATTTTTCTGTTTTTGTGACTCCCATTGTATCTTGTATTTGTTTATTGCAATGTTACGATTAATATTGAGAATAAGTCTTAAAAAGTAAAAAAAACTATTATTTTTTTTGAGCTACAATAATATCTCGTTTGATAGACTTGTCTACCATATGTTCAAATTGATTGTAAGGAGCTTCTGTAAAAACATGAAAGCTATGATTTAGAAAAATCTGTTCAAGTTTTTTCCTAGAGACAACAAATGAATTCCAAGCAATAACAACGGTTCCTCCTTTTTTTAGGGTTAGTTGCCATTCAGGTAAGCATTGATTCAATAATTCAGAAGGATTTCTAGTAATTGAATTGGAATTATTACTGGTTGTGTTTCCATGTGCAACCCCATATGGAAGGTCTCCAATGATAAGATGAAATTCTTCTTTTTTGAAATATTTAGATGTCTTTAAAGTGTTTCCGTTAACAAGGGTTAGTTTTCTTTGAGTTTCTTTAGATTTAAATTCAATTTTGTTTTTAGCATATGAAAATTCATGAGCATATACAGCTTCAGACTTGTTTTTTCCATACACTTTTTTGGTATTAGAAAGGTGTTTGTAACGTTCTTTTTCAAGATATTTTTTAAAAAATACAGTAGTATCGTGTACAGAGTTTTTTTCAATTTCTACACCAGTTACATCAAATCCATAGACGGTTCCTTCAAAAAGGGTAGTTCCTTTCCCAGCCACAGGGTCTAATAAATGAATTGTATCCGAATAATTAAAATTACTAGAGAGTAAAGCAACATTAATCATCATTTTAGTAAACAATTCGTTTGTTTTCCCTGCATATTTTTGAATAGAACTTATTTTAGGATCAATGAGTTCATAATTCAGTTTCTGGATAGGGTAAAGGTATGTGTCATCAGATAGTAAGTGACGTTTAAAGAGAGCGAAAACAAAAGAAAGTTTAGAAAGGATCTCCAAATCAGAAGGGGTGATTTCTTTTTTTGTGTGGAGCTCTAAATATCTGATATTATTAATGTTGGTGATTTCAATTTTTTCACAATTAGATGCTAGTTTTCGGCTTGCAATCTTGAGTTCTGCCAGGGCTAATTCTCCAGATAAATTATAGTACACCCTGTTGTGACCAGGGTTTTGTAGTATTAAATAGCTGTGCATAAAAAAAATATTTCGTTTGGATTTTAACAAGACACAAAAAAATGGATTCCGTGTTTTTTGTTTTTCGGCGACGAATATAATTTTTTTTAAGATTTTAAAAAAAATAAAGTAACGATGGGGAAAAGACGAAGTAGGGATAAAATAAAAAGCGTTTATTAAGTAATAAACGCTTTTCTAATTTAGAAGCTTGTTCCAGCTCCAATAACGAGATTTGGTTCCCATTCTTCATAAGGCGAATTGGAATCTTGTATTAAGTCAAACAGTACATGAACAGAAATCCATGAACGTTTACTAGTTCTTTTTCTAAGACCAGCACCAGCCCACAGGTAAGGTACCCATTCTCTATTTTCAACAACATTGTTTGATTGGTCTACAGTATTGTATTGGTAGTTGAATGCTTCTGGAGCTACGTGTAAATACAGTCCTTTAATAAGAAACCAACGTAAAAAAGTACCAAAACCGTAATTGTTATAGCTAAATTTTTCTTCTTGTTTATTTATTCTAATTTTTTGTTCAGAATAGGTATAGTACACTTTTATTCCTGTGTATAATGAAGGTTTTATGGCGTATCCAATAGTTGGGGCAACGGTAATAGAAGTATAATTACCAAAGGTAGCACCAAAAGTACCTCCAAAATAAAATCTTTTAATAAAAGGGGTTGAAGATTTTTTGTGTTTTGATTTTTTTTCTTCTTTCTCTGAAGCTTCTGTTTGTTGAACTGTGGATTGAGTAGTAGCTTGAGTTTCAGTTGTAGTTCCTGTAGTAGTTGTTTCTTCTTCAGTAGGTAGCGTTGTTTGTGAGTAACTCAGCATTGAAATACCAAAGACAAATAGTGTAATTATTTTTTTCATACGGGTCAGTGATTTTATAGGTAAAAGTACAAATAAGCACAAAGACGTACAAATAAACAACCCCCTAGTTGATAGGGGGTGTTGTGTTTGTTAGGAGAAGTTATCTTCTTTTTATTTTACTACCAGATGGCATTCTAGCAGGTGGAGCCGAAGGTCTTGTACTAGGTACATTGGCAGGCTTTGTACTTGGTTTTTGACTAGGCTTTTGACTTGGAACAGAAGCTTTATTGTTTTTAACTTCTGAACTAGGTTTCCAATCGTCTTGTACTTTTTTACCTGTAGACTCTTTGGTGTTATTTGTCTTAGGTGTTTCTGTTTTATTGTTTTTTACATCAGCTTTGCTTTTAGAGCTTTCATTTCTTTTAGCGTATGATTTATCTGGGTTTTTAGATCCAAAATCATTTTTACGTGATTTATTTTGAAGCTCAATAGAGGTGTTGCTTTTTCGTACTGTTGTTCTGTGATATGAATTGTTTACATTTATATTTACACGTACGTTAGTTCTGTATCTATGTGGAGGGTAAGGACGCCAAGGTCTGTAGTATGGAGGATAATACCCCCAGTAAAAAGGAGAGCGCCAAGGGGTGTAATAAGGTCCCAAAAACCATACAATTACAACAGGAGGAGATGTGTAAACTGGAGTAATAATATAATCAGGACCATACATGTAAACATCACCTACTACTTGTACTTGTGTTTCTCCTTTATCATCTTTTTCAACGTCAATAACGGCTACATCTTGGTATTTATCCTTTTCAATTACAGCTTGTATTGTAATCAAGTGTGTATCGTCTTTTGAAGCTTCAACAACTCTTAAATAATCAACTTCTCCATCTTCATTTAAATCCAAGTTTGAGATTTTAGAATCAGGATCGTTTAATTTTTTTTCAAAATCTTCAAGATCTTCCGATTTTCCAAATACAGAAGCTACAGCCTCGAGGTCTAAATTTTCACTGATATCATTATCTGTTGCTTCAACAGTTGTAACATCTTGTGCATATAAATTGCTAAAAACAATTAAAAATGCGACTACTAATATTTCAAATTTTGTTTTCATTTATGGTAAATGTTGATTGTAATTTTCTTAGAATACTTTTATTAAAATTAATGTTATTTTTTGAATATAGTACTGCTGTTAAGAAACATTTAACTCTTTTTAGGGGAGCTATTTCAATATTTATTTGGAAGCAAGTGTATAAATACCATCCATTTTAAGGGGTGTTCCATCAAAATCTAAATCCGGTTCATTGATAATTTGTGTTGTTACTTCTTTAAAACCACTTTCTTCTAATAGGTTTTCAACACGATCACTTTCATATTTTTCGAAACCATATTTAGAAAGCTCTATTTGATCCATACAGCTTTTGGAACGGTATGCAATAAGAATTTTTCCACCAGGTTTTAAAACACGTAATAGCTCTTGTGCATTTTGTTTGGGTTTGGGCCAAAAATAAAGAGTATTGGTTGTTGTAATACAATCAAAACTATTGTCTTTAAAAGGTAGGTTGTCAATAGAAGCTTCTTGAAATTGTACCGTTTTTTGATGGCATAAATCTTTATTAAGCTCGGTAGCTTCTTGTACCATAGTTTTTGAAAAGTCAACTCCTGTATAGGTAAGGTTTTCTGCCATGTTCATGAGGTTTTTAACAAAAAAACCGTTACCCATGCCTATTTCTAAGATAGCATCATTATTGTGTGGTTTTAGTATATTATAACTATTTAAACAAATGTGTTTATTTCCTTTGTTCATTTGCAAGCCTACTTCTTTTCCTTGTTCACCAGTTGGTTTTTTTAGATGTTTTGCAAGTTCTTGCGGAGATAAGCCGGTGTTTGTATTGAATTTTTGAGACATTATTTTATAGTTTATTCGTTTTTTGAGAGTTCTAAAATTTTTAAAACAGTTTTCCAGTTTCTTGTAGTAGCTTGTACTTTTAACTTTTTTTCTAAGAAAGTGTTTCCTAGTTTAGTTTCGCTGTATTTTCTAGGGCAATAGATATAGACTGTTTTGTCTATAATTTTAAATTGATCTGGAGAAAAAGTGTTTTTTTCTAGTTCTTCTATCTGTTTTTTTGGGGGAGTTTCTTTTAAAAATGTAGCATGTAAATATTCAATAGGAATCTCTTCTTTTTTTGTAAAAGGATTATTAGCTACTAATGTATTCCACTCATTCCCTTTTTTTACAATAATAGGAACTTCAAAATCGTAATTAATAGTGATCACTTCTTTTATTTTGTTAGCCAGTTCAATTGGATTTTCTTTGGAGTGAGAAGAAAATAAAATATTCCCTGTTTGTATATAGGTATGAATATTGGAAAAAGACAAATCAAGAAAAATTTGTTTTAAATCTTTCATTAAAACCTTCTTTCTTCCTCCAATGTTAATTCCTCGTAATAATGCTATGTATGTTTGCATGTTTGGAAAAGGATTAGAGTATCATATAAGTTTATTTGTCTGACCAAATAGCTAGTTTGTTTCCAGAAGGATCTAAAAACTCAAATCGTTTCCCTCCAGGAAATGAGAATATTTCTTTGGAAATTTTGCCTCCGTTTTTTTTAACGTTTTCTAAAGCCACTAATAGGTTGTTGTGGTATAGAACTACGAGTGTTCCCCCAGTACTTATTTTATCAACTTTGGCAAAACCTCCATGAATGCCCGCTTGATGGAAATCACAATACATATCTCCATAATCTGTAAAAGTCCAACCAAAGGTTGCAGCATAAAATGTTTTTATAGCATTTAGATCGGTGGCTTGTAATTCAATAAAGTTTATCTGATTATTTTTCATGATTTCTTGTTACAATTTGTCTAAAAGTTAAATTAATACGTGGTGTTGTGCTTTTTTTTGTTAGAGGTACGGAATGTAGCCAATGGGTTTGTGTAGTTCCTTTCATAACTAACAGGCTCCCTCTTTCTAAAATTAAAGAAACGGTTTGTTTTGAACTTTTGTGTTTTAGTAAAAATTTTCGTTCAGCCCCTAAGCTTAGAGAGGCAATAGCCCCATCTGTTTTTAAATCTTTTTCATTATCGCTATGCCAAGTCATGCCTTCAGAACCGTTATGGTATAAATTTAGCAAACAGGAATTGAAGAGTTCGCCTGTTTTGTTTTCTACCAGTTGTTTTAAATTTAAAAGTCCTGGAGTCCAAGGCAAGGCTAATTTAGAAACATTGGAATAGGTATATGTAAAAGGAGCCTCACCATACCAAGCTACTTTTCTTTTGGTAAGTATTCGTTTTCCTAAAATAATAGCTTCGTCGTTTTTCCAATGGGTATTTTGGAGTAAAATATTGTAATAGGTCTGACTTTGTTCTTTGTTTAAGAGATGTCCGTAATAGATAGTTTCTCCGTCATAAGGAAGGAGGTTGTAGGTACTACTGTTATTGAATAAATCCATAATATATGATGCTGTCAAAATTCTTTTAGGTTTGTTGTTAGCGATAACAAATACCAAAGCCCTTTATTTATATAAATAAAGGGCTTTTTTTTCTTGTATCAAAAGAATGAATACTGTTAAAAGGCTTGATTTAGGACAAGGTATATTGCATTGTTTTGTTTACTGGTTCTAACCAAGTCTAAACGTAGATCTACACCCGTTACTTGTTGTAATATATATCTAACACCTACCCCTCCAGCAGAGTACCAACCGTCGTCATCTCTAGACCTACCATCTACACCAAAAGAACCTCCAGAAAGGTGAGAGAGTCCAACAAATCCAGTCAATCGAAATCTAGAATCGTTGATTGTATAACGGTATTCTGTTTGTGCTCCAGAAAGGTATTTTGCTTTGTATTGCCCCGCAGGGAAACCTCTTAATAACGTTTTTCCTGAAAGAGTAGGTAAGCCATTGTCAGGTGTTTTTTTAGAGCTGTATTGTCCATAAAATTGCCAAGCCCAAACATCATTATAGCCGAAACCTCTGGCATAGTATCTAGCATCAAGTACGGTAGAATAGTAATCATTTACAGCCCCTAATGCGGCTGGGTTTGCATTTATATGAAGACTTATCCAAGTGGCGTTTACAGGAAAGTATTTGTTGGTTCTGGTATCATAACTAGAAGAAATACCTAATCCTAAAGAGCTTTCATTTTGAAATCCGTTTTCATATAAAAAATCTTCTCCCGCATCATTGTTTGCTTTGTGTTTGATGTTTCGGAAATTTATAGGTGTTCCTAAATAAATATCTTGAGAGATTTTAAATAAAAGCAATTGAGATAAGCTCAGTGTACTGGTGTTGTATTTAATATCTTCTCCTTCTGCTGCATAATCATTGTTTATACTAGAGTAGGTAAGTGCAGTAGATGAAAGTGTTTTGTTGTTGTTAAACCAAGCACTGTTTTGGATAGATGCATTGTAACTTTCGGTTGTTGAGTATTGTCCAGCTACTTGTAGCTGTGATTTAGATGAGGTATCCTCTTTGGTGTTGTATAAGTAAGAAGCGGCAGCTCCAAATCCAAACCCCATAAGAGGTGAACTTGTTATTAATGGAACAACTTTAAAGGCTTGTTCTTCTTTTTCTTTCGTTTCTTTTTTTTCTGATTTTGAATCTGTTTGCCCTAGTATATAAAAAGGAGCTAGTAGTATTAAAAAGATTAATTTTTTCATATGGTTTGGTTCTATGGTAGTTGGTATAGTTTCCTTTTTTGTTGACTTAATAGTGTATCTGATTTGGGGTATTGACCTAATTTAATAATTTTATTTTTTTCAGAAGGCCATTTAGGTAGTGACTCTGTATTGGGGGTTCCGTGTTTGATAAAATTCACCCAGTAGTCTGTAATTAATTCGGAAATGGTATAATCAATAGCTTCCCAGTTTTTATTGCTAAATTTTAAGTTGCCAAAAGTGTATGGAATTTCTGAAGAATGAAAAGCTCTGTATTGAGGGTGTTGAGGCCAAGGGGCAGCTCTTTCAAAATAATATTTAAAGGTTTTGTGATTGGATGTTTTTTCTCTCAGTGTAGCCCAAGTATACATGTTAACAAAACCGATATCTCGTAATAGTTGTATTTGCGATTTTTTAAGATTTTTTTCTGTTTCAAAAGGGTATAGTTTTATAAAGTCATTGTATCTATTTCCAAAACGTTCTTTTCCTAATCTACTGAACTCTTCCTTGTTTAACTTTCCATAGGTTTTAAAATGACTATTTTCATCTGAGTTGAACCCTGTTAAAATAGGAACATCGTTCTGTAGCCCTTTTTTATAAACTTCTTTAAGGTTGTCTGTCAGTAGCCAGCCATCTATAGTGGGCATAAATTTGTATTTGTACTGTATGCTTTTTAGGAATAGTTCTTTGGTTGGAATTTTTCTGAGTTCAGCTATTGATGTTTTGTTGAGAGTGTGTGTAAAGGCTACTCCTTTTTTTTCCGATTCATTTAAAGGGATGGTTGTTTTGTTAGAAAAAGGTCCGCTTTGAGCAATTACTTTATGGAAGAGTCCTTTGGCTAGAGGAGAAGCTGTAAGTGTCATCACAGAGCGGGCTCCAGCTGATTGTCCAGAGATGGTTATGTTGTTGGGGTTTCCTCCGAATTTAGAAATGTTTTTTTGAATCCATTTAAGAGCTGCAATTTGATCTAGTAAACCATAATTTCCAGAAGTATTTTGTAAAGATTCTTGAGAAAGTTCAGGGTGTGTAAAAAAACCAAAAATACCCAATCTGTAATTGATAGTAACTACTACAATACCTTTTTTAGCAAGATTTTCTCCATTGTATAAAGCAACACTTCCAGAGCCTCCTTTAAAGGCACCTCCGTGTATGTAAACAAGCACAGGCAGTTTGTCTGATTGCTGTTTTGCTGGAGTCCAAATATTTAAACCTAAACAATCTTCACTAGTTGTATTGTTAATTTTATATTCTTTGGTCCAAGGTAAATGTTCTTTTCCTAGATTTTGAGCACAGCTATTGCAAAATGTATCAAACTTTCGGATACCATTCCAAGGTATGGGAGGTTGAGGTGCTTTCCACCGTAAGTTTCCAGTAGGAGGTGCGGCAAAAGGAATTCCTTTAAAGACTGTAATAGATTTATGATTCCCCGAGACTCCTTGTAGTTTACCATTGGTTACCTCTATACTATTTTCTGAATTGATGGTTTTATAAGTGTTGCATGCAGTAATAGATAGAAAAAATAAAAAGAAGAAGTATTTCATGGTGATGAAAGAGTCAATAAAAAAACGCACAATAGCTATAGTGCAATTGTGCGTTTTTTTTAGTTAGAATATTCTAGTACTCTAGTAGTTTCTGAATAAAGAATTTTTTCTTTTGTACTGTCTCTTTTTAGTGAAATTCGAGATACTGTTTTTGTTGTCCAGTTATTAAACTCATCATACTTATAGCTTATCTTGTAAGCATGTTTCCCTACTTGGTCTACATAAGACACAATATCTCCCTGTTCGTTGTGTTTTGTAGGGGTGTTAATTTTGTATGTTCTTTTCGTGTTTTTTCTTCTTGCATTACCTGTATGGTCCGTTTTTGTATGGATCCACTTGTTGTTATCGTAGTTGTAGGTTCCAGTTTCCGTTCTAAGTAGTTTTCTATTAGCATCAGAAACATCCATTTTTGTAATGTCGTATTTTGAATTTGTAACAACATCTGCAATGGTATGATTGGTGATGACGTTATTTTCTGAAGTTTTTTGTTTTATCTTAATCAACCTGTCTTCATTGTAATAATAATTATCGGTCACCTCTATATAGGACTTGTCAGAGAAATTTTTTCTAACAGATTTGAAATACTTTTTCCCGTCTTTATTGTACTTGTAAGAAGTAAGAATTTCGGTTTTTCCAGTTTGTGTAATATCTACTACAGTATACATTTTATCAGAAACAACAAGCATATCTTCTTCTATAACGTTAGACTTTTTATTTTTGAAAAAAGTTGTTTTCATTTTTACAATGAGAACCGGTTTTTGTCGTATTCTGTACATGTCAATATCATTGATGTCTTTTTGTATATCAATAATGGATTGACCGATGGTAAGGTTGCTCGAAGTTATAACCAGTAAAAAGGGTATTATGCGGTTTAATAATTTCATATTGTTTGGTGTTAGATGCGCTAGTTATATATGATGGTTAGTTTCGTGATTTAGGGGTTGTTACCGAGTGCTAAATTTTAGTTAAAAAAATTAAGGTATAAACATAGTAATTTTTTGGAGATGAATAAAATAAAATTCATTTCACAGGCTTGTATATAATGGGATTAAAGGTGTAACCCAATTCTTTTTTAGAATCTCTTGTGTAAATAAGATGAAGTTAGTAAATGAATATGTGTTTTATTGTTTGATATATAGGTGTTTATGTTTTTTTTAAAAAAATAAGAAAAATTATTTTATTGAAAAAGTACCGTTTTATTTTTTCATTTCTATAACCCAAATACCCCTTAGCTCATTACTTTTGTATCCAAATGCTTTATCGTTTGGATATAAAACTTCTATCTTAGAAAGTGTTTGTGGGTTGATGTCTGTATTTTTTTCACCGTGACATTGGAGACACATGTTGTTTGTCATGATAGGATAATAACCAATTGTAGTGTTTTCTTTTTCAATAAGTTTAGGTTGTGGTTTTTTATGTTCTAAAATTATTTTTTTAGAATCGTTTATATATTTGAGCTCTTCTTGATTTGCTGCGTTTTTAGGATTTCTGTTTTTATCTGAAACTCTTTTAATTTTGGTAGCTAGGGTAGTAGACATACTATCCGTTAAATGAATGGCTTTTGTAGAGCAGAAAGACAGTGCGTGTTCGGTTCCTTGTTTGGAAATGGCTCCAAGCAAGTTCTTGCCTAATACAGTTTTGGTTTGCATTGCTATTTTTTTACCTTTTTGAATAGGGGTTGTTTTATTAGCGGCTCCTTTCTTATATTTTTCTTTGTCAAGAGGATATTTTTCTTCGTACCAATTAGGTTGTTCAAGTTCTGAAGCATATAAATAAGCTACAATATTTCTAAGAGGAGCAGCACTAAAGCCCATTTTAGGCATAAGACCAAACTTCTCTACAGCTTTAGGTATTTTTGCTTTTTCTAGATTAGGGTTATTTAAGAAGTTTATGACCTCTTCTGTAAATTGTTGTTCAGTAGTATTTGTTTTTAAGTATTGTTTTTTTACTTCTGCCATGGAAGGAGCTGCTCCTGTTTCTTTTTCAGGGTTAGGACTGTGGCAAGAAAAACAATTTGTTTCAAGTAGTTGAAACCCTTGAGCTATATCTACTTTAAAGTTTTGTGGAGTGGTAGGGAGCGTACTTGTTTTCTTTGTTTTAGAATCCTTACAAGATAAAAGAAGTAAGGAACTTAAAAATAAACTGAATAAGGTAATTTTTTTCATAAAGGTAAAGGTCAAAAGGTTTTGTTTAAAGTTGTCTGTAATCAACACCTAAAAATAAGGAAAAACTAAAAAAAAGTAATTGATATATATCACTATATGAGCTATAAATTACTTTCTAAAGGTATTTGTTTTAGAATTGCTGTTTTTTTTAGATAATACTTATTACAGATTTATTTGTAAGAGATCTCATTGCTATAAAAGTCTGTTTTTATTCTTTTTTAGAAATAACCAATTTGTAATACCCTAGATAATTATTGTGTAAAAAATAAGGTAAAAATACACCTGCACTTAGCTGTTTGATAAATGCTAAAGGCAATAACCTTAGTTTTAAACAAATTTTTAAAAGCCAAGGGTAGCCTAAAGTTTTTTTAGCTCCGTTTTGAAAAACAGTCGCATTTGGTAAAATGTTTTGAGTGTAGTTTTTAAGTTCGTTTATCTGAATTCCTTTTAGTTTTTGAGGATTTAGAACATCGTCTAGTTTTTGAAATTCACTCAAAGCAAACCCCCAACAGAATAATTTGTATGCTTGTTTATCAAAGTCTTTTATAAGGTCTTTTGCATTCTCTTTTACATACCCATCAAAGATGATAATTTTACCATTTTCGTTTAACTGTTTAGAGGCGTTTGATATTAATTCGAGTAAATTTTTAGAATGACATAGGGTTTCAATAGCAAAGATTAAATCATATTTTCGATCTTCTTTTACAGCGGAATCAAAATCATTTTGAATAAAATTTGCGTTTTTTACACCTTTAGATTTTGCATGGGTAATATTATTTGCCGTAAGATCTATGGCAGTAAAATTTTTAGCAGGGTTTTGTGTAGCTAAATAGTTGGTGTTAAAGCCCATTCCACATCCTAACTCTAAAATATCAGAATAGTTGTGTTTGTTAATGATATCATTAATAGAATTGGCTTGATATAGAAGCTTTTGTTTGTGAGGTGTTGTATTATCAAAGGAGATAGGCAAATGCATAGCCCCGTCAGGAGAATGAAATTTTTTATAGAAGAAAGCCGATTTTGAATAATAATTTTCAACTACTTCACTAGACATGTTTTCGTTATAAACAGCTACTTTAGGTACTATTTTATAAATTCTAGAGCAGTATTCCTCTAATTTTTCGTAATTCATTTTCTTATGTTGTTAGGTCGGGAAATAATATAAAAACAATACATGTTAAGCTTTTTATGAAACCAGCTAGCATTTATGTTTTTCCAATACTTTTGTATTGTAAAACGATAATTTATTTTTTCAATACAGGGCGAAAGATAGTGAATTGCTATGAATTTAGAGAAAGGGATTTAACTGTAAAGAAGTCCTGTTTCAATACTTTTTCTAACGTTGTAATGAACGGTGTTTTTTAGGACTTCAAAAAGAAAACTCTAACTAACATAAGAGGTATAGGTTAAACTCTTTTGTGGTTTAACCCTTAGGTTTTTCTTCATATTCAGGGCAATCTAATCGGATTTCTTGTTTTAATAAGTCTTTTTGAAGTAAATTACAATGGTCAATCGTTCCCTTTTTTTCATGAAACTTGCATCCATAACAGGTACGTTGAACACTTAAAACACCAGTACGATTTAATTTGTAAATCAGTTGGCTTAAAGTATCAAATAAGCTTTCTAATTGAGGTTCTGAAAAATTATCAACTTGTTTTTTTAAGGGAGTTGAAAAATCAGATGTTTGAGAGACAATACCTTTTCCTAAATCGGAAAGTAATATAGAATAACTACGGCTATCGGGTGATGAAAAATCTTTTGTGATGAGTCCCTTTTTATCCAAAACTTTGATAGCGTCACTTACAGTTGGTTTGGTAACGTTAAATTCTTCTGCAAGGTGGCTAACTTTACAGAGGTCTTGTTTATGAAAAGCAATGAAAATAAGTATCTGAATTTGAATAGGGCTTAAGCCTACTAATTTGGCTTTTTCCCATAGCAGTAATTTGAATACTTCTGAAATTCTTTCCAATCCTACTACGATTTTACTTGAAATATCCTTTTCTTGTTCTGCTGGGTTAAAAGTACTTTTCTTCATAAATAAAAATGCCTGTCAAAATTTGTTCGACAGGCAAAGTTAGTAATCCTAATTAAATTAATTACAGTTTTCCATTTCTATAATAAAATAGCCTTTGCTTTTAATCGAGGCAATCATTTTTTGTGTAGCTTGTTCTATATGACAAAAACGACATTCATTTGTAGACAATTGAAGTGTTGTACACGTTTTTGTTTTTAGATAATCCATACCAAAATTAAGTACGGTACTTTCTTCTTTTATGTGTTCTGGTACTAGAATATCGAAATGCATTGTTTTACCATCATTTCTTTTTACATAGGTATCCCAAATAGCAACTTTCATTTTATTTACGTTTAATTTTATAAGGTAAAGATAAGTCACCACTAGCAATGCTAAAAACGTCATAGACCCCTAGTAAGGGTATATTTTCTTTACTTGTATTTACTTTCATAAATGCAGTTACACCATCGTAGTTAAAGTCTGTTTTATTATTTATGCGGTATTCTGGAACTATAACTTTTATGATGTTCTTTTGTGTGGTAACCGAGTAACCTGGAGAATCCATATACATGGGCATTCCTGGATTGGTTGCTGGTAAAACAACTGTTTGATCTGCTTTTTTAAATTGCTTGACAGATAGTCCTGCTGAAACTCGTTTGTCTTCGTGTAAAATAACCCAATGTGGATGCCAGGTAATACCATCGTTATCATATATTTGATCGTTATTTTCATCCCAAAGAGGAGTGTCATCAAAATCAGGGTGCGATGTTAATGCAAGTGCTACAATACCTGCTGTTTGATTAAAACCTACATCTGTTGGTTGTAAATTTGTTGGAAATACATAACCTAAAACGGGGGCTCCATCTAGCTGACCTGCCTTTAAAGGAACAGTTTTTCCTGCGGTTCCTTGGACAGTAATTTCCCAAACAGTAACTCCTAGGTTGGGATGGTGTGTTATAGTAACTTCATTTATTTTAAAGTCGTTATTGTTATAGGTTCTCTTTTGTGCACGGCTGTTATACGTGTTTAAAAGGAGTGTTGCTGAAAGTAATAGTAGTAGTAATTTCATAGTGAATTGTTTTTAAGTAGTTAGGAATACATATTAGGATTCCTAACTACTTGAGTTAAAAATTATCCTTTTACATCTGCCATAGAGGCACCAAAATTAATGTGCAGTGTATTTCCATTTGGTGTTACCAATGCGGGTACTGAATTGACTCCTGCTTTTTCTGCTTCTACGATTCTTGATCGATCTTCGCCAATGTTGACAATTTCAACATTTTCTTTTCCTATTAAACTAATGATGTCATGCTCGGCACTTATACAAACGGGACATCCTGCGTGATAAAAAATAGATTTATTCATAATTACTGATATTTTAATTAGTGCATTATTGCATTACAAATATAGTAAGGATTCCTAACTAAAAAAATAAATTCTATCTTTTTTTAATAAGTAACTTGATTTTAGTGTTCTATAAAGTGCTAAATCAAGTTTATTTTTTGGTAATGGTTATAGTTGTTTTTTTGAAGAGTGATAAAACTAAAAGTCTAAAGAGTACCCTTTTTTGAAATAACAAATAGTATAAATGTCAATAACCAGAATAGTTCATGAGGTTTAGAAATGGGACGAATAATTGTAGTAAACTCAGGTATTTTATATGCTTTAAGAAAACCCAATAAATGGATACTTCCGTGTATGTCAATAAATAGTATCAAAGCGGTTTTCATTTTAACATGTGTTTTTATCTGAACTGTTTCGGTTTTAGCTTATTACTTGCATTTTCTGCGATTTCTGAAATTCTTTTCTGTCTTGTTTCAGGTCTTTTAGCAGAAGCAACCCAGTACAGTAAAATCTTTTTAACTGATTTACTGAGACTATCAAAATATTCAAAGGAGCCTTTATAATTTTTGAGCTTTTCTTTTAAATCTTCTGGAATTATAAGAGCTTCAACGGTGTCTAAAATTATCCAAGAACCATTTTCTTTGGCAATTTCGATACTTCTGTATCCTTCTTCTTTCATAAGTTTTAGGTCAATTAAGGTTTTTACTTTTTCCTTATTTATTTTAGACCAATTACTTTTTGCTTTCCGTTTGCTAAAATACTGTTTGTATCTTTCACTGTCTATTGTTCTTTTGGTACTATCAATCCAACCAAAACAAAGAGCTTCATCAACAGATTCACTCCAGCTTAGATTGTAATTTGGAGATTTTTTCTTGTAAAAAATAAGCCATACAGCCTCTTTGTCTTTATGGTTTAACTCTAGCCATTTTCTCCAATCTTTTTTGTTGTTAGGACAATATTCTTCAGTGTCTTTCATATGCTTAATTGAAGGGCTTGTTTTATAAGCTATCTTTCCAAGGTTTTATAAAAAAGCCTGCTAGTTTTCCTTTATCATTTAAAACTGCACGAACTTCGACATTTGATTCTGATTCAAAAAGACCTTTAAATCTGTAGATACTGAGTTTAGGATCTTTTTTATTTGCCAGTAAGGATTTAAATTTTAGCCCTTGATAATCTCCGAATAGGTTTTTGACTTGCTTGTATGCGCTTTTTTGAACTGTTTTATTGAGACCGTTGATCATTTCTTTGGTAGCCTCATTTTCTGTAAGCTTATAATACCCACCGTTTTTTTGTGCTGTTAAGATTTCTTCTGACAATTTTTTTACAGATTCTATTTCCTTTGTATTGAGGCTTGGTTTATCTACTTTTTTAAAATCTGAGAGTGTTTGACAACTCACCGAAGTCGTTATAAATAGAAGGATTATAAAACTAAAAAACTTTTTCATTTTTTGCTTTTTAAGATTGTTGTTGAGATGGAGGTAAGGTTTGTGATATAGAAAAGAAGAATTAGTTTTTTAATTAAACCACAAAATCTATGTTGGTTTTATCCGTTTTGTCCATAAACATTTCTAACTCTAATACTATTATATGTTTCATTTAGAATGTTTTCTAATTCGAAAATATTTTTTGCAGATAGTTCATTGTCTATAAGGAAAGTATATGAATTTTCGTTATTGTTTTGGTCTTTTATTTTTATGACATTTCGATTATACTGTGTAATTCTTGGTCTTTTCTCTCCCTTTTTACCTGTTAAGTATTCAATATCCATTTTTTTTATTTCTGATAATTTAAACTCTATAACTGTCTCGTCTTCTTGGATTTTTAATGAATTTTTATTTATAATGATTGTTCCATTTTTTTTGTAAGGTTTTAAAAAGAAGAAAGATATAATGGCAAGAAGAACTATTGAAAGACATACAAAAAATCCAATTATGACTAGTATTTGATTATCCACTCTCTTAAGAATTAATGTTAAAGCAAACATTGGCATCAGTGAGGACATAATATATTTTATAAATTTTGTTTTTTTCTTGTCAAAAGTTACTAATTCAAATACAGCATTCATTTTTCGTTATTTTTTTAATTGTTTACAACGGTTGGGCTAAACTGCGTTTTAATGCAGTTTAGGTTTTGTTGTAGTGTCGTTTTTCTTACCAATCAATAGTATAGAATCTCCGCCCTCAAATTCTGCGTATTCCTCGATTAATAGAATTTCAAAGTGATTCTCAAAAAAAACTTTCAAAGAATCCATGGTGTGATAATTCACGAAAAGTCCCTTGAATATTTCTGAGCCTTCTCCTTTCCAAAATGAATGGCAGATAATTCCATTTGCATTCAGAACATCAAATTGTCTATTAACTGAATCAGTAAGTTCATTGTCTTTGAGATGATGCATGACTTTATTCGAATAAACACCGTCAAACTTATCCTCAGTACTCAGCGTTACAGCATCTAATTCTATGAAATTTCCTTTCGGATTTTCAGAAATAAGATGACTTAGAAACTCATTTGAATTATCAGATCCTACGACATTATAATCTTTACTTAAGATGTTCCAATCAGTTCCCGGACCTGAACCAATTTCAAGTAAAGTTGAATTTAGCGGCAGGATTTTTTTAAGCTTTTTAATCAACTCTCCTCCATTTACATCTTTAGCTAGTCTGATGTATTCATTTACGGACTCTTTGGTTTTGTAATATTCTTCTGTCATTTTTTTGCCTATGCACTACAACGATTGAATAAACGTACTGGTACGTTTATTCAATCGTTGGGCTTTTTTTCTTTAAATATAAAGAATATAAATTAAGGTTGTGCTTCTTTTTCTATTGTAATTACCACTGTTTTAGAAGCGGGAGTATTGCTAATTCTTGCTTTGTTTTGAAGCGGTACCAATACATTGGTTTCAGGAAAATAAGTGGCTGTACAGTTTTTAGGTATGTTGTAAGGAATTGCTAAAAAATGATGTGCTGTTCTTGTTTCTCCATTAAAATGACTGGTTAAAGTTACCATGTCCTTTTTTTGAAGGTTTAGTTGTATCATATCGTCCTTATTCATTAGAACAACTCTGCGTTCATTTAAAATACCTCTGTATCTGTCGTTTAAACCATAAATGGTGGTGTTGTATTGATCGTGGGTACGGATGGTCATCATCAAAAACTGATTTTCTAACAATTCAATATCAGATGTTTTGTTGCATGTAAAATTGGCTTTTCCTGTATAGGTACTACTAAAATCGTTCTCTCTGGCATTGTTTGGTAAATAAAAACCACCAGATTGTCTTACTCTTTTATTAAAGTTTTCAAAGCCAGGAATGGTTTTAGAAATAACCTCTCTTATGGTGTCGTAATTATTAGAAAAATTAGTCCAATTTGTAGTACTATTTTTAAGGGTTGCATTGGCAATTCCTGCAACAATAGCTGTTTCACTTTTTAGGTGTTCTGAAAGCGGTTTTAGATGTCCTGTAGATTTAGAAACAACACCCATTGAGTTTTCAACAGTAACAAATTGTTCTCCGTTTTTTTGAATGTCTTTTTCTGAACGTCCCAAACAAGGCAATATCAAAGCTTGTTTGCCATGAATAAGGTGACTTCTGTTGAGTTTGGTTGAAACATGTACGGTAAGTTCACAGTTTTTTAAAGCCTCTGCCGTAAATTCAGTATCAGGAGCAGCAGATATAAAATTACCTCCCATACCTAAGAAAAATTTCGCCTTTTTTTGGTGCATGGCTTCAATGGCTTCTACTACATCGTAACCGTGTGCTCTAGGAGCCGAGAATTGAAATTCTTTTTCAAGAGCATCTAAAAAAGCAGTTTTTGGTTTTTCCCAAATTCCCATAGTTCTATCGCCTTGTACGTTAGAATGCCCTCTTACAGGACAAGTTCCTGCTCCTTGTTTTCCAATACTTCCTTTTAAAAGCAACAGGTTTACAACTTCTCTAATATTATCTACTCCATTTTTATGTTGTGTGAGTCCCATTGCCCAGCAAACAATAATTTTTTTGTTTGTAGCAATAAGTTCTGTTGCCATTTTGATTTCTGAAAGTGAAATTCCAGATTTTTTTACCAGCTCATCAAGGTTTTCTTTTTCTAAATCTTGAATAAAAGCATCATACCCTAAAGTGTGCTTTTCAATAAATGTTTTGTCAAAAACAGTATTTGGAGCTTTTTGTTCCTTTTCTAAGAGCAGCAAGAGTATTGCTTTTAATAAAGCTACATCTCCGTTAATGGTTACTTGTAAAAATAAGTCGGTTAGTTGAGTCCCTTTCCTTACCCATTTTAAAGGGTTTTGAGGATCTTTAAAGTTTTGTAGTCCAACCTCAGGAAGTGGATTGATACTAATAATTTTTCCTCCATTTTTTTTAGTTCCTTCAAGAGCTTTAAGCATTCTAGGGTGGTTTGTTCCTGGGTTTTGCCCCATTACAATTACCAAATCGGCATGGTTAAAATCATCTAAAGTAACAGAGCCTTTTCCAATTCCTAAAGTTTCAGAAAGTGCAGCTCCGCTAGATTCATGACACATATTGGAACAGTCTGGCAAATTGTTGGTTCCAAATTGGCGTACAAACAATTGGTATAAATAAGCAGCTTCATTACTGGTTCTACCAGAGGTATAAAAAATAGCTTCGTTAGGATCTTTTAAATCATTTAAAGAATTTCCTATCATTTGAAAGGCTTTTTCCCACGAAATGGCTTCGTAATGCTTGCTACCTTCTTTTAAAATTACAGGCTCTGTAATACGTCCCGATTTTCCCAATTCATAGTCAGAAAGTTCTCCAAGTTCGTCAATGCTATGTGTTGCAAAAAACAGAGGAGAAACTCTATTTTTGGTAGCTTCTTCAGCAATGGCTTTGGCTCCGTTTTCACAATATTCTGCCAAAAATGCCCTTTTTTCATCAGGGTCTGGCCATGCACAACCAGGACAATCAAAACCTTCTTTTTGATTTATTTTAGCCAAGAGTCCAATACCTTTTGCAATACCTACTTCGTCTTTAATATGGGTGAGTGCAGATTGAATGGCTTTGAACCCTACAGATGATTCAGGAACTTTGGTCAATTCTATACCTGTTAATTTTTCAGGAGGTTGTGCAATGGTCTTTTTTTTAGTCATGGTTAAATGGCTTTTGATGAAGTAAGTGTACTAAGTGTGGTGCCAGCATATAGGGTTGCTTTTTCGTTTCTTGAAAATCCAATTAAGCAGATGCCGAATTCTTTGGCATAATCTACCGCTAAAGAAGAGCAGGCAGAGATAGCTACAATGGTGCCTATTTTGGCAAAAAATGCTTTGGAGATTATTTCATAAGAAACTCTACCACTTACCAATAAAAAAGAACCCTCTTTTAGTTGTTTTTGGTTTAATAGTGTGCCTATACATTTATCTACTGCATTGTGTCTTCCAATATCTTCTTGGAGGGTTATTAAATTGTATTTTTTGTTAAAAACAGCTGCGGCATGAGAACCTCCAGTCAATTCAAAAGTATGTTGGTGTGTACGCATTGTGGCGAACATTGTAGACAGTTTTTGAAGATCTAGTTTTGGGGTGTTCTGTAGCTTTTTTCCTGAAGTATTAAAATCATCTAATTTTTGTTTTCCACAGATACCACATGAAGAAACAGAGAGTAAAGAGCGTTTATTTAAATAGCCTTTGCCTATTTTTTCTGAAGGTATGGTAACGTTTATAGTCGAAAATCCGTTTTTGTGATTTTCTATGATGGTAAGCTCTAAAGGAGTGTTGTTTTTATAAATATCCTCAACATATAATAAGCCTCTAATTAATTGAAAATCATTACCAGGTGTACGCATAATTACGGTAAAAGGTTCTTTGTTGATTTGAATTTCTAGAGGGGCTTCAACTACTAAAAAGTCATTTATTAAAGTGCTGTTATCCGCATTTCCCTTAAGTCCTTCGTAAATGGAGGTTTGCATGTTACAATTGTTGTTTGTAGTAAATGTAAAGAAATAGTGTGAGTTTAATAAGAGAAATTTTAGGGATAAAAAAAGAGCCTTATAATTAAGGCTCTTTAGGTACTGTTTTAAATTGTTTAGAGTTTAATCTTCTGCAAGTTCAATTTGAACATTGTGCTTTTTGATTTCTTCTTTGTATTCTTCGTAAGAGAATTCGTTTTTATGAAAATCTTGTTTTCTTTTTCTTTTCATTTCTAAACGGTTTAAAGAACGAATAAATCTACGAACTCCTTCCTTACTTGTAAGTTTTAGGGTAGGTACTTCAGCAGTAGTTCCGTCTTCATTTTTGGCAACCATTAAAAAGTAAGAAGAGTTACAGTGTTTTATTTCTCCTGTTTTTATATTTTCAGAAGTTACACGTATTCCTACAGTCATAGAACTTCTACCTACATAATTTACACGTGCTTTTAAAGTAAGTAATTCACCTACTTCAACAGGATTTAAAAAATCTACCGTATTAATAGAGGCTGTTACACAATATTTACCAGAGTATTTTGAAGCACATGCAAATGCAATTTGATCCATTAAATTCAGGATATATCCTCCATGGATTTTTCCGCTGAAATTGGAGTTTGAAGGAAGCATTAGTTCCGTAATTGTTATAGAAGAATCTTTCGATGTTTTAACAGGTTTAGACATGTGTTTTCGTATTTTGTTTCTACAAAAATAGCGATTATATGTACTTGTTTTTAGTTTAAATGCCGAAGGGCTTAAGATTCACGAGAATGAAAAATTACATTGCAGATAATTCAATGAAACTTATTTTAGATAGGTGTTTTTTGTGAATTTTTAATCGATTTATTTAAAACCTTTGAATAAAATGTAATTAATTTTCTGTTTTAGGCTTTGGAACAGATTAAAACAATATGCTCATTTTGTAGGTTGGTAGTAAAGAATAGGTATTGGTTTCCGCCGTCTTTAAACTTTGTTTTCTTTCTAATTTGGGCAACTGTTTCAGGGAAATTTCTAATGGTAATATTGGCTTTTTTTGAAGGAATTAATTTAGCCAATTGCTTTTTGTTGTAAGGTAATATATGTTCTATTTTAAAGCTTCTACCCGGAAATTCTTTTAGCAATTCATTAGAGGTGTATAGGTGTGTGTGTTGGTGTAATTTATCAATTTGTAATTGAGCGGAAACTTCTTGGAAAGCTCCCGATTTTAAAATGGCAGCATTGGGTTCGTATAAAAACTGTTGTGGTTCGTTATAGGTTGCCAATTCTTGGTTTCCGTATGTAAAATCAAATGCTTGAGACGTTTTACTTTGTAAGTTTACTGTTTTTATTTGAATAGGAGCTGTGTAGTCTTTTTCTAATAAGAACAACAGTTCTTTTACTTCGTTTTGTACAGCTAGTACATGTATTTCTTTTACATATTTAAGTTCGTTAATAGTGCTGGTAATATCTAAAATTGGAGAGTTTTTGATAAGAATATTACTACTGTATTGAAATAACGTATCTAGGTTTTCGGGTACATTTGGCAAGCAATCGTTTAATAAAAACACTTTTCCTTTGGCATCGTTTCTTCTAGAGGGGTCTATATATATCCAATCGTATTTGTTATTGTTTGTTTGAAGATACTCCAAACTATCTCCAGTTACGGTTTTGATATTTTGTATTCCAAAGTTGGTATTGTTATGCTTTACCAATTCTGAGAGCGATGTGTTTAGTTCACAATGGGCAACGTTTTTTATTTGTTTTGAAAAATAGAGGCAGTCTACTCCAAAGCCACCAGTTAAATCAATCAAAGAATTTCCTTGAACTAAATTGGCTTTGTATTGTGCCGTTGCTTCTGATGAGGTTTGCTCAAGGTTTACTTTAGGAGGAAAAAGAATGTTTGAACTCTGAAACCATAGGGGTAACTTTTTAGAACATTTTTGTTTTCCTTCAATTTGTTGTGCTATTTCTTGAATGCTAACTTCTGAAAAAGGGCTTCCTTTTAAAATTAACTTGGTAAGGTTTGCTTCTAGGTTTTTTTGAATAAAACTTTGAACATCGGGATGTAAAATAGCTTTGTTCAAAATAGTTATAAGTCTTTAGTTAGTGATTTTACAATCTTATTATCAGACAAAAACTCTTTTAGAATTACTTTTAAGGCAGTGTATGTTGGTACGGCAATTACCATTCCGGTAACTCCAAATAACAATCCTCCAATAATAATAATTAAAAAGATTTCTAATGGGTGCGATTTTACACTTTTTGAAAAGATATACGGTTGACTGAAGAAGTTGTCTATTAACTGAGCAAATAGATATCCCATCATTACATAAAAAGTTGTAGACGATTCACTATAGTCAATAGCAGTACTGCTTAAGCCTTCAGAAATAGTTAATACAAACATTAAAAGACCTCCAATCATAGGTCCTATATATGGAATTAGGTTTAAGAAAGCACATAGAAAGGCAATTACTACGGCGTTTTCTATACCAAAAATAAGGAGTACAGTTGTGTAAATGATGAATAGAATACTAATTTGAAAAACAAGTCCTACAAAATACCTTGATAATAAGTCTTTGATTTTTGATAGTGAATTTTCAATACGTTCTGAACTTTTATCAGGAATCAAAGCAAACAAACTGTTGTGTAAAATTTGGTTGTCTTTCATTAAGAAAAAAGTGATAAATAAAATAGAAAAGAGTCCAATACTAAACGATCCAATACCACTTATGATAGAGTTGAATATATCTGGAATATGCTTAAAGTTTGAAATCAAATCTAGGTTTTTAAGCTCTTCTAACATGTTGATACCTCTTTTAGATAAAAACAGGTTTACCTCTGCAATAACTTTTTGAATGGTTTCTTTATACTGTGCAGTGTCTAGAAGGGAAAGGTTTTGCCCTTGTTTGGCTATTAGGGGAATAAATAAGCCAATTAAGCCAAAAACAATCAAAACAAATAAACTCATTGTAATCACTACAGAAACCGTATTGGGTAGTTTTAATTTGTTATTAAGAACTTTTAAAACAGGGCGTAGTATCAATGTAATTACAGCCGCAATAACGAGGTATACAATTACTGATTGTATTTTGACTAAGAAAAATAAGAATAGTAATATTCCCGTAACAATTAGTAATGCTCTTATAATTCCGTTCGCAATTGTTTTTGAGTTCATAGGTTTGTTTTTGTAATTTTTTGAGGTTACAATATTAATGAAAAAGAGGGGTATTATTTTTGTGAATTCATTTTTTCTAAGAAGTCATCAGAAAAATACATAAGCTCTTTAAAAAACGATGTAAAGTCTTGTTCAAAAAGGTCGTAGTGTTGCTCTAGGTCAAATTTAGCCAAGTCCATTTGAGCAATTCCTTTGGTGCGCTTGTTCATGCCCCATAAAATTTTAGAAATACCTTCTACAGTTTGGTAGTTATACAACCAATTTTGTTCTTTCATAAAGGGTAATAAATACTGTGTTTTTTCAGGGAGTATACTGTAGTGATCTGTAAGAATTTGATAGGTATCTTGTGTAAATGAATCTAAGGTAGAGTTGGCATATTGTTGCCAGTTTTTAGCCAGGTAATGATCGTAAATAATATCAATAATTACAGCCTTAAAATGTCCATATTTTGGGTCGAGTCTTCGTTTGCTAATTTTTACAATATCATGAGTATCTGTAAAAGTGTCAATGGCTCTGTGGTGTATAATTCCATTTTGCACACCTATGGGAAGGTGTTTGTAGTTTTTCCCTTTTATAGCATCTGCAATAAAGTTTCCAATTTTTTCATGAGGATCGTTTTTTGCTAAATAAAGGTGTGCTAAAAAATTCATAGATGGAAGATACAATTTTAATGATAAAAAACGCTTATTCTTTTACTGAATAAGCGTTTCGTTTTGGGTTATTTCTTTTTATAATTTCGTCCATACCAGAGCAATATTCCTGTAATGGGTAAACTGGCGATTAATAGGCTGCTAATAAAAGCAATTATTTTTCCTGTAAGTCCTCCAATAGCACCTATATGTATGTCGTAATTCATACGAAGAATTTTGTCTGCTAATTTTGCGTCTTTGTATTTTCCGTAAATACCAGTTGTTTCAATTTCTTCTAAGGTGTTCTGATCAAAAAAACGAAAATCAGAGTCATAAAATAATCCTTTAGTGTTAGAGATTTCAATATAAATACTTTCATTTTTTGTGTGGGGATAGTGTAGCTCGAAACTTTCGGCGTTTGGCAATTCTTTTTGTAAGATTGGAATAATTTTGTCAATAGCGGCTATAGGTAAACTATCAGTCGAATTCGTATTGTTTTTAGGAATTTCAAATTGAATTTCTTTTTCTCCTCCAGAGGATTTATAAACGATGTATTGTAGCCAATCATATGACATTATAGCTCCTGTAAAAGCAAGGATTAGGGCAAAGGAACAGATGTAAAAGCCAACGATAGAGTGTAAATCAAAATTTTTACGTTTCCATTTGGTGCTTTTTTTCCAATCAAATTTTAATCTGTTTTTTAGGTTCTTTCTTTTTTTAGGAAGCCATAATATAAAGCCAGAAATGGTAATAAGGATAAAGATAAGTACAGAAATTCCTATAATTTGCTCACCTATTTCTTTAGGAAGCCATAAGTGTGTATGCCCTTTTAAAACAAAAGCAAAAAATCCAGAAAGGTGATCGTCAATCTGAATTATGTTACCTGTGTTTGGGTGTACAAATATACTTTGGTAAAATTCAGGTGCTTCATTGTAAAAAATGACCTCTAGAGCATCGTCTGCTTTTTTGTATACAACACCATGAATGTCATTTTTAGGAAAAATACCTTCTACAGCTTTTTTTACTTCTGTAGGTGTGAGTACCTTTTTACTTACGGGAGTTATTTTTTTATAAGAATTGTAAAGACTTTCAATTTCTTCTTTAAAAACCCAACAACTTCCTGTAGTGGCTACAATAAAAACAACCAGTCCTGTAGCAAGTCCTAAAATTTTATGTAGTTTGAAAATAACTTTTTTGAACTTCATATTTATGTAAGCCTTAAAACTTATAGGTGAAATTTGCCAATAGGGCTCTTGGTGTTTGTGGATTTATGGTAGTCCACCCTTTGTAGTATTCTTTGTTAAAGACATTGTTTAATTTTAACCCAATTCTATAGGTGTCTGCTTGATAAAAAACAGAGGCATTGGCAATAGTATATGCAGGTAAAATAAATTCTCCAGTTGATTCATAGTTGATAGCGTAGGCATCACTAGCCCCATTAAACCCTACACCAAAACCGTATCCATTTAGTTTCCCTTCTTGGAATTCGTAGTTAGCCCAAAAGTTGTATAGCATGTCTGCACCAGCTTCAAGTGGTCTTCTGTTTAAGATTTCGGTATTGTCAGATTTTGTGGTTTCACTATAGTTGTTGCTAAATCCAGCGTGTATGTCTAATCCTTTAAAAGGGTTGGCATTGATTTCAAGTTCAACCCCTTGACTAATTACTTCTCCTCCTTGTATTTTATTAAATGGAGAATCAGGATCTGTAATAACTCTATCTGTTACTTTAATATCGTAATAACTAACAGTAGCATTTAACTTATTTTTAAACAGGTTGGTTTTAAATCCAATTTCTATCTGATTGGCTTGTTCTGGCTTAAATGATTTTAATTCTTGAGGACCTTCATTAGGATCTCCTACTAATTGTGGAGCTACATTTGTAAAACCATTTTGATAATTTGTAAAAACAGATAATTTTCCTTGTATAGGTTGGTATATCAAACCAAATTTAGGGGAAAGTGTTGTTTGGTTGTAATCATCGTCACTTGTTGTAATATCTCCATCATTTTCAAACCTATCCAGACGTACCCCTACCATTGCAGAAAAGTTATTGGTGAAGTTAAGTACATCAGATGCATATAGGCTATATACTTCATTTTGTGCTTTAGAATTTATGACATCCTTATCTGCTAAAGCTTCATCTACAGCAGGAGTGGATAAAGGACGGTCTGGACCAACGATATTACCTTCTGGAGTTACATTTCCGTAAACAGCATAACCAGTACTATTGTCAACTACCGTGGTAGAAAAATAATCTACTCCGATAACCATTCTATTTCTGATAGAGGCAATTTTAAAGTCTCCGATAAAATTTTGTTGTATATCTGTTGTTTGTGTATTAGAGTTTTGTTTGTTTATTGATCGGGTAAATGTATCATTCCCTAAAATACCATAGTCAAATAAATAATGATAGTAACCGCTAGTAGAAGTAGCGCTTTTGGAAACTATAGTTTGAGATTTCCAAGCATCTGTAATTTTATAATCCATTTCAACTCTATAATTTTGAGTTGGGTTTAAAAGGGTTAAATCATTGCTAGTAAATGATAATTTGTTGTTGTAATTTAATTCATCAAGGTTTTTTGATTCTGTAGGTGCACTTCGGTTTAAAAATAAAAAGGTAGGATTGGTTTGTTCTGCCTGTGTAATTTCTCCATAGAATGAAAAAGAAAGTTTGTTGTTTACTTTATAAGATAAGGAAGGGGCTACAAAGAATGATTTCCTAAACCCTGCATCTTGAAAACTTTGTTCTGTAAAATAAGAGGTGTTCAGCCTAAAGTACATGGTTTTTTCTTCGTTAAGGGCTGTATTAAAATCTCCAGTAATTTGATTCAATCCAAAAGATCCAGTAGTGTAGGACAGTTGTCCACCAGTTCCTATATAGGGTTTTTTGGTAACCACGTTTATCAATCCTCCGTAAGAACTAACAGTACTTCCGAATAGAGTAGCAGATGGTCCTTTTAAAACCTCAATACGTTCAATATTTGCTGCATTGATGGTTCCATTTGTCAAACCAGGCATTCCGTTAACCAATTGTGGTTGTACAGAAAAACCTCTTAATGAATAATAACCAGCACCGTCACCACCTCGTCCAGTAGAGGTCCATAGGCTTTGCATTCCAGCAGTATTTTTTAAGGCATCGTCAAAATTGGTAATTATTTGAGATTCTATAAGCTCTGTGGTAATTGTAGAGTAAACCTGTGGGTTTTCAATATCTTTTAGTGGAAGTTTGGATACATAGGCGGTTTCTTTTCTAGAGAATCTATTGGCTCTGTTTCCTTTTATTACTATTTCATTTAAGATTTCATTTCCTTCGTATAAAACAATATGCTTTAAGTTTATCTGTTCATTTTCTTGAATAGAAAATTGAATTTCTTTTGTTTTAAATCCAAGGTAAGAGATTGTTAAAATATAACTCCCTTTCTTGATGTTGTTGATGCGAAAAGTACCGTTAGAGTCGGTTAATGTACCTAGTAGTGTGTTTTTAATGATGATGTTAACGTCGCGTAATTCAGTATTTTTATTGTCTGTAATTTGTCCTTGAATACTTCCTTTTTGTGAATAGCTTAGGCTTACTGTGAGTAGTAGCGTAAATATTGTTATGATTTTTTTCATTTGATTGTAGTTGAGTTTGTTGCAGCAAATGTATGGAAGGTGAATTTGTTTTGCAACTTTATTTAAAATAAATCTAAATAAGGAAATAAGGGGGCTGATGTAAAATGGTTTTTAAAACCAAAAAAGCTCTATAACATTTGTTATAGAGCTTTTATAATATTTTTTTTTAATACTTTTAATTATTTAGCATTACTGGCATTACGAGCATTGTAATTTGCTCTCCATCTTCACTTCCATCAACAGGAGTTAATATTCCTGCTCTATTAGGTAAAGACATTTCTATTAATACCTCTTCTGAGCTTAAGTTGCTTAGCATTTCAGTTAAAAAACGAGAATTGAAACCTATCTGCATGTCGTCACCTTGATAGTCACAGTTTAGACGTTCGTCAGCTTTATTAGCGTAATCAATATCTTCAGCAGAAATGTTTAATTCTGTTCCTGCCATTTTTAAACGAATTTGATGTGTTGTTTTGCTAGAGAAAATAGAAACACGTTTGGTAGAGTTTAAGAAAGAAGCTCTATCAACAGTCAATCTATTAGGATTTTCTTTAGGTATTACAGCATCGTAATTAGGGTATTTACCATCAATTAAACGACATGTTAATACAATATTGTCAAAAACAAATTTAGCATTGGTGTTGTTATACTCAATGGTTACATCAACATCATTACTTCCTAAAATTCCTTTTAATAAGTTTAAAGGTTTTTTAGGCATGATAAATTCTGCAGTTTCATTTGCTACAATATCAGTACGTGTATATTTTACCAATTTGTGAGCATCTGTAGCTACAAAAGTTAGGTTTTCAGGGCTAAACTGGAAAAACACACCGCTCATTACGGGTCTTAAATCATCATTACCAGTAGCAAAGATAGTTTTAGAAATTGCACTTTCTAAGATTCCCGCAGGTATAATTGTAGCGCTTGGAGATTCTAAAGAAATTGTTTTAGGAAATTCTTCACCGTCAAAATATGCCATGTCATATTTCCCTTGATCAGAACTGATTTCAATAGTGTTATTGTCTTCTGTTTTGAATGTTAAGGGTTGGTTTGGAAATGTTTTTAAAGTGTCCAAAAGTAATCTAGCAGAGATTGCTGCATTTCCAATAGATTCAGATTCAACATCAATAGTGCTTGTAATTGTTGTTTCTAAGTCTGAAGCTGAAATTTTAAGTTCGCCTTTATTTAATTCAAACAAAAAATTGTCTAGAATAGGCAATGTGTTGTTGTTGTTTATTACACCTCCAAGGATTTGAAGCTGTTTTAATAATTGTGAACTTGATACAATAAATTTCATTTATATATTTTTTAATGCAATGGTTTTTTTCGTGAACTATGGCTAGTTCGATGTATATTTTCGTGAGTTATAGAAGAAAATATGTCGAACAAATATATCATAATTCCCTTATGAGACAAAGAAATGTTTTAAACAAAAAGAGTGTGATTGTTGAAAACATTTAGTGCTGATTTTAAAGGAGGTCATTTGCTAGGTTGGCAAGTGCAGAGCGTTCTCCTTTTTCTAGTTTTATATGAGCAAATAAAGGTTGTCCTTTTAGTTTGTCTATCAAATAAGAAAGCCCATTACTTTGTTCGTCCATATAAGGTGTATCAATTTGATTAATGTCTCCTGTAAATATAATTTTAGTGCCTTCTCCTGCTCGTGTAATAATAGTTTTTATTTCATGAGGTGTTAAATTTTGAGATTCATCTATGATAAAAATAACATTGCTTAAACTACGTCCTCTAATAAAAGCTAATGCTGTAAGAGATAATTGTCCAGAATCTTCCATGTTCTCTAGTTTTTTTCTCTTGCGTTCGTTTTCTCTAAATTGAGATTTGATGAATTTTAAATTGTCCCATAAGAGGTTGCATATAGGGAGAAATTTTATCATCGGCTCCACCAGGTAAAAATCCAATATCTCTGTTACTTAGAGGTATGATGGGTCTTGATAATATAATTTGATCAAACTTGTTATTTTGTTCTAAGGCAGCAGCTAAAGCAAGCAACGTTTTTCCTGTACCAGCAATTCCTTGCAATGCAATCAACTTAATATCTGGATTTAAGAGTGCATTTAAAGCAAAGGTTTGTTCTACATTTTTAGGTCTTTATACCGTATGCGTATGTTTTTTCAACACGTTCTAGTTGGTTTGTTTCTTTGTTGTACCTTGCTAAAACAGAGTCATTAAGGTTGTTTAAAATATAATAACCGTTGGCTGTTTTATTATCTTTTAAAATTCCATTTTCATCTATTCTATTGTGTTGGTATAGGTTTTTAATTTCTGTAGGGTCTACATCTTCAATGGTATGAGAACTTTCAGAAATAGTTTTTATATTTTCAACTTTACCAGTTAGATAATCATCAGAAAAAAGCCCTATAGATTTGGCCTTGATTCTAAGATTGATGTCTTTGGTAATTAAGAATACTTTTGAGCTTGTATTTTGTTGTTGCATCCATAATGCAACATTCATGATTTTATGGTCATTTTTATTTTTGCCATAAATTGTTTCAGCATCAATTTTTAAATCGGGAGACTCCATAACTATTTTGAGCTTTCCTTTATTCTCTCCTAAAGAAATACCTTCGTTTAGATTGTTTCTTTTTGAAACTTTGTCTAAGAAACGAATGATAGCTCTAGCTTCAAAGTTTTTAGTTTCATTTCCTATTTTAAAATTGTCTAATTCTTCTAATACGGTAATTGGGATAACAATGTCATTGTCTTGAAAGTTATTAATTGCATTGTGATCGAAAAGTAAAACAGAGGTATCTAAAACAAATATTTTGTGATGTGAAGTTGCTTTCATAAACAGAACAATTTAGTAGGTTGTTTTTTACTAAATATAGGAATGTTTATAGCGTAAACAAAGATGCTAAACGAAGAAGTTATTATGGTTGTGTTAATAACTTAAAAAAGGTTTGTTGTAATCTTTTGATATTCTGATTACTTGAGTTAATTGCAAAAAGAAAGCACTTCTAAAAAGAAGTGCTTAATTTAATTATTGTAAAAGTACCTACCCCTAAGTATTCACAACAATCTGAGACTAAATAAATAATCTCAAGGCAAAAGTAATAAATATCAGGGGATTAAAAATAGGTAAAAACCCGTGATTTTTAGTTTTTTACATCAAAAGCATCTCTTAAGCCATTTCCGAGTAGCATAAAAGCCATCACAAGACTCATAATTGCAATTCCAGGTATAATAGCTAGGTAAGGTTTTCCTAAGACAACATAATTAAAATGATCTTTTATAATTCCTCCCCAAGAAGGAACAGGAGGTTGTGCTCCTATACCAAGAAAACTAAGGCCACTTTCTATAAGAATTGATCCAGCAAAATTGGCAGCAGATATAACAATAATAGGAGCTATAATATTAGGGAGAATGTGTTTGAAAATAATTCTAAAATTAGAAAACCCTAGTACTTTTGCGGCTTCTACATATTGCATTTTTTTTGTAGTTAAGATCTGACCCCTCACAATTCTTGCTACTTCTACCCACATGGTAAGCCCTACGGCAATAAAAACTTGCCAAAAACCTTTTCCTAAAGCAAGAGTAATGGCAATAACTAGTAGCAATGTTGGAATTGCCCAGGTAGTATTTATAACCCACATAAAGAACGTGTCAATTTTTCCTCCAAAATATCCTGCAAGGGCACCTATGCTAATGCCCAAAACAAGTGAAATAAACACGGCTATAAATCCTATAAAAAAAGAAATACGTGTTCCTACAAGCATTCTGCTTAACAAATCTCTACCGTATTTGTCGGTTCCAAAATAATATGTTTTTGTAGAGATGTACTTTTTAGGATCTTCTCCTTTAAAATAGGAGAGGGGAATTGTTTTTTGGCGTTGGTCAACACCCCTTAAAGAGGCTATTAAATGTGTATCTGTTATTTGGTAATCAGTAATTGGTATCTGTCGATTAGGCTTTTTGTTTCCATAGATTAAAAAGTGGAAAAAAGATTGTTTAGATTCTTTGGGAATTTCTAAAAGCAATGTAGAGAATCCTGGCTTTTGAGAGTGCATCTCAATATGCATTTGATTGGCATTGCTAGAGTTATCAGGGGCTAACACATAACAAAAAACGGCAATAAATCCGCATAAGATTATATACCAAAAAGAGAACACTCCAATACTATTCTTTTTGAATTTTTGGAGTGCTATATAACTAAGAGAATTTTTGTAATTCTGCATTGTTGTTAACTTCTTGAGGAAGTAGAAATAGGTTATTTCTTTTTTAATTCACTTAAAACATTCAGAGCTTCATCAATATATACATCTTCAGAGAGGTTTTTATGCCAAACATCTCTTTTAGTACCTAATAAAGTGTCTTTTTCTATAGCAGGTAATTCGCTCATAGGTGATTTGAACTCTAAGTTAGAAGTATGTTTATAAATATCTTTAAATTCTTCTACCTCTTTAGAACGTTTTTCTTCTTCTTCAACAAAAGTATCGTAGTTCAAAGAAAAAGTATTATTGTCTTTTCCTGCTTGTAACCAAAGTGCGTATTTTTTGATGTTTTTGAATTCATCATCATGTGTAATTCGCTCTTGACTATTCTGGATAACTTCATCTAAATTGCTGTAAAAATCAATAGGAGTATAATCTGTTTTTTTGATTTTATCCCATTGTAAAGGGTTTTCCTGATCTCTTTCGCCTATTTCAACATAACTGTATTTTGTAGGCATAACAATATCAGAGTGTACACCTTCTAGTTGTGTAGACCCTCCGTTGATTCTGTAAAACTTTTGAATGGTTAATTTTACAGCTCCAAGATCTTCTGGGTAGCGGTAGTATTTATTTAAAGGAATTACATTTTGAACAGTTCCTTTTCCATAGGTTTGTTTACTTCCTATAATAACGGCTCTTTTATAATCTTGCATAGCAGCAGCTAAAATTTCTGATGCAGATGCAGATAATTCATTTACTAAAATAACTAAGGGACCATCCCACTGTATTTTAGAGTCGGTGTCTGATTTTACAGACGGATATGCATCTCTATATTTTACTTGTACTATAGGACCTTTATTCAATAAACAACCCCCCAATTTCAATGGCTGTTTTTAATGATCCACCTCCGTTATTTCTTAAATCAATTAAAAGCCCATCAATATTTTCTTTTTTCAGGTTTTCAATTTCTTTGATCATGTCAGTAGTAGAATTTCTGAAGTTTTCATCTTCAAAATTGATATAAAATTTAGGCAAATTAATAACCCCGAATTTTTTATCATTCTTAATTACCGTACTCGATTTGACGAAGGTTTCTTCAAGCTCAACAACATCTCTAATAATAGTGATTTTAGAAATGGTATTGTCTACTTTTTTTACAGTAAGCGTAACTTTTGTACCCTTTTTTCCTTTGATAAGTTTAATGGCATCGTCTAATCGCATACCAACAATATCTTTACTTTCTTCTCCCTCTTGTGCTACTTTGATAATCAGATCACCAACCTCTAAATCACCTTGTTTCCAAGCAGGACCACCAGAAATTAATTCAACAACTTTAGTGTAGTCATTCTTTTCTTGTAAACGAGCACCAATACCTTCAATCTTTCCAGAAATATTGATATCAAAAAGCTCTTTCACTTTTGGTGCAAAATAAGTAGTGTGTGGGTCAAATTCTTCAACCAAGCTATTCGCAAATGTAGCAAACCAGTCTGTGTGATCTAAGTCACGCACACGTTTGTAAAAACTTTGAATGTTTTCTTTGATTTTAGCTCTAGCTTCGACTTCTAAAGTGTCAAAAGGCTTTTTAATATAGGTTGAATCTTCTAGGAATTTATCATTTTCAGATTCGGTTAATGATTGAATTCTGTTAAGCGTACTTAGCTTCATTTGTTTACGCCAGTATTCTTTTAAGCCTGCTTCGTTTTTGGCATACTTTAAATTGTCGTAGTCAATATCGACTTCTTCATCTTTTGTAAAATCAAATTTAGTATCTAATACTTCATTGTAATATTGTTCAGATTCGTCAAAACGAATTTCAAAACGATCCATAACTAAATTATAAAAAGAAAGATCTTCTCGTTTTAGTTGGTTGTCAATTTCAGTTTCATAAACAGCAAAATCATGGATGTCTTCCTGTGTGAAATATCTTTTTATAGGATCTATTTCATTAATGAATTTTTTATAGATAGCTTTTGAAAAATGGTCATCTAATTCCCTAGGCTCATAGTGTCCGTTTTTTAATATATAGCGAAGTACCCCAATTAAAACTTTGTCTTTTTGAGGGTCGGGAGAGGTATGAAAAGAGTAACTAAATAGAATCCCGATTAAGAGACTTAATGTGAATGCTATTTTCGTGATTTTATTTTTTTTTGAGTGGAAAATTTTCAACAGAAAAGGTTTTAATTATGATAAGAAATAATTCTTTTTTAGATAGCTAATTTTAAGTAAACATTAAAGGTACAGTCATTTTTTGAAATTAGAAATGTTTTTTTCTGTTTTTTAAATGTCTGCTTTCTTTTTTAAGGTTTAAACGTTTAAAGAATTTGTAATAGTACAAAATAAGGAAAGAGGGAAGTCTTTATGAAATGTTAAATATTAAAAGAATCAAATCCTCATAAAATGTAGTAAATTTGTAACTATAACTTATGTATACAATGAAGAAGAATCCTTTGATATTGATTACGAATGACGATGGTATAACTGCTCCAGGAATTCGTAAGTTAATTGCTATAATGAAAGAAATAGGAGATGTGGTAGTGGTGGCTCCAGATAGTCCGCAAAGTGGACAAGGGCACGCTATTACTTTGGATGCTACTTTGTATTATAAAAAAGTAAATACAATAGATGAGGTTGCAGAAGAGTATGAATGTTCAGGAACTCCTGCTGATTGTGTAAAGCTGGGAATAAAAGAGATTTTAAAAAGAAAACCAGATTTATGTGTTTCAGGAATCAATCATGGATCTAACGCATCTATCAATGTAATTTATTCAGGTACTATGAGTGCTGCTATTGAAGCAGGTATTGAAGGTGTGCCTGCTATTGGTTTTTCATTGTTAGATTATTCATGGGAAGCTAATTTTGAAGGGCTGAAACCTTATGTAGAAAAAATAACCAACAATGTGTTAGAAAATGGTTTGCCAGATGGAGTGGTTTTGAATGTAAATTTCCCTAAAATATCAGATCAGGCATATAAAGGAATAAAAGTATGTAGACAAGCACGTGCTAATTGGAATGAAAAGTTTGATAAAAGAATCAATCCAATGGGAAAAGAATATTATTGGTTAACAGGAACTTTTGAAAACTTAGATGGAGGTGAAGATACTGATGAATTTGCCTTGGCTCAAAATTATGTAACCATTGTACCTACATTGTTCGATTTGACAGCTCATAAATTTTTAAAAACTTTAAATACATGGAATTTGTAGTATGACTAAAGATGTAAAAGATATTATTATAGGAAGTTCTGTAGCTTTGTTTGCAACATTAGCGGGGGTGTTTTTATATATAGAATTGTTTTCAAGATATGCTTTTGAAGAAAGTTTGGAAATGATTGAAAGAGGAGGTCTACAAGCAGAAGTGTTAACTTTGGGAGCAGTACCTAATTTATTTGTTTTTTTTGTTTACATAAAAAAGAAGGAAGATAAAAAAGCACAAGGAGTTTTGTTATTCACAATGTTAGTGGCTTTGCTAGTATTTATTTTAAAACTTTCATAAAATGAAATATTATATTATTGCAGGAGAAGCTTCAGGAGATTTGCATGCCTCTAATTTAATGAAGGCTATAAAAATTAAAGATGCAGAAGCAGAATTTCGATTTTGGGGAGGCGATTTGATGGCTGCTCAAGGAGGAACTTTGGTAAAGCATTATAGAGACTTGTCTTTTATGGGGTTTGTAGAGATAATAATGAACCTGTCTACCATTTTGGGGAATGTAAAGTTTTGTAAAGAAGACATTGCTAAATATCAACCAGATGTGCTCATTTTTGTAGACTATTCAGGTTTCAATTTGAGAATAGCTAAATGGGCAAAACAAGAAGGATATAAGACAAACTATTATATATCTCCACAAGTTTGGGCAAGTAGAGCTAAAAGAGTAATCGATATTAAGAGAGATATTGATCATATGCACGTGATACTTCCATTCGAAAAAGAATTTTATAAAAAATATGACTATGATGTACATTTTGTAGGGCATCCTTTAATTGATGCTATTGCAAATAGAACGGTGGTAGATGATGAGACCTTTCGCAAGCAGAATAATTTAAGTGAAAAACCTATTATAGCTTTGCTCCCAGGAAGTAGGAAACAAGAGATAACCAAAATGCTCTCTGTAATGCTATCTATGGTAGATTCCTTTGAAGAGTATCAATTTGTAATTGCTGGAGCTCCAAGTCAAGAGTATGAATTTTATAAAACATTTATAAATAATGAAAATGTAAAATTCATAAATAATAAAACATATGATTTATTATCAGTAGCAAAGGCAGCTTTGGTAACATCGGGGACTGCGACTTTAGAAACAGCTTTGTTTAAAGTGCCTCAGGTTGTTTGTTATAAAGGGAGTGCTATTTCTTACCAGATAGCTAAAAGAATTATAACATTAAAGTTTATTTCTTTGGTAAACCTTATAATGGATAGAGAAGTTGTAAAAGAGCTGATTCAAGACGATTTTACAAAAGAAAACTTAAAGCGAGAATTGTCTAAGATTTTAGATAATGAGCAAAGAAAACAAATGCTTTCCAATTATATTGAATTGGAAAAAAAGTTGGGAGGGAAAGGTGCTTCAGAAAAGGCAGCAACATTAATTGTTCAGAACAATTAGCGAATAGCAACTCAAAATTATTTTTGATAACTTTGAGTTGCTATGAAAAAAATATTGGAATTTATTCCAACTCACATTCTTCTCTATTATATTTTGGGGATCCTTCTTCAAGGAGCCTTTTTTCTATTTACTGAATTTTTATTAACAGGAATTTTATTTAGCAGCTTTCTAGCAGGTTACTTTCTTTTTAAGAAATATATTTTTAGAAAAATATTCCTAGGAGTGGCTGTTATGATATTGGGAGGGCTTACTCTTTTTACCCATGACCAACGAAATTCTCAAGCATATTTTGAAAATGAATTTGTAGAAGACACTAAGCAAACATGTGTGTTCGAAATAGCAGAGGTATTTAAAAAAACGTCGAAAGTAAATAATTATAAGGCTAAGGTTCTACAGGTTGGGAATAAGGAGGTTTTAGGAAATGTTTTCTTAGTAGGTGGTTTGTCAGCTGCTTTTAATTTGGGAGATAGAATATTAGTAAATACTTCATTAGAAACGCTTCCAGAACCAAGAAACCCTTATCAGTTTAATTATGCTAGGTATTTAGAAAATCAACAGATTTATAAAAAAGTTAATCTATTTACTAATGAATGGAAGTTACTTCCTGAAAAATCAAATAGTTTAAAAACTGAGATAGCTAATTTTAGAAAAAAGTTATTGGTTTCTTTATCTGAACAAGGTTTTAGTCCAGATGTTTTAATGATAACTAAGGCGATGGTTTTGGGGGATAAAAGAGAACTTTCCAAAGAATTGAAGTTAGGGTATAGCAAAGCAGGTGTTTTACATATTCTTGCCGTGTCAGGGTTACATGTTGGTATTATTTTACTTATGTTGAATTTTCTTTTTAAGCCTATTGAGTATTTGAGTACAAAAGGAAAGGTGGTAAAACTATTCTGTGTATTGTTGTGCTTGTGGGGGTATGCTTTTTTAGTAGGAGCTTCGCCTTCCGTAATAAGATCTGTAACCATGTTTTCGTTTGTGGCTGTGGGATTGTATTTAAATACGGCAACACGTGTTTTGTTTTCTTTGGTGAGTTCAGCTTTAATTTTGTTGATATACAATCCATATTATTTATTTGATGTAGGTTTTCAGATGAGTTATTTGGCGGTGTTTTTTATTATTTGGATACAACCATTACTTTATGAGTTTTGGAAGCCAAAGAACTTGTTTTTAGATTATTTCTGGAAATTATTGACAGTTTCTACAGCTGCTCAATTGGGAGTTTTACCACTGAGTTTGTTTTATTTTCATCAATTTCCTAGCTTGTTTTTGCTTACTAATTTGGTGGTAATTCCCTTTGTTGGAGTTATTTTGTCGTTAGGAGCTTTGGTTGTAGTAGCATCGTATTTTTCACAAATTCCTTTTTGGTTGTTTCATTTGTATAATGAAATGGTTGGAGTGTTGAATTCTTTTGTTTTATGGGTTGCAAAGCGTGAAGAGTTTCTGTTTTCAGAGATTCCTTTTTCAATAGTACAGTTGCTCACAGGATATATAGTGTTGCTTTTTTTAGGAGTATGGATGTCTGTGAAAAAAAACAAATACTTGTATTATTTATTGTTTTCAATAGTGTTGTTTCAGGGAGTTTGCTTTTGGGAAAAATACCAGTTATATGTTAAAGAAGAATTTGTGATTTTTTACAATGGGAAACAGCCTGTTTTTTCCGTATTAGAGAAAGGAGAGTTAAAAGTGTATTCAGAAGAAAACATGGAGTATTCTTTTTTAGAAGATTATAAATTGGGAATAGGATATAGGGGAGAAGAAAATCACAAATCGTTGCAAAAAATTCACGAATTGCCAAAAGGATATCTTTTGGTTGTTGATAGCTTGTCGGTTTATGAATTAAATGATTTTAAGAATCAAAAAATAATTTTGAGTAATTCACCTAAGTTAAATTTAGAAAGAATGTTGTTGAGATTAGAACCAGAGTTGTTGGTTTTTGATGCAACAAATTATAAAAGTTATGTGAAAAGATGGCAAAATACATGTGAGCAAATGGGGGTTCGCCACTATACTATTTCTGAAAAAGGAGCTTTGGTGTTGCGATAGGTTATAATTTGCTTTTAAAATTTTGACTAAAAGCATCCCATTCTTCAGACAGGTATTTTTTTTCACCAAGATATACAAGTAATTTTTCCATGGTTTTGGAATTCAAGTAACCAGGAACTTTATTTAAAAATTCTCCCTTTTCATTCATAAATACAGTAGAAGGATAACTCATTTTACCATTTAAAAGAGCTATAGCAAACTCATTAACGCCATTTCTTCCTTGAGGCATAAATTTGAAGGTTTTTCCATTGTAATGAATGTCTTCTTTTTGTTCGGCATTTAATTTAACAGCATGAAAGTTGGTACTAATATAATTGACAATTAGAGGGTTTTCATAAGTAGATTTATCCATTTTTTTGCAATACCCACACCAATCTGTATAAACATCAATAAGTATCTGTTTAGGAATTTCTTTATTGCGTTCAATGGCTGTTTCAAAAGATATCCATTCAATCTCTTGAGCATAAGTATGCCCAAAGTTGAAAAATAAAATGATGAATGTTGTGTAAAATAATTTCATACTACAAAGATAGGATATTTGGTATATATGAATCACTTAATCAATACCGTGCATTAATTTTTTTAAGATAGGGTTTAATAAAGCAACTAAAACTCCGGCACCGATAGGTATTATTGTAAAAATAAGGAAAAAGGTGCTTAGGTTGTAATTGGCGGTAACCTCTTCTATCATTCCACCTAAAGAACCCGCAAGTTTGTTACCTATAGCAATAGCTAAATACCACATACCAAACATAAAGGCAACCATTCTTCCAGGTACAAGTTTGCTTACTTGTGATAATCCTACAGGAGACAAGCACAACTCTCCAAGTGTGTGTAATAAGTAAGCTAAAATTAACCAAACCATACTAATAGATGCTGTTTTAGCACCTTGTGGAATATGATTGGCTCCTATGGCTAAGAGTCCAAAACCAAGCCCTAATAAAATGAGTCCAAAAGCATATTTAAATGCAGAGCTAGGATTGTACTTACTTTCCCACCATTTAGAAAATAAAGAAGCAAAAGCAATGATAAAGAAAGAGTTTAAAATATTGAACCAAGAGACTGTGATCTCAGTTTCTGGTTTAGAAAAATCAATATATAGCATCCAAAGTGAAAGCCCCCAAATAATAACAAAGCTACTAATGAGAATAATGTTAGAGCTGAGTATTTTTTTATAAGTGTTTTTTGTTAGGAGATACAGTACCCAAGAAATAATTGACAAAGGAACAATGGTTAAAAGACTGTTGATGATTTTAAAAATTGTAGCAGAAGAGCCTGTAAGGGTTCTGTTAGTATAGTCTCTAGCAAAAATAACAAGCGATGTGGCAGCTTGTTCAAAAGCCATCCAAAAGAAAACCGTAAAAGAAGCAAAAACGATCAAAGCAATCATTCGGTCTCTTATAATAGTTTCGTAGCGAATAATTCTAGAAATAATTAAGAATAAAAAAAGGAGTAAGCCTATAAT
>CBDEUL010000004.1:0-88803 GCA_965243265.1 Flavicella sp.
GTTATGATTTAACGGTTCCTTTTGCACGTTATGTTGTACAACACCAAAACGAATTGGAATTGCCGTTTAAACGTTTTCAGATACAACCAGTATGGAGAGCAGACCGCCCACAAAAAGGACGTTTTAGAGAGTTCTATCAATGTGATGCAGATGTTGTAGGAAGCAAGTCGCTTTGGCAAGAAATAGAATTTATTCAATTATATGATACCATTTTTAGTAAGTTAAAACTAGTAGGTACGACTATCAAAATCAACAATAGAAAAATGCTTTCAGGAATTGCTGAAATTATTGGAGCTAAAGACAAGTTGATTGATTTTACTGTAGCTCTTGATAAGTTAGATAAAATAGGGGAAGAGGGAGTAACAAAAGAAATGTTATCAAAAGGAATTTCTGAAGAGGCCATTCAAAAAGTGGCACCTTTATTTTCTTTTAATGGAACAAATACAGAAAAGTTAACACAGTTAGAAGCGATGTTAGCAGCTTCTGAAGAAGGGTTACAAGGAGTTGCAGATCTACGATTTGTAATAGAGAAGATAGAAGCTTTAGGGTTAGAAACAGCAGCATTAGAATTGGATGTAACATTAGCTAGAGGGTTGAATTATTATACAGGAGCTATTTTTGAAGTGGCAGCACCAAAAGGTGTTAAAATGGGCTCTATTGGAGGAGGAGGTCGTTACGATGATCTTACGGGTATTTTTGGATTGAAAGGTTTAAGTGGAGTGGGAATCTCTTTTGGGTTGGATAGAATTTATTTGGTTTTAGAAGAACTAAATTTATTTGAAGAAGTAGCACAACCAAAACCAGATGTTGTATTTATCAACTTTGGTGATGAAGAGGCTATGTATTGTACAAAAGCAATACGAACTCTTAGAGAAAAAGGAGTAAAGGCAGAGCTGTTTCCAGATGCCGCTAAAATGAAAAAACAAATGAACTATGCCAACAAAAGAGAAATTCCTTTTGTGATTTTGGTAGGTTCAAAAGAAATAGAAGCAAATAAGTATACAGTAAAAAATATGCAAAACGGAGAACAACAAGAATGTGGTTTGGAAGAATTACTTCAAGTGGTGATTAATTCGTAAATTTGCAGAATAATTAATATTATGTTTGAAGGAAAGAACGGAATGAGTTACGAAGATATAGACGATATAGGAGATAACCATATAGGGACATCTGCTAAAACACCGTTACGTGAAGATGCTTTTAAGCTATCTGACGAAGAAAAAATAGACCGTATCCAAGACAATGTACGAGATATTTTAAACACCTTGGGAATGGACTTGGAGGACGATAGTTTGAAGGGAACACCAAAACGTGTAGCCAAAGCTTTTGTAAACGAATTGTTTGCAGGGTTAAACCCTAAAAACAAACCAAAGTTATCTACATTTGATAACAATTATAAGTACGGAGAAATGTTAGTAGAGAAGAATATTGTTGTGTATTCTACTTGTGAGCATCATTTGTTACCTATTATTGGAAGAGCACATGTTGCTTATATTTCTAAAGGAAAAGTAATTGGATTGTCTAAAATGAATAGAATTGTAGAACATTTTGCAAAAAGACCTCAGGTACAAGAGCGTTTAACAATGCAAGTAGTACAAGCTTTACAAGAAGCTTTAGGAACAGAAGATGTAGCTTGTGTAATTGATGCTAAGCATTTGTGTGTAAACTCTAGAGGTATTAAAGATATTGAAAGTAGTACGGTAACTGCAGAATATGGTGGAGCTTTCAAACAAAAAGAAGTAAAAAGAGAATTGTTAGATTATATCAAATTAGAAACAACGGTATAATCTAAAAATTTAAGAATATAAAAAAGAGCTTATGAAAATAAGCTCTTTTTTTGTTGTGATACATTAGGGTAGTTTTCATAAGGAAGGTACGGACAATAATTATTAAGGAAAACTAGAAGTCTACATTTAGAAATAAGCCTATCTTTGCAGCCTAAATTATTTATTTTGACTACATTTTCAAGTTTAGGAATATCTAACGATTTCCAGAAAGCATTAAAAGAGAACAACATTCTAGTACCTTCAGAGATACAAGAAAAAACGATTCCAACTTTGTTAAAAACCAAAACAGACTTTATTGGTTTGGCTCAAACAGGAACAGGAAAAACAGCTGCTTTTGGTTTGCCTATATTGCAAAATATAGACCCTTTAAAAAATGAAATTCAAGCATTAATTTTATCACCCACACGCGAGTTGGTACAGCAAATAAACAAGCAATTGTTTCGTTTTACAAAATATGTGCCTACAAAAATATTTTCGGAAGAATTGTATGGAGGAGTAAAAATAGATGTACAAATAAATAAGCTAAAAAGGCCTACACACTTAGTAGTTGCTACTCCTGGTAGATTGGTAGATTTGATAGAAAGAGGAGCATTAGACCTAACTAAAATAAAAACGATTGTTTTAGATGAGGCAGATGAAATGTTAAGTATGGGGTTTAAGCAAGATTTGAATAGAATTTTGAATTATACAAATGGTACACGTAAAACATGGTTATTTTCGGCTACTATGCCAGAAGAAATTCAAAGAATAATAAAAACATATATGTCACCCGATGCAATACGTGTTTCGGTAGATGCTAATACTTTGGTGAATAAGAACATTACACACCAATATACTTTGGTAAATGGGAAAGAGAAATTTAATACATTGGTTTCTTTTTTAGAGAAAAACCCTGATGCTCGAGGAATTATTTTTTGTAAAACAAAAGCAGGAGTTCAAAACTTAACAGAGTACTTAAAAGAAGAAGAGTTCTCTGTAGGAGGTTTAGAAGGAGATATGGGACAGCGTGACAGAGATAAAGTAATGCGTTCGTTTAAAAAAGAAAATACTCAAATTTTAGTAGCAACAGATGTTGCCGCAAGGGGAATTGATGTAAAAGACTTGGCATTTGTGTTGCATTACCAATTACCAGAGCAGTTAGAGTATTATACACATAGAAGTGGAAGAACTGCTAGGGCAGGGAAAACAGGTGTTTCTTTGGCATTGGTAACTTCTACTGAATTAGGAAGGTTAAGAGAAATTGAAAGAGATTTAGGTATTAGAGCTGTAGAGGTTCGAGTTTAAATTTATATTTAAATATAAAAGTAAAAACCTGTTTGAATTTTTTTCAAACAGGTTTTTACTTTTTGGGTATAAAAAAACACCTCTTAACGAGGTGTTTTGTATTTTAATAGGGAATTATATTCTACAAATCAACAAGTACTTGATTTTTTAAAATATCTTCCATTGTTTCTCTTTTTCTAATTAAGTAATCAGATCCGTTGTGTACAAGTACTTCGGCTGGTTTGAAACGAGAGTTGTAGTTAGATGTCATAGAAAAACAGTAAGCTCCAGCATTGTCGAAGCATAGAATATCTCCTTCAGAAATTTCATTTATTTTTCTGTTGATTCCAAAAGTATCTGTTTCACAAATATATCCTACTACAGAGTAATAACGTTCTTTTCCTTCTGGGTTAGATATGTTTGTAATATGATGGTAAGCATCGTACATCATTGGGCGTGCTAAATGATTAAAACCACTATCTACACCAGCAAAAACCATAGAGGTTGTTTGTTTTACAACATTTACTTTTGCTAAGAATTTACCAGCTTCGCTCACTAAAAACTTACCAGGTTCAAACATTAAAGTTAATTCTTTTCCATATGAACTACAGAATTCGTTAAAACGAGTTGTTAATACGTTTCCTAACTCTTCAATATCAGTAGCAGCTGCGCCTTCGTAATAAGGAACTTTAAAACCACTTCCTAAATCAATAAATTCTAAATCTTTAAAATCTTTAGCTACGTCAAACAATAAATCTGCAGCAGAAGAGAATACATTAATATCTAAAATATCAGAACCAGTATGCATATGCACACCGTTTATAATCATATTGGTGTTTTTTACAATACGTAAAATATGAGGTACTTGGTGTATTGATATTCCAAATTTAGAATCTATATGACCTACCGATATTTTAGTATTACCACCAGCCATAATATGTGGATTGATACGTACACAAACAGGGATGTTAGGGTAGTGGTGTCCAAATTGTTCTAATATTGATAAATTATCAATATTTATTTTAACCCCCATTTGAGCTACTTTTTCAATTTCTTCTAAAGAAACTCCGTTAGGTGTATAGATAATATCTTGTGGAGCAAATCCAGCTTCTAAACCAGTTAAGACTTCTTGCACAGAAACAGTATCCAATCCAGAGTCTAAACTTTTAAATAGTTTTAAGATGTTAATATTTGACAAAGCTTTTGTAGCAAAGTGTATTTTTAAGTTTTTTACTCCCGAAAATGCATTGGTAATACGTTCGTATTGAGAAATGATTTTTGCAGAATCGTACACATAAAGTGGACTTCCGTATTTTTCTGCTAATGATTGTAAAAATGCTGCTTCCATTGTTCTTTTAATTTGGGTGGCAAAGATTCAAATATTCTTTGAAAAACACAGTGTTTTGAACAAATTTTATCAAGATTTATTTAGTTTGTTTATTTTTTAACAAGAGGTCCGTTTTTTATAGATTATAGGGTAAGGTTTTTAGGTGTTATTGAGCTTCTTATGTGGGATTGCTTTACTGTGAGTAGTCAGAAGTAATCTCACGTTTGAGTAAGCTTATTTTTAAATGAGTGTATTTTGAGTAAGTATTATAATTATTGAAAAGATAAATCTTTCCAATTAGGATTCATTTGTTCTATCAATTTGACTTTTTTGGCTCTTGAACCTGATTTTAATTGTTTTTCTCTGGCAATGGCATCACCAATCATCTGAAAGGATTCATAATAAACAAGTTTGTTTAGGTTGTAGCGAGCAGAGAATGACTTTGGATAGAATTTTGATTTGTGTTTTTTAATTCGTCCAGATAAATCGGAGGTAACTCCAATGTATAAAGTTGTGTTGTTCGTATTTGTGATTATGTAGGTAAATCCAGGTTTCATAGCCTAAGTAATTTACAGTTTTTTTAGGGATTGAATGTTTAGATTGGTATTGTTGAGTTTCTTATGTGGGATTGCTTCACTGCGTTCGCAATGACTTTGAGCAGTTATTACGAGGAAGAATGGCGAAGTAATCCCACGTTTGAGTGAGTTTTTTGAATGTGCTACATTCCCAAAGTAAACATACCTTTTATAGAACATTTACTTTAAAGTATTTGTGTTAAATTATTTAGTAGCTACTATTTGTGCAATATTCACAATGACTTCTGTGGCTTTTACCATTGACTCTAAAGGTACATATTCATATTTTCCGTGAAAATTATGTCCACCAGCAAATATATTAGGACATGGTAAGCCTTTAAATGATAATTGAGAACCATCGGTTCCTCCACGTATGGCTTTTATAATTGGTTTTATATTGGCTTTCTCCATGGCTTCTTTGGCAATAGTTACAATATGCATTACAGGTTTAATTTTTTCCTTCATATTATAGTATTGGTCATTTATATCTACAGAAACAATTTCTGAACCGTATTTTGCATTTAGTTTTTGTCCAATTTCTAAAACAGTTGCTTTTCTTTTTTCGAAGAGTTCAAAATCATGATCTCTAATAATGTATTCTAAAGTTGTTTTTTCAATGTCTCCCGTAAAGGTATGTAGGTGATAAAAACCTTCTAGTCCGCTGGTGTGTTCTGGAACTTCTTTTTGTGGTAATAATGAAGCAAATTCATGACCTATTAAAATAGAATTGATCATTTTTCCTTTGGCATATCCTGGGTGTACACTTTTTCCTTTAATGGTGATTTTAGCTCCCGCTGCATTAAAATTTTCATATTCTAATTCTCCAATTTCACTACCATCCATGGTGTATGCCCATTCGGCTCCAAATTTTTCTACGTCAAATAAGTGAGCTCCTTTTCCAACTTCTTCGTCGGGCGTAAAACAGATACGGATTTTTCCGTGTTTTATTTGAGGATTTTTGATTAGGTACTCCATAGCAGTTACTATTTCGGTAACACCTGCTTTGTCATCGGCACCTAATAGGGTAGTACCGTCTGTAGTGATGAGGGTTTGATCTTTGTACAATAAAAGGTCTTCAAAATAATCTGGAGATAATACAATGTTTTGTTCTTTGTTTAATAGAATGTCTTTTCCATCGTAGTTTTTATGAATTTGTGGGTTTACGTTGGTTCCTGAAAAATCGGGACTGGTATCTATATGTGCAACAAAGCCAATGGTTGGTACATGGTAATTTATATTGCTAGGCAGTGTAGCCATGATATAACAATTATCATCCAGTTCAACATCTTGCATGCCTATTTCTTTCAATTCAGTAACTAATAGTTTTGCTAAATTCCATTGTTTTTCTGTGCTAGGAAAAGCGGTATTGTTGGGGTCAGACTGAGTATCTATTGTTACGTATTTTAAAAATCGGTTGAGGATGTGTTCCATAGTATTTAAAAAGTTTGAATCAAAAATACTGATTCGATAAGAACTGACAAGTTTATGAGGTGAAGATGTTAGGTGTCAAATAGTTTTGCTTTTGTGTTAGGGATAGAAGTTTTGTTTGAGCTCTTTTATTTTTTTGGTCACTGAGCTTGTCGAAGTGCTAAAAAATAAAAAGCGAGTACGTATAGCCCGACCGATAGGGAACACCATTATAAATAGACTGATTATTAGGAGTTTTTAAAGGACAGAGAGGCTTATTAAAAATGGCTGTAAAAAAGATAAGTTAGGGTATTGATATATAGAATAAATAGTACTATATTTGCAAACTTAAAATAATAAAATTTTTAATTATGAATCATTACGAAACTGTTTTCATTTTGAATCCCGTTTTATCTGATGTTCAGGTAAAGGAAGCAGTACAGAAGTTTGAGGACTATCTTGTTTCTAAAGGTGCCGAAATGATCCACAAAGAAGACTGGGGTCTTAAGAAATTAGCATACCCAATCCAAAAGAAAAAAAGTGGGTTTTACCACTTGTTTGAGTACAAATTAGCTGGTGAAAACTTAGCTGCTTTTGAGCTTGAATTTAGAAGAGACGATAGCGTTATGCGTTACTTAACTGTAAAGTTAGATAAACACGCTGCTGCTTGGGCTGAAAAGAGAAAGGAACGTGTTAAATCTGCTAAAAAATAAGAATTATGGCGTCAATTGAGCAACAAGCAAAAGGAGGTAAACAAGGTGATGTAAGATACCTTACTCCGCTAGATATCGATACTAAAAAAGAAGCTAAATACTGTAGATTTAAGAAAAATGGAATCAAGTACATCGATTACAAAGATGCAGATTTCTTAATGTATTTAGTAAATGAGCAAGGTAAAATTTTACCTCGTCGTTTAACAGGAACATCTTTAAAATACCAACGTAAAGTGTCTGTGGCTATTAAGAGAGCTCGTCACTTGGCTTTAATGCCTTATGTTGGAGATTTATTAAAATAATAAAGTAGATACGACATGGAAGTTATATTAAAGAAAGACGTAGAAAACTTAGGTTTTAAAGATGACGTTGTAGCTGTAAAAAACGGATACGGAAGAAACTTTTTAATTCCTCAAGGACATGCTGTTTTAGCAACTAGTTCTGCTAAAAAAGTATTGGCTGAAAACTTGAAACAACGTGCTTTTAAAGAAGCTAAAATTGTTGAAGAGGCTGGTAAAGTGGCTGAAGCTATCAAAGCATTAGAAATTAAAATTACTGCTAAAGTTGGTGAAGGAACAAAATTATTTGGTTCTGTTTCTAACGCTGATGTTGCAGAAGCTATAACTAAAGCTGGAACTGAAATTGATAAAAAATTCATCAAAGTTACTGGTGGTTTGATCAAAAGAACAGGGAAGTACAATGCAGTTGCAAGATTGCATAGAGAAGTAGTTGTAGAGTTCTCTTTCGAAATCGTAGGAGAGTAATTTAATTACTACTAAATATATAAAAATCCATCACTCTTTGAGTTGATGGATTTTTTTTTGAAATGAGTTTTGTTGTTTTTTGTAGGAACTTTATTTTTGAGCTTTGTTTGAAGGTTTGAAGAGTACCTTGAAAGCAGTATTTATTAATAAAAGAAAATAGTATTTGTATGAAATATAGACAGCTTACTAAGGAACAGTTTGAAGAATTACATGAAGAATTTGCTCGTTTTTTGGCTTCTCAAAAAATAGATGTAAAAGAATGGAAAGCTTTAAAGGTAGAAAAGCCAGAAGTTGCTGAAGAGGAAATGAATGTTTTTAGTGATGTTGTTTGGGACGATGTTTTAACGAAAACGGAGTTTATAGAGCATTATTCTAAAAGTTCGATAAACTTATTTAAATGCGGACAAACATTGATTGAACGTATTATGCTAAAAACTTCTAATAAAGAGATTGATTTTCTAAAAAAAACGGGGATTGATTGGTTGAGTAAGAATGCTGGAGATTCTAGTTTGGAATATTTTTATGCACATAAAGATTATTCTAAAGAGCGCAATGAGGAATTGTTTGATTTGATAGAAAAAGGGGGAATTATGACAGAAGGACATTTGTATAATTCTATAGCTAAGATTATTAAAAAATAAAATATGGATGGTACAATGACAGAGAAAGAGAAATTGATAACCTATTTGGAAGGTTTTTTAACAGAAGAACGTAAGGAGGTTTTTAAAAAGGTGTTAGAAGATCGTACTCGTCATTTTACTGTAATTCTAGAAGATTTGTATTTAAAACATAATACAAGTGCTATTACCCGTAGTTGTGATGTTTTTGGAATTCAAGACATGCATATTATCGAAAATAATTACAAGACCTATGTTTCTAATCCTGTAGGAAAGGGATCTCAAAAATGGATGACTTTTCATAGGTACAATTCGGAAGATCATAATACACAAGCTTGTATTGATACAGTAAAGTCTAAAGGATATCAAATTATAGCTACTACACCTCATGATTCGTCAAATTTTATAACAGATTTTGATGTAACTAAAAAATCTGCTTTTGTTTTTGGTGTAGAAAAGGACGGAGTTTCTGATATGATGTTGGAGCAAGCAGATGGGTATTTAAAAGTGCCTATGTATGGTTTTACTGAAAGTTTAAATGTTTCAGTAGCTGCGGCAATAATTTTACAGGAGGTTTCTACAAAGGTTAGAAAAACAGATATAGCATGGCAATTGACAGAGGAAGAAAAGGAAGATGTTTATTTGCAATGGTTAAAAAAATCTATTAAAAACATTCAGAAAATATTAGTCCGTTATGAGGAGGATGCTAGTATATGATATTAAAATATAATTGGTTATAATAAAAAGAGTTGGCATTAGCCAACTCTTTTTATTTGTTATAGTTTATCAACCGTAAGTTTATTTTTTCTATTGGCTATTTCCCAAGCTGTATGGAATATTAGTTTTGTTCTTTGGGTTAGTAGTTGGTAGTTTATTTTTTCTGAGGTATCTGTTTCTCTGTGATAATCGTCGTGTACACCATTAAAATAAAAAATAACAGGAATGTTGTTTTTAGCAAAGTTGTAATGGTCTGATCTGTAATAAAAACGATTAGGGTCGTTTTCATCATTAAACGTATAATCAAACTCTAAGCCTATGTATTTGTTATTTATATTTTCTGAAAGGTTGTGTAGTTCAGAGCTTAATTTGTCAGAACCAATTAAGTATATGTAATTAGAGTTATTTAAGTGAGCATCATCAACACGTCCAATCATATCTATATTTAGGTTGACAATATGGTTTTTTAGAGGGAAAATAGGGTTTTTTACATACCACTTTGAGCCGTAAAGTCCTTTTTCTTCTGCTGTTAAGTTGATAAATAAAATGCTTCTTTTTGGTCCGTATCCTGCTTCAGAAGCAAGTTGAAAGGCTTCTGCTATTTCTAGAATGGCTACAGTTCCAGAACCATCGTCGTCGGCTCCATTGTAAATTACATTTCCATTTTTACCTATATGATCATAATGTGCTGATATAACAAGGATTTCTTCGGGTTTTTCAGTTCCTTTTACATAAGCAACTACGTTTTCAGAATCTTTTAGGTTTTTCGGTAAAAAAGAGGCTGGAACTTCTTGAAAGTAATCGTCGTTTCCTAAAGGTGTTTGAACGTGGTTTTTTTTGTAATTCTCCTTTAAGAATTGTGCTGCTTTTTTTTGTCCAGGTTCGCCAGTATCTCTTCCTTCATATGCATCAGAAGCTATTTCGTATAGGTTTTCAGTAAGTTCTTTTTCTGTAATTGTATTGGCAAATTCGATACTCTTTTTTTCGTAGTCTTTTTCCTTTTTAGAAACTTTTTTAGAGGTAGAGCAGGCTATAAGTAAAGCACAGCTGACAAGCGTTGTTAATGTGTTTTTCATAGTTTGTAGTTTATTCAACCATGGTAAATTGATTGGTTTTTGGACTGAAATAAATTTTATCTTTTGGAAATAAATTGTCAAAAGCTTTTTCTTTAATCAACGTATTTAAGCTACCTGATGTAAAATTGTTTTGACTCATTAGCCATAATTGATCGGCTATTTTGATAGCTAAATTTACTTCGTGTGTAGATAATAAGATAGTTTTTTGAGTCTGTTTTGCTAATTTTTGGAGCAGTTTAAAAACTTCTATTTTATGGTGTATGTCTAGGTGAGCAGTAGGTTCGTCTAAAATAATAATATCGGTGTCTTGAGCTAGGGCTCTTGCAATCATTACTTTTTGTAATTGACCGTCACTTAATTCGTAATTCTTTTTGTCTTTTAACTCTAAGATGTCTATTTCGTGTAAAGCATTTTCAACTTTATGAAAGTCTTCTTTAGTCAGGGTACCTAACCAATTGGTATAGGGTTGTCTTCCTAAGGCAACTAATTCAAAAACGGTTAATTGGCTATCTGGAATTCGTTCTGTTAAGACCAAACTCATTTTTTTTGCAATTTGAGAGGTGCTTATAGCATCAATTTCTAAGTTGCCGAGATAAATATTTCCACTTAGTTTTTCTTGTGTTTTAGAAAGGGTTCTTAGTAGGGTAGACTTTCCAATTCCGTTTTTACCTAGCAAACAAATTAGTTTTCCTTTTTCTAATTGAATGTTTAAGTTTTTGGCAATGGTAGTTTGTTGCTTTTTGGATGTATATCCAATTGCTAAGTTTTTTGTTTCTAAAACAATTTTATTTTCCTTTTTGCTACTCACTACGTAATATTTTTTTGTTTTCTAACCAATAACCATATTACAATTGGTGCTCCAAATAATGATGTTATAGCGTTTATAGGTAATGTATATTCGCTGTTTGGAAGTTGTGCAATAGCATCACAAATAAGCATTAAAATGGCTCCGTTAATGGCTACTGCGGGTAATAATATTTTATGGTCTGAGGTGTTAAAAATCAATTTTGTTAAGTGGGGAATGGCCAATCCAATAAAGGCTATAGGACCAGAAAAAGCTGTGATAACTCCTGTAATTAAACTTGTAGTTATCAATACAAGGTATCTTGTTTTTTTGAGGTTTATTCCCATGCTTTTTGCATAGTTTTCTCCTAAAAGTAAACTGTTTAAAGGTTTTATAGCTGAGATAAGAAATAGTGAACAGATAAGGAGTATAAGAGAAAAAATGAGTAATTCAGACCAGTTTAGATTGCCTAAACTACCAAAATTCCAAAAGATAAATTGTTGTAGTTGTTCTGCGTTGCTAAAGTAACTGAGTACATTGATAATCGCAGCACTAATACTTCCAAACATAAGTCCAATAATTAAAATGGACATGGTGTTTTTAATTTTCTTAATAGCTAATAAAACAGCAGATAAAACCATAAAAGAGCCTAAGCTAGAGGCTATAGATACACTCCATGTAGAAAGTGCAATTGTACTTAAAAAGCCACTAAAGAGTGAGGCTCCTAAAATTAGGGTAGCTACACCTAAACTAGCGCCAGAGCTAATACCCAATACAAATGGTCCTGCTAGTGGATTTCTAAACAATGTTTGCATGAGCAATCCACTAATTCCTAAACCAGAGCCAACTAATATGGCTGTGAAAGATTTTGGAAGTCTAAAGTTTAATAAAATATAATTCCAACTGGTATGTTCTGTGTTGTTTCCTACAAGCGTATTTAAAACTTCAGTAAAGGGAATGTAAATAGAACCCAAGCTAATATTTACAAACCATACAATAAACAATGTTATGGTTGTATATATAAAATAAGGTTGATATGCCTTTTGGGGTGTCAAAATTATAGGTTGTTTAAAAAACTGATTAATTTTTGTACAGCAAGACCTCTGTGACTAATTTTTCCTTTTTCTTCCATGCTCATTTCTGCAAAAGAAACGTCGTAGCCTTCGGGTTTAAAAATAGGATCGTAGCCAAATCCTTTATGTCCAGATTTTTTTTCTAGTATTGTTCCTTTGCAAATTCCTTCAAATAGATGTTGCTCTCCGTTTAAGTTTAGTGTAATAACGGTTTTAAATTGTGCTTTTCTATTGGTTTTCCCTTCTAGGTTTTTTAGAAGCTTTTCCATGTTTTTATCAGCATCATTTTCTTCACCAGCATATCTAGCAGAATAAACTCCAGGTGCTCCGTTTAAAGCTTCAACCTCTAAACCTGTATCATCAGCAAAACAATTTTGTTTGTAGGTTTCTGTAACATAGTCTGCTTTTAGTTTAGAATTTCCTTCTAGTGTTTTTGCAGTTTCAGGAATTTCTTCATGGCAGTTGATGTCTTGTAATCCTAAAAGGGTAACAGAAGGTAATAGAGCATTTACTTCTTTAAGTTTATTAGCGTTGTGTGTAGCAAAAACAATTTTCATTTGAAAAGATGTGTTCAATAGTTAATAACAAACAAATATATTCTATTTCGTAGAAATACAGATTGTTTGGATGTGGAGTATTTTTAGAAAATTATTTTTTAATGGTAGGGTGTAGCTCATATTACTTGTTATATAAATGTACAGTGGTATGATAACGCTTATTTTTTAATTTAAAACCATTCAGATATGAAAACGATAACACCTTTTAGAGGGATCTTTAAAATTTATATTTTATTCATTTTAATAAGTATGTTTATTAGTTGCAGTTCAACAACAGTTGATGAAACCATTGAAATGGAAGAGGAAACTTCAGAGACTGATGAGAGTAGTGATGAAACACAAGAGCCTGAGGATACAGATTATGATATTACTACTATTTTAGAAATTTTTGATGCAGCATCTAACGTAGTATCGTATTCTGTTAATGGTGATAATGTAACAATTACAACGGGTAATCTGCCAAATCACGTATCACCTTACTATCAAGATACAGAGTGGCATAATGATTATTATGCGGATTATGATGGAACCAATGCAGCTTTTCATTTGAATCCTAATAGAATAAGTGAACAGAATATCACATTTACAATTCCGTTACATCCAGAATCAGCAAGTACAAAAGAGGATACACCTATGGGACCTATGGGGGTTTCTAGAAATGGGGTTGTTTTTTTCAATCAATATGCAGCAGGTAGAGAGGATTTGGATGGTGAAATAAATTCTTTTGATCAGTACTTAGGACATCCAACAGGTACAGGGGCTTATCATTATCATATTGAGCCCACCTATTTAACAGATACTTTTGGTGAAGATGCGTTATTAGGACTTTTAGCGGATGGTTTTCCTGTGTATGGACCTAAAGAGAATGGGGTAACAATAGCATCTGAAGATTTGGATGATTATCATGGACATTATGGTGAAACTACAGAGTTTCCAAATGGTATTTATCATTACCATGTAACGGCAGATGCTCCATATATTAATGGAAATGGATTTTACGGAACCCCAGGTACTATTTCTCAATAAAGGTAAGTAATGAAAAAAATGTATCTCTTTATATTCGTATGTATTCATCTTATGTCATGTAAGAATGAGGAAGCAATACTTGTTGTAGCAGAATCTTCTAAAGAAGTTGTTTTTAAAAACGGGTTAATATATCACAAGGAGGCTCTTTTTACAGGTCAATTAGTCTCGTATTACAATTCTATCCAGAAGAATATAAAGTCAACATGCTTTTATAAAAAAGGAAAAAAGAATGGAGTTGAAAAACGATGGTATTTAAATGGTCAGTTGAATTCTTTAAGAACTTATACTGAAAGTGTAAAAACAGGAATTCATCAAGGGTGGTGGAAAAATGGAAAGCAAAAATTTATTTATCATTTTAATGAAGTAGGAGAGTATCAAGGATCGGTAAAAGAATGGTATTCTAGCGGTATGTTGTATAGAGATTTTAATTATAGTAGAGGGAAAGAAGAAGGTAGCCAGAAGATGTGGAAAAGAAATGGGAATTTGAAAGCAAATTACGTGAAGCTTAACGGGGAACGTTTTGGTTTAATTGGTTTAAAAAAATGCAATTCGGTAGCTACAAATTAAGAATGATTTTATGAAAAATAGTATTTACATATTAATGGTGTTCACATTGTTGGTGGCTTGCAAAGAGGAAGCTCCAAAAACAAAAAATACAGAGATAACTTTGCCTTATTTTAATACGGGAAGTTTTACACCAGAATGGATTTCGGAAACGAATGCTGCTTATACCAAAATACATACAATTCCTGATTTTAGTTTTATAAATCAGTTAGGGGAAAATATAACTCAAGAGGATTATAGAGGTAAAATTTATATTGCTGATTTCTTTTTTACGACTTGTACAGGGATTTGTAGATCCTTGAGTTTGAATATGGCAAAACTTCAGAATATTTTTGCAGAAGATTCAGAGGTTTTATTATTATCTCATTCCGTTACTCCAGAAATAGATTCGGTACCTGTTTTAAAGAAGTATGCTGATAACTACGGGGTAAACAGCTCTAAATGGAATTTAGTAACAGGAAATAAGGAACAGATTTATGAATTGGCTAGAACGGCTTATTTTTCAGATGAAGATTTTGTAAAAACCAAAGAGGCTAGTGAATTTATACATACTGAAAATTTTATTTTGATAGATAAGAAAGGGAGAATACGAGGTGTTTATAATGGAACACTAGCTTTGGAAGTAAAACGCTTGCAAAGACATATTGAAATTTTAAAGAAAGAACTATAAGGGGGATATAGTTCTTTTAGGTTGTCAGTTTGAGTGATTTTAAGAATGAAGTTATTATGGCTTAATTCTTATGTAATTTCACTTGAACTGAGAGCTGTTTTATTTATAGAGACCTTTTGTTAATTTGTTTGGGTTATCTGTATTCACCCGAAAATTTTCCATTATTGTTATTCCACATAGATTTAGGGGGCACTGAGTGAATTGTACTCCAATGTTCGGATATTTTTCCGTTAGTAACTCTAAAAAGATCGTAAATTCCACAGTGATTTTTGTTTACATAAGCTTCGTTAACAGCTAAAATAAAGTTTCCTTCAGCGAGTACACGATGTGTTTTTATATATTTAAAGTGTAGGTCTTTTATACCATCTAACGCTGATTTTAAAGAATTAAAACCGTCTTTTAGAAAAGGACTGTGCTGAATAAGTTCTTCATTTTTGATAAAGTCATTTACACAGTTGTAGTCTTTTTTTATAAGAATATTTTTGACAAAATTTCTTATAAGTTCACGGTTAATTTCCGTTTTATCTAAATCAGTGGCTTCTGTAGGCCCATCGAGCATTGTTCTTCCAGAAGCATTTGGTCCTTGTTGTGCCTGTAAGTTATCCCAGTGTTCAGTTGTTTGTTTGCCTTCAAACTTAAAAACCTCAAAAACAATGTTAGGACTTCCAAAATCATATCTTCCATGAGCAAAAACAAAATCACCATCTTGAAAAGCCCTTACCATTTCTACTTTAGGGTTTGTTAGTGAAATGTTTTTAAATAGTACAGCGATACCTTTACCACCATCTCGAGTCATAGGGTTGTGCTGAATGTATTTGTCTTCGTTAATAACACCTACGGCCATAGGGTCTCCTGTTTCCATAGCCATCAATAAATCAATAATGGCTTGTTTGTTTGAACTCATATCGGTAGTACTCGTTTATACAGAAAATTGATGTAAATGATGATCTAAATGTTTGTAAAACATATTGCTCCATTCATCACTGGTTAGTTTTCCAAAAGAGTGAGATTCTTTTCCTTCAAAATGTGAGATACCAAGTTGTTGTGTTTTCTTTAGGAAATTAATCAACCTTTCTTTTTCAACATCAAAGTCTTTTTCATTAGCGATAACAAATTCTGGAGCTGTTCTGCTATTTACTTTGTAAGGTTTTTCGCTAACAACAATCTTTTTAATAAATGTTTTTAAAAGTAAACGTTTAAAAGAATTTGGTTTACCATTGGGTGGGTTAAAAACAAGTTCGTAGGTAACACAATTGTGTGCAAGCATTTGTGCTGCATTCATTTTTCCCCAAACAGCTTTTGATTCAGGTGTCAATGACTCTATTCTTTTAATGAGCTTAGAGGTAACTTTAGCGTCGAAAATATTTTGCATAATGGTTTATTTTTTCTTCATATCTATTAAAATAGAAAAAGTACTATTTACATCTTCTTCCTTTACAACAATGGTCATTTCGTGTGTAGTAGAAATAATTTCTTGTACAGAAATACCTGCCCACGCCAATTGTTTTAAAATAAAATAATAAACACCAGATTGTTCTATATTAGTTTTAGGAAGCTTAATAGTTATAGAAGCTAGTTCAATATGTGAGTATATAAGAATTTCTTTTGCAAAGAGTTCTTTAACTCTTTCTTCTAAGTTTTTACTTGTAACAATATTAGTTTCAAAAATACCTTGTGATATTGTAAAGAAATAATCTTTGTCATCACCAATTTCAGTAAGTAAAGCAGTGATCGCTTTTAAGAGACTAGAAGTGTTTTTATAGGTGAAATTACAAAGGTCAGAACGAACGATAAAATCGCCCAAAGAAAAAGTGAATTTTCGAATGTTTTTTCTAATTCGTAATAAGTTAGAAGGAGATAATCTGTTGATGGCCATCATAATGGCTCCAGGCTTTACTTCTTTTCCTAAATCTTTTTCTACATCTTCTTGTATTGCTCTTGCAAGGGAAGAAACATTGATTAGTTTATCGTTTAAGGCTTCTTCATAAAAAGGAGTTTTACGAATAATACTTTCTACAGATTCTTGAATGGTTTTCATAGGAATGTTTAAATTTAAACAATTTGTAGTAAAGTGTAAATATATTATAATTTTTTGCCCCAAATTGACATTTGAAAGATTTTTGCACAAAAATATATACGTACAAAAATGAAAGTTTTAAAATTCGGAGGAACTTCAGTAGGGAGTCCAGAAAGTATAAAAGAAGTAGCTAAAATTGTAGCGGGTATAGAAGGGCCTAAAATTGTTGTTTTATCAGCAATGTCACAAACTACAAATGTATTACATCAAATTACAGATGCAGTAGGAGCTTCAAACTTTGATGAGGCTAAGAGTATTGTAGCAATGATGATTGATAGATACAAAACGGTTGTTGAAAATTTATATGCTTCTGAGACTTTTAAAAAGCAAGCAAGTGCTTTTGTAGAAGAGCGTTTCGATTTCATTTTGTCTTATATTCATGAAGAGTCTGTAGAGCAAATTCAAGCTGTTGAAAAAATTATTGTAGCACAAGGAGAAATTTTGTCTACAAATTTATTCTCAATGTACCTTTCAGAGATAAATGAGCAGGCTAGTTTATTATCAGCTTTTGACTTTATGAGAATTGATGAAGCTGGAGAGCCAGATTCTGATTTTATAACAGAAAGTTTAGGAGCCATTCTTGAGGCAGATACGACAACACAAATTTTTGTAACACAAGGATATATTTGTTTGAGTCATTTAGGTGATATTGACAATTTAAAAAGAGGAGGAAGTGATTATTCTGCATCTTTAATAGGAGCAGCTATCCAAGCAGAAGAAATTCAAATTTGGACGGACATTGACGGAATGCATAATAATGATCCTCGTTTTGTAGATAGTACATTTTCATTAGAGGAAATTTCTTTTGATGAGGCTGCGGAGTTGGCTTATTTTGGAGCTAAGATTTTACACCCTCAAAGTGTAATTCCTGCAAAGGAAAAGAATGTACCAGTATTATTAAAAGATACTTTTAATCCAGATTCTAAAGGTACCATTATTAAAAACTGTACTGTTCCTAATGGAGTGCGTGCAATTGCAGCAAAAGATGGTATTACAGCAATAAGAATTAAGTCTTACCGAATGTTAATGGCATACGGTTTCTTAAAGAATATTTTTGAAGTATTTGAAAAGTACCAAACATCAATAGATATGATTACAACATCAGAAGTTGCTGTTTCGTTGACTATAGATGATGCTACTTATTTGGAAGAGATTAAAGCTGAGTTGGAAAATATAGGGAACGTAAAGATAGATACAGATTTAAGTATCATTTGTTTGGCAGGAGATTTCTCTCAAAAGCAAAAGGGTGCTAGTACTAACATATTTAACAGTTTAACAAATACACCAATCCGTATGATTTCTTATGGAGGTAGTAATTACAACGTATCTTTATTAGTAAATACAAAAGATAAAGTACAGGCTTTACAGGATTTGAATACAGGAGTTTTTTCTACAGTAGAGTCTTAAAAAGTAGACAAGTTTTTAGGTGAAAAGAGGCAGTGTAATTACACTGCCTCTTTTTTTATAGACCTCTAAGGCTATCGTTATGAGAAAATTAGAATAGCAATCGTCAGATTTACAACTTATTAGACTACTAAATTAGTAGAGAATTGAAATATAAAGAGATTTGATACCTATTTCCTGTAAAATTTAAGAAACTTTTGTTTATTTTTGTTGCCTATAATTAAAGAAAACAACACAATGGCGATTATAATTACTGACGAATGTATCAACTGTGGGGCTTGTGAACCTGAATGTCCAAATAATGCAATTTATGAAGGAGCAGAGGATTGGCGTTATGCTGATGGTACAGAATTAACAGGAGATATTGTTTTACCAGGAGGTAAACAAGCAAACGCAGAAGAAGATCAAGAAGCTATCGATGATGAAGTATACTACATTGTACCTGATAAGTGTACAGAATGTAAAGGATTTCATGATGAGCCACAATGTGCTGCTGTATGTCCAGTAGACTGTTGTGTGCCTGATGAGGATAATGAAGAAACAGAAGAAGAGTTATTGGCAAAACAAAAGTTTATGCATAAAGAATAACTACTTTTTTAAAACACTAAAAAACTACCTGATAGATAAAATTATTAGGTAGTTTTTTTATGTCTTTACTTTAGTAAAAAGGAAATAATTTCTTGTAAAAAATACTCTAGATAAGTTATAAAAAGGGTGGGGTAAAAAAAAGAGAGAGGCTTTGTAGATAAAGCCTCTCTCTTTTTTAATCTATTAACACTATTTGTTATAGTGCCTTATGAAAAGGTTTTGCAGGAATTCCAGCAGAGTTGAATAAATTCATCATAGGGAAATTACTGTAGGCATATCGTATGTATTTTATATCGATAACTTCATCTGAGTATAATTTGACCTCGTTTTCAGAGATTATTTTGGCTGTGGCTGGGTGAAAAACTTCGTCTTCTCCAGCTACTTCAAACCCTAATAATTCTTCTGGACTTACGGTAATTGTTTCTTCAGATTTTTGTTGATTAACATAACGTACCACCTCTCTTGTTTCTAAGCCTTCTCCTACATTGTCAAAAGTAACAGTAAGGACCAAATTTTTCATCTTCATTTTTTTGAACTCTGGAGCTTCAGCAATTATTTTAGCATCGTCCAATTTTAAAGCGATTAAAGCTACTCGCTCACTTACTTTTGCTTTTGATTTAGGGTGAATGTTTCCTTTGTCTCCAGTATCTATTGTAACTGCTAAATATGTGTTCTTAAGTTTTGACACTACTTCTTCTTGTGCGCTACGGAGTGGAGGCCAGTTACTAACATTACCTTTTTGTTGAAAAGAAGGTAACTGAACTACAATAAATGGAAAATCTCCTTGATTCCATACAGATCTCCATGAAGAAATTAAAAGCTCTAGAGAATTTGCGTAATACTTGTGGTTACCAGCATCGGATTCTCCTTGATACCAAATAGCTCCTTTTATAGCAAATTGGGTAAGTGGAGCTATAAGAGCATTGTAGTAGTGAGTTGGCTTTCTATCTTCTTTTTTCTTTTGGTAGCGAAGAATTGTGGTAAAGGCCATAGGGTCACTTTCCTTAGTTACTTTAGAAATATCAGTTTGCACATAGGCTTCTTCAGGCATCCAAGATCTTACAGGTGTTCCCCCTATAGAAGATTGTATAATACCTATAGGTACGTCTGTTTCTTCGTATATTTTTTGAGCAAAACCATAAGCTACTGTAGAGATGTCACTTGTAAATTTTTTAGTAGCTAACTGCCATGAGCTATTAAATAGAGTGTTGGTAGTATATTCTGTAGATTTGGTAGGGCTACCAATACGTCCTCCTTTAATGATACGGATGTAGTCAGAGTTTTTAAATTCAGTTTCTAAAGGTTTGGCATGTTTCACTTTAAGATCCATATTACTTTGCCCAGAAGCAATCCAAACATCTCCAATTAAAATATTTGTGATTTCTAGTGTTTTTTCTTCTGTAATAATTTCAATTTTATGAGCTTCCTTACTCGCTTTCATTTTAGGGAAAACAACTTTCCAGTTACCATCGGTATCTATTTCGGCTTCTAAACTTTTAATTTCATCATCTCCTAAAAATAACTTTACGGTAATGTTAGCTTCATCAGTAGATGTACCATAAACTTTTATAGGCATATTTCTTTGCAATACCATATTATTTGTAAACAAACTGTTTGGTTTTACCGATGCTAAAAGAGAAGTTGTAAATAGAAAGAAACTAAGTAAAAAGGGTAAGAATGATTTTGTAAAAAAATACTTTTTCATGGTTTTAATAATGTTATAATAAATAAAACCTCTAAGGTAGTAATTTTGAAAGGATTTGAGATAGATTTAAGGTTTTAATCTGCACAAAGTATGTAAGTATTATAGTATATTTGCCTTTTTAAATTTTCAAATAGTAAAATCATATATGAAAGCTGGAATTGTAGGATTGCCAAACGTAGGAAAATCAACGTTATTTAATTGTTTGTCAAATGCAAAAGCGCAAAGTGCAAACTTTCCTTTTTGTACGATAGAACCTAATATTGGGGTGGTTAATGTACCTGATTCAAGAGTAGCAAAACTTGAAGGTATGGTAAACCCAGAAAGAGTGGTGCCTGCAACGGTAGAAATTGTAGATATTGCTGGATTGGTAAAAGGAGCAAGTAAAGGAGAAGGTCTTGGAAATCAGTTTTTAGGAAATATTAGAGAAACAGATGCTATTATTCATGTATTGCGTTGTTTTGATAATGACAATATTGTGCATGTAGACGCGTCAGTAGATCCTGTAAGAGACAAAGAAACAATTGATATAGAATTGCAATTGAAAGATTTAGAAACTACAGAAAAACGTTTAGAGCGTGTTAAAAGAAATGCCAAAACAGGTAATAAAGAAGCACAAGCAGAATTAGATGTTTTATTAAGAGTTCAAGAAACTTTGTTAGCAGGAAAATCAGTTCGTACAATTGAGTTTACTGAAAAAGAGGAATTGATTGTAGCTTCATTACAATTTATTACAGCAAAACCAGTAATGTATGTTTGTAATGTTGATGAAAGTTCTGCAGTATCAGGAAATGATTATGTAGCAGCAGTAAGAGAAGCTGTTAAAGATGAAGCAGCAGAAATAATTGTATTGGCTGTAGGTACAGAGGCAGACATTAATGAATTGGATGATTATGAAGAACGTCAGGTTTTCTTAGAAGACATAGGTTTAGATGAACCAGGTTCGGCAAAGCTAATTCGTGCAGCTTATAAGTTATTAAATTTACAAACTTATTTTACAGTTGGTGTAAAGGAAGTGAGAGCATGGACTATTAATATTGGTGATACTGCACCACAAGCAGCAGGTGTTATCCATACAGATTTTGAGAAAGGGTTTATCCGAGCAGAAGTTATCAAATACGATGATTATGTTACTTATGGAACAGAGGTTAAAATAAAAGAAGCAGGGAAGTTAAGTGTTGAAGGAAAAGAATATGTTGTTGCTGATGGTGATATCATGAATTTTAGATTCAATGTTTAATAGAACTTTATTAGATAGAATTAAAAAGGGTTTGCTTTTATGCAAACCCTTTTTTGATTTATAGTAGTGTGAATTTGTATATAAGTAAACTCCATCCAATAACTAAAAGAAGTCCTCCTAAAGGAGTTATAGGTCCTAGAAAGCGTATTTTTTTTCCTTTAGCAGAAGATAAAACTAATCCATAAATACTAAATGAAAATAAAAATACACCTGTGATAAAACTGTATGAAATATAGGTGTCTATGGAGTTGTTAAAATCAAATAGAAGTCCAATAAGAACTAATAGTAAAGCATGGTACATTTGGTATTTAACTCCTGTTTCAAAACTTTTAATTTGATCGTTATCTAATATCTTTTTTAAGGCATGTGCTCCAAAGGCACCAAATACAATAGCCATGGCTCCATAGCTACTAGCAAATAATAGTGTAATCTGATTCATTTTATATATAGGTGTTGGGTTTGTTAAGAACTGCAAGATAGCATAGAGCATCCTACTTTATGGTTTGCCCATTTAGGACGTTTTGTAAACCACTTTTCTTTTGTCGGTTGTTCGTTATAAGGGTTTTCTAATAATTTAAAAAGTTCATCAATTAGAGAGAAATCATCTTTTTCAGCAGCTTCAATAGCCAATTGTGCCATATAATTTCTAAGCACATATTTAGGGTTTATTAGGTTCATTTTTTCTTTGCGTTTTTGATCTGAGAGTGTTTCTTTTTCTAAACGTATTTTATAGTTTTTAAACCAAGTTATCCATTTTTGGAAAATAACATCTTTTATTTCTTTAGGATAATAAAAAGCATCTTCAATATTTTGTAGCATTTGAGAAGGAGTGTTGGAGGTTTTTATGTTGGCTAATTTTCTAAAGAAAATAGTCATATCTGTTTCAGAAAGGTGTAGGATGTTTTCTAATTCCTTAATAAGTTGATCGTCGTCTTTATTATTGGTAAATAAACCAATTTTTGAACACATCATTTTTAATTGTTTCTTTTCAAAATCAACTTTAGATTGTTCTAATATTTCTTCTAAAGGTTTTACATCTTCAATAAGAGGGTATAGAGCATTTGCTAGTTTTAAGAGATTCCAAAGTCCAATGTTGGGTTGATTTCCAAATCGATACCTTTTATGCTCTCTGTCTGTTGTATTAGGGGTCCAATTATAATCATAACCTTCTAACCATCCATAAGGACCATAATCTATAGTTAGCCCGAGGATAGATAAATTGTCTGTATTCATAACACCGTGTACAAAACCTACACGTTGCCAATGGATAATCATATCCAAAGTTTTGTTACTAACTTCTTTAAAGAGTTGGATGTAATTCTCTTTGTTAGGAGCTCCAATATGAGGGTATAATTGCTCTAAAGTATAATCGACAAGTGTTTTTAAAGTGATAGTATCTTCTCTAGCAGCAAATATTTCATAACTTCCAAATCGAATAAAAGAGGGAGCTGTTCTACAAACAACTGCTCCTTTTTCATAGGCAGGATTGCCATTGTATAAAACGTCACGTAATACTTTACTTCCTGTCAAAGCAAGAGATAATGCTCTTGTAGTAGGCACTCCTAAGTGAAACATGGCTTCGCTACATAAATACTCTCTTATTGAAGAACGTAAAACAGCCAAACCGTCGGCAGTACGTGAATAAGGTGTTTCACCAGAACCTTTTAATTGTAAAGTCCATATCTTATTTTGATGTTCAACCTCTGTTAAATTAATGGCTCTTCCATCTCCAAGTTGACCAGCCCAGTTTCCAAATTGGTGACCTCCATAGCACATGGCATAAGGTTGTGTGTTTTTTAGAATGGTATTTCCTGTAAAAACATTTTTAAACTCTTCACTTTTTAAATCATTAGCAGTTAATCCAATAGATTTTGCTACAAGTTTTGAGGTGTGAATTATTTTGGGGTTTTTAGGTTTTGTAGGGGTAACGTATGAAAAGCAAGCATTGAAAACCTGTCGTCTTGTGTTTTCTGTAACGGTATCTGCAGGTAATTTTTTATTAAAAGTATCTTGAATATTTAATTTCATAAGTGTAATTATTCGTATAAAATTACAATTAATAGTTGGTACTTGGGTTTGTGAGTATTACTTGTTAACTATTATCAAATAAATAATATTTATGCGATTGTGTGTGTTTGAGTATCGTAATATAGAAATGTTTCAAAGTTTCAAAAAAAATAGAATACTCACATTTGCTATATGGATAAAAGTAAACAGAAAAGGTTAGGAGTATTGGTTGCTGTTTTTGGAGTGGTTATGTTTTCTGCAAAAGCAATTATGGTAAAATTGGCATATATGTATGCTATAGACTCTGTGAGTTTATTGTTGTTACGTATGTTGTTTTCTTTGCCTGTATATCTTGTGATTGTATTCTTAATAAAGTCTTCAAAAGAAGCGGCTGTAAAAAAGACAGATTATTTATGGTTGCTGTTTTTTGGCTTTGTAGGGTATTATTTAGCAAGTTATTTTGATTTTTTAGGATTGCAGTATATCAAAGCAGGGTTGGAAAGAATAATATTATTTATTTATCCAACATTGGTTGTTTTGATATCACGGGTGTTTTTGAAAACTAAAATTACTAGAACTCAAGTAGCTGCTATTTTAATTACTTATTTGGGAGTTGTTATTGCTTTTTCAGATGAAATTAATATCTCATCTGAGCAAACTCTTTTAGGAGCTGTTCTGATTTTTTTTAGTGCTTTAACTTATGCTATGTATTTGGTAGGAAGTGGCTGGTTGATACCTAAGTTTGGAGTGGTTAAATTTACTTCTTATGCCATGATTGTTTCAACAATATGTGTAGTTATACATTATGGAATAATTTCTGATTTTAATTTATTGGAATACCCTAAAGAGGTTTACTATTTAAGTTTTGCAATGGCAATTTTATCAACAGTAATTCCTTCTTTTTTGGTATCTACGTCTATAAAAATAATAGGAAGTTCTAATTTTTCAATTATAGGGAGTATTGGGCCTATTTCTACAATAATTTTGGCAAATATCTTTTTAGATGAGGGGTTAACGGGGTATCAAGTTATAGGAACACTTATAGTAATAGCTGGGGTGTTTTTAATTTCTAGAGCTAAAAACTAAAAAAGCAGGCTTTACAAAATTGTAGAGCTTGCTTTTTTAAGTGTGTAGAGGTTTTTATTATTTAATTTTAGTAACCTTTATGTCTTGTATAGTAGCTGTAGAATCACACCTTTCAACAATAAGAGTAACTTCTTGTTCTTTTAAGGAGGCGTCTATCCAATAAGTTTGACAAGGTTTTTTTGTGTCTGTCATACTTTTTGAAAAATCAACATCACCTTCTGATAGAATGTAAGCAATTCTGATGGAGTCTAAATTGTTTTGTTGTGCGGTAAGTAGTGCATTGTCTGAAAATTTTTGATACTTCTTTACACGGATACTTTTAAGTGTTCTAGCATCGGGTCCGTAAGGGAATTTTACACCTTTTTTTTGTGCTATAAAAACAACTACAATAGTACCTATAAACAGACCTATAATAAAATAAATTGCACGTTGAGCTAAGTTCATCTTGAAAAATTTATAGGCGTAAAAGTAGTGTTTTTTATAAAAACAAAAGCCTGTAAAATATTTTATAAAATTAAAAGATTGATATCTCTAAAAGGTAGGTCAAACCAGTCTCCAACAGCTTTATTGGTTAAAATACCGTGGTAAAAATACATGCCACTTCTTAAAATGCGTTCATTTCTGAAGGCTTGTTCAAAGCCACCTTCTTCAGCTATGTGTATTAAAAAAGGCGTAAAGATATTACTAATAGATATAGTTGCTGTTCTTGAGTATCTAGAAGGTATGTTAGGTACACAATAATGAATTATACCGTGTTTTTCTAAGGTAGGTTTGCTATGTGTAGTTATTTCTGAAGTCTCTATGCAACCACCCCTGTCAATACTAACATCTACAATAATAGCATTTTCTTTCATTGTTTTTACCATGTCTTCAGTAACAACAATGGGAGATCTTGATTTACCTCGTATGGCTCCAATAACAACATCGCAACGCATTAAAGCTTTTTGTAGAGTTCTAGGTTGTAGGGTAGAAGTGTATACGGGAGACGAAATACTTTGTTGTAATTCTCTTAATTTGGTTATTGAGTTGTCAAATACTTTAACAGAAGCTCCTAATCCAATTGCTGATTTTGCAGCAAATATACCAACAGTACCAGCTCCAATAATAACAACTTCGCAAGGAGGAACTCCTCCAATATTTCCTAATAATAGTCCGTTACCATTATTCTGGGTGCTCATTAATTCTGCTGCAATTAAAGTAGAGGCTGTTCCTGCTATTTCACTTAAAGCTTGTACTACAGGGTATTTTCCTTGTGAGTCTTTTATAAAATCAAAAGCAATGGCTGTAATCCGTTTTTTAGCTAACTCTTCAAAGTACTTTTTGTTTTGAGTTTTTAGTTGTAGTGCAGAAACCAGAATACTTTGTGGTTTTATAAGTTCTATTTCTTTGAGAGTAGGGGGTTCAATTTTTAGAATAACACCACAACCAAATACTTCTTCTGGGTTGTAAGCTATTTTTGCTCCAGCCTCAGAGTAGTCTTGATCAGAAAAATTAGCCCCCTCACCAGCACCTGTTTCTACAACAATTTTATGTCCTAATTGTGTCAACGCTGCAACAGCATCTGGGGTTAAGCAAATACGTTTTTCTTCGAAATAAACTTCTTTAGGCAATCCAATAAACAGGTTTCCTTTTTCTTTTTTTATTTCAAGCTTTTCTTCTTGTGGAATTAACTCTTCCTTACTGAATGGAGAAAAATGTTTGCTCATAGATGTTGGACTATATGATGATGGTTTAAGAGGTTATCTTAATTTGTCTAGAACCGTCATTGTTTTTGGTTAAATATAAGTTGACACTATCTAAAGGTACTAAATTTTCTACTTTAGAAGGCCATTCTATAAAACACCAAGCATTGTTATAAAAATAATCTTCAATTCCTATATCATAGGCTTCCTCTTCGGTGTTAATTCTGTAAAAGTCAAAATGGTAAATAATTTCACCTGTATTTGATACATATTCATTCACTAAAGAAAACGTAGGAGAGTTGGTTATTTCTTGTACACCTAGTTGTTTTACAAGTTCTTTGATAAGAGTAGTTTTACCCATCCCCATTTCTCCGTGAAAAAGAATGGTTTTGTGTTTCGCCTGTTCAATAATTTTTTTTGCAATCTCAGGTAGTTGCTCTAAAGTAAAAGAGGTGTTCATTTTTAAGTAAACAATTAGGTTTATTTAGGTTCAAAAATAGCACAAGGAATAATCATTTCTTCTAAAGAAATACCTCCATGTTGATAGGTGTTTTTGTAATAATGTACAAAGTGATTGTAATTATTAGGATATGCTAAAAAACGATCTTCTTTTGCAAAAATAAAAGAACTATTCATATGCAGCGTAGGCAGCATAATGTCTTTAGGATTTTTTACAGCAAAAACATCTTTTTCTTCGTAAGTAAGGCTTCTTCCAGTTTTATATCTAAGGTTGGAACTGATGTTTTTTTGACCAATAACTTTTGAGGGTGTTTTACAATTAATAGTTCCATGATCTGTAGTTATAATTAGTTTCATACCAGCTTTTTTTGCTTTTTGTAAAGTGCTAAAAATAGGCGAGTTTTTAAACCAACTTAAGGTTAATGACCTATAAGCTTTGTCATCACCGGCTAATTCTTTAATAACCTCTAACTCTGTTTTAGAGTGTGAAAGCATGTCTACAAAATTATAAACAACAGCAGATAAATTGTCAGCTTTTAATTGATTGAAGTTAGCATCCAGTTCTTTGGCTCCTTTTAAGGTTGTTATTTTATGATAACTATGTTTTATAGAAGGGTTTAAACGTTTTAATTGTGCTGTTAAAAATTCATTTTCAAATAAGTTTTTACCACCTTCATCGGTATCATTTTTCCAGTATTCAGGGTGTTTTTTTTCCATTTCTAAAGGCGAAAGCCCAGAGAACAAAGCATTTCTAGCGTATTGTGTAGCTGTTGGTAAAATACTGAAGTAAGGAGTTTCTTTCTCTTTTTTGTAAAAAGGAAGTATGTGTGGCTCTAAAGCTTTCCATTGATCGTATCGTAAATTATCAATAACAATCAAAAGTGTATTACTATCAGTAGATATTTCAGGGAAAATTACTTCTTTAAAAAGAGTGTGTGAAAATACAGGAGCATCATAATCTGTAAGAAGGTCTTGATAATTTTTTCTGATGAATTTGAAAAACAAATTATTAGCTTCTTCTTTTTGACTTTCTAAAATACCTAGCATTCCTGTGTCATTGATATTTTCAAGCTCAAGTTCCCAATGCAATAATTTCTGATACAAGTCAATCCACTCTTCGTAGCTATTTACCATGGCTAAATCCATAGCTATTTTTCTAAATTCTTGTTGGTAGCTAGAAGTGGTTTTTTGAGAAACCAACCTAGAGTGATCTAAGTTCTTTTTAAGAGAAAGTAGAATTTGATTTGGGTTTACAGGTTTAATTAAGTAATCGGCTATTTTAGAACCAATGGCTTCTTCCATAATATACTCTTCCTCACTTTTTGTAATCATGATTACAGGTAAGTTCGATTTTTGATTTTTTATTTCAGAAAGCGTTTCTAAACCACTCAATCCGGGCATGTTTTCATCTAAAAAAACAATGTCAAAGTTCTGTTCAGAAATAAGATCAATGGCATCAGCACCGTTTGTACAAGTTGTAATATCGTAGTTCTTGGCTTTTAAAAAGAGTGTATGAGGTTTTAATAATTCAATTTCATCATCAACCCATAGAATATGTATCTTTTTCATTTGAAAAAAGTGCGTTATAAATATTTATAATTAGTGAAAAGAACCCTCAAGCTCTTTAGTTTGAATATTGTTCATCAAACTACTTTAGATTGTTATCTTTGTTACTCATTAAAATTCTACGTCTTTTGAGCTTAAAGAAAACCAACAAACTTAAAATTTTAAACGACCCAATTTACGGATTTATTACGATACCTAATGAATTAATTTATGATTTAATAGAACATTCTTATTTCCAACGTTTAAGAAGAATTTCTCAAATGGGGTTATCGTATTTGGTGTATCCAGGAGCCCATCATACAAGGTTTCATCATGCGATAGGGTGTATGCATTTGATGCAAAAAACAATCCATACGTTACGATCTAAGGGAGTTGTAATTTCAGAGGAAGAAGCGGTGGCTTTAAGTATTGCAATTTTATTACATGATATTGGACATGGACCGTTTTCTCACGCTTTAGAACACAGTATTGTTGACGGTATTAGTCATGAAGAAATATCCTTGTTTTTTATGAGGGCTTTAAATGAAGAGTTTGACGGAAAACTGACATTGGCAATAGAAATTTTTGAAGGAAAAAATTCTCGTAAATTCTTACATCAATTGATATCAAGTCAATTAGATATGGATCGTTTAGATTATTTAAAACGAGATAGTTTTTACACAGGAGTTGCAGAAGGGAATATCAATTCAGAACGATTGATAGCTATGTTGAATGTTGTAAATGATGAGTTAGTAGTAGAAGAAAAAGGAATTTATTCAGCAGAAAAATTTATAGTAGGAAGACGTTTGATGTATTGGCAAGTTTACCTACATAAAACAGGATTGGTAGCAGAAAAAATGTTGGTCAATTTATTAAAAAGAGCCAATGAATTGTCTAAAAGAGGAGTATCATTGCCTGCAAGTAAAGCTTTTACTCATTTTCTAAAGAATGAAATAACAGAAGATAATTTTGATATCAATACATTAGAAATTTTTGCAAGGTTGGACGATTATGATGTTTTATCAGCAATCAAAGATTGGATAAGTCATGAGGATAAGGTTTTATCATCATTGTCTGAAATGATTATTAATCGACAATTGTTAAAAATTCAATTAGGGAACGCAGAGTCGAGTGAATTTGATTTTGAAAAGATTCTAAAAGAGAAAAAAGAAGCGTTGCAATTGACAGATGAGGAAGCACCATATTTTATTTTTAAAGATTCTGTTCAAAATCAAGCATATGATTCGTCTAAAAGTAAGATAAATATTGTGTATAAAAACGGAACAATTGTAGATATCACAAAGGCTTCAGATCAATTAAATATACAGGCATTGACAAAACCAGTGGTGAAGCATTTTATTTGCTTTCCAAAGCGAATGGTTTAACAGAATTAAAAAGAATTTTTATACTTTTGCAAGTAATGAAATTTACGGCAACACAAATCGCAGAAATATTAGAGGGAGACATTGTAGGGAACCCAGAAGAAGAAGTATCTAAGCTTTCTAAGATTGAAGAAGGAGAAGAAGGGTCTTTGACTTTTCTATCTAATGAAAAATATACTCCTTACATATATTCAACAAACGCATCGATTGCTATTGTAAATAAAACATTTGTTCCTGAGAAGGAAATTACTTCAACTCTAATTAAAGTTGACGATGCTTACAAGGCTTTTTCAACATTATTGGCTTTTTATAATGAAGTTAAAAACAATAAGTCAGGAAAAGAAACACCGCATTTTATTAGTGATTCAGCAAAATTAGGAATCAACCTTTATATAGGAGCATTTTCATATATAGGAAATAATGTAACTATTGCTGATGATGTAAAAATATACCCAAATTGTTTTATTGGAGATAATGTTACCATTGGAGAGGGTACAACCCTTTTTCCTGGAGTTAAAGTATATTCAGAATCAATTATTGGAAAAAACTGTAAAATTCATTCAGGAGCCGTTATTGGTGCAGATGGTTTTGGGTTTGCTCCAGAAGCAGATGGAACATATGCTGCTATTCCACAAATAGGAAACGTTGTTATAGAAGACAATGTAGATGTTGGAGCCAATACTACTATTGATAGAGCTACTTTAGGAGCTACTTATATTAGAAAGGGTGTTAAATTAGACAACCTGATTCAAATAGGGCATAACGTAGAGGTTGATACCAATACGGTTATTGCTGCTCAAACAGCAGTTGCAGGATCTAGTAAAGTAGGTAAAAACTGTATGATTGGGGGGCAAGTAGCTATTTCAGGTCACTTGAAAATTTCGGACAATGTGAAGGTTCAAGGAAAGTCTGGGATAACGAAAAGCATAAAATCGAATGAGGTAGTAGGAGGAATTCCTGCATTTAACCTAAAAGATTTTAATAAGTCTTATGTGTACTTTAAAAATGCACCTTCACAGAACTCAAGAATAACAGAATTAGAAAAAGAAATAAAAGCATTAAAAGATAAATCATGATGCAGAAAAACCAAACAACTATTGGAAAAGAAGTAACCCTAAAAGGAATAGGGCTGCATACAGGTAAAGAGGTAACTCTTACATTTAAACCAACAGATGTAAATAAAGGATATGCTTTTACAAGGGTAGATTTAGAAGGAGCCCCTGTTATTGAAGCAAAAGCTGAGTATGTTGTAGATACACAAAGAGGAACTAACCTAGAGAAAAATGGTGTTAGTATTCATACATCTGAGCATGTATTAGCAGCAGCAGTAGGTTTGGGAGTTACAAATCTTTTGATTGAAATTGATGAAGCAGAACCTCCAATTATGGATGGGTCTTCAAAGTTTTTTGTAGAAGCTTTAGAAGAGGCAGGTATTGTAGCGCAAGATGCACCAATAGATTATTACGAAGTAAAAGAAGTAATTACCTATAAAGAAGAAGCGACAGGAAGTGAAATTATGTTGATGCCTTCTGATGAATATCAGGTAACTACAATGGTAGATTTTGGAACTAAAATATTAGGAACTCAAAATGCCAATTTAAATACAATTTCAGATTTTAAAAACGAAATAGCAGACGCAAGAACATTTAGTTTTTTACATGAACTAGAAATGTTGATAGATCATGACCTTATTAAAGGAGGTGATCTAAATAATGCGATTGTATATGTAGACAAAGAGATTTCTGAAGATACGATGTTAAAGCTTAAAAAGGTTTTTAACAAAAAAGAAATATCAGTACAAGCCAATGGTATTTTAGATAATTTAGAATTGCATTGGGCAAATGAAGCAGCGCGTCATAAATTGTTAGATGTTATAGGAGATTTAGCCTTAGTAGGAAAGCCTATCAAAGGAAAAATTATAGCAACAAAACCAGGACACTCTATCAATACAAAATTTGCTAAAAAACTAGCAAATATTATCAAAAAGGAAAGAAGAAATAATGTACCACAATTCGATTTGAATCAACCACCGTTGATGGATATTCATAGAATTATGGAAATATTACCTCACAGACCTCCATTTTTGTTGATTGATAAAATTTTAGAGTTAACAGATACGCATGTAGTAGGTTCTAAAAATGTTTCGATGAATGAACCATTTTTTGTAGGGCACTTTCCAGAAGCACCTGTAATGCCAGGAGTTTTACAAATAGAAGCTATGGCACAGTGTGGAGGAGTATTGGTATTGAGTACAGTTCCAGATCCAGAAAACTACTTGACATACTTTATGAAAATGGATAATGTAAAGTTCAAACAAAAAGTATTACCAGGAGATACATTAATTTTCAAAGCAGAATTAATTACTCCTATTCGTAGAGGAATTTGTCATATGCAAGCTTATGGATATGCAAACAATAAATTAGTAGTTGAAGCTGCTTTAATGGCACAAATCGCAAAAAAGAAATAAGATGAATCAACCGTTAGCATACGTACATCCTCAAGCAAAAATTGCAAGAAATGTTGTCATAGAGCCTTTTACAACAATCCATAATAATGTAACCATTGGTTCGGGAACTTGGATTGGTTCAAATGTAACCATTATGGAAGGTGCTCGTATTGGAGATAATTGTAGAATTTTTCCAGGAGCAGTAATTTCTGCAATTCCACAAGATTTAAAGTTTGAAGGTGAAGACTCACTTACAGTAATAGGAGATAATACTACTATTAGAGAATGTGTTACTGTAAATAGAGGTACAAGTGCTTCTGGTAAAACGGAAATAGGAAAAAACTGTTTAATTATGGCAGCAGCCCATATTGCACATGATTGTGTAGTTGGTGACAATGCTATTATTGTAAACGGTGTATTGTTAGGCGGACACGTAACCGTTGGTGAGTTTGCTGTATTAGGTGGACTTTCTGCGATTCATCAATTTATAAATATTGGGGCACATGCAATGATTTCAGGTGGGTCTTTGGTTCGTAAAGATGTTCCTCCATATACAAAAGCAGCAAAAGAACCTCTATCTTATGTAGGAATCAATTCAATTGGTTTACGAAGAAGAGGATTCAATTCAGAAAAAATAAAAGAAGTACAAGATATCTACAGAATTTTATATCAAAAGACATATAATAATTCACAAGCATTAGAGAAAATCGAAGCTGAAATGGAGGCTACTCCAGAACGTGATGAGATTATTACTTTTATTAGAAACTCTAAGAGAGGTATCATGAAAGGATATACTTCTAACCAATAAAATAAAATAGTAAAAATAGAATATGGCATCTACATCAGATATAAGAAACGGATTGTGTATCAATTACAATAGTGATACATATAAAATTGTTGAATTTCAACACGTAAAACCAGGAAAAGGACCTGCATTTGTAAGAACTAAATTGAAGAGTTTAACAACAGGTAAAGTTATAGACAATACTTTTTCAGCAGGACACAAAATTGATGAGGTTCGTGTAGAAACAAGAAAGTATCAATACCTATACGCAGAAGGAGATATGTTCAATTTTATGAACACGGAGGATTACAATCAGATAACTTTAGAAAAAGCTATTTTAGATGCTCCAGCGTTAATGAAAGAAGGAGAGGTTGTAACTGTAGTGGTACGTGCAGAAGATGAATTACCATTATCTGTAGAAATGCCTGCAAGTGTGATTTTAGAAGTTACTTACACAGAACCAGGAGTAAAAGGAAACACAGCAACAAATGCTACAAAACCAGCTACAGTTGAAACAGGAGCTATTATCAATGTACCTTTGTTTATAAATGAAGGAGATAAAGTAAAAGTAGAAACTACAAAAGGTACGTACCAAGAGCGTATCAAAGAGTAGTTTTTTAAATAAAATTAAAAGTAAAGTCGAAGGCAATCCCTTCGACTTTCTTTCATTAAATAAGTTAAGTATTTAGGTATGAAGTTTTCTAAAAAACAAACATTAAAAGAAATTGCAGAAGTTTTGAGCTGTTCTTATGTTGGAGCAGCAGATTTTCCTGTTTTGGGAATGAATGAAATTCATGTAGTAGAGTCCGGAGATATTGTTTTTGTAGACCATCCTAAATATTACGACAAGGCATTGAATTCTAATGCCACTATTGTATTAATTAATAAAGAGGTTCCATGTCCTGAAGGAAAAGCCCTGTTAATTAGTGATGATCCTTTTAGAGATTTTAATATACTTACAAAACATTTTAATCCATTTATAGCGAGTAGTTCAGCAATAAGCAGTTCTGCCGTTATAGGAGAAAACACAACCATTCAGCCCAATGTGTTTATAGGGAATAATGTGCAAATAGGTAAAAACTGTTTGATTCATCCCAATGTAACTATTTATGACAATTGTATTGTAGGAGATAATGTAACCATTCATGGAGGAAGTATTTTAGGAGCAGATGCTTTTTATTATAAAAATCGTCCAAGTGGTTATGATAAGTTACTTTCAGGAGGGCGTGTTGTTTTAGAGGATAATGTAGACCTTGGAGCTTTGTGTACAATTGACAGAGGTGTTACAGGAGATACTTTGATTCAAAAAGGAACCAAGATAGACAATCAGGTTCATGTAGGACACGATACTCAAATAGGTAAAAAATGTTTGATAGCATCACAAACAGGAATTGCTGGTTGTGTTGTTATAAAGGATGAAGTTACCATCTGGGGGCAAGTAGGAACTACCAGTGGAATTAGTATAGGAAAAGGAGCCGTTATTTTAGGGCAAACAGGAGTTACAAAATCGGTTGAAGGTGGAAAAACATATTTTGGAACACCAATTACTGAATCTAGAGAAAAACTAAAAGAACTTGCAGGGATTAAAAAGATATTGAAAAGTCAAAGTAAATAACTTTCAGTGTAAGCTTTGTTTTTTATTTCGTTCTAAAAAGTAAATATTCAACATGAAAATAGGTATTGTTTGTTATCCTACATTTGGGGGAAGTGGTGTTGTTGCAACAGAATTGGGAATGGCTTTGGCTCATAAAGGACACGAAGTTCATTTTATAACCTATAACCAACCTGTACGACTTGATTTTATTTCAAGTGGATTGCACTTTCATCAAGTTCAAATTCAAGAATATCCTCTGTTTGAATACCAACCCTATGAATTGGCATTGTCATCTAAAATGGTAGAGGTTGTTTCTAGATACAATTTAGAAATATTACACGTACATTATGCCATTCCACATGCATATGCAGCCTTTATGGCAAAGCAAATGCTTAAAGAAAAAGGAATTGATTTAAAAGTAGTTACAACTTTACACGGTACAGATATTACTTTGGTAGGAAGTCACCCTAGTTATAAAACAGCTGTTGAATTTAGTATCAACCATTCAGATGCTGTTACTACAGTTTCAGAAAGTTTAAAAAAACAAACTTTAGAACTGTTTCAGATTCATAAAAACATAGAGGTAATCTATAATTTTATAGAGTTAGAAAAATACCCAGATATATTACACGAAGAATGCCAGCGTATTGCTATTGCAGCACCAGAAGAAAGAATACTTACACATATAAGTAATTTTAGACCTGTAAAACGTACGGCTGATGTTATTGAAATTTTCTATAGAGTACATAAAGAGATTCCTGCAAAATTATTATTAGTAGGAGAGGGGCCTGATTTAAAAGCAGCAAGGGAACGAGCAAAAGAATTGGGAATTTATGAAAATGTATTGTTCTTAGGAAACAGTGTAGAGTTAGAAAAAATATTGTGTTATACAGATTTGTTTTTGTTGCCTTCAGAGACTGAAAGTTTTGGTTTGGCAGCTTTAGAAGCAATGGCAGCAAAGAGTCCTGTAATATCTAGTAATTCAGGAGGATTACCAGAAGTAAATGTAGAGGGAGTTACAGGTTTTTTAAGTGATGTAGGAGATGTGGATGCTATGGCTAAAAATGCACTGTATATTTTAAAAGATTCTGAGCGTTTAAAATTATTTAAAACAAATGCATGGGAGCATTCACGTAATTTCTCTATAGATGAAATCCTTCCTTTTTATGAAAAGGTATACAAGGATTTGGATGCATTGCGTGATAAGTAATAGATCTTGTAAGGCATTTTTTGATAAAATTGTAACAAACTACTAAAACAAGATTTTTCTATTATTTTTATGAGTCCTTTTTGATGTAATAACTAAAGTAGGTATTCCAAAAGGTTCTTAATACCGTCTGATTACTCTGTCATTTTTGTACATAATGTTTAAAATTATGTAGCCTTATTTCAGGACGGGTCATTATGCTGCACAACGTCTCGGCTATGGTTAGTACGGGATTAAAAGTACGAAACTTTCAATTTAACACTTAGCCAAAACTTTTTATTTTGTTTTAAATTTCTTCATTTTTTAAAGCCAAATCAAAAGATTTGGCGGACTTCGTTAAAAGCTCTAAACTTTGGGTTAAGCACCCCAACCCCTATTAACTATAGCCATTGTTGTACGCTGGCTTTACTCATTCTGTTTAATATTCTTCTATTTCTTAGGTCTATTAATTCAATTGTTTCATACATATAACTCTCATACTCTTCTTTATTATCAGGTAATGCTGAGCGTTTAAAGTTATCAAAAGGTAAGCAGAATTTTATACTGTCATCTTCATTTATAAAATCTTGAAGCATAAAAAATTCAATATAACCTTTGAAGTTTTTGAATAATTCAAAAAAGTCAGAATATCTATTAATAGCATTTGTTAGTGGACTCTCTTCTTTAATGTAGAACCTTTTAATACATTCTAAAGTTAAATCAAACCTATCGCTTATTTTTCGATTTACACCTCTTGCTTGATTCACTGTGAATCCATTTTTTCTATGCGCTGGAAACACTATATGTCCTCCAATTGTTCGGACTTTATGTTGCAATTTTTCTTTGTCAGAATGGTTTAGCCAACTATCAAATTTTCCGTTGTACTTTCCGACAAAATGAGGACACATTCTGTCGCTTGATAAATTGTCTGTCAAATTAGTTTTTAAGATTAGCCTACTTTTGCTTTTATTTAAATACTCAAGATTTAAAATTTCTTTATCAGCTAGTTTTTGATTCCACAAAACAATATGAATATTATATAGTTTTAGACTGTCTGCATCTGGATCTCCACATAAACTATCTAATCTGTAATCATATTCAATATCTGTTTCATTCATTAGTTACAGAAGTTTTTCAGCTTGCAGGAACGGTTTTGTATAAGGTTAGTGTGGGAGGTAGACAATCGGAGAATTGTCAGCCGAGTCACAAGCTTATACTTATTTTGTGTTTTTATCTTGTTGACCTAAAAATACTATTGAATAAAATTAACATAGAAAAGAGTTGTTTTTTAACTCAGTTCTTTGTTGGCATATGTTATTTGGATTCTTCCAGTTTTTTGCCACTAAAAGTTCCATACGGTTTACCTGAGAACTCTCCTTTTTTATAAAAGTCAGCTAGTACTTTTATTGTTAAGTCTATATCCTTATCTGATTCAAGAAGTAAATTACCTTCTTTATCTTTCTTTAATTTCCCACCGAATTTTTTTGCTATCCTCAGCATTTTATTAATATCGGTTTTTTTCAGGTTCTTATAATTGTTGAGTTTTTGAAGTTTTGCTAATTTTTTATGTACAGCAGGTTTTTCATTAACCATTTTTAAAAGTAAATCTCCACCTTTTATTAGACCTGTATCTATAAGTTCTTTTGCAACTTCAGTTGCTTTTTCCTTAAATTCTTCTGAAATACATGTAATATTTTCAAATTGAGTTTTTTGTATTATGTAAAAGGTATCATTTACATATAAACAATCTATTTTTTCATCTAAGTTAATAGTTTCACCATGTACCATTTCTAGTTTGCTACTAATGGTGTCGAATTTTGTTCTAAAAAAACTAACTTTCTTTTCATTGTTTTCTACGACTGTTTTTCCACGGAGTATTTTTCTAAAAGAATAAAACCAGTTATTATCATTATCAAAAAAACCAACACAGTAAGCCCATAATTCAGCTGTTTCTGTTAATGAACTAAGATCTTTAACTTTTTGAATTGTAGATTTGTTTTTTAACTGCTCATTGACTACATCAGCAAAAGACATTGCCTTATTAGTCATTGAATAAGTGAAAATTTGTTTTGTATCATCACTGATTACCTCATATTCCGTAATGTCTAAATCTTTTTTAATGACATATTCTAATTGGTCTATAGATAGTTCAAAAAGATGATTTTTTATTTCATCATCAATATCTACAGCGTATACAGTAAATTTATATTTCTCAAGGACTTTACTTCTTGATTTAATCCCTTCTTTTAATTCTCTAGTTATGAAATATAAATTCAACCTATCTGAACCATTATGGTTTATTTGCTCTAGTAATTCTTCTATCATATTTAATTTTTTATAGCATAATACATTTTATGACCAATATCGTATAACCTTATATTTTCTTCTTCAATAAGATATTTTTCTTTGGTAATTATGATCCCATTTTTTGTTTTATCAGATTCGGAATATTCGATATCATATATTCCAAACCAAAAACTCAATGTTGGATTTATTAATAGTAAGTTTGAGTTTATGTATATCCGGTAAATTACATAAATTATCAATATGGTTGATACTAACTCCAACCATGAGTTAAAATTTTGGAATGCAAAAGGGATTATGTAAGTAGCTATATAATTTATTGATTCACTATTTTTATTTTTCACATTGGTAACTTTAACAGGAAAGCCATTAGTAGCAACTTTTTCTAAATTCTTGAAAGTGAAAAATGTTCCTATTATACCATAAGCAGTTAAAATTATAAGCATTATCGAGAGTCCAAAATTTTCAATTAAACATATTATTGATTTTAAGGTTATTTCTCCATAACTTAAATAAGTTGCATTTGTATAAATCTGTTTTAAAATTATTAAGATGAAAAGGGGTAAATATGAAGTTAAAAAGAGTGCTTTCTGAGAAGACTCCTCTAGTGAATTAATATATTTTCTATTCTTTTTCATTTTTTAGAAATATATGCCAACGTTTAGTATATGAAAAGTAGGCGATTACGAAGCACTAAACTTTCAGTTAAGTACAAGGATTGATACGAGCCAAAACCTTTGATTTTATTACTAATTCGCCTATTTTTTATATACATTGTTACCTGCTGGCTTTTATTTCGGTTAATATTATTTTCGCTTTTCCAATCGCAATTTTTTCAATATCAGGGAATATTTTTGCTTTCAATATTTTATCTCCATTCAACTGTCTTATTTTACTTAGAACAACAGCTCTAGCATCATAAAGCAATTCATCTGCATAATCCTTTAAGTCACATTTACTCAATTCAACTAGTCCCGAAGTTGTCTTAGCTAAGTTTTCGTTTTTTATTCCATTCAAGAACTTTGGCTTATAAAGTTTCAAAAACTCTCTGATTTCCATTTCATATTTGCTATGAGTTGAATCTTCTATTCTACGTAACGATTGAAACAAAGAAGAAATCGTCAAGTTTTTATTGTTTGACACTTTTAATTTATTCAGAAAGTCATTTTCGAAATGCTTTATGGCTGTGTTAAAATCAATTTTTAACGAAAAGTCAAAAGCTTTCAAGAAATCTCCAAAATTCAATCGATTATATTGATAGGAGTCTGCACGTTGAATAGTTAAATATTTATCTAAAAGCTTAGCACAAAACTTGTTTGAATTCAAATCATCACTAAAGAAGGTTTTATTCTTTGTCTTATTAAGAACTTCTGTAGATTGACTGATATTAAGTTCTTTATGGCACATTGATGTGCAAAGGATATTCACATCTGACTTATTCAATGCTTTTACTGTTTTCTCTTTATCTACTCTTGTTAAAACTAAAAATAGAGATTCAACTACCGTAAACTTTGAACCATTAATAACCTTATTTAAGAGTTCAGCAGATATTTCATTTTTGATTCTACTTTTAAGCTCTGGAAGGTTTAGGGCTTTGGGGTTAGATAAAATCGTAATATCGAAATCACAGTTTAACACCTGTTGTTTTGTAATACTCAAAAGTTCATTGGATATATCTTGGGCAATTTGAATTTGTTCCTTTTTGACTATCTCAAAGAATATTAGCAGGCTGTTAATGTAACCTTCGTTTTTGATTAAAGTCTTGAATTTTTCCGAAGCTAAAAATCCATTTATTATCTTTAAAAAAGGCTCTTTGTTATCCTTGATTATGGTATTTAATTCTAGTATCCGAGCCGAGATATTACTTAAACTATCTTCATTTTCAAGTAGTTTGTGCAATGTTCCATTTTCAAAACTCTTTTCAAGCTCTATTTTAATTAAATCTGGTGCAATTGATGATAAATCTGATAAACTCTTTGAAAAATCTGATAGATTCGATTGCGATAGGTTTAAGTCATTCGATAATTTACTAAGGAGATTTTCAGCAATATTTGTTCCTAGAGAAATATCAATTTTTTCTAGTTCTCTTATTGACTTTCCAATTTGAACGGATTTTAGGTTTTTACTTTTTCTAGCAAGTTGCTCAATGTTTAAATTATTTATAATCCCGAACAATAATTTCTTAGATAGAGGCGAAGTATTTAATTCTGAAAGCGAATTTGTGATTCTTGAAAGAGTGGGCAATTTTTCAATCATTGTTAACCATTCTGAAAAGTCAAATGAGTTTAAAATTCTACTAACCGTTTCTGGTGTGGCTTTCTTTTTACTAATTCTCATTGTTAATTCAGTAATGGAATTAGTATTTGCCTGCTCATTAATTCGGAGTGTTTTTATGATGTCTGCTAGCTCTAATTTTAATTGATTAGCAATTTGAAGCAGATTACTGTACACAGAATAATCTTTGTAGATGTATAGTTCAAGTTTATTCTTAGAATAGTGTTTAATAAAGAGGTTATAATACAGTAATTGATTTTCGCTGTTCAAATAATCAAATGACTTAAAAAATATTTTCTGTAATTGGAACACTTCATATGGGCGAATATTGCTTTTGAATTTATCAGAAAATAGGTCAAGAATCTTTGCATTATTCAGTAACTGTCTGGTAACTTCGTATTGTTCTGAAATAGATAACTTTACTATTAACTCCGTAATATTTAGTTCCGATTCAGTTCTGTAATTATCAATGTACTTGTTGAGTAATCCTATTAAATGGTCTGTACCTAATCCTTTTTCTTTAATTAAGGTTTGGTTTATTAGGTAAGCATAATCTTTGTGAGGAAAATAATAGTAATCACTAGTTGAGTAGTTTAAAACAATTCCTTTTTCCTTTAATTTTCCGAATTCATCATTTTTGGATTTCATTCTTAAGAATGAAATATCGTAACTAAAAAGATAGGAGTATAGAAATAACAGTTCTTCGTCAAATTCTTTTAAGCCGTGATGTTTATAGAAATGCTCATAAATTCTGTCATTATTAACTTGGTCAAATTTTAATGAGCCGCCTTTTTTAGTTGAATAAATCCAAGTTTCAAGAGCAATGTTTAGTTTTAATAAATTTCTATTTGTGTTATTTAAAATAGTCTCAAAATTTCCTTTGTACCAATCGAAATTTGGATACTTCTTCTTTAAATGAAAAACTCTGTTGTCTATGATTCCTGAAAGTTTGTTTTCAAAATCAAGGTTTGGATTATATCTAAATTGTTTAATGTCTTTAAAAACATTGAAAATTGAGCTTTTGTCTTCTTCTCGAAAAGAGTTGTAGTATCTTGACAGGTATAGAGTTTTAATCCAATCAAAAGATTTGACTCTTTGCCGAATCTTGTTAAATAGGTTTACGTTATCGTGAACGTTATCGATTATCAATATGGACCGATAAAAAGATAACTTCTCAATTTCTTTTAGTGTGTCATTTCCGTTGATATCTGGGTCTGAAAGGTCTAAGTAAAATGTCCTATTTCGAAAGTGAGGAATAAAGTTCTTGTATATAGCTTCTGCTAATGTTGTTTTGCCACTACACGGATTTCCAAGTATTGCGTACTCCTTTGTTTTGTTTTTATTGAAAAGTGAAGCTATTTCTTTAATTTTCTTCTTTTCAAAAAACGAAAAAAAGATAGATTCATCAGGAGTGATATACTCCTGAGTTTTTGTCCTGTTACTGAATTTGACAAAATGATAAACAGAGCTTAGTCCACTATATTCGGGAGAAAGTTCTTGTCTTACAATCTCTTCAATCCTTAGTCTTTTTTCTGGAGAAGTTATTTTTTGGAAGTCTCCAATTAGTTCAGTTGTTGTCTTTAAAGTGATTTTTTTTCCATATTTCTCTCTCAATTCTTTTTCACTAATATCTTTTAAGGCTTTGTTGTCCCTTATGAAAAAGCAAATGATTTCATTGATTTTTTTTGAACTATGGTGTTTTATAATGTTGTCGACTGTGTCGTTTTCTATTTTCTTTCTTTCAGCACTTTGGATAGCTGTAATTTGAATTGCGATTCCTTTTTGAAAATCGTATAAGTCAATTCCTGGTGCATTTCTTTCAGAATAATTTAGGTTCGTTAGGCTCTTATAACCGTAAATCAATTCAAAAAGACGCATAAAGAAGTCTTCTGCATTTAACTTTTCATCCTGCTTATTGAATACTCCTTCGTCATCAATTTTTCTGACGTATTCACGAAGATTATGTTCAATTGAGGTGTCTATCATTTTATTATGCTGTTGTTTTTTTCAGCTTGCAGGTAACTTGTTATAACAATACCAAAGATATTGTTTTTGGGTGTTTTTAACGGGATAACAACACCTTTTTATGATCGTTTATCGATTACTAATTTAGTTGTTTTTTTTCCTTTGTAGAATATTGTAAAGGAAATAAAAGTTCTTAAAACAATAGCTCTTAAATTGTTTTATGGGTTATCTTTTTTGATGTAAAATTGTCAAACCGAATTTTAAAACATCGTAAGGCATTTGCTCTTCAAAATATTCAAAATAAGAGCGTAGGCTGTTTGTGTTGTTTAGCTTTTCTTTGGCTTCGGCAATCAAGTCAATCTCTTTTTGGGTTATAAATTCATGTAGATTGATAGCATATCCTTCTTGGTACAATTTTGTATAGTGGTTTTGTATGGTTGCCAAGCTTAGTTTTCTTTCTATAGCAATATCTTCCGCAGTATAACCTTGTTTGTATAAATTGAATGTTTCTTTTATGGTATTGCCTTTTGTTTTTTTCTTTTTAACAACCGTTTTCTCTTTTTGAAAAGCAATAATTTCTTTGATAAATTGGTATCCGTAGTCTTCAAATTTCTTTTTCCCTACACCGTCTATAGCTAAGAAATCTTCGTCAGACATAGGGCGTTCTTTTTCCATATGTTTTAAACTAGCATCACTAAATACTAAGTAGGCAGGAATGTTGTTTTCCTGTGCTATCTTTAAACGTAGCAAGCGCAATCTTTCAAATAAACTGTTTTTCGTTTTTGTAGTTGTTTTGGTTTTTGTTTTTTCAGTTTCTTTGGTTTTTGAAATTACTTGTGTAAGACGTACTTCTTCTTTTTCAAACAATACTTTTTTTGAAAAATCGGTTAGTTTTAAAGCGTTATTTTCATGAAAGGCAATTTCACAATACCCTAGATTTACGAGTTGTATCACATATTGTTGTAAATTTCTCCAAGAAATGTCACTAGCTACACCATAGGTTTTTAAATTTTGATAACCTTTATCATATATACTACTGTTTTGCGCTCCCCTTAAAAAATCGACCAGAGTACCTAGTGGTTCTTTTTCTTGCAGTCTAAAGATTCCTGAAAGTACTTTTTGAGCAATAATAGTTCCGTCAAAAAAAGCAGGAGGGTTTTTACAAACATCACAATTACCACAATCTTTTTCAACCAGTTCTCCAAAATAGTTCAATAATATTTTTCGCCTACAACTTAAAGCTTCTGTATACTGTTGCATACGTTCTAGTTTAGAAACTTGCACTTCTGTATTACCAGAGTTTTGAGCAAATTTTTGAAGCTGAATCACATCAGCATAACTATAAAAAAGAATGGTTTCAGAAGGCAATCCATCACGACCAGCACGTCCTATTTCCTGATAATAACCTTCCATGTTTTTGGGTAGGTTGTAGTGAATAACCCAACGAATGTTAGATTTGTCAATTCCCATTCCAAAAGCAATGGTAGCACAAATAATTTGTGTGTTGTCGTAAATAAAATCTTCTTGAATGGTAGCACGTTCCTCATGTTTAAGTCCTGCATGGTAAGCTTTTGCTTTGATGTTTGATTTATTCAAACTAGCAGCCACTTGTTCTGTAGCTTTTCTACTCAAGCAGTAAATAATCCCCGAAGTATTGGGTCTACGTTGTACAAAGCTTACAATTTGTTTAATTCTGTCTTGAGCCGGTCGTACCTCTAAAGATAAATTGGGTCTGTCAAAAGACGCAATATGTCTTACAGGATTGTTTAAGTTCAATTGAAGGGCAATATCTTCTCTTGTAGCTTTGTCTGCAGTAGCTGTTAAAGCAATAATAGGCGTGTCAGGAAGGCGTTTTTTTAGAAAACCTAATTGTGTGTATGCAGGTCTAAAATCATGTCCCCAAGAAGAAATACAATGCGCTTCATCAATAGCAATAAGACTTATTTGTATTTCCTGTAATAAGGTTTCTACAATTGTTAAACTTTCAGGAGCCAAGTACAGTAATTTTACGTTACCTGATTTTAACTGATTTATGATTTCAAAATTCTCTTCATTTGTTTGACTACTATTTAAATAAGCAGAAGGAATACCATTGGCATTTAAACCATCTACTTGATCTTTCATTAAAGCAATAAGGGGCGAAACTACCAGAGTAATACCCTCTAATAACAATGCCGGTAATTGAAAACATATAGATTTTCCTCCACCAGTGGGCATAATTACCAAATTATCATTTCCGTCTAATACAGAGGTAATAATTTTTTCTTGTAAAGGTCTGAATTTTTCGTACCCGAAATATTCTTTTAAAGTTGTGTAGAGTTCTTGAGTAGTTGCCATAACTTTTTTTGAGAAAGGCAAAGATAAATTAAAGATTTAGGATAGAAGTTGTTTAACAAAAGCACTTTATAAACAAGTGATTTATTTTTAGAAAGAATAAGTTTATATTTAATGAGCTTAAAAAAATATAAAAAGATTTACCTATGAAAAATATAATACTAAGAGGATTGCTTATTTTTTGTTCATTGTTTTTATTTAGTTGTGTAGCTTTAAAAAGTAAACAAGAAAATGTAGTTGTTGGGCCTTTAATTCCTTCGGAAGTTGGAGCTCCTATTCTAAGTGATTTGAAATTGGCGTTTGAGAGTGATTTAGCTTTGATTTTTGAAGGGGAAGTTGTGCTAAATGCTTATCCTAATTATTTACAAGTTTCGTTTTTAAGAGGAGACGTGTTTTTAAACTCTAAAAAAACTAAAAATGAAGATTATTTTATAAGCTCTATGGATGTTGGTATTGGAAGAAAAACTTTAGGTGCTGGTGGGTGTTGGAAAGCTTATAATAAAACAGCAGAGCTGGTTTTAGATGAAAAAATAAAATCGAAAACAGATGCTGTAAAGATTTCAAATACTACGTTTAATATTTTTTATAGCAAACCATCAGATTTAAAAGATTCCTGGATAATGATTTCTTTTTATGACGGAGAAGGTCATGTTGTTTATAATCACAGTCAGAAATTAGGACATTATTTTGAATCTTATATAGAAAATTTTGAAGGCGAAAAATATAAAAACATACCCTTAGAAGAATTGATTAGAAAACAGTTGGCTCTAGAAAAGCTTATTAGTTATTTAAAAATGAAGAGTTATTTAGAAAACGGTAGAAAAGGCAAGAGTGTTGCTGCTATTTATAAAATGAAGTTACCTGAAGTAACGGAAAATTGGAAAAATAATCCTGAGTTTTCAAATTATTATTTAGAATATAACAAGGCATCTGAAGCCTTTAAAGAGTATAGAAATAACAACTCAGGTTTTTTAGCTAATTATGAGTTATATAAAAACAAAGAGTTGACAAAAGAGGAGTATCTTGAATCTAATAGAAAAATATTTGAAAAACTTAAAGAATTAAATCCTGAAAAATATAAAGAACTTTCCGATAGATCATCTGAGAAATCTAGAGCTTTGTGGGTTAAAACAGGAGAATTTTATTTAAAAAAGTATATGGATAATGATGAGTTGTTTCCTTCTCAAGGAATTGAGGATAAATATATTTCTTCATTTATAGGATCAAGATTTTATAAAGTATTGTCAAAAGAATTAGAGCATATTGAAAAAGAAATTATAGATAGAATTTAGATTTGTAAGGTCTTTTAAATTAAAACTACTATTCTCAAAAGATAAAACATGAATCCAATTAAATTATACGGAGCCGATTGGTGTCCAGATTGCGTAAGAACAAAAGCCTATTTAAAAGAAAATAACATTGCATATGACTTTATTGATGTTGATTTAGATAAAGAAGCAACAGCTAAGGTTGAAGCTATCAATAACGGAAAACGAATTATACCAACACTTATAATCAATGAAAAGTCGTATACCAATCCAGATAACAATGCATTGGCATCGGCACTGGGGATTAATGAGCAAGCACAAGTTGTTTTATTTGGAGCCGATTGGTGTCCAGACTGTAGAAGAGCGAAAAGTTTTTTGACAGACAATGCGATTAATTTTCAGTTTATAGATGTAGATGTATTTGATTGGGCTACAGAAAAGGTGGAGGCTATTAACAACGGAAAACGTATTATTCCGACTTTATTGATTGATGGGGAACCTTTGACAAATCCAGACAATGAGAAATTAAAAGAAGTATTGTCTATCGATATTAAAAAAGAACACAAAGTTTTTGATTCCATTATTATAGGAGGAGGAGCTGCAGGGTTAACAACTTCTATTTATGCACAAAGAGATCGTTTTGATACCTTGATTTTAGAAAAGAAGAATATAGGAGGAAATGCTTTTTTAACAGAAAAAATTGAAAATTACCCAGGGTTTAATTCTATTTCTGGACCCGAGCTGATGTCTAGAATGGAAGAGCAAGCAAAAACCTATGGAGCTACTGTAAAAACAGGAGAGGAAGTGGTTTCTATAACTAAAGAAAATGGCTTATTTCAAGTAAAAACAAAAGGGGACGATTTTTTAAGTAAAACCGTGGTATTGTCTACAGGGTCTACTTACAGAAAAATAGGTATTCCCAATGAAGAAGCTTTGATAGGATCTGGAATTCATTTCTGTGCAACCTGTGATGGAGCTTTTTATAGAGATAGAGATGTAATTGTTGTAGGAGGAGGGAACTCAGCCTTAGAAGAAGGGATTTTTTTAGCAGGTTTTTGTAAAAGTGTAAAAATCATCAATCGTTCAGCAGAATTTAAAGCATCAAAAACATACATAGAAAAATTAGCAACGATAGAAAATATAGAAACCTATACAAATCAAGTTCCAGATTCATTTATAGCAAATGAAAAAGGATTGTTTGAAGGGGTGAAGGTGAAAGATAAAGAAACAGGGGTAGAACAAGTAATTAAAGCCGATGGTGCTTTTATTTTTGTAGGATTGATTCCTAATACAAAATCCTTTAACGGAGTGGTAGACCTGAATGAAAAAGGTTTTATTGCTACAAACAGATTGGCAGAAACATCGGTAAAAGGAATTTTTGCTGCAGGAGATTGTAGGGAAGGAGCTATAGCACAAGTTGCAGCAGCTACAGGAGAAGGTGTTTTAGCGAGTTATGGTATCAAAGCCTATTTGTCGTAAATACGGTAGTAAGGGAGGTTTTAAATATAGATAAACTTTATAAAAAAAGCGTTTTGAAATTTCAAAACGCTTTTTTTATTCTGGTATGGTTTATAAAACCTTTATTTATGACAAGTAGAAGTTCAAGGATTCGATTACTAAATCAACAGGAACTTTACAATCTATCTTATATTTCTCAAGATTTTCTAGCAATACAAAATTTACCTGACCACCTACATTTTTCTTATCGTGTTTTAACATTCCAAGAACTGTTTCGTAGTCATCGGCAACAATAGGCACTTTTCCAAAAATGGAAATAATTTGAGATTTTATATCATTTAAAGTGTCTAGAGGGAAGTTGTATAGTTTGTGAGAAATATAAGTTTCTGTAATCATCCCTAAAGCAATAGCTTCTCCGTGTGTAAGCGTTTCTTTTTCTTCCGATTCTAAAAAATAAGACTCAACAGCATGTCCAATAGTGTGTCCGAAATTTAAAATTTTTCGCAAGCTAGCTTCCAGTCTATCCTCAAGAACAACTTCATTTTTAATCTCAATAGATCTGTGTATTAAGTAATTGATATTGTTTAAGTTGTTGTTTTTTACTTCATCCCATAGTTTAACATCGTATGTGAGACCGTATTTGATAATTTCAGCAGTACCAGATGTAATTTCTTTGGCAGGAACAGTCTCTAAAAACTCAGTGTCTATCAATACCATTTCAGGATCAGAAAACAATCCGATTTGGTTTTTTAGTACACCCAAGTCCACACCTGTTTTTCCTCCAACAGAAGCATCTACCATACTTAATAATGTTGTAGGGATGTTTATAAATGTGATTCCTCTTTTGTAAGTAGAAGCAACGAAACCACCCATATCGGTAATAACACCACCTCCTAAATTAATCAGTAAACTTTTTCTGTCTGCACCTAGCTCGGTTAAAGTTTCCCATAACCCAATACAGGTATCTAAATTTTTATTGATTTCACCAGATTCAATTTCAATAATTTCAATAACAGCTGTGGTTGCCATATTTGCCATAAATTTAGGCAAACAAGCTTCATTTGTATTTTCATCTACCAATATAAAGATAATGGGATGTGCATTTTTTGCTAAATACTCATTTAATTTATTATAGGCAGTTTCTTGAAAATGAACTGGGTAACTAGTAGATTGTATGGTTTTCATGTACTTTTTATTGAATTGTGCAAAGTAACGCCAAAAATAGGAATTTAAAATCTAATTTTAGAGAACTTTTAAAGAGCTTTATAAAGCAAGAAAAGAAGATTTAAAATAATAAATTTAAACACTCTTAAAATGTTTTTTGAAAGTTTTTAAGGCAAAAGCGAACTATAGGATAAACTATATTATTTATGAATTCAAGAATGTTAATAATCGTATGTATCTTATTGCTTTTAGATATCTACATTGTATTTGGAATAAAAGCATTAGTAACTAAAACCAGTCAACAATCAATAGCAATGTTGAGTTATATAGCTGTTGCAATTATAGCTTATATAGGCTTTTTTACATTAACAAATACTTTTGAAGAGAGACCTATTGGAGCCACATCAGTTAAAAATTTATTAATAGGGTTTGGTTTTTCTTTTATCATATTTAAATTGTTGTTTGCTGTTTTTTTAGTGCTGGATGATGTGGTGCGTATATTTCAATACATATTTGAAATGGTACATAAATTCTTTTATAAAAATCCAAGTGATATTCAGCTGCAAGAAAGAAGAAATTTTATAGTAAAAACAGGATTAGTAGTAGCAGGAATTCCGTTTGTGTCCATGCTTTATGGGATTACAAAGGGGAAGTATAATTACACCGTTAAAAATATAGCATTGAAATTTCCAAATTTACCAAAAGCGTTTGATGGATTTAAATTGGTGCAAATTTCAGACATTCATTCAGGTAGTTTTGACAGTGCAGAGGAAGTAGCAAAAGGAGTAGATTTGATAAACGAACAAAAGGCAGATATTGTTTTCTTTACAGGAGATCTGGTAAATAATGATGCACGTGAGGTAGAACCTTATATCAATGTCTTTAAAAAGATAAAATCTACGGAAGGAACCTATTCTATTTTAGGAAATCACGATTATGGTGATTATAAAAAGTGGGATTCTAAAGAAGAAAAAGAAGCCAATTTTAAACTTTTAGAAACACATCAGAAAGCAATGAACTTTCAGTTGCTTAAAAACGAAAGTAAAACTATTACGAGAGGTGCTGATACAATTCAAGTATTAGGAGTAGAAAATTGGGGAAAACCACCTTTTCCTACACACGGTGATTTAGACAAAGCTTTAAGCGGAGTTGAAGAGCAGACTTTTAAAATATTACTATCGCACGATCCTTCACATTGGGATGCTAAAGTAATCCCTCATCAAACAAATATAGATTTAACCTTATCAGGTCATACACATGGTATGCAGTTTGGGGTAGACATTCCTGGTATAAAATGGAGTCCTGTAAAATATAGATACCCTCGTTGGTCAGGATTGTATGAAAATGCCAAACAATATTTGTATGTAAATAGAGGTTTTGGCTTTTTAGGATTTCCAGGAAGAGTGGGGATGTGGCCAGAGATTACAGTTATAGAATTAAAAAAAACCTAAAATGATACATCCAAAATTAAGTGAGTGGTTAGAGGTTTCTTCAAAAATTTTACAAGCAAGAACAGTAGATGATAAAAACAATATGGTTTTTATTGAAGAGCTAAACCTAAGAAGAGAATTGATAAGCCATACAGATATTCCAACAAACGGGATATCAGAAACATCTATTTTAGGAACCTATCAAATTGTAGGAGCCAATTCAATAACATCAGAAACAGGGTATGTAGGTTTGTTATCCCTATCATTTAGTGACAATAGAATTTATGCAACTTGGTTTTTAGAAAAAGGAGAAGTACAAACAGGATATGGCTTGTTACTTGGGAATGTATTGAGTTTGACCTTTTTTTATGAGTCGGAAGGAAAGGAGTATTCAGGGCTTGTATCCTATGAATTTCTATCTGAAAAAATTATTTCAGGAAAATGGGTAGAAGAAGAAAATGACGAGCAGGGGATTGAGCTAGGAAGAAAGTTGCCCGTTGAGAAAGAAGACCCTTTGGATTATTTTGGAATCAATTAATTGTTAAGCTTTTAAAATATAAAAAACTAGCTATATTATCTCAATTATAAATAGTACTTTTGCACACTTAAAATTCTTGTATGCAAATTAGAAACATCGCTATTATAGCCCACGTAGACCACGGTAAGACTACCTTGGTAGATAAAATAATCGACCAAGCAAAGGTATTGGACGAGAGAAAAGAAAGAACAGATTTATTGTTAGATAATAATGATTTGGAACGTGAAAGGGGAATTACAATTCTTTCTAAAAACGTTTCTGTAAATTATAAAGGAACAAAAATTAATGTTATTGATACTCCTGGCCATGCCGATTTTGGTGGAGAAGTAGAGCGTGTACTTAAAATGGCAGACGGTGTTTTGTTATTAGTAGATGCTTTTGAAGGACCAATGCCACAAACACGATTTGTATTAGGAAAAGCAATTGAATTAGGATTAACACCTATTGTTGTTGTTAATAAAGTAGATAAAGAAAACTGTACACCAGATATCGTTCACGAAAAGGTATTTGATTTGATGTTTGCTTTAGAAGCTACTGAAGAACAATTAGATTTTACTACTATCTATGGTTCTGCTAAAAACAATTGGATGAGTACTGATTGGAAAAATCAAACAACTGATATTGTACCTTTATTAGATGCAGTATTAGAATCTATCCCTGAAACTCCTTACAATGAAGGAACTCCTCAAATGCAAATTACATCATTAGATTTTTCTTCATTTACAGGAAGAATTGCTATTGGACGTATTTTCCGTGGAGATTTAGAGGTAAATAAAGACTATATGCTATGCAAAGCAGACGGTACTAAGAAAAAAGTTAGAATTAAAGAATTACACGTATTTGAAGGAATGGGTAAAGCCCAGGTAGATAAAGTACGTTGTGGAGATATTTGTGCTATTACAGGTATTGATGGATTTGAAATTGGGGATACAATTGCAGATTTAGAAAATCCTGAAGAATTGCCAAGAACGGAAATTGACCAACCTACTATGAGTATGTTGTTTACAATTAACAATTCACCTTTCTTTGGTAAAGAAGGAAAATTTGTAACATCTCGTCATTTACGTGATAGATTATTCAAAGAATTAGAGAAGAATTTAGCTCTTAGAGTTGAAACTACTGATTCTGAAGATAAGTTTAACGTATTCGGACGTGGAGTATTGCATTTATCTGTATTGATTGAAACAATGCGTCGTGAAGGATATGAATTACAAGTAGGTAGACCACAAGTTATCATCAAAGAAATTGATGGACAAAAATGTGAACCATATGAAACATTGTCTATTGATGTTCCTGAAGATGTAGCGTCTAGAGCCGTAAATTTAGTTTCTTTAAGAAAAGGAGATTTAATGGTTATGGAGCCTAAAGGAGATTTACAACATTTAGAATTTACAATTCCATCAAGAGGGTTGATAGGTTTAAGAAATAAAATATTAACAGCAACTGCTGGACAAGCAATTATTAACCATAGATTTAGTGAATACGGTCCTTTTAAAGGTGAGTTTACTGAAGAGGAAAAAGGAGCAATCGTTTCTGCTGCTGCAGGTAAGGCTACTGCATATGCTTTAGACCGTTTACAGGATAGAGGAAAATTCTTTATCGATATTAATGAAGAAATTTATATTGGTCAGGTAATTGGTGAAAATAGTAAAGCAGAAGATATGTCTGTTAACTTAATCAAAGGAAAGCAATTAACAAATATGCGTAAATCTGGTACTGATGATGCAATGAAAATTGCTCCAAAAATTGATTTCTCTTTAGAGGAATGTATGGAGTATATTAGAGTTGATGAGTACTTAGAAGTAACACCAGAAAACTTAAGAATGCGTAAAATTACTTTTAAAGGGTAATTAATACCATGAAATAAATTAAAAGATCCGTTCCACCTTTGGGAACGGATTTTTTTTAGTTTAGAACTCGTTTATAACGAGTTTAAAATTAACTTTAAATCAACAACCATTATATTCCAATAATTTATATTACCCCTAATTTTAAAAAAATGGATACTTTTCAGACTTATGATTTGTTTAGGTTAAGCAAGTATAAAAAAAGAAAATCTCAGATAGACTTCGGTCAGTATGACGATTTTACTTTTTTTAGATTTAACGAAGTAGACTACTTTAACTATGTCCTTTTTAAAGACATTCAAAAAACAACATTTGAACAATTATACCCCATATTTAATAGCTATTATTTAGATAATAAGGAAGCTATAAAGTTAATTTATCCGGTTCATTTAAAAGACGAGCTGTCTAAATATATTGGAACAGGAAGTAGTAAAAAAATAGCTTGCGTAAAAAGAAATTTAAATAATGATTTTGAATTAGAGAGTGATAATATACTTCATAAAGTTACCACAACAGAAGAACTCTTTATTTTTACCGAAATTTATTTAAAAGGATTCGGCTCTAATAGTGCTATAGAGGAGGTTGAGTTGAATTTTGAATTGCTGAAAGAGTCCACTCAAAATGATTTGTTTCTTATCATGTGGGAAGGAGAAATAGCAGGTATATGTGTCAATTTTTATTGTAAAAATCATGTTTTATTAGCTATTTGTACCATTAAAGAAGAATTTAGAAACCTTGGTTTACAAAAAAAAGCCATTCATGAAAGAATGCTAATTGGTTGTAGTAAAGGGTATAAAATATTTACAAGTTTTACCTACAAAGACTCTGTTAGTCATCAAAATATGTTGAAGTCTAAATTTTACAACTACGCTACGTATGAAGAAAGTATATCCAAACCTTTGGAAAACCTTATTAAAACAAGAGAAGTACTACAAAAATAAACCTGTTGTAACCTTTGGAACTGAACAATTAAGTTATGATGTACTGTGTACAGAAATAGCTAATACAGCGGCTTTTTTACAAAGTAATACAAATAAGAAAATAATAGGAATTCATACAGGGAATCCTTTTCAAGATATTATAGGTTTGCTTGCTACTTTAGTAGCTCACAAAGCATTTTTGGGTCTATAATGATTCTATTTTTTCTTCAGTTTCAGATGCTATAAAAGAAGATGTGTTTTTGTTAAATAGTGAGAATTTTCAAACGATTTCAAAAAAAAACGAATCGTTAAAAATAATAGATGAAATAGAATACAATACTCCTTTTTGTTGGGCAACCAGTTCAGGAAGTATTTCGTTACCTAAAATAACAGAACAGACCTATAGATCCATCATGGAAGATACCTATAGGCAAATTAGGGCACATGCTATCAATGCTAATGATAAAATAGATGTACTATCCTCTTTAGGATTTAGTGCTTCGCTATCTTCAATCTTTCCAGCTTTGTTTTCTGGAGCTTCTTTACATATCAAAGAAGAAAGTAAAAATATAGGAGGTATATATGATTTCTGGTTGGAAAACGAAATTACGATGACAACAATGATTCCTTCGATGTTTCGAAATTTTGTAAAGCTTCCGTTCGATTTTAAGAAAACAAACCTTCGATTTATTTGTTTGGCAGGTGAACCTGTACAGATAAATGATTTTAAAATATTTCAAAAAACATTTAATTCCCACGTAAAATTACAGGCAGCCTTGGCGAGTTCGGAAACAAGAGCAATAGCTGAATTTATTGGAGAAGTAAATCAGGTATATGATTTTGAAAGTATAAAATACAACCCTGTAGAAGGTAAAGAGATTTTAATTTTGGACGCTGAAGGAAATAGAGTTCCAGCTGGTGAAAAAGGAACTATAGCTGTTCAAAGTGCTATTATTGGATCTAAGTATGTCAATCACTCAGGAGGGTTTCAGTCTATACCAAACGATGCTATTTTATTTGTGTCTAATGATGTGGGGTCTATGGATGCTGATGGTGTTTTGACAATGTATAGAAATAATAACAGGGTAATAAAACACAAAGGTTTGTTTTTAGACTTAGATTTATTAGAAAGTTCTTTGTTAGGTATAAGTGAAATTGAAGAATGTCATATCTCTGAAAATGAAACACAACAAGCTATAAATGCATTTATATACAGTACAGAAGACAGGGTTTTGATAAGAGATAAAGCGAGTAATGTGTTGCAAAACATTACTTATAATTTCTATTTTTTAGAATGCCCTTTTCCAAAATTATACTCAGGGAAAATAAATTTTAAGGAATTATATACATTTTCTTTTTTTAAAGATGAAGAAGTAATTGTTGATAAAAACGAAGAGAAATTATACAATATATGGAAAGAGATGTTTCCTTCTGAATCTAATTTTAGAGGAAAGCATTTTTTTAATGATTTGGGAGGAGACTCTATGCGAGCACTTTTATTGGTTGTTAGATTAGAAGAAATTTATAATTCTAAATTTGATCCAGGTATTGTTTATAAGTTTCCTGTGTATGAAGATTTATTAGAACGGTTAGAAACAAAAAGTAGCTATGTAGTAAAAAAACTTACTCATAAAGAAGGTTTAAAAGATATTTTAATTTTTTCGAATGTTGCAGGAAATTATGATTCATACAATGGTTTGATTGATGAATTAAAAGAGCAGTTTAATATCTCTATTTTTCAGTATACTTTTTCAGAAAATAATAACTATTTAACTGCAATTGAAATAGCACGAAGAAATGCAGCCTTTATTAAATCAGAAGGAAAAAAATACAATGCTTTTATTGGGTTTTCATTTTCGGGGTTATTGGCTTATCAAACAGCTTCTTTTATGCAAAATTATGTAGAGAGTGTTTTTCTTATTGATACACCTACCTATAAGAAACATCCTGTGGTAATTAAAAAGCTTTTAAAACTAGAAAGGAATTTGGTTATGGCGAAAGAATATCTTGTAGATAAAGATAGGAGAGGGTATATAAAAGATCGATTTAAACAGAAAATTTTAGTTAAGAATCAACTTATAAAAGAGAGTAAACAAAGTGCAGAACAATCGGTGAAGAAAAACTATTTTTCTAACTTTTTTAAATCTATAGCAGAACAAAATCATGAGATTAGAAAAACTCATTTTTCATTGGGTATTTTTGAAGCCTCTATAAAAGATGCTTTTAGGTTTGATATAGCCCCTAATTACGATTGGCATAAGTACAATTCTAATATTTGCTTTTTAAAAGAGTTACCAGGAAACCATTTAGGGATGTTAGAGGATCAAAAGAATGTTAAAAAAATAGCAGAAACGATTAGAGAGCAATAATCCATTTCAAAACAGAAATGGATTATTATTTCTCAAAAATGTTATTCTACAGCAATAAAAATATCAGCCTCACCATTGGTAGGATTCATTGCTTTTTCTCCATAAACTTCAATATCGGTTGTATAGGTACGTTTCAAATCGGTATTCCAAATTTCCATCCAAGTATTTACTACTGCATCTTTTGTTAAATCTCCTTTTGCAGTGAATTTTTGATAGTTTGCCTCTGGTACCATATGTATGCTAAAATCTTCAGGAATATTATCTAAACTACTAACCTGAAAACCTATAACTACAGTATAAGGTCCATTATGATCGCTCTCATAATCGGTATAAAGTGCAAAAATAGTTTCGTTTACTTTGTTTGGGATTTTTTCAGAAATACCTTTCTGCATAAATTGTTCCCAAAGGGCAGGGATGTCTTTGTCTGCTTTTCCTTTTTCATTAGAAGTTCTTACGGTAATTCCTACAATGTTCAGTGCTTCTTTTTTAATGTTTTCCATTTTATTTGTTGTTTGTTTTTTAATTCTTTAACAAAAATAAAAGGCTGTTATGACAGAGGTGTGTCAGGGGTGTTTACCATTTTTTAGATTCTTTCTTATAAAATTCTTCCAAGGTCATATTATGTGATTCAAAAGATTCGTTAGTGGCTGTTATTTTTTGAATACAATCAATTCTAAACATTCTGAATTCGGTGCGTAAGAGACAAAAAGCTATCAATAACCATTTTCCTTGGGTATTGTACAAAGCAAAAGGTTCTATAGATCGGGTAGACGTTTGCTGTTTGAGAGATGTATATTGTATTTCTAAAACTTTAAAATTGGTAATGGCAGCTTGCAATTGCATTAGGTAACTACTGCTATTATTTTCATTAAAGTTGGTGTTGAAATACATCCTGTCTGCCAATAAATCAGTTTTTTCCTTTTGTGAACTTTGTAAAGTAGCTTTTATTTTTAAAATAGCTTCTTGATAATTACGAACAAAAGAAGTGTCTTTATCCTGTAAAATAAGTTGTTCAGCAGTAATCAAAGCATTGGCTTCATCTTCAGTAAACATAACAGGAGGTAGTTTGTATCCCTCCATAATGGAATAGCCTTTTCCTTCTTCAACAAAAATGGGAATCCCAGATTGTTCTAAAGTTCGGATATCACGGTATATTGTACGAATACTTACCTGGTGTTTTTCAGCTAAAAAACGAGCAGTTGTAATTTTTTGGGACTGTAGTTGTGTAATAATGGAAGTCAGTCTTGATATTCTAGGTTTTTCTTCCATAACATGAGGTTTATCCTTTGTAAAAAGGAAGTTTAACAACTTGTGCCTTTAACAAACGTTTGCGGACTTTGATAAAAATTTCGCTTCCTACTGTTGCATATTCAGTAGGTACATATCCCATTCCTATTCCTTTTTTAACGGATGGTCCCATAGTTCCAGAAGTAACAATTCCTATTACATTTCCATCTACATCTGCAATTTCATAATCTTGGCGAGGAACTCCTTTGTCTAGCAATTCAAACCCTATTAACTTTTTAGAAACACCGTTTTCTTTTTGAGCTTTTAAGTATGCTGAATTTGTAAATTCTTTATTGAATTTGGTAATCCACCCTAAACCAGCTTCAATAGGAGAGGTGGTGTTGTTGATGTCATTTCCGTATAAACAGTACCCCATTTCTAAGCGTAAAGTATCTCTAGCAGCTAGTCCTATGGGCTTGATGTCAAAGTTTTTTCCTGCTTCGAAAACTTGTTCCCAAATTTGTTTTACTTCAGCATTTTTACAATAAATTTCAAAACCTCCCGATCCTGTATAACCTGTTGCAGAAATTATTACGTGATCAATACCTGCAAAATCTCCAACCTTAAAGGTGTAAAATTTAATTTCAGATAAATCTATAGAAGTTAATGATTGCATGGCTTCGGCAGCTTTTGGCCCTTGAATGGCTAAAAGAGAATAGCTGTCAGATAAATTTCGCATAGTAACTCCCAAGTCATTTTTACTCGAAATCCATTCCCAATCTTTATCTATATTAGAGGCATTTACCACTAGTAGATAGGTTTCCTCTTTAATTTTATAGATTAATAAATCATCAACAATTCCTTCTTTGTCATTTGGTAAACAACTGTATTGAGCGTCTCCGATAGCCAATTTAGAAGCGTCGTTAGAAGTTACTTTTTGAATTAGTTCTAACGCATTGGTACCTTCTAATAAAAATTCTCCCATATGAGAAACGTCAAAAACACCTACTGATTCACGAACAGTTGTATGTTCAGCATTTACACCTTCATATTGAATAGGCATGTTATAGCCAGCAAAGGGTAGTATTTTAGCACCTAAACTTTCATGTATGTCGTGTAGTTCTACGTTTTTCATCTGTCTAAATTTGAGCGACAAAAATACATAAAAAAATCCCCAAAATAATGAGGATTTAATTGAGGCTTAATTTTAAATGAAAGTATTAAGAATTGTCATTCTCTAATTCAATTTGTTCTTCGTTTACTTCTTTGATAGCATCTAAGTAGAAAGGTTTTGAAGGATCAAATGAAGCTTCCGTTGTACCTGTAACATAAATGTTAGTTTCACGTATCTCGGGTATTTTAGCTTCCATTATTATAGTTAAATCTTTAGATTGATTTTTTTTAATTGATATGAAAATTAGTTAAAGGCAATACTTGCTGCACGTACGATTATTTTTTTGTTATAAAGTTGAGTATCAAATGAAATTAATTGTTCTTCAAAATGGTTTTTGTCTACTATCATAGTTATCAAACTTCATACAAATGAAGCAGAAATAGTATGGTATTTCAATAAAATCTAACGGTTAGTATAAAGGGAATTTTAATGCTTTTTATACTAACCGTTAGTTGTATTTTTATTTTATATCGAAACGATCAGCATTCATTACTTTTACCCAAGTATTTACGAAGTCTTTGACAAACCTTAGTTTGTTGTCGTCTTGAGCATAGAATTCACTGTAAGCACGAAGAACAGAGTTAGAACCAAAAATGATGTCAGCTCTTGTTGCCGTCCATTTTATATTTCCAGAAGCTCTATCCACAATGTTGTAAAGGTTTTCTGCTACTGGTTTCCATGAATAACTCATATCTGTTAAATTAGTGAAGAAGTCATTGCTTAGTACTCCAACTTTATCTGTGAATACACCGTGCGAAGTTCCACCGTGGTTAGTTCCTAGGACACGCATTCCTCCAACTAAGGCTGTCATTTCAATAGCGGTTAAACCAAGAAGCTGAGCTTTATCTAGCAACATTTCTTCGGCAGTAACAACATAGTTTTTCTTTAACCAGTTTCTGAAACCATCGTGTAAAGGCTCAAGAACATCGAAAGAAGCAACATCTGTCATTTCTTCTGAAGCATCTCCACGACCAGCTGTAAATGGGACTTTAATAGATGGGTCAATTGCTTGTGCTGCTTTTTCTACAGCTGCGGTACCTCCTAATACGATTAAATCAGCAAGACTTACTTTTTTACTTAATTCAGATTGGATTTTAGTTAGGTTTGTTAAGACTTTGTCTAATCGAGTAGGTTCGTTTCCTTCCCAATCTTTTTGAGGTGCTAAACGAATTCTAGCGCCATTTGCTCCACCACGATAATCAGAACTTCTAAATGTTCTTGCGCTGTCCCAAGCAGTTGAAATTAACTCCGAAGAAGTAAGACCACTATTTAAGATTTTCGATTTAATTTCTTCAACTTCAGCATCACTCAATGTATAATTCACTGAAGGAATTGGGTCTTGCCATATTAAGTCCTCTGAAGGAACGTCCGCTCCTAAATAACGAGACTTTGGACCTAAGTCGCGATGAGTTAGTTTAAACCAAGCACGAGCAAAAACCTCGTTGAAGTATTCTGGGTCGTTATAAAATTTCTCGGAAATTTTTCGGTATTCAGGATCAATCTTCATAGCCATGTCAGCATCTGTCATGATAGGATTTCTCTTCACATTTTGGTTATGAGCATCTATAGGTTTGTCCTCGTCTTTCATATTGATAGGCTCCCATTGTACAGCACCAGCAGGGCTTTTAACAATTTCCCATTCGTGATTTAGCAGTAAGTGAAAATAGGTATGATTCCACTTATCTGGGGTGCTTGTCCAGGCACCTTCAAGACCACTAGTTACAGTATCTTCAGCATTTCCTTTGCCACTAGGGTTTAACCATCCAAAACCTTGATCTTCGATATTTGAACCTTCAGGGTCATTGCCAAGTTTACCAGCATCACCGTTACCGTGTGCTTTACCTACCGTATGTCCACCAGCAGTTAGAGCAACGGTTTCTTCATCATTCATTGCCATACGAGCAAAAGTTGTTCGTACATCTTTTGCTGTTTTGGCAGGGTCAGGTTTGCCATCTACACCTTCTGGGTTTACATATATTAATCCCATTTGAACTGCAGCTAAAGGGTTTTCTAGGGATTCACTATCATCATTGCTGTAACGGTCTTTGGTTAGCCATTCTTTTTCTTCGCCCCAATAAATGTCTTTTTCTGGGTGCCAGATATCTTCTCGACCACCTGCAAAACCAAAAGTTTTGAAGCCCATTGATTCATAAGCCATGTTTCCTGCAAGTATGATAAGGTCTGCCCATGAAAGAGCATTACCATATTTCTTTTTTATAGGCCAAAGCAGTCTTCTCGCTTTATCAAGGTTGGCGTTGTCAGGCCAGCTGTTTAGCGGTGCAAAACGTTGATTTCCTGTATTACTACCTCCTCGTCCGTCAGCTATCCTGTATGTACCAGCAGCGTGCCAGGCCATACGAATCATTAAGCCTCCATAATGCCCCCAATCGGCGGGCCACCAGTCTTGACTGTCTGTCATTAGGTTTTTAAGATCTGATTTTACAGCTTCAAGGTTTAGTTTTTCAAATGCTTCCGCATAATTGAAATCTTTTTTAAAAGGAGAAGTCTTTTTATCGTGTTGGTGAAGAATGTCTAAGTTTAAGGTTTTAGGCCACCAATCAAGCACATCATTTTTTGTTTGTGAATTGGCTCCATGAAAAGGGCATTTAGATTCTAGATTATTCATAGATATTATTTTATGTTTTTAATTTTTTTGTTACGTCCTGAAATATGGCTATAGGTTACTACTTAGTGTTACGCTGCATTTTTGTATACCATTTCAGTTTTTTTAAACCTAAAGATAAGTGTAATTTTATCTTATTGTAAAATTTTATTGCATTTTTTTTAGCACGTTTAACGTGCGCTACGCTATCAAAGGTTTGATCGAGAAGAACTCATTTTTTACGATAGCATTTACATGTTTTGCCAGTGCGTTCTCACAGCAATGGCTTTCTTCTGTTATACTGATAGCGAAATTATTTCGCTTTAATATTTGTATATGCACATTGCTACAGCACTGTATGTCACGATCTGAATGGTTTATAAGTCTATTAATGTTTTGACCACGTTCAGGATAGGTACTTTTGGTTTGATATAAGGCTTTATTTAAAGCTTTTATATAACCAGTTTAGTTGTAAGCTGTTGCTTAGACCTGATCCAATAATTTTACGTGACCGTTTCGTAGCTAAAGGAAAAGGCAAGAAACTTGTCTTAATAGCAGTTTGCAATAAGTTATTAAAACAAGTTGTTTTCCATTGTTAAATTTGGATTGCCTTACGATCCAAATTATAGAAGTTTAATGAATTAAAAAAAACTAAAAAGAGTTGTTTTTTATCTCAGTTCTTTGTTGTAGTTAGTTTTTTATTTCCTTTATTCTCAATTAAATTACCTTTTTTGAATTTGTATTTAAGAAATTCATATTGTTGTCTGTCTATTTTTGTTGTTAGTCGAGCTTCAATATTGTGATCAAAAAGAGAAAGGAAATCAACAGCTTTATCTAAAGAAATATTTAATTCTCTTAAAACCTTATTTAATCGTATTTTTTATTTTTCTCTCATTTTTAATTAATTACAACTTGTTATATCCGAACAAAAATAACTATTTAGGGTTACCATTCTCCGGATAAAATAAGTTTTTGTGTTGGTTTATTGGTTTTAGGATTGAGGTATAGGCTTATAAAAAAAGACCGTGAAATAACGAGTATTCACGGTCTTTAGTGTGTATAAGGTTTACCTTTTTATGAGTCTTTTAAAAAGGCTGTTAATTCTTGGTATTCTGAAATTTGAGTAGCTACTTTTTCTAAATCTATAACAGCTTTTATCTGTGATGGAATTTCTAATGTTTCAGCAACACCAGGGTATAAAACATCTAAAAACTTTACAGGATGTGCTGTTTCTAAAAAGATTCCTTGTACATCAGTATTCGTTTTTAAGTAGTTTTTTAAAGCCAAATATCCAATAGCTCCATGAGGTTCAGCTACATAATCACAACTTTTTAATAAGTGCCCCATAGCAGCAGTTGTTTCTTCATCGGTATAACTAAACCCAGAAAGATTTGCTCTCAATGCTTCAAGATTATTGTTATGAATTTCTTCAATTCTGATAAAGTTACTAGGGTCTCCTACATCCATTGCATTTGAAATGGTTTGTATAGAAGGTTTTGGTTCATAGTTTCCTGTTTCTAAATAAGTAGGTACTATTTTATTAGCATTGGTTCCTGTAACAAAATGCTCAATAGGTAAACCTAGTTTTTGAGCCATCATTCCTGCACAAATGTTTCCGTAATTTCCGCTAGGAACAGAGAATACTAGTTTTTTTGATTTGTCTTTTAATTGCTTATAGGCAAAGAAAAAGTAAAACATTTGAGGCAACCAACGTGCTATGTTGATAGAGTTGGCAGAGGTTAATTTGATAGCTCCTTTTAGATTCTCATCTAAAAAGGCTTTTTTTACCATTGCTTGGCAATCATCAAAAGTACCTGTAACTTCTAGTGCTTTGATATTTTGACCTAATGTTGTTAATTGTTTTTCTTGGATGTCAGAAACTTTTCCACTTGGATATAAGATAACGACTTCTACACCTTTAACTCCTAAAAAACCACTTGCTACAGCTCCTCCCGTATCACCAGAAGTAGCTACCAATACGGTAACGTCTTCTTGTTTTGCAGAGATGCTATTAAAGTATCCTAGGCAACGTGCCATAAAACGAGCTCCTACATCTTTAAAAGCCATGGTAGGACCGTGGTACAATTCTAACGAAGAAATATTTTCATCAACTGGCACTACAGGAAAATCAAAACAAAGTGTTTCTTCAATAATTCTCTTCAATTCATTTTCAGGAATTTCATCTCCTACAAATTGTTTGATTGCTTCATAAGCAATTTCATTATTACTGTAGTTTTCTATGTTTTCAATAAATTCTTTTGAAAGAGGAGTGATGCTTTCTGGAAAATACAATCCTTTGTCTGGTGCAATTCCTTTTACAACAGCTTCTTGAAAAGAAACATTAGCAGCATTTTTATTTAAACTGAAATAGTTCATCTTATTTTTTATTTAAGTTCCCTTATTAATAAGGAGGTTTTTTATTCAATAGATATGATTGCTGTACAAAAACAGCAGGTCATATTTAAGATTCAATTAATTTAATTCCTTCAGTATTGATTTTTGAAATATGTACATCGTAATCAATACCTACTTTATCATATACTTTTTTCATTGCTTCAGCCACATTTTGAGCTGTATTAAATCCTTTGCTAAGTGCAAATATAGAAGGTCCAGAACCTGAAATACCAGCTCCTAAAGCACCTGCTTTGATACTGTTTTCTTTTACGGCGTCAAAGGCTGGGATTAGGATAGATCTAATAGGTTCTACAATATGGTCTTCTAAAGAACGACCTATTAAGTCGTAATCTTCAGTGTACAATCCGCTAATCAAAGCTCCTACATTACCCCATTGTTGAATGGCTGTTTTTAAAGGTACAGATCCGCGTAAAATTTCTCTGGCATCAGAAGTTTTTACTTCAAGCTGTGGGTGAATTACAGTAGCATACAATTCAGGAGGTGTATGGATTTTTAATACTTCTAATGGAGTGGTACTTTTTACCAAGGTAAAACCTCCCAATAGGGCAGGGGCAACATTATCAGCATGTGCAACTCCACTAGCTAAACGTTCACCTTGCATGGCAAATTCAATTAAATCATGATTAGAAAAAGGTTTTCCTAACAATTCATTGATCCCCCATACGGCACCTGTACTACTAGCTGCACTTGATCCGATACCACTTCCAGGCTTTATATTTTTATAAATTTCTATTTCAAAACCGAATTCTGTTTCTACTTTAGACAAGAGCTCTAAAGCGGCTACTCCAGCAACATTTTTGTGAGTCTCTAAAGGTAAGTCTTGACCTACAATTTTAGTGATTCTAACACCTTTTTGAGCTACTTTAGTGATAATCATTTCATCACCTACAGTATCTAAGGCAAGTCCTAAGACATCAAAACCACAAGATACGTTTGCTATTGTAGCAGGGCAAAAAACTTTAATTTGAGAAAGCATATTTTATTATTTATTTTCCGGAAATACAGTCACAATCTACGGTATCATTAATTTTTTCGGTTCCTCCCCATAGAGGTTTTTTAAGAGATGAACACCATTTTGTATAGGCTTTTGTAAGCCTTGTTACAACTTCAGGGTTTTTATCGTAGATATCTTCTTTTTCTTGAATATCGGTGTCAATTTTGTACAAACGAGGGCGTTTTAAATCTCTTGCATTGTCGTCTAATAGTTTGTATTCACCATCTGATATAGCCCATTGAAACATGCGTCTGAAATAAAGATATTCATGAGGTGCTCCTGTTTTATGATCTAATAAATATGGTAAAAGGTTTGCACCGTCTAATGTAGGATCTATGTCTTTTACACCTGCTGCAGCTAATGAAGTAGGTAAAATATCTAGAGATGAGATAGGTTGGTCATATACAGTACCTGGTTTAATTTTTCCATTCCATTGCATGCAGAAAGGAATACGGATACCGCCTTCTAAAATTTGATTCTTATAACCACTTAAAGGGATGTTAGGGGAGTTGATTTTAATACCTCCATTGTCACTAAAAAAGTAAACAATCGTATTGTCTATCTGATTGTTTTTTTCAAGTTGATCCAATAATTGTCCTATTCCTTGATCTAAAGAATATTTCATGTAGGCTATTTTTTTACGCTTAGGGTTTTTAATATGTCCAAACATATCCTCCAGTTTCTCATCTACTGAAAGGGGAGTATGTACAGCATTGTAGGCTAAGTACAAGAAAAATGGCGTATCTTCTTTTTGCTTATTTACATAATTAATAGCTTCTCTTGTAAAGGCAGTTGTGTAATACTCTTTTTCATTAGTGATGGGAGTTGAGTTTCTTACTAATGGGCCTTCTTTTTTAAAGTAATAGGAAGAAGCTCCTCCTAAGAATCCAAAAAACTCATCAAATCCATGTTTATTGGGCTTTACTGCATCACCATCATGACCTAAATGCCATTTTCCTACCATTGCGGTATTGTATCCTAATTTCTTAAAACGCATTGCAAATGTGTTTGAAGCGAGTGGAACTCCTGCAACACCTCCTTGCTTGTTGATCTCTTCTACGTTTCGGTATCCGACACCTCCATTAAAATCTCCAAATAAAGATTCAAATCCTATACGTTGTTGGTATCTACCCGTTATAAATCCGGCTCTAGAAGGAGCACATACAGATGCGGTTACATAACCTTTGGTAAAATGAACCCCATTTTTAGCAATACGATCTATATTTGGAGTTTCTGCATCTTCGGCATGTATTTCATGGTAGCTTACATCTCCATACCCTAAATCATCTGCAAGAATAACAACAATGTTAGGTTTTTTTTCGGTTTGTGCAGTAGCTAAAAAGCTTATGGATAATACTAGTGATACTAATATTTTATTCATAATTGTATAGTTTATGTGTTTTATTATCCTCTTCCAACTCTAATAATATCTGCAAAAATACCCGATGCAGTTACATCTGCTCCAGCTCCAGCTCCTTTTACAATTAAAGGGAATTCAGGGTATCTTTCAGTAAAGAATAGTACAATATTATCGCTTCCTTGAAGGTTAGAGAAAGGATGTTTGTTATCTACTTCTTGTAATGATACATTGGCTTTTCCATTTGCAAATTCGGCAACGTATTTTAATTCCGCATTGTTAGCGGCTGCTTTTTCTTTGATAGCTTCAAAGTGAACAGCTTCTGTAACAAGTGTTTTTTTGAAGTCTTCAATAGAATCTGCTTCTAAACTTGATTTTGGTAGGAAAGAGATATTTTCAATATCTTCTAAATTCATTTTACTACCACTTTCACGTGCTAAAATTAATATTTTACGGGCAACATCTACACCACTTAAATCAATTCTTGGGTCAGGTTCTGTAAATCCTAATTCACCTGCTTGATCTACAATTTCTGCAAAATTAGCATCTCCTACGAAAGAGTTAAAAATAAAGTTTAAAGACCCTGAAGCAACAGCTTGTATTTTTTTAATTTGATCTCCAGATTGTACTAAATTGTTCAGTGTGTTTATAATTGGAAGTCCTGCACCTACATTTGTTTCAAATAGGTAAGGAGCATTGTATTCTTGTGACAATGCTTTTAATTCAGCATACTTTTCGTATTCAGAAGAAGCCGCTATTTTATTACATGTAACAACAGCAATACTTTCTTTTAGATATCCTGCATACAACTGAGCAATATCATAGTTTGCTGTATTGTCTACAAAAATGCTATTTGATAAATTAAATTCAACAACATTAGCATGGAATTGATCCATATCTAAAGAGATACCATTGTCTAGCAAGTCGTTTTTCCAATTTGTAAGATCAATACCTTCTTCTCTGAAAAGCATTTTTTTAGAGTTCGATAATGCAATTACATTAATTTTTAATTGTAATTTTTCTCTTAGGTAGTTTTCTTGAGCTGCAATTTGTTCAATTAATTTACCTCCTACATTTCCTACTCCTACAACGTATAGATTTAGACTTGTAACTTGATTTTCAAAGAATTCATTGTGTAGAGAATTTAATGCTTTTTTTATGTTTTTGCTAGAGATTACTGTAGAGATATTTTTCTCTGAAGCTCCTTGTGCAATGGCTCTAATATTCACATTGTTTTTTCCTAGTGTACTAAACATACGTCCACTAATACCTTGATGGTTTTTCATGTTATCACCAACTAAGGCAATAATAGCTAAACCACTTTCAACTTTTAGAGGTTCAACATTTCCTAATGAAATTTCATACGCAAAAGCAATGTCAATAACTTCTTTGGCTTTTTCAGCATCTGCGTCGTTAATTCCAATACAGATAGAGTGTTCTGAAGAGGCTTGTGTAATTAAAGCTACATTGATTTTTTCTTGTGATAGTGTTTCAAATAAACGTTTAGAGAAACCAGGAATTCCAATCATTCCATTTCCTTCTAAGGTAATTAATGAAATTCCGTCAATATGACTGATTCCTTTAATCAAAGCTTCACTTTTATTATTTCCTTTAGAAATATAGGTTCCTGCTGTTTTAGGGTCAAAAGTATTTTTGATAACAATAGGTATTTCTTTTTCTAATACGGGTTGTACTGTAGGAGGGTATAGTACTTTTGCTCCGAAATGAGAGAGCTCCATTGCTTCTTGGTACGAAATGTTTTCGATAGGATAAGCTCCTTTTACCAATTTAGGGTTTGCAGTAAACATACCACTAACATCTGTCCATATTTCTAAGATATCAACCTTTAAAGCTGCAGCAAAAATAGCGGCTGTATAATCAGATCCTCCACGTCCTAAAGTAGTTGTTTCTCCTTTTTCATTGGCAGCAACAAATCCAGGAAGTAATACTATTTGAGAAGTATTATTTTCAAAATATTCAAGAATATTTTTATTTGTAACAGTTTTGTCAATCGTTGCTTGTGAAAAATTGCTATCTGTTAAAATTAATTCACGACTGTCTTTTAATTCAGTATTCTCAAATTGAGCTTTTAAAGCATTTGAAACAATATAAGATGATAAAACTTCACCAAAACTTACAATTTTATCATATGTTTTGTCAGAGAATTCATTCAATAGAAAAACTCCTTCTAAAGTGTTTTCTAATTGGTTTAAAATCTTTTTTAGACCTCCTAAAATTCCACTTTGTTTGTCTATAGGAATCAATGTTCTAACAGCTTCAATATGTCTGTCTTCAATAGTTTTAAAACTTTTAGTGTAATTGAGGTCACTTTCTGTAGCTAATTTACCTGCTTCTAAAAGTGTATCTGTAGTTCCTCCTAGAGCAGATACAACTACTACTAATTTTTCTTTTTGAGCACTTTCTTTAAGTATGTTAATTACTTTCGATATGTTTTCTGCATTTGCTACCGAAGTTCCTCCGAATTTTAAAACTTTCATTTTATTTTATATGATTTAATGTGCTGTATATTGGGTGTTCTGATTAAATAAAATACAGCTCAAATGTAATTTCTTTATTTTTTTTACCGGTGCTGTTTTGTACGTCTAAACAAAATAGACAAAGGTTTTTTTTGGATGTATTTGCTTATTAACCCCAAAGGGTAGTCGTATTTCTTGCTGTAGAAATAACAATTGTAGAAGTGTATGTATTTTTTCTTGAAAAAATCATGCAACAAATATAGCGATTAAATTAAAAAAAGAAACTATTCTAACTCAAAAAATCAGCTTTTGTAAGGGGAGTTTTTTTATAGGGGGAGACTGACAAATTATTCATGTTTTAAGATGAATTTCAATTGTTGTTTTGTCCGTTTTAATCTTTTAGTTTTAGCAACTGAACATGCACTTGTCCTTTTGAAAATTCTTTCTCCAAAATGTAGTTTTTTTCCAACAAGTCATATTCCTTATCTTCTAGGTTGAAGACATTTGAATATAAGACAAAAGGTTCAGTTCCTGTAAAGTCATTTTCAAAAGTTCTTGTATCTCCAGACAAATCAACAGACTCTATTTTACCTGCGGCAGGAAAAAAGGTAACTGTATTTTGAATGGAAATTCGATTGTTGTCTAAATATTGAATAGCTTGTTTTCTTAAGTTGAAATAAGGCATATGTGCCAGGGAAGCATCCCAACCTTGTGCTACTGTTTTGGGGTATACCCAAAAGTTACCTGATACCAAAATGAGTGCCAGTATGGTATAGATGAATGTTTTTTTGTTTTTAGAATAGGTTTGTAAAATCAGAAAAGCAAGCAAAGCGAAAGCTATATAAGACATGATAAAATAGCGATGTCCAAAAGGATTTACGGCCAATAGACTTACTGTTATAATAGCTATAACAGAACAAATAGCTAATAAGAATAACTCTTTGTTTTGAGAGGTTAAAAGGGCTTTCTTTTTTAGAATAAAAGAGACAATTAAGAATATAAGAACACCTATTCTTCCAAAATCTAAATACCTGTGTCCAAGTACTATAATGTTTCTGAGAAATTCTTTAAGTGTTACAAAATGCCATAAACTTTCCCAAGGTGAATTAGGGTGTGTTTGTAACCATCCCTTGACTGACAACCTCCAAATAACAAATAAAATGGCTGGTAGAGCACTAATTGTATAGTGAAGGATATTTTGTTTTCTGAAAAAACTTTTTACTGTTTTTTCTTGGATGAATAAGTGCCTTAAAAAATCAAACAAAGCAATTCCTGAAAATAACAACATTCCCCTATAGGTAACAATTCCTAAAAAGAACAGTCCAATTATTTTTAGGTAAGGTTTGTTTTTTAAAATTCCATTGATTGCCAAAAGCGAAAAGAAAACCTGTATAACTTCAGGGCTTATAAGTACTAATTGTGCGTCTAAAGTAGGGTCTAGTAGAATAAATAAGATTCCTAAAAATAGTGGAGTGGTGTTTTGGATATAGTGTTTTACAAATTCATGTACTTGAATAAAGAGTCCGTAGACAAAAGGAAGTAAAACCAAATGACTTGTAAAAAGTGTTTTTCCAAATATTTTCCACCCACAGGCTAGTATAAATGCTAAAAAGGAAGGGTGTCCTGGATCAAACTTATCAGGAAAATTAAATGCAAATAACCCATGTTCATATAAATGGTTTCCCATTTTGTAACCGAAAACTACATTGTCCCAAAAAAAACCTCCGTCTAAAGAAACGGAAAATATCAAGATACTTAAAAGGGCAAATATTATTTTTAGGGTTGTTGACATAGGTGTTTAGATTAGTCCTCTTGAGCTCTTTCGAGTAATGTATTTGGTAATGATTTTTTAGCTTTGGCTCCTAGCTTTTTAATTTTTTCAACACTCTTTATTAGGTTTCCTCTACCAGTTACCAATTTGTTCATAGCTCCGTCGTATTCAGATTTGGTGTCCTTTAGCTTGTTACCGACTTTGATTAGATCTTGTAAAAGTCCTTCAAATTTATCGTATAAAGCTCCTGCTTGACGAGCTATTTCAATAGCATTTCGTTGTTGTTTTTCATTTTGCCACATACTGTCAATAGTTCGTAATGTAGCCAAAAGAGTAGCAGGAGTTACTATCACAATATTTTTAGTAAAGGCTTTGTTGTATAACTCGTTGTCAGATTCTAGTGCCACTGCAAAAGCAGGTTCTATAGGTATAAAAAGCAGTACAAAGTCTGGCGACTCTATTTGGTGTAAATCTTCATATTTTTTGGCACTTAGTTGTTCTACATGCCTTTTTAATGAGTTTACATGTTCTTTCAAGAAAACTTCTTTGTTTTCATCAGTGTCAGCATTTACATATTGTTCATAGGCTGTTAGTGAAACCTTTGAATCAACTACCATTTTTCTATTATCAGGTAAATTGATAATCACATCAGGGCGTAGTCTTGTTTTTCCTTCTTCTTCAGTAGCAAAGCTTTTTTCTAAATCGTATTCACGTCCTTTTTCTAATCCTGATTTTTCTAAAACACGTTCTAAAATTAGCTCTCCCCAATTTCCTTGGGTTTTACTATCTCCTTTTAATGCTTTTGTAAGGTTAACAGCTTCTTGACTCATTTTTAAGTTTAAGTCTTTTAGTCCTTTTATTTGTTCATTAAGTGCTGAGTGCCTACCAATACTTTCTTTATTGCTGTCCTCAACTTTACGTTCAAAATTTTGGATTTTTTCTTGAAGAGGGTTTAGTATTTCTTTGATATTCTCTTTGTTTTGAGCTGTGAATTTTGTTGATTTTTCATCTAAGATTTTATTTGCTAAATTCTCAAACTCTTTGGTAAATTTGTCTTGTAGTTTTTCTACTTCACTTTTATTTTCTTTTAGTTTTTCCTGACTGCTGTTTAATTCACTTTCAAGTTTTGTATAGGCTATAGATAGTTCGTTTTTTTCAGTTCTTAAGATCTCTAAATCATTGTCTTTAGAGGTTCTTAACTGTTCAATATTTTTAGAATTTTCTTTACTTAGTTTTTCTAAGTCGTTTTTTAGTTGAGAAACAGTACTTTCTAAGTTGCTTTTTTCAGAGGCTTTCGTGTTTTTAAGTTCTGAAATTTGTTGAGTCAGTAGATTGTTTTTTTCTTCAGTACCTATAAGTTGTTTTTCTAATTTTAATTTAGAAATAAGCTTTCCTACCAAAAATCCAACTGCAGCAGAAATAAGGGTTACTAAAAATATAAGAATTGTATTCGACATTATTTAACGTATTGAGGTTGTTTAATAGTTTTGACTCCTAGTTGATTAATATACCTGTGGTGTGTTTTCTATAAGAGTTAGAATTGTTTTTTTGTAGCTTTCTGAAAGCTGAGCATCAGAGATATGCTTTTTTATGAAGTTAGTGTCTGATTGTATATTGGTATCATAGCCCAAGAAAGAAGGTGTGTTTTTTTGAACTAAAATTCTTACAAATCTTGCTTCAATATCAGTAGGATTGTCAGTGATGTATTGTTCTAATTCTTTTTTTCCAGAGTTAAAATATTTGATTTTTTTGTGAGGCCAAGAAGTGTATTTGGCTCTTTGGATTTGGACAGATATTACATAGGGTTGGATACTTTTACAAGTATTGTTTTCGAAATTTTCTAAAAACTGTACTAGATGCTCTTCTGTTTTTATTTTTAAATACTCTTGTCGAACCATTTTTATAGTATCACAATCTGAAGTAAATAGAGTGAGTAGACTAATATATAGCGTTAAAAAAAATGTATTCATGAATTAATTAATTTCAAAAGTTTTCCCTGTTTCCGCTAAATGAACATTGTCAAATATCGGTTTCGCCTCTTTTAGATATTCGGACAAATCGTTATATCTGGAAGAAAAATGCCCTAAGATTAATTTTTTTGCATTTGCTTGTTGTGCAATATTGGCAGCTTCTTTTGCAGTACTGTGTTTTGTTTTTGTAGCCAAAGCACTATTGTCTTCTAAAAAGGTAGCTTCATGATATAAAAGATCTACGTTTTTAATGATAGGGGCTATTGAAGGTAAATATGCTGTATCACTACAAAAAGCATATGAAAGTGGTTTTTTAGGAGCAAAGGTTAGTTTTGAATTTTTAATAATATTTCCATCTGTTCCAATAAAATCTTTTCCCTTTTTTAGATTGTGATAGTCACAGATTTCTATTTCAGGGTTTTGTTCAATAGCCGACATATTTAGTTTTTGTTCGCCTATTTTTTCTTTAAACAGATAACCATTTGTATAGACTCTATGGTCTAAGGGAATTGTATAGACTTCTACTTTTTTATCTTCATAAATAAGTTCACTTTCAGTACTGTCTAATTCATGGAAATAAAGGTTGTACTTAGTCCATGATTTGGTTAGTTTTAATTGTAAAACCGTTATTTCTTTGATCCCTTTAGGACCATAAATATGTAAATCGTGTTCCCTGTTGTGAAGTCCAAAGGTAGAAATTAAACCAATGAGTCCAAAAAAGTGATCTCCGTGTAGGTGAGATATAAAAATATGTTTGATTTTAGAAAAAGAGATTTTGTATTTTCTCAATAAAGTTTGCGTGCCTTCTCCGCAATCAATTAAAAAAGAACGCTCTTTGATTTCTAAAACCTGTGCTGTTGGATGAGCATCGTATCTAGGTGTTGCCGAATGACATCCTAATATTGTAAGTTTGATACTCATTTTATATAGTTTTTAATAGGTTTAAAATCCTAGGTCACGTTCAATAGCATCCATTTCTAAGATGTCGTTTGCTTCTACCAAAGTAGGAACAACACTTAATGTTTCATCTTCAATATCATCAATTTCTACAGCGTTTGTAATTAAAACAAAAGAATTGCCTTCTTCTTTTTTAGTTGTAGAAATGTCAGAGAATATACTAAGATCTTCAGCAGTAATAGGAAAACTTTTTAAAAAATCTATAATGATATGTTTCCCTTTAAGAGTATCTGTTTTAGTTTTGTACTCGCTTAAAAAACTAGTTAAATCATTCTCAGTAGGGGTTATTAAACTGTAATTTTCTAATTCTGTAATTTGCATTGAATACTAAATTTTAAATTATCTTTTAATTTGTTGTGCCAATAAATAAATACAAGCCATTCTTACAGCAACTCCATTTTCAACTTGATTTAATATAATTGATTGATCAGAGTCTGCAACATCACTTGTAATTTCAACACCTCTATTGATAGGTCCTGGGTGCATTATTACAATTTCTTTATCTAAAGAGTTTAGTAGTTCTTTATTGATTCCAAACAATTGTGTGTATTCACGTATAGAAGGGAAGTATTTGATATCCATTCTCTCGTGTTGTACTCTTAAAACATTTGCAACATCACACCATTCAAGAGCTTTTCTAAGATTTGTTTCTACTTTAACGCCTAAACTTTCTATATGTTTAGGAATTAAAGTTGTTGGTCCACATACCTTAACTTCAGCTCCTTGTAATTGCAAAGCAAAAATATTAGATAATGCTACACGTGAATGCAATATGTCTCCAATAATTACAATCTTTTTACCAGCAACATCTCCAAATTTTTCTCTAATAGAGTAGGAGTCTAATAGTGCTTGTGTAGGATGTTCGTGAGTACCATCTCCTGCATTGATAATTTTAGCATCTACATGTTTTGACAAAAAAACACCAGCACCTACATTTGGATGACGCATAACAACAATATCTACTTTCATAGATAAGATATTGTTTACGGTATCTATAAGTGTTTCTCCTTTCTTAACAGATGACTGTGCTGCTGAAAAATTAATAATATCTGCAGACAACCTTTTTTCAGCTAATTCAAAAGATAATTTTGTTCGTGTACTATTTTCAAAAAACAAATTAGCAATTGTAATATCTCTTAAAGAAGGTACTTTTTTAATAGGCCTATTGATAACCTCTTTAAAATGGTCTGCCGTTTCAAAAATTAACTCTAAATCTTTTTGATTTAAATGTTTTATTCCAAGTAAGTTATTTACACTTAGTGATTTCATTTCTTTAGTTGTTCGTCGTTAAATAAACGGAGTCTTCATTTTGGTTCTCTTCCCAATTGACAATTACTTTTTCTTCATTGATAACGTCAACCTGTCTCCCTCTATAATCTGGTTGAATAGGGAGGTGTCTGCTAAAACGCCTGTCTATCAATACTAAAAGCTCAATATTTCTAGGTCTACCATATGATTGTAGCGCAGACAATGCTGCATTGATACTTCTTCCTGAAAAAAGTACATCATCAATGATAACCACTTCTTTATCTTCTATTAAAAAGTCAATTTTTGTTTTGTTGGCTTCTAGAGGTTCGTCACGTCTTCTAAAATCGTCTCTAAAGAAGGTGATATCTAACAAACCAAACTTTATATTGTCAATTTTATAGTCGTTTTTAAGCAGTGCTTCTAGTCTTTCAGCAAGGTAGGTTCCTCGGGGTTGAAGTCCGATTAAAACAGTGTTTGAAAAATCTCCATGATTTTCGATTAACTGACAAGCCAACCTGTGTAAAATGATGTTAATTTCTTTTGAGTTTAATAATGTTTTGTTACCCATAATTGTTTTCAACCCTTGTTTTAGGATAACAAATATAGGTATTTATGTTAATTAAATTGTTAAAAAGAATTCCAATATTTCTGGGTTTTACGAGCCAGTTATGGTAACTTTAATATATGAGTTTTAATGTTAAAAACAGGTATTATGGCTTTGTCTAAATTTGAATCCATGTTAAGAACAAACAAGGTGTATTTCTTCGATTCTTCTGAGTTTGAAGAAATTATACATCATTATATTGATAATGGGAAACATTCATTGGCAAAAAAGGCGGTAGAGTTAGGTTTAAATCAGCACCCAACTTCAACTGTTTTAAAGTTACTTCGTGTTGAATTATTAATTTTTGAAGACAACTTAACAACAGCAGAAAAACTCTTAAATGAGTTGGAATCTATAGAGCCAACGAATGATGAGATTTACATTCAACGAGCGGCTATTTATTCGAAAAAAGGAGATCATAATAAATCTATAGTGTTTTTAAAAAAGGCTTTAGAGCATACGAATGATCTTGCTGATGTGAGCTCTCTTTTAGCCATGGAGTATTTATACCTTGATGATTTTGCTGCTGCACGACTTAATTTTGCTGTTTGTTTGGAAGAGGATTTAGAAGATTACTCTTCTTTATACAATATCATTTATTGTTATGATATGGATGAAAAACATGCAGAAGCAGTGACTTTTTTGTTGGATTACATAGAATTAAATCCATATTGTGAAATAGCTTGGCACCAATTGGGGAGACAGTACATGATGTTAAAAGAATATGAGAAAGCTTTGGAGGCTTTTGATTACGCTGTAATTATTGATGAATCTTTTATAGGTGGGTATGTTGAAAAAGCAAAAACCCTTGAAGTATTAGAAAGATATGAAGAGGCTATAGAAAACTATTTGGTTACTTTAGAGTTAGATGATCCAACAGCTTTTGTGTATTTAAAAGTGGGTGATTGCTATAGAAAACTAACACAGTATAAAAAAGCATCAGAGTTTTATAAAAAGGCTGTTATTGAAGATCCTCTTTTGGATAAAGCATGGCTTGAATTGGCCGATATTTATAGCGAAGAAGAAGATTTTTCAAAAGCTTTGTATTATATAAAAAAGGTATTGTCTATTGATGAATTCAACTCTTTGTATTGGAGGCGTTATGCTCAAATTAATATTAAACTAAGTTTGTTTGAAGAGGCTATTGCTGCTTTTAAAACATGCTTGAGCTTAAATGATAAATCTTTAGAAATATGGGTTGGTTTGGTAGATGTACAGTATTATATAGGACATTATAATGAGGCCTTAAAAATATTGATAGAAGCTAAGAATTTTTATAAAGAATCTGCTGAAATAGAATATAGGCTGTTTGGAACGTTTATGCGTTTAGAGGATGAAAATTCCGCATTATTACATTTAAAAAATGGTTTGGCAATAGATTTTGATTACCATAAAATTGTAGCTGAATTATATCCGTTATTATTTAAGTTAGAAAGCGTTCAGCTTACAATCTCTAATTTTAATAATTTAAAAGAATAATATGGTACATTTGTCGAAAATAGAAAGACAAATGAAAAGAACATTTAAAGAATATATCTTTATTTTTTTTAAAGGAATGGCAATGGGAGCAGCAGATGTTGTTCCAGGAGTTTCGGGAGGAACAATAGCATTTATTTCAGGTATTTACGAAGAGCTTTTAGGAAGTATTAGTAGTATCAATCTAAATTTACTTAAGGTTTTAAAATCAGAAGGTATTCCTGCTGTTTGGAGAGCAATTAACGGGAATTTTTTAGCTTCTTTATTACTCGGAATTGCAGTAAGTGTAATTTCTTTAGCAAAAGGAATCAGTTATTTATTAGATAATGAACCTGTATTGTTATGGTCTTTCTTCTTTGGTTTGGTGTTGGCTAGTGTTTTCTTTATCGCTAAACAAATAACAAAATGGAATTTAACAGCTATAGTATCTATAATTATAGGAACTGTAGTAGCGTATTATATCACTATTTTAGAACCTGTTGTGTCTGAAGGAGCTTCTATGTGGTTTTTGTTTTTATCAGGGGCCTTAGCCATTTGTGCTATGATTTTACCAGGTATTTCAGGATCATTTATATTAGTTTTATTAGGGTCTTATAAAATAATTTTAGAAGCTATTCATACACGTGATTTTCAAGCAATATTAGTTGTTGGTTTAGGAGCTATTATAGGTTTGTTAAGTTTTTCAAAAGTCTTAAAATGGTTGTTTTCAAACTATAAAAATATAACTCTAGCTGGTTTAACAGGTTTTATATTAGGATCATTGAATAAAATATGGCCTTGGAAACAAACCCTATCATGGAGAACAAATTCTCATGGTGCAGAAGTACCTGTGGTACAAAAAAGTATAAGTCCATTCAGTTTTGATGGAGATCACCAATTAATAGGTGCGGTAGCATTGGCAATTGTAGGTTATGGATTTATTCTTTTATTAGAAAGAGTTGAAAAAACAAAAAAAGCATAAGTAGTAATGTCCGCTAAAAGAAATGTTTCAAAAAAAGTGGGACTCTTCTTAAAGGGCTTGGCAATGGGAACAGCGAATAAAGTACCTGGAGTATCAGGAGGTGCAGTTGCTTTTGTTTTAGACTTTTATGAAGAACTGATCTATACATTTCAAAAAGTAAACGGAAAAGCATTAAAACTACTTTTAAGTGGGCGCTTTAAAAGCCTGTACTCTTATTTAAACCTAACCTTTCTTTTACTGGTTATGGGAGGGAGTTTGTTTAGTTATTTTAGTGTATCCCTTCTATTAGATTATCTGTTAACTTCTTTTGAAGTTTATGTTTGGAGTTGTTTTTTCGGAATGATTTTAGGCTCGGTTTTCTATATAGGAAAACGATTCAAAGCATGGAGTATTAAAAACTCATTGATTGTTTTCATAGGTTTTTCTATAGGGCTCTACTTGAGTTTTATGTCTCCAGCAACTGAAAATGACAATCTTTGGTTTGTGTTTTTTTGTGGTATTGTAGGAGTTTCAGGAATGACGTTACCTGGTTTATCAGGCTCATTTATTTTAATGTTAATGGGAAATTACGTATTGCTTTTAGTAGATTCTGTAAATGTCATTTATACCGTGTTAAATGGATTTTTAGCAGGGAATTTTGAAATTCTTTCAGAAGGAGATAACACTAAATATAGTCTTATAGCTTTGGTTTTCTTTTTAGGATCTTTATTTGGGTTGATTTCTATTTCACATGTTTTAGGGTATGTGCTTAAAAGATGGAATGATCTAATTACAGCTTTAATTATTGGTTTTATAGCAGGGTCCTTAGGAACTGTTTGGCCTTGGAAAGAAAAAATATACAAAACAGTTTCAGGAGTAAATATAGTAGATCACAATGGTAACTTTATTTTAGAAAATTACAAACGATATATTCCTGATTTTACATTGTTAGAAACATGGTTTGTTTTGATTGCCATGTTGTTTGGAGCTGGAATTGTTTTGAGTATTGAATATTACGAACGTTTAAAACATACATATGAGTCTTAATACTAAAACCTTTGGATTGGTAGGTAAAAACATAGCCTATTCTTTTTCAAGAAAATATTTTTCTGATAAATTCAATTCTTTAAACCTTTTAGATCATACTTATAAGAACTTTGATTTAGAAACAATAGCAGATTTTAAAACTATTTTTGATAATAGCTCTGACAATATTATTGGGTTAAATGTTACGATACCTTATAAAGAAGAAGTAGGGGTATTACTAGACGCTATCGATTTTGATGCAGAAAAAATAGGAGCTATCAATACTATTAAAATTGATTCGAACGGTAAAAAAACAGGATACAATACAGACACTTATGGTTTTGAAAACTCATTAAAACCATTGCTAAAACCACATCATAAAAAAGCTTTAATTTTAGGTACAGGAGGAGCTTCTAAAGCCGTGGCATATACATTCGATAAATTAGGGATTTCTTATAAGTTTGTATCAAGAACACCTAAAAACAATACACAGATTACTTACGAATCTATTGATCAGTCATTATTAGAAGAAACTACTGTTATTGTAAACTGTTCCCCTTTAGGAACTTCACCTAAAACAGAATTGTGTCCAGATATACCGTATCAATTTTTATCAGATAAGCATTTATTGTATGATTTGATATATAACCCAGCAGAAACTACTTTTTTACGATTAGGGAAAGAAAGAGGGGCCGCTATAAAAAACGGATTAGAAATGCTTGAATTGCAAGCTGAAAAATCGTGGGAAATCTGGAACTCGTAAAATAACAATTCCATAATGTCATTTTAAAGTCAATATTTTGCTGTTACAGTAGCTATTGCTATCTTTAATCAATTATTATTAAGAACCTTAAACATTTGTAAAATGTTAGAAAACGAAAGTGGAAAAAAAGAAGAGTTAGAAGAACTAAATACTTCACCTAAAACTATTTCAGAAGATCAAATAACAGCAACACAACAAGAAGATGAGGCAACAGCGAAAGCGCTAGAGTCTATTGAAGAAAAAGTAGCTGCTTCAGCAGAAGTAGAAAGTGAGGCTGCAACGTCTATTCCAACATTGGATGTGAAAGGGTTAACGATGGAAGAGTTGGTAGATTCTTTAAATTCCATATTGAAAAATGAGAAAATACAAACGATAAAATCAAATGTAGAAACGATTAAATCTGAATTTGAAAAAAAGTTTGGAGTTCTTTTGGCTGAAAAAAAGGCAACTTTTATAAAAGAAGGAGGAGAGGCTATAGATTTTCATTTTTCGAGCCCAATTAAGGTTAAATTCAATGAATTAATTTCAGATTATAAATCTAAAAAGGCTTCTTATTATTCAGAAATAGAAAAGCAGTTAAAACAAAATCTTAACAAGCGATTAGAGGTAATTGAATCGTTAAAAGAGTTGATAGAGAAAGCCGACTCTAGTTCTATGTATAAAGAATTTAAAGAGCTACAAGAACAATGGAAAAACATAGGAGCAGTACCTCGTACAAAGTATAATAATACTTGGAGAAATTACCATCACCATGTAGAGCGTTTTTATGATTTGTTACATATCAATAATGACCTTAGAGAGTTAGATTTCAAACATAATTTGGAAGAAAAACTAAAGTTGATTGAAAAGGCAGAAAGTTTAGCTAATTTAGAAGATAGCGGAAAAGCTTTTAAGGAGTTACAGGATTTACATAAAGTTTGGAAAGAAAATATAGGACCTGTTTCTAGAGAGCATAGAGAAGACGTTTGGCAAAGATTTAGTGCAGCTACAAAAAAGATACATGACAAACGAGATGCTTTTTATGAAGCTCAAAGAGCTGCTCAAGAAAAAAACGTAAGTTTAAAATTAGCTGTTGTTGCTTCTTTAGAAGAGTTTGACGTAACAAAGAACAAAACCCATTCTGATTGGCAAAAATCAATAAAAGCATTTGAAGCAAAGAGAGAAGAGTTTTTCCAAATAGGGAAAATTCCTAAAAATAAAAGTCAGGAAGTTTGGGAAAAGCTGAAAGCGGTTACGAAACAGTTTAATTACGAAAAAAACAAGTTTTATAAAGACCTGAATGTTATACAACACCAAAATTTAGATAAAAAAATGGAGTTGTTAGAATTGGCTAAATCGTTGAAAGATAGTGATGATTTTGCTAGTACTACAGGAGTGATGAAAAGAATTCAAGCAGATTGGAAGAAAATTGGCCATGTGCCAAGAAAAGTTTCTGATAAAATTTGGAAGGAGTTTAAAGATGCTTGTAATTATTATTTCGATAGAGTACATAAAATTCAAGATCAAGGAACAGAGGAAGAGCAAAATGCCTTATCTCATAAAAAGCAATACTTAGAAGAACTTAAAAAATTAGTAGATTCTAAATCAGTAACTCCTTTAGAGGATGTAAAACAACATATGTTGGTTTGGAAAAATTTTGGTCATGTTCCTAGAAAAGAAAAACAAATAGAGGTAGCGTATAATAAGTTAATAGAAAAGCTATTTGGAAAGTTAAATCTAGAAGGAAAAGAATTAGCATTGCTTAAATTTAGAACTATTGTAGATGGATATTTAGCTACAAATAATTCTAAAAAATTAGATTCAGAAGTTCAATTTATTAGAAAAAAATTAGATGAATTGACAAAAGAAATTCAGCAGTTAGAAACAAATATTAGTTTTATAGCAAACGCAGGAGAAGAGAATCCTTTAGTAAAAAATGTTAGAGATTCTATAAAGAAAGAGCAAGAAGAGCTTTCTCTTTGGAAAGAAAAGTTAGCTTATATGAGAACTTTAAGTTACTAATGAAGTGGTTATAAACAAGACAAAAAAAGGGAATCTAATCTAGATTCCCTTTTTTATTAGATGTTATTTATTTTTACTTAAACATTTCTAAAAACAAATTTACCATCAAAAGCATCTAATAATACCGTTTGTTCAGGTACTACTTTTCCAGCTAAAATTTCTTTAGATAAAGAGTTTAAAACTTCTTTTTGAACAACCCTCTTAACAGGACGTGCCCCAAATTGAGGTTCGTAGCCTTTTTCTGCTAATGTAGTAATTGCTTCAGGAGATGTTTGTAAAACAATTTGCTTTTCAGCCAACATTTTAGAAAGCTTACGTAATTGAATTTCTACAATTTCTGTAATCTCCTTTTTATTAAGAGGAGTAAACATGATTATTTCATCAATACGATTTAAAAATTCAGGTCTGATTGTTTTTTTAAGCACGCTCATTACATCTATTTTAGCTTTTTCAGCAGTAATTTCTCTAGCTTCATCTTTGGCTTTTTCAAAATGTTCCTGAATACTTTCAGCCCCCATATTGGAAGTCATGATGATAATTGTATTTTTAAAATCCGCTATTCTCCCTTTGTTGTCTGTTAACCTACCTTCATCAAGTACTTGTAGTAAGATATTGAAGGTATCAGGATGTGCTTTCTCTATCTCATCTAAAAGTATAACAGAGTAAGGTCTTCTTCTTACAGCCTCAGTCAATTGTCCACCTTCATCATATCCCACATATCCAGGAGGGGCTCCAACCAATCTACTTACTGAATGACGTTCTTGATATTCACTCATATCAATACGAGTCATTGCATTTTCATCATCAAAAAGGTAAGAGGCCAATGCTTTTGCCAATTCTGTTTTTCCTACACCAGTAGTCCCTAAGAACAGAAAAGACCCTAAAGGTTTTTTCTCATCTTGTAGGCCAGCCCTAGATCTACGTACAGCATCTGAAACAGCTTCTATGGCTTCTTCTTGTCCTACAACAATTTTATGCAATTCATCTTCTAAACGGAGTAGTTTTTCACGTTCGCTCTGTAGCATTTTTTGAACAGGTATACCAGTCCATTTAGCAACAACTTCAGCAATGTCATCTGCAGTAACTTCTTCTTTTATCAAAGCGTTTTCTAGGTTGTTTACTTCATTTTGAATCTTTTCTAATTCTTCTTGTGCCTCTTTTATTTTTCCATACCTAAGCTCTGCAACCAATCCATAATTTCCATCACGTTCTGCTTTGTCTGCTTCTAATTTATGAGTTTCAATGGCTTCTTTTATTTTTTGGACTTTGTCTACTAAGTCCTTTTCTGTCTTCCATTTGCTAAAGATAGCATCTCGATTTTCTTTTACATTTGCCAATTCTTTTTGAAGGAGTTCTAATTTTTGCTTGTCCTTTTCCCTTTTAATGGCTTCAATTTCAATTTCAAGCTGCATTATTTTTCTATCTAAAACATCCAAATCTTCAGGTTTAGAGTTGATTTCCATACGCATTTTAGAAGCAGATTCATCCATTAAATCAATAGCTTTATCTGGCAAAAAACGATTGGTGATATAACGTTGTGATAGTTCTACAGCAGCAATAACAGCTTCGTCTTTGATACGTACTTTATGATGTACTTCATATTTGTCTTTAATTCCTCGTAGTATTGAAATAGCACTTTCTGTATCAGGTTCATCTACAACAACTTTTTGAAAGCGACGTTCCAATGCTTTGTCTTTTTCAAAATATTTTTGATATTCGTCTAGGGTAGTGGCACCAATAGCTCTCAATTCTCCACGAGCTAAAGCAGGTTTTAAAATATTGGCAGCGTCCATAGCACCTTCACCGCCGCCAGCACCAACTAGTGTATGAATTTCATCAATGAATAAAACAATATTTCCATCAGAATTGATTACTTCTTTTACAACGGACTTCAAACGTTCTTCAAATTCTCCTTTGTATTTAGCTCCAGCAATTAAAGCTCCCATATCTAAAGAGAATACCAATTTATCTTTTAAGTTTTCTGGAACATCTCCTTTGATAATTCTATGCGCTAATCCTTCAGCAATGGCTGTTTTCCCCACTCCAGGTTCTCCAACCAGCATAGGGTTGTTTTTGGTTCTACGAGAAAGTATTTGAAGGATACGACGAATTTCTTCATCACGTCCAATTACAGGATCTAACTTTCCGTCAGCAGCAAGTTGGTTTAAGTTTTTAGCGTATTTATTTAAAGAATTGTAAGTGTCTTCTGCGCTTTGTGAAGTTACATTCTCTCCTTTTCTAATTTCTTCAATAGCAGCTTTTAATCCTTTTTCTGTAACTCCTTGATCCTTTAGTTGTTTAGAAACAGTGTCTTTACTTTTAAAAATAGCCAATAATAAATGCTCTATAGAAACATATTCATCATTCATTTTTTTAGCAATATTTCCTGCATCTATAAGAGTGGTATTAGCAGTTCTCGAAAGAGTTATTTGCCCACCGCTAACTTTAGGAAAACTTTGAAGTGTACTCTCTAATACTTGTTTAAAAACAGTTAGGTTTACTTCTAACTTTTTTAATATAAATGGTGTTACATTTTCATCTACCTCTAAAATGGCTTTGAATATATGTGCGTTTTCTATTTGTTGATGTCCGTACGCTTGCGTTAATTGTTGTGCTTGTTGTACGACTTCTTGCGATTTTATTGTAAAGTTATTAAAATTCATAATCGTATTTTTTTAGGTTTTGTAAATCTATGGTCAAATTATATTCCAAAAAGAAATAGAAAGCTAATAACGTCAAAATGTCTTTAATAACAAGGGGTTACAGGACAAATAGTCAGCTGTTAAAGGTTTTCTAAGACATATCTTCAGATATTTAAAAACTAAATATATTTTAGAAAGTAAATTGTATTTTTACCGACTATTTAGCTAAAATATATCATGGGAATATTAAATAAACTTTTCGGAGATCAAAAAGACTCTACAGAATCATCAACAGTAAAAATAGATTGGAAACCTTTAAGTAGGATAGAGCAATTGGATGAAATAGCAAAAGAAACTGCTACAACGTCTGTCTTATTTAAACATAGTACACGTTGTGGAATTAGTAGCAGTGTATTGAAACAGTTTGAAAGAAAAAATGGAGATTTAAACGAGGGAATTAATTATTATTATCTTGATTTATTAAATCACCGAGATATTTCTGCCGCTATAGCAGATAATTTTAATGTAATACACCAATCTCCACAAATAATAGTCGTAAAAGAGGGGACTGTTGTTGCTCATGATTCTCATTACGATATTGTAAATGTAGCGTTGGAACAATTTATCTAATGGATTGAAATTTTTATATAAAATAACAAATGCAGCTAAGTAATTAGCTGCATTTATTGTATAAGGGGGGAGTTATTATTTACTAGTGAGTCTTTTTTTATCTCAAAAATTACAGTAAAAACAAGGTTCTTAAAGTGTAAATATTTTTCAATGAAATAAGGAGATAGAGTAGGTATTGTATTTTTTTTATTTCTATTTTTGTTGAAATGAAGTTTATAGCATTCTTATTATCTATCTATATTTTGGGGTTGTCATTTGTTACTTGTAATGATGATGCAGAAGATATGTCTAGTGATACTATAGTAGCTTCTATTTCTAAAGGAGATCATCAAAATTCAGGAGAATTAGATTTGTGTTCCCCTTTTTGTTATTGTCAGTGTTGTCAAGTAAGTATTGATACTATGACATATTTTTCTTACAAACTTCTTACACAAGATTTTTTCGCTAAAGTATATGCTTATCAAGATGGTACTTTGCAAAACGTAACAGCTTCTCTATTACAACCACCCCAAGTTTAATTTATTTGATAGGATACTTATGTCCTGTTGTTTCTTCTATAAAAGAAGAAATACTTAGTCTCATATATTGTTACAGCAATATGTATGAGAAAATTCAATAGAATTAAAATTTACACAAATGATTAATAAACTAATTCAGTTTTCAATCAATAACAAGTTGGTTATTGCATTGTTTACGCTTGCATTGATTGTTGGAGGTATTTATAGCGTACAACAAGTACCTGTAGATGCTGTTCCTGATATCACAAATAATCAAGTACAGATTATTACACAGGCTCCTAATTTAGGAGCTGAAGAAATAGAACAATTTGTAACCTATCCTATAGAGGTTGCGGTTGCTAATTTACCAGAGGTAACAGAAATTCGTTCCATTTCCCGTTTTGGTCTATCAGTGGTTACCATTGTGTTTAGCGATGCTTTGGATACTTATTTGCCAAGACAGTTGGTTTCTGAAAAATTAACCGAAATTAAAAACGATATTCCTGAGGGGTTTGGAACTCCTTTTATGGGACCTATTTCAACAGGGCTTGGAGAAATTTACCAATACACATTAGAAGTAGCTCCAGAATTTAAAAGCCAATACAGTATTACGGAATTACGTGCCTTTCAAGATTGGATTATTCGTCGTCAAATGGCAATGGTGCCTGGTGTTGTAGAAGTAAATGCTTTTGGTGGAGCTATTAAACAATACGAAGTAGCTGTAGATCCAAATGAGTTAAAAGCTATTGGTTTAAGTATTGGAGATGTTTACAAAGCTTTAGGTAATAACAATCAAAATACAGGAGGTGCTTATATTGAAAAAAATCACCAAGCTAATTTTATCAGAGGAGAAGGGTTGGTTACTTCTTTAGAAGATATTAAAAAGATTGTAGTAGCTCATAAAGGCGGCATTCCTATAACAATAGAGGCTATAGGTGCGGTTCAATATGGACAAGCTACTCGTTACGGAGCTTTGACAAAAAATGGAGAGGGAGAAACTGTAGGGGGAATGATTTTAATGCTTAAAGGAGCTAGTAGTAATGAGGTTATAAAAGCAGTTAAAGAAAGAGTTCAAGAAATTCAAAAATCACTTCCCGAAGGTATTTCTATAAAACCTTTTTTAGATAGAAGTAAGTTGATAAACAATACTACTTCTACCGTTCAAAATAATTTAATAGAAGGGGCGCTGATTGTTATTTTTATTCTGGTTTTCTTTTTAGGGAACTGGCGTGGAGGATTGGTTGTAGCTTCTACCATTCCTTTATCGTTGCTTGTTGCATTTATTTTGATGAATGTATTTGATGTTTGGGCAAATTTAATGAGTCTAGGGGCTATTGATTTTGGAATTATAGTAGATGGAGCCGTAATTATAGTAGAGAGTACTGTATTTCTTTTGGTACAACGAATAAAAAAAGGAGAAACTATTACGGCTAAAACAAAAAATAAAGTGGCCTATAATGCTTCTTCAAAAATGATGAATACTGCCTTTTTCGGACAATTCATTATTCTTATTGTCTTTTTACCCATACTCGCTTTAGAAGGAGTAGAAGGTAAAATGTTTAAACCTATGGCGCTTACTTTTGGCTTTTCTATGATTGGAGCAATGGTTTTATGTTTAACCTATGTGCCAATGATTACTTCTGTTTTTGTAACAACAACTAAAACAGAAAAAAATTATTGGGGAGATAAAATAGTTCTGTGGTTAGAGAACATTTATGAAAAAAGTTTAGAAAAGGTTTTAAAACGAGGAAAACAGATTGTTGTTGCTTCAGTAGTTCTGTTAGCAATTGCTATTTTTTCTTTTTTTAAAATGGGAGGTGAGTTTATTCCTCAATTAGATGAAGGAGATATTGCTTTTCATGTTATTTTAAAACCAGGAAGCTCATTGTCTGAGAGTGTTGCTACTACTACAAAAGTTGAAAAAATAGTAAAAAGTAATTTCCCAGAAGTCAAAGATGTTATTAGTAGAATTGGAGTTGCAGATGTGCCTACAGACCCAATGCCAATGGATATAGCAGATGTTTTTCTAATTTTAAAACCCTCTTCAGAATGGATAAATGCCAGTTCTAAAGAAGAATTGATTCATCAAATAAAAGAAAAACTGGAGGTATTGCCAGGAATTAATTATGAATTCACACAACCTATAGAAATGCGATTTAATGAACTTATAACAGGGGTTCGAGAAGATATTGCTGTGAAATTATATGGGGAAGATTTGAAAATATTAGCTCAAAAATCGGAAGAAATAGGAAAACTAATTGCTACTGTAAACGGAGTTGCTGATATGAAAGTAGAAGCTATTTCTGGGCAACCACAAATAACGATTCAATACAATAGAGATAAGATTGCACAATACGGATTGCAAATAAATGAAGTAAACCATATTGTGCAAACCTCTTTTGCGGGAGGAGTGGCAGGAATTATTTTTGAAGGAGAAAAACGTTTTGATTTGGTCGTTCGTCTCAAGGAGACTTTTAGGAAAGATCTAGAGAATGTAAAAAAACTATTCATTCCATTGCCCAACGGGTTTCAAATTCCTTTAAAAGAAGTTGCTACCATAAGTTATCAGCCGGGACCAATGCAAATTAGTAGAGACAATACCAATAGAAGAACCTATGTAGGAATTAACGTAAGAGGTAGAGATATTAAATCATTGGTAGAAGAAATTCAAGAAAAAATAGAAACCAATATTGATTTACCAGCAGGATATTATATCCGCTATGGAGGTGCTTTTGAAAATTTAGAACGTGCTACAAGTAAATTAAAAACAGTGGTACCAATAGCTTTATTACTCATCTTTGTTCTCATCTTTTTTGCTTTAAAATCATTTAAACAAGCGTTGATGATTTATGTGGCAATTCCATTAGCAACCATTGGAGGTGTGTTTTTATTATTGGCTAGAGATATGCCTTTTAGCATTTCTGCAGGTGTTGGTTTTATTGTTTTATTTGGAGTAGCTGTACTTAATGGATTGGTTTTGGTAAGTGGGTTTAATGAACTTGAAAAAGAAGGTGTTACAGATGTAGGGGAGCGAATAAAAAAAGGTTCTAAAAGACGTATCAGACCTATTTTACTAACTGCTTTAACAGATATGCTAGGGTTTTTACCAATGGCATTATCTACCACATCAGGAGCAGAAGTACAACGTCCATTAGCCACTGTGGTTATTGGAGGTTTGTTAACATCAACATTTTTAACACTGTTTGTAATTCCGATACTTTATAAATGGATTGAAACTCATAAAACAAAACTTAAAATGAAGAAAAGTATTCTTGCTAGTGCTGTATTTTGTTTGCTTTCTCTAGGTGTGCAAGCACAGGAAAAAACGATCTCTATGGAAGAGGCTGTAGCAATGGCTTTTGAGAATCACCCGTCGCTAAAAGCAGCAGAACTGTCTATAGCCAAAGAAGAGACCTTAAAAGCTACTGCTTGGGATTTTGGAAACACACAGATTTTTGTTTCTGGTGAAGAAATAGGAAACAATAGAGAGGGAGTTACTACTTTAGGTATTGGTCAAAACAACATGGATCTTTTTGGTATTGCCTCTAAAAATAACTTAGCAAAAGAGGCTATCCGTTTGTCAAAAACCGATTTAAAATTAAAGGAAATAGATTTAAAAATGAATGTGCAGTTGGCATGGGTAAAAGCCTATACTGCTCAAAAGGTTTTTGAGGCTTATGTAAAAATAGATTCTGTGTATTCTAATTTAAATAAAGCAGTTGATTTGCGTTACGAAACAGAAGCCATTTCTAAATTAGAATACACGGCAACACTAAATCAAAGAAAACTATTACATATTCAAAAAGCACAAGCTCTTACAGAATATCAAATAGCGTTGCAAGCATTGCAACAATGGACTTTAAGTGAAGCTATTTTAACGGTTGCTGATACACCTACTATTCTTACCGATTCTATAACGGTTTTAGATTCTGTATTAGACAAGCATCCTTTAGTGGCTTATTGGAAAGGAGAGTCAAAAATAGCAGAGGCACAGCGAAAAGTAATTCGTTCAGAGTTTTTACCCAAAGTATCTGCCCAGTATGGTTTTCAATCTATAAA
>CBDEUL010000005.1:0-506624 GCA_965243265.1 Flavicella sp.
CTAAAATTAAAAATGAGCACTTTAAACCTGCTTTTCAGGAAGCTATTGAAATAGCTAAAAAAGAAATTGATACAATTGTAACAACCTCTGAAACTCCAACTTTTTTAAATACAACTATAGCTCTAGAGGAGTCTGGTGAGTTATTAGGACGTATTTCTAGTATTTTCTTCAACCTAAATTCTGCTGAAACCAATGATGAAATACAAAAAATTGCTCAAGAGGTTTCTCCATGGTTATCTGAATTCTCAAATGACATTCGATTGAATCAAGAATTGTTTCAAAAAGTAAAAACTGTATATGACTCTAGAAACACCCTGAAATTAACTTCTGAAGAAAACATGTTGTTAGAAAAGCAATACAAAAGCTTTTCCAGAAACGGAGCCAACCTGAATGATTCTGACAAGAGCACATTAAGAGAAATAGACATGAAGCTTTCCAAGCTATCACTACAGTTTGGAGAAAATGTACTTGCTGAAACAAATGCTTATGAACTACTTATAACCGATGAAACTCAATTAAAAGGACTTCCTGAAGGGACTATTGAAGCTGCCAAACAAACCGCTGAACAGAAAAAAAAGGAAGGCTGGTTATTTACTTTAGATTACCCTAGCTATATTCCTTTTATGACTTATGCAGATAATCGAGCACTGAGAAAAGAAATGGCTATAGCTTTTGGAAAAAAAGCTTTTCAAAATAACGAATATGACAATCAATCTATTGTTTTAGAAATTGTAAAACTACGCCATAAGAGAGCTAATTTACTAGGATACAGCACACATGCTCATTTTATTTTAGAGGAACGCATGGCAGAAACTCCTGAGACTGTTCTTAAATTCTCTAACGATTTACTTAAAAAAGCCAAACCTGCAGCCAAAAAAGAATTCCAACAACTTTCTGAATTTGCAGAAAAGGAAGGTACTAAAGATTTACAAAAATGGGACGGTGCTTATTACTCTGAAAAACTAAAAAAACAACTTTTTGACTTTGATGAAGAGGCCCTAAAACCTTACTTTAAACTAGAAAATGTAATTGACGGTGCTTTTACTGTAGCTAATAAGTTATTTGGCCTTTCTTTTGAACAGGTTTATGACATAGACACTTATCATGAAGATGTTACAACATACAAAATCACAGATGAAAAAGGTGATTTTATTGCTATATTTTATGCTGATTTCTTTCCTAGAGCTGGAAAAAGAAATGGTGCTTGGATGACTTCTTATAAAAATCAATGGATTCGAAACGGAAAAAACAGCAGACCTCATATTTCTAATGTTTGCAATTTCACCAAACCTACAGACACCAAACCTTCTCTATTAACCTTTAACGAGGTTACTACTTTATTTCATGAATTTGGTCATGGATTGCACGGAATGTTAGCAAACACTACATATGCTAGCTTATCAGGGACCAGTGTTTCTTGGGATTTTGTTGAACTACCTAGTCAAATTTACGAGAACTGGTGCTACGAGGAAGAAGTACTTAGTATTTTTGCCAAACACTATCAAACGGGAGAAATAATTCCTATGGAATTGATAAAAAAAATAAAAAAGGCTGCAAGCTTTCTTGAAGGTATGCAAACATTACGTCAATTAAGTTTTGGTCTATTAGATATGAGCTGGCACTCACAGACCAATCTTGATTTTGACAATATCAATGTAAAAGACTTTGAAAAGCAATCTTTTGCCGACACACAATTATACCCTGATGTTAACGAAAATTGTATGAGCACCTCCTTTTCTCATATTTTTCAAGGTGGATATTCCGCAGGTTATTACTCTTACAAATGGGCAGAAGTTTTAGATGCTGATGCTTTTGACTACTTTAAAGAAACTGGAATCTTCAACAAAGTCACTGGTCAAAAATTCAAAGACACTGTCCTATCTAAAGGAGGAACCGAAAAACCTATGGAACTTTATAAAAAATTCAGAGGTAAAGAACCCAATTCTGATGCTTTATTGAAAAGGGCCGGACTTATTTAATCATAAACTTAAAAGACCTGTTAGAAACGAATTTCTAACAGGTCTTTTAAGTTTTTCAATTAGCCCCAAGACAACTGACTTCTTTCTTTCCAATATACTTCAGAAGTTATTTTTAGTTTTTTTAACACTTCAATATCTTCATCCTCCAATACAAAAGTTGATGCTTTTAAATTTTCATTTAACTGAACTACATCAAAAGCTCCACTTAAAACAACATCTGGCATAATTGTATCTTTACAAAAGCGCAATGCAAGAGCATCAATACCTACTTTATATTTATTTGCAATATCTATGAGTTTTAATTTTGCTTTACTGTCTAAAAAAACACGTCCGTTCGCCAATCCTTCTTTTATTATAACAAACTTATTTACATCCTTTAATCTCTTTAATACTTCAAAAGTATCTTGCTCAAACACATTGTAAGTAACCTGATAGCTATCAAACAACTCTTCATTATCCAATCTAATTTTTAAAGCTCTTTCAATTATTTCCTTTTGCTTAACTCCACTCGTTGTTAAACCTATTTTAACTCCAAACTCTCTTTTAATCTCAAACAGCTTTTGAAGTATCTTTTTGTTTTCAAGGACACCACTTTCAAAAGTAGCTGAATGTATTTGATAAACATCTAGATTAGGCAACAAGATTTTCGATATCTCCCATTGCTCTATCAGCTTGCTCCATGAGTGTTCTTTCACTTCATGAGATCCCTTATACCCTAACTCCCAATTAGCTACATAAGTATACCCCCATTTTGTTGATAATACTACATCTGGATATTTACGATTATTATTCCATTCAACTAAAAATTGTTCTCCTTTTCCATAAGATGGAGCTGTATCAAAAAAACGAATTCCTTTCTTATAGGCTTCATCTAAAACAGAAAAAGCATTCTTTCTGAATGCTTTTTCTGTTTTATCGATAGAAGAATTAGCTCTAATATTAATGTATTCTGGACGTCCTAAGGCGGCCAATCCTAATCCTATTACACTCATTAATAAACTACTTTTTATTCTTTTTCATATATCTAAAAAGCGCATACCCTAATGCTAAAACTAGCAGATATGGAAAAATCATTAGATAAACAATTCCGTTATTTACACCTTCTGCCATTTCCCCATCTCCATTCTCAACAACAGCTTTACACATAGCACACTGTGCTTCTATAGTTGAGAAACACAAGAAACTTACAGCAATGATTGATACTATTTTTTTAACACTCATATCTTATTCTTGAATTGGTATTAACAAAAGGGTTTCTTTTAATAGTATGGAGAAATCATTATATACACTAAAACTCCAGTAACCGCTACATACAACCATAATGGGAACGTATATTTTGCTATCTTCTTATGCAATTCAAAGTCACTTGTTATTGCTCTTACATAGGTAATCAAAACAAAAGGAATTACTGCTATAGACAAAACTATGTGTGATATTAACACAACAAAGTAAACTATCTTTAACCAACCCTCACCTCCATAAGCTGTAGAGTTTGAAGTCATATGATACAATACATACAACACCAAAAACAATACAGAAAAAGCAATTGCTACTTTCATTAATTTTTCATGAAGCTCACTATTTCCATTCTTAATTGCCCAAACAGCCAATACTAACAACACAGCGGTAAGCCCGTTAATTGTTGCATAATAGGGTGGTAAAAAAACCGGCAATTCTATATCTAATTTCACTCTAAAAAGCACAGCTACCGCTAAAGGAATAACAATTGATAGTGCTATTATTAATTTATTATATTTCTTAGGATTCATAATATTTATATTTCTTTATTCGTCTAGTAAAATCTGAATATCTTCTTTCAACATTTCAACTGCCTTTGCATCTAAACCATCGTAAAACTTTATTGGATTTTCATAATCTCCCATTTTCACAACTCTAGATCTTATATAACCTTCTTTATCTACCAAAGCAAACAAACCTGAATGTTCAAACCCTCCTGACACTTCTTTATTTTTTCCTGCATACAATTTAAACCCTTCGTTAGAAAACTTGTAAATAGCTTCTTCTTTTCCTGTTAAAAAGTGCCAACTTTTCATAGTTGCTCCTTTTGTTTTTGCATACTCTTTTAACACTTCTGGTGTATCTTTTTCAGGATTTATACTAACCGATACAATTCCAAAATGTGGATTTCCATAATATTTTTTCTGAATCTTTAGCATATTTTGATTCATCACCGGACATATTGTTGGACAGGTTGTAAAAAAAAATTCCACAACATATACCTTATCGTTAAAGTCTTTATTAGAAATTAGCTTACCTTCTTGATTTGTAAATTCAAAAGCAGGTACTTTTTCAAATTTCACCAATTCTTTTTTTGACATTCGAGCTTCAAACTCATTCACAGCCCAAATACCAAAAACCAATATTATAAATGAAATCCCTATATACGAGTAGTTCTTCTTATTCATAACTTTTATCCTCTTTTACTGCAAATTTTGACTCATAAAAAACCACATTAATATCTTCTACTAATTTGTTTTTTAAAACCGAAACCGACTCCATATTGTACCCAAAAACAACTCCTGAATCAACATCTTCATCATTTAGTCTTCCTCTCAAATTTAACCCTTCATCTATTATGAAAACTTCAGATACTCCTAGATTAACATCCAATTTAAACGGTGTTTGAAAGCTTTGAAAAACTGCTTGCATTTTCTGTTCAGAAACCTCCACAAACTCCCATTTTTCTAACTCAACTCCTCCTACAAAAGCCAATTCGCTTTTCAATTTTTGCAATACTTCTGTTTCACCTTCAGGAATCAAGGTAACCATTTGGAATTTTTTAAACTTTTTAGATTTCTTATATACTACTTGATATAAGTTTAAAAAGTTTTGGTAAGTTTTAACTGATGGCGATTTTCCCATAAAGGAAACTACAGAAACTTTATTTATAAATAAAGGTGTTGTTTCTGAGTTTACTTCTAAAACCCTTTCAGTCAAAACAGGCAGCTTGTTAAAGTTAACTTTACCTGAGGCTAAAAATAAAAAAAACAACAATGGCACAATAAACGTGCAAAAAAGTATGACAAACTTTTTTATTTGATTGCTATCTTTATTCATACTTTATTTCTTTTGTATAAAAAAAGGTGGACTAAACCACCTTTTTTATTTTTATAATATACTAATTATTAGTAGTTCCAATTAACATATTCAGCCAATACATCATGTACATATCCTCCTTCAATCAACAACAATGTTGCTAAGTATGGAATTAAAATTAGCATTGGTAATAAAACTGAATATTTAAAGTTTTTCTTTTCATCTCCTAAGTGCATAAAGTACCATACAATGTAGTATGCTTTTATGATTGTTAAAACTAAAAACAAAAGGTTTAACAAAGATGTTCCTATAAATTGTGTTGTAAATAAGAATTCTGGTTTCACAATTCCTAATGCTACTTCTACAATTGTAATTATTGAAAGTATTGCAAATACTTTCCAAATTAATGCTTTATGTGATGCTGCGTGTCCCATTATTTTTTCTTTATTTTAATTATACCAGGTAGAAGAATGTAAATACAAATACCCATACTAAATCGACAAAGTGCCAATACAATCCAACTTTTTCAACCATTTCATAATGTCCTCTCTTTTCGTAAGTACCGATGATTACATTAAAGAAGATGATGATATTTAACACAATTCCTGAGAATACGTGGAAACCGTGAAATCCTGTAATAAAGAAAAAGAAATCTGCAAACTGAGCACTTCCGTATTCGTTTACTTCTAAGTTAGCTCCTTCAACTACTCTAGATGCATTTTCTAAAAACCTTAACCCTTCTTCTCTAGAAACAATGATTTTCTGTTTTGTTGCTGGATCAATTTTTTCAATTCTTAAATCTACATCTTCATTTGCTTTAAAGGCTACTACTACCTCTTCTACTGTATAGCTAGGTAATGTTTCTCCTTTTTCAAACCAAAGTCCGTTATTTCTAGTATGCTCTGTTTGTTCGTGATCTGCTACTACAAAGTCACTCAAAGCTATTTGATGACCATCTTTAGCAAATTGAACGATTTTCCCGTCTTTTAACTGTAGCGCTCCATAAGAACCTTGAATAAAGTTTTTCCACTCCCATGCTTGAGATCCAACGAAAATAATACCACCTATAATTGTTAAAAACATATAGAATGTTACTTTTTTCTTATTCATATTATGTCCTGCATCTACTGCCAACACCATTGTTACAGAAGAAAAAATTAAGATAAATGTCATTAAGGCGACATAATACATTGGTGCGTGTGCTCCGTGCATAAAAGGGAAGTGAGTAAATACCTCATCCGCAATTGGCCAAATGTCAATAAACTTATAGCGTGTTAATCCATACGCAGCTAAAAAACCAGAGAAAGTTAATGCATCAGAGACGATGAAAAACCACATCATCATTTTACCATAACTTGCTCCCATAGGTTGTACAGAACCTCCGTCCCATGCTTTACCTTCAGATTTACCAGCAATATTTGCTCCCATAAAATTTGTTTAAAAAAATTATTTATTTAATAATTCGCAAAACTAGTTAATTAATACTAGGTATAAAAATAGAAAAAGCAAAATAATCCAATCCATAGCAAATCTAGGAAATGCCAAAAAATAAGACCTAACTCCAAACCTAGCATATTATTCGGCTCGTACTTTAACTTAAAATGATTATAAATTACAACTAACAATGAAATAACCCCTACTATTACATGCAAAATATGGGCAAAAACAATTACCATCAACATAGAAGAGGATACTGCACTCTTAGGCCCTGTAAAATAAAGCCCCATAGATTTTAACTGTTCAAACCCTTCTAATTGCCCAAAAACAAAACCAATTGCCAGCCCTAATGTTACCATTAATAAAGCAGAAGCTAATTGCCTGTTTCCTTTTTGTAATACTTTTTTTGCTAAATGATAGGTAATACTACTGCCTAAGATACAAAGTGTACTAATTACAAATGCTTGGGGAATTTCAAAACTTACCCAATCTTCACGCTTGCTACTGATAACGTACGCACTAGTTAAACCAGCAAACATCATGGTCATACTTACCATAGAAATCCACATCATTGGTTTTGCAGATTTTCTCTTACCCTCGGCCAATTCTTCTTTTAAAGTTACCTCCATTATATTTTTTTAGTGTAAAAATTTATCGACTACATATATTATTTGTATCAATGTAATATACAACACACTTGCTAGCATTAATTTTCTAGCCATTACATTGCTATGATCTTTTAAAAGCTTTATTGCATAAAACAGCATTAACCCTCCTAACAAGAAGATGATTACTGCCGTAATAGGATGTATATAAAAGCTTCCTGTTAATTTTAATACTGGAGCAATTGATACTAAGATCATAATAACTGTATACAGTATAATCTGTTTTACAGCATTTACATCTTTTTTACCCATTGGCAACATATTGAAGCCTGCTTTTTTATACTCTTCATCTTGTAACCACCCTATAGCCCAAAAATGAGGGAATTGCCAAAAAAACTGTATCAAAAACAAAAAACCTGCTTCGATACCAAAATTATTTGTTGCAGCAACCCACCCTAACATAAAGGGAATAGCTCCTGGAATAGCTCCTACAAATACAGTAAGTGGTGTTACTGATTTTAGCGGTGTATATGCACAGGTGTATAAAAATATAGAAACAGCTCCAAATAAAGCACTTTTAGGATTTATAGAGTACAAAATAGCGATTCCTAAAAGGGTAAAAGTAACCGCAATGCTCATTGCTACATTTACAGACATTCTTCCTGTAGGAATTGGTCTATTTTTTGTTCGCTTCATTAAAGCATCTGTATCTTTTTCTATAATTTGATTAAAAGCATTTGATGCTCCTACCATTAAATATCCTCCAATAGCTAATAAAACTATTTCTTGCAAAGATATTACTGTAGCTGCTAATAAATATCCTGCTACTGATGAAAACACAACACTCATAGACAGCCCCATCTTAGTAAGCTGCTTAAAATCGTCTATTAAAACAGAAATTCCTTCTTTCTTATCTATTCCTTCAACCCTAGAATTCATTACCTTTCTTAATTTTTTTGCAAAGATATTTCTTTATTACATATCTACAACCAAAAAAAAGATAAATATACACCCCTGATTCATAATCATTTAAAAAAAACATCAAAAAAAAGTTCAAAAAAAGCTTTCTACATTTAAAAAACGTTTTATATTTGCACTCGCATTACGGAAACGAAGTGCATCGTTCTTTTAGAAAAACATGACTGCGAAAGTAGCTCAGGGGTAGAGCATCACCTTGCCAAGGTGAGGGTCGCGAGTTCAAATCTCGTCTTTCGCTCTAAACATATATAAAATACCAATGCTCGAGTGGTGGAATTGGTAGACACGCTGGACTTAAAATCCAGTGGACTGTAAGGTCCGTATGGGTTCAAGTCCCATCTCGAGTACTAAAGCCTTCTAATCTTTGATTAGAAGGCTTTTTTTATGCTTATTTTTTTGATTTATTAATTCTAGTTTCAACACTCCCTAATGTTGAATAATTTAAGAATTGTATTCCTTTTTTACTTTTTACGCTAAATTCTTGAGAAGTATTTCCATGTACTCCTTTTAATTTTACATTTATTGTATTTCGCCCTTCTTCTAAAGGTATCCTAGCATAATAAATAGCACTTGGTAATGTTTGCCAATTTCGAGTGTCAGCACGCTCTGTAGCAGCATTTACCAAACCTAAAAGCATTCCTAAAGTTTCATTTTGATTCCTAACAGTATGTTCTGCTGTCTTTTTTACAGCCAAACGCACAACCATATCTCCTATTTCACGAAGGGTTCTATCTTTTAAAGTTTTAAAGGCAATTTCACTATAATCTTCTGCTAAACTCAATGAATATTCTCTTCCTGAATTCAATACAATTTCTCCTGATGTATAATAAGGATGTCTATCTACATATTTAGGGAATGCTACTTTAACAACCTGTAAACCTGAAAGGTCTGTTTTACCACTTCCTCCAAATAAACCGATGGGTAACAATAAATTTAATCCTAAATCTTTATTCACAACACTTACAAATCCACTTCTTCCTGGCAATATTGTACAGGTGTAAATATTCTGATCTTTATAAGGAATCATTCCTGTTTCCCAAAAAACAATAGCTTCTCCATTTTTTTTATCAGATGGAATGTATTTCGTTTTTAATAATTCTGAATATCGGAAAAATTCGTTTTCAAACCCTAAAAAAGAGGCTGTTCTTAATAGATCTTGTTTTAATTGCTCAGGGATTGTTACCCCAAAATACATTCCCTCTGCTTTTAAATACAAATCCACAGCATTTCTATAAGAAATAAATGCTCCGTTTACATCTCCTGTAGCTTCGTAAATAATCCCTTGCAAATTCAATGCAAAAGCATCACTACTATACCTGTTTTTTTTGCCTGAAGGATATTTATCGTTCAACGCTTGTAAGCGTATATTAATTCTTTTTGCTTCTACAAGTGCCTCGTCATATTGTTTAAGAAAAAGATAATTCTGTGCTTTATAATAATGAATTGCTACTTTTTCAAAGTCTTCTGCTCTATAAATTGTATTTTCTTGATTGGTTACCACTCCCACCAACTCATCACCCAATTTTTTATAAGAGTCTTCTATTAAAATATCTGCCTTGTTTAGTAACTCATTACTTTCAACATAATTTCCTTCTAAAAAAGCAATCTTTCCTTTCTCTAAATAATAAAGTAACAAGTTTCTATCTTTTTTTAGAAACTTGTTGCTTTCTATACTTTCGGAAGCTTTTACAATATCACCCTTAGCTACTTGAGATTGGTATACAAGACTTTTTGAATGGTAACTTCCACAGCTGAAAAAGAAGCCTATAAACAGAATTAGCAGTGTACCTATTTTTCTATTACCAACCCAATATGTCATAAATTCAATCAACTGTTTAAACTCAAAAAAGTATTAGTTTTGAACTACTTTTTTTATTTTTTTATCTCCTATCCAAACTTTTTCATTCGTTTCAATATTCGAAAGTTCCATATCTATTTGATAAAAAACTACTTTTTCTTTTCTATCTGAATCTGTTACAGAACTAATAACTCCTTGTAGCATAAAATCTGCTCCTGTTTCTAATCCAAATTTTTTCATTGTAGCCAAAGATGCATTTCCTTCTTGAGCTGCTCTTTCTTCTCTCAACTCTCCTCTCATTTCTTTTCCTTGTACAACTCTTGCTTTTTGACTTACAATCAATGCTTTTTCCATCTCTTTTGTAAAAATCTCTGTGTCAATATGTTCATGAGTTTTGTTTCTAACTAACCCAACAATAACAACAGGTTTTCTTTTTTCTTCAAGCGTATAATTAGACATCCAAGGTGCTTCTATAATTGCTGCTGACATTTGTTTGGCAACCAATTGTGCATCAGTATCATTCCAACGCCCACTTAAATCTATTTGTTCGCTTTCATCTACTCTAACAACTTTTTTACTACCACAAGATTCAATTGTGAATATTGCAATTAAACTCAATGTAAGTACTAGTATTTTTTTCATTTTTCTAAATTTTAATTTTATTCTTAACTCCGTAAATTTAATAAAAACATCTTCTAAATTAGTCTTAACACGTTCTTTTAAATAAAAATTAATATTTACAAATTCCTCTTTAACACGATTAAAACCCACCACTCTTCTTCTTTAAAAGAAATTTTTCCAACCTCATTTATTGATTTACACAAAACAAGACATTATCTTACCGAAAGGAAAAAGACTTTTAAACGACTCGTATACTCTAATCTTTATAACAAACCTTATTATTATGCTTACTTGGAAAGACATTATTTACTTTTCCGTAAACGGAAACCCAACACCTAACAAACGTATTGAAAAAACTAATAATGAATGGCAAAAACTATTAACGGAAGAGCAATTTAGAATAACTAGATTAAAAGGAACTGAAAGACCTCATAGTGGTGCTTTGTGCAGTATTTATGATGAAGGTAAATACAATTGTGTTTGTTGCAATGAGCCTTTATTTGATTCTACTATAAAATTCAACTCTGGTACTGGGTGGCCTAGTTTTACAGAACCTATTACCAAAAATGCTATCAAATATATAAAAGACACTTCTCATGGAATGGTTCGAGTAGAAACATTGTGTAATTCGTGCGACGCTCATTTAGGGCATATTTTTCCTGATGGTCCAGAACCTAGTGGCTTGCGTTATTGTATAAACTCTGAAGCTATTACTTTAGAAAAATAACAAATCATATCTACAATGAAAGATTTCCATATAGAACAGTGGATAAACTCTAAAGGAGAAAAAACACCTCCCCTTAAACTTACTGACTTTGAAGGAAAATTTAAAGTTATTTTTTGTTTCCAACATTGGTGTCCTGGATGTCACAGCAAAGGATTACCCGATTTAAAGAAAATGACAGATGCTTTCAAAGAAAATGATAAAGTTATTTTTCTAGCCATTCAAACTGTTTTTGAAGGATATGATGAAAACACCTTTGAGAAACTGAGCGAAACACAACAGAAATATAATTTAAACATCTTTTTTGGACACGATGCAGGAAGTAAAGAAAACCCTGGCTCAACATTTATGAAAACTTTTCAAACCAGAGGAACTCCTTGGTTTTTAGTTCTCGACAAGCATAACAACATTGTTTTTAGTGATTTTCATTTGGATGTAGATTCTGCTATTGATTATTTAAAAAAAGTTTCTTAAAAAAAACACAAAACAACTATTCAACCCTACAATTATGGTATTCAAACACATTTCTGATAAACAACAATTTACGCTAACCATCAATAAAGAAACTGCAAGAATAGATTACAAAAAACAAGACAATCAGATATACCTAACTCACACTGAGGTTCCTGAAAAATTAAGAGGAACTGGAATTGGGAAATTATTGGTTGAGAAAACACTAGAACAACTTGCTGCTGAAGACCTTAAAACAACTGCTGTTTGTAGCTACATAAAGGCTTTTGTTTTACGCAACGAAAAATGGAAAAGTACTATAGCTACAAAATAAAACAAGACCTTAAATTTAAGGTCTTGTTTTATTTTGTAGCTAAATGATTGTTGCTATTTCACTGTTATTGCATATTGGGGTGTTGGGTTTAAAGGGCAAAAGTATACATACTCGCCTTTTTCTAACGTTACTATATTAGAAGTTGATGTTTTTCCCTTTTTTACAGTTTCTTTCACATATCCTTCTTTAATATGATGAGCTTGATCTGTTTTTCCTTTTGGAGCAATTACAAAACCTACTTCATGATCTACCCCGTTATTGGCTATTTCAAAAATATAGTCTCCTTCCGAAAGTTCCAGTCCTTTAACTGTAAACTCACCCACTGTTTGTTCTAACAAAATGGTTTTTGCTTTTTGCGAAAATGCAGTTGTTGAAAATAAACTTACTACTGCTACTATACTTAAAACGATTACTTGTTTCATAATGATTCTCTTTAGTTATTAATTTTAAATTTTGATTTATAATTCTTTTGCTACTGGAAAGTCTATTTCAAAACCAGCAAGATTGTGTATGTAATTACTAATAGTTTTATCTCCTACAACTACTACCAAATCAATTAAGTTCTCTTCAGTATATCCTGCTGTAAAAAAAACTTCTTTTTGAGATGTTTCTATTCTTCCCTTGTTTTCTACAATTGCTTTTGTTGTTTTTGCTAAAACATCTAGTTTAGTATCAAAAGTGGCAGTTCCTTTTCTTATTTCTAAAACTTGCTCTTCTGTAAATCCATTCATTTTCCCTAACAACGTATGTGCTGATAGACAATATTTACAGTTATTAAACTGGCTTACAACTAAGTTTACAATTTCTCTTTCTTTAGCTTTTAAAGAAGATTTTCTGTTTTGAAAAGCCAAATAGTCCGCCAATGCAGTTTCACTTTTTGCGTAATAAGCATATAGATTTGGAACAAATCCTAATTTACTTTTTAAAGAATCGAAAATTTCCTGATTATTTATCGATACTTCTTCTCTTGTTGGTACGTTAAATTGTGACATCTTATATAGTGTTTTAATTGTTATTATTAATTACACTACAAAGATGCGGCAGTTCAACAATGTACAGGTTGGTGATATTTCCTAAGAAGTTGGCAATTTTTCCTTAACTATGTTTTCCTTTATATTCTGAAGGTGAAACTCCTTCAAACTTCTTAAAAAACCGACTAAACGCCTGAAGGTCTCCGAAACCTATTTGATAAGCTATTTCTTTTATTGAGTAATCCGTATACGAAAGTAAACGCCTTGCTTCCAAAATTCTTCTATCATGTATATATTGTAAAGGTGTTTTGGCTCTTTGTTTTGAAAAAAGATTAGACAATGTTTTGGGCGATTTAAACAACAGGGCTGCATATTCTGCTACCGTATGTTTTTCTCTAAAATGTTCTTCCACCAAAAAATTAAATTCTCTAATAATATCTGAACTTTCTTTATCTACCGGATAGTTTTTTTGTTGCTTATAAATACGTGTTCCTAAAATCAAATAACGCTTTAACATCATTTGCAACATTCCTATCTGCAAGCTATCATCAGAATCCATTTCTATTAAAAACATTTTCCATAATGTCTCAAATTTTTCAAAGTCTTCTTTGGAAAGCTTAATTACTGGAACTTGAGATGCTCCAAAAAACAAAGCTCCTTTACAGCTCACCTCCACATCATGATCTAAAATGCAGTAAAATGACCTGTTAAATCGTAAAAAACGAATAGTATTAATCTTGACAACCTCTATTCTATGAAACTCTGTAAGAAATACTATTTCATTCTTTTTAAAACACTGTTCTTTTCCATCAATTACTAAATAATTTTCATCTTCTTGAAACCATAAAATAGTCAAACTACTTTCTATGACTTCTTTTAACACGCTACAGTTTTCAGATTTTAACAACTCTAAATGTAAATATTCTTCTGCGTTTCCTATAAACTTCATCTTGTCAATTTATTTTTAATAGAGTCGTAAAACCATTCATATTATTACGTATACTCGTCTAATAAAAGATTCCTGATAAAAACACTTTTACAATTTGCAACCATGAGAAAAATCTATTTTGAGTATACACTCCTATTTATCCTTCTTCCTATTTCTCTTTGTTTCTCATACCCTATAAGTCTAAAAATAAGTGGAATTTCAATTTCCTTTTTATACATAGTATACATCCTAATTAAAAATAAATACCCTTTTTTTAAAAGAGGAGTTCAGAATTATTCCAAAAGCATTGGTATTCAAATAATATTGAATCTTAGCCTCCTTATTGTTAGCACAACTTTACACCTCTGGCTTACAAACAAAAGCACATTATTTAATGTAGTAAGAGAAAAACCTCTTATGTGGCTTTCATTTCTATGTATCTACAGCTTTTTATCAGTAATTCCTCAAGAAATAATTTATCGAAGTTTTTACTTTTACAGATACAAACAGTTATTCAATAACACGACTGTATTTCTTTTCTCAAATGCACTAATTTTCTCTATAGCACATCTGTTTTTTCAGAATATTTTAGTGAGTGGAATTACTTTTATTGGCGGACTTATTTTTGCGTATTCCTATAACAAAACCAAATCTTTAGTACTTGTATCCATAGAACATGCCATTTACGGTTGTTGGTTATACACCGTTGGTTTTGGAGCAGCACTTGGTTTTCCCATTCCTTAATACACTAACAATTCAAAATTTTGAAAGTTATATTTCTAACAAATTTGTATTATTCTCGAGTAATTATTACAAAATTCACACAAGCCTGTTAAATCGTTTTATTTAAATTTGTCTAGAAATTTAAGACAATAGATTATGAATAAATATGATGTAACCGTAATTGGTTCTGGACCTGGAGGATATGTAGCTGCAATACGTTGTGCTCAACTAGGGTTAAAAACTGCTATTATTGAAAAATACGCTACGCTTGGTGGTACTTGCCTAAATGTAGGTTGTATTCCTTCAAAAGCATTATTAGATTCATCTCACCATTATCATGATGCTAAAAAGCACTTCGAAAAACACGGAATTGGTGTAGAGGGTTTAAGTCTTAATTTTGAACAAATGATTGCTCGTAAAGGAGAAGTGGTTACACAAACCTCTGGAGGGATTAACTATTTAATGGACAAAAACGGGATTGACTTGTATGAAGGTACAGGTACGTTTTTTGACACAACTCATATCAATATCTCAAAACCTGACGGTTCTGTAGAAAAAATAGAATCTGCAAAAACAATTATTGCTACAGGTTCTAAACCTTCAACATTGCCTTTTATTTCTTTAGATAAAAAGCGTGTAATTACTTCTACTGAAGCTTTAAGCTTAAAAGAAGTACCTAAACATTTAATTGTTATTGGAGGTGGTGTTATTGGACTAGAATTAGGTCAAGTATACGCCCGTTTAGGAGCTCAAGTTTCTGTAATTGAATACATGCCAAAAATTATTCCTGGTATGGATGGTATGCTTTCTAAAGAATTACAAAAATCTTTGAAAAAACAAGGTATTAAGTTCTTCTTAAGTCATAAAGTTACTTCTGTAACAAATACTGGAGACGAAGTAATTGTTACTGCAGATGACAAAAAAGGAAATCCTGTGGAATTTAAAGGGGATTATTCTTTAATTTCTGTTGGTAGACGCCCATATACAGATGGCTTAGGACTAAATGCTATTGGTCTTAAAACTACAGATAGAGGTCAAATAGAAACAAATGAACATCTGCAAACAAACATCCCGAACATATACGCCATTGGAGACGTAGTTAAAGGAGCTATGTTAGCACATAAAGCAGAAGAGGAAGGAACTATGGTTGCTGAATTGATTGCTGGAGAAAAACCACATATCAACTATAATTTGATACCTGGTGTTGTTTATACTTGGCCAGAAGTTGCTGCTGTTGGTAAAACAGAAGAACAGCTAAAGGAAGAGGGTGTCGCTTATAAAGCAGGTAGCTTCTCTATGCGTGCCTTGGGTAGAGCCAGAGCCAGTATGGATATTGATGGACAAGTAAAGGTTTTAGCAGATGCTACTACTGATGAAATATTAGGGGTTCATATGATTGGTGCTCGTGCTGCTGATATGATTGCTGAAGCCGTTGTTGCAATGGAATTTAGAGCTTCTGCTGAAGATGTTTCTAGAATGTCTCATGCACATCCAACTTATACAGAAGCTATAAAAGAAGCTTGTTTAGCTGCCACAGCTGACAGAGCTATTCATGCATAGATTTTATTCTTTTTACAAATAATATAAAACCACTCATTTTTGAGTGGTTTTATATTTATATACACATTTTAGTAATGAAACCTCCAATTCCAACCCCCAAAGCTTGCAATCTAATTAAAGACAAAGTTTATGCATATTGCACTTGTAATAAATCTGAAGAAAAGCCTTTTTGCGATGGTTCGCACAAAAAGTTAACTCAACAAATAAAACCTTTACTTTTTAAGGCTCTTGAAAATAAAAAAGAATTCTTGTGTACTTGTGGAGCTTCTAAAAACGAACCTTATTGCGATGGTTCCCATTAAAAAAGGCAATAACCTACAACTATTAATACTTATAAAAGACCCTTACCACCAGAATATTTTTATAAGTACAGTTAATGCTATTACCTTAATTTCTTAAAAAAAGGAAAAAATATTGATCCAAATTTATTAGACAATCCCCCTAAAAAACGTCCTCTTAAATTTTTAGATCCAATATTTTACCCTTCTTTAACATTCATAACCATATATCAAATATACATACGATCATATCTTACAAACAAACTAAACATGTCTCAATACCAGTAATAGCAGTTAATGAGACATGTTTAAGAGCTCTTAATTCATCTTCGTTCTCTTTATATATTCTGTTGGAGTTACATTAGTTCTTGCTTTAAATACTCTATAAAAAGAAGCCCTGCTATTAAACCCAGATTCTAACCCTATACCTTCCATCGTTAGGTTTTTAACATTATCAATTAAAATCCTTTTCGCTTCTTCAACTCTTAATTCATTTATCAGACTTACAAAATTTTGATTAAGCTCTCTATTAATTACCGAAGATACCGATCTATGAGAACTGGCTAATTTTTCTGACAAATCAAAAATAGTTACCGATGGATTTAAATACATTTTATGTTCTAATAATGTATTTTTAATCATAGTTGCATTTAACAATTCCTCTTCACATTCTTTATTTTCCTCTCCTTGTTCAATAGCCTTGTTTAATATTTTAACATCTTTTAAATAGTTCAAATAACTTTCTTCATTAAAAATAGCATTTTGCTCAAACACAAAATACATTACAAAACTAAAAGCAATCATGGTTTTATAGGGCAGTACCATAAATTGAACATTATATACATCTAACAAAAGCATTGCTATAATCACACAAAAATCCAATATCCAAACAAACGTAATAAACTTATAGGCAAAAGTATTTCTTGTTCTTGTTCTGTTTGAAAAAACATTTCCAACTACTTTTCTTAAACGACTTATTCTAATCCATAAAAACGAGAAATAGGCTTGTTCTAAAACAATACAAAACCAATTGTACAAAATTATGTTTTCAGAAAACTCTCCTTTTCTAAAATTTTCAAAGTACATGGACTGTTCCTTGCTTTCAAGTAATAAATAATCAACAAATACATACACAAAATAGGAAGCCAATAACACGGTCAAAAAAAACAAAGGAGATGTAAACCGTACTTTTCTTCCTGATAAAAGATTGAGATAATAACAAACTATAGGTGCTATTAAAAATGTAAATGCTTGTGTTAAAAAGAAAAAACTATTGAAAAACACCATGTTTGTTGAAAGAATTAAAATATTCCCCAACAAAGTAGCTCCCAACAAAAATAACAACAACCCTAAGAGTTGATTTAATAGATTACGAACACTTTTTTTATAGAGTAGAACTCCAAACAAAAAGGTTTGTAATGCAACAATTGTATTAATATATATCATATAATTTTTTAACCGCCAAGATAATGAAGTTAATAAAAAAAATAGTCGTCTAACAACTTAGACGACTATTTTTATTTCTTATATAACATTATTCTATCACTCCATTTCCTCTTTAAGAGCAGCTATAACATCGTTTTGTAAGGCATTTATAATCTCTGTTACCTCATCTAAATATTTTTTAGAATCCACACTTAATACATACCCAGCAGATCTTGCCAATCCAAAAAGAACTGCAGAACTTTCGTTATCTCGAACTTCATCTAATCCCAATGACCAATCTGTAGATCCTATAATTGGTTTTTCATAAGTAATATAAATTGCTTTTCCCTTCGCAGGCATAATTGTCACCTTTGCATTAACAGCCAACATAGGTTTTGTCTCTAATGTTATTTTTTTATAACCTCTACCTCCATCAAAATTTGCATAAGTTACATTGTAACTTACCGTAATTAAATTAATTTTTTCTTTCGAAAACATGTTTTGATAAAACAACCCTGATTTAAAAAGGTGACTGCATGTATAAATAGTTTTATTTGTTGGCTGAAATTTTACATCGTTTCTCACCAATCCCATAGGATATCCTAATATAGATCCATTTTCTATTTTGTACTTTCCTTCTTCTACTGTAGCATTTCCTATGTTTCCAATTAGGTAGTAATCTTTTTCTTTTTCAATATATTTTTTAGCTGTTTTAGTATTTACAAACGCTTCTCCTTCCATTAAATTGACTCCTACTCCTTCTAATTTCTCTACAAAATCACCATGAAGCTTATCTACAATTTTTTGAAAAGAAGCTATGTCGACTCCTTTTATCCCTACTTCTGAGTAAATAGCTTCTCCACTAGATTTCTCAGACCCTTTCATATTGGTGGCTTGTCCTATTACATAAGAATTGATAAACGACTTATTTTGTTGAAGAGATTTTACAGCAGATCCACTTGCACTAACATCACGTTTATTTTCTTTTTCAAAATTATGTGCACTCCAATCTTTTTGAGAAAAAGTCAATGAGGTTATAAATAGTAGAATAGCTGATAATTTAATAGCTGTAATTTTCATATTTTATAGTTTAGTTAGCTTTCAAAAATACTTATGTAAAAAACTAAACTACTATAAATCAACATGTACATGTATCAAATTAAGAATATGATACAAACCTCTCCCTTTTTAATCTACCAATCTTCTATTGCAAAAAATAAACTTCTCTTTAATTTAAATAGCCCTTTCTCTATAAAAGAAAAAGGGCTATTTATCGATACTAGAAAGAAGCTCTGCGTTATTTTAACAAACTAATGTTTAAAAATTAGCTTCCATTTTTTCTTTAATTTTATCTAAAGCTAAATTTCCAACACTTCCAATATGTGTATGGTTTACATTTAAATCTGGTTTAAATTCTCCTTTTTGAATTTTAGCTCCTACAATTTTATAAGCATCTCTAAAAGGTGTTCCTGCTTGTACTAAAGCATTTACCTCCTCAACACTGAAAATATATTTGTATTTGTCATCAGAGACAATATTCTCTGTCACAATAATATTTTCTAAAGAAAAGACCATCATATCTAAACATGATTTTAAGGTAGATATTGAAGGTATTAATCCTTCTTTTACCAATTGTAAATCTCTATGATATCCACTTGGCAAATTGTTTGTAATCAATGTTAATTCATATGGCAACGCCTGTAATTTATTACACTTTCCACGAATCAATTCAAAAACATCTGGATTCTTTTTATGCGGCATAATACTAGACCCTGTAGTCAACTCATCTGGAAAGGTTACAAATCCAAAATTCTGACTCATGTACAAACAAATATCCATACTCATTTTAGACAGGGTTGCTGAAATACTTGCAATGGCAAAAGAAATTGACTTTTCTAATTTACCACGTCCCATTTGTGCTGCTACAGAATTTACCTTTAAGGTATCAAACCCTAATTCTTTTGTAGTCATTTCTCTATCAATAGGAAAAGAGGAACCGTAACCTGCTGCAGACCCTAATGGATTCTGATCTGCAACTTTATAAGCTGCATCTAAAAAATATACATCGTCTATCAAACTTTCTGCATAAGCAGAAAACCACATTCCGAATGATGACGGCATGGCTACTTGTAAATGCGTATATCCTGGTAATAAGTGATTTTTATATTTTTCAGCCAATTCAATTAATAGATCGAACAACCTTTTGGCCCAATCTTTCAATTCTAAAATTGCGTCTTTAGAATATAAATGAACATCTAATAAAACTTGGTCATTACGAGAACGTGCTGTATGAATTTTTTTTCCTGCATCTCCTAACTTCTCTGTCAACAACCATTCTACCTTAGAGTGTACATCTTCAAAAGAATCTTCAATAGTAAAAGTTCCGTCTTCAACAGTTTTAAGAATAGCATTCAACTCTGCTATCAGTCCTTCCAATTCTTCATCAGAAATAGTACCAATAGAGTTCAACATTTTAGTTTGTGCAATGTTTCCTAAAACATCATATTTCGCCAATTGTAAGTCTAATTCTCTATCGTTTCCTACTGTAAAAATGTCAATTTTTTTATCAGTAGCGTATCCTTTATCCCAAAGTTTCATAATAGTTCTTTTTATGTGGTGCAAAGATACCTTTTTTGAAGGAGTTAAGAAACAGTTATACAAATACAAAATCCACAATACTTCCGATATTATGGATTTTGAAAAAAGTTTTGAAATCTATTTTGAAAAAATCCCCCTTTAAATTCCTACAATAAAACCTGTTAAGATATCTGTTTCAGGAATGTGTGCTAAATCTTGGTCTTCTTTAGTTTCCTGATACGATGTGTTTTCCATTTTTACAGATTTAAATTCTACATCTAATTTTGTAACATCGTCTTCATTTTTTGTTATCTCTATAGTTCCTTCAATAGCTACCCAATTTACATGTGGATTCAACTTAGGATTCATAATATCTGAAGCCGAAATATAAACTTGCCCTTCTGCAACCACCCCCGCATTATTAGATAATGTATACGTCCCTTCTTTAATTGTATTTCCTAATCCAAAACTCAATGAAAGTGTAGGTCTATAAACTTCATTATTACATTTTTCTGTATTTACATGAATCAACGCTACCACATCATTTCTACTTTGCTCGAAAGCCTTGCAATCTTTATTTGTTGAAGCAAACCTAAAGGAGGTTTCTGTAGTTATTTGAGTTGTTGTTGCTTCTACTTTTGGTAATAACTGTGCATAAAATGTATTATCGGAAATTTTATTCACATTTACTTCATTGATTGTTTTATCTTCTTTTAATGACAATGCGTATTTTAAGTCATTTGCTTCATCTTGCCAAATATATTCACTTCCAACAATTGAAAATACAGGTAACTCGAGTTCATCTCCATCTTTTTTATCAGGATTTATATCTATAAACAACATTCCTGAACTAGAAAAAGTAAATGTCACTTTTTGAGCAGCTGCATAAGGTCCATTTTCTTCGGCATAGTCTGTAATAAAACTAACTACCTGAGTAGGGTATACTGTTTTTAATTGATTGATAAAATCTTCTTGCGCTTGGGTTAATTCTGCAGTTTTATTTCCATCATCAATAGCTTCATCTTCTGATGGGGAGCAAGAAATTCCTATAAAAAAAATAGATAAAATTCCGATATAAATAATCGATTTGATTGTTTTCATAAACCTTGTTGTTTTTAGTTTCTACAAAATTCCTGAAAACAGCACTCAAAAACTATTTTTGGAAAGCTAAGTCTGTTTCATATTCCAAACTTGAAACAATTAACATTTGTTAGCACTTGAAATATAAACTGTTGGTGTTTTTCCTGTATATTTTTTAAATGCACGATAAAAAGTTGCTCTACTTTTATAACCCACTTCTAACCCAACTCCTTCTATGGTGTATTTTTGGTTTTCTTGAAGTAAAGCTTTGGCTTCTTCAACTCTTTCTACATTTACCACATCGTAAAAAGTAGTATTTAAATAATTATTAATTACATAAGAAACTTTATACGTCGGTTCATCAATCAATTTTGATAATTTATCTAAAGACAATTCAGAATCTCTATAAACCTTTTCTTGATGTAAAACTTTCTGAATTTTTTTAGAAATGAGCTCTCCTTCTTTTTTTGATACTTGTGCCTTTATTTTTTGAAGCTGACTTTGACTACTTTTATTCAAATAGTCTTGAAACTCTTCTTTACTAAGAACCGCACTATTTTTAAAAGCGTTGTAAACAATATAAGAATAGATAACCGTAACAATACCTGGTAATAACAAGTACTCTACAAAAAGTATGTCAAAAATTAAATAGAGTACAACAATAGCTGTATTACCTGTAACCAGAATAATCATAAAATTCCAAAGATAATTTATCTTGGCGGTCGACAAATCTGCCAAAACTTTCTTTAATTTTCCACGTATACGATTGCACTCATACAAGAGGTAAATAAATACTATTTGCTGAAATGTATAGAAAATAACACTGTAACAGGTAACCTCTAAGGGGTATGGACCTTTTACAATACGGTTAAAAAAACCTAGCTGCTCTTCTTCTGTCAACCCTAAATGTCTTATAAAAAGAATAACAGGAATCAATCCTATTAATGATGATATTATAAAAACAATATCTGTCTTTTTAACTTTTCGACCTAATAAAGAAATTACATAAATATATATGGCTGATGGAAAAAAAACTGCAAAGAATTGTACAAAGAAGAAACTATAATTTACAAATTTTGGAAAAATTCCCAAGAGCATCAACACACTATTTATAAAGTAACATGCCAAGACTAGCTTTACAACAACTAGTGCTTTGTTGGGAATACTTTTTCGTTTTCTTAAAAACAACAACCAAAACAAACCAAACACATTGATTCCTGCAAAGGCATTAATGATATAATACAATTCTTGCATCTACTTTTTAGGTTTTAAATATCTAATAGAATCAATTCTTAATCAAACCACTTTAGACAAAAGGCCAATGTAAAATGCTACCCCATCCTTTACTTCTTGCACATAGATAAACTCATCTGCAGAGTGCGATCGTAAAGAATCTCCTGGTCCTACTTTTACAGATTGACAACTTAACCTACATTGATCTGATAGTGTAGGGGATCCATAGGTGTTCTTTCCCATTGCCAGTCCTGCTTTTACCAAATCGTGGTTCGGATCAATTGATGATGAGTTTAAACGTAATGATCTTGGTTTTACTTCATTTTCTGTATTGGTAGCTATAATCTCTGCTATTTCTGCATTGGTATATTGATCGGTTACTCTACAATCAACCACAAAGTTCAATTCTGCGGGTACTACATTGTGTTGTTTTCCTGCATTGATTTGTGAAACCGTCATTTTTACTTTTCCTAAAGATTCTGAAATTTTTGGAAACTCATACGTATCAAACCAACTCAAATCTTTCATTGCTTTAAAAATAGGATTCTGATGATTTGGTATATGGGCTGCATGCCCTGGTGTTCCCGTAACTTTCCCATCAAATACAACCAGCCCTTTTTCTGCAATAGCCAAATCTAATAAAGTAGGTTCTCCTACAATAGCTACATCTACTTTTGGCATGATATCTTGCATATATGCAATTCCTTTTTCTCCTGAAATCTCTTCTTCGGCAGTAGCTGCTATTACAAAATTGTATTTCAAATCTTGTTTTTCATAAAAATAAGTAAATGCCATTATTAGTCCTACTAAGCACCCTCCTGCATCATTAGAACCCAAACCATACAATTTGTCGTCTTCTATCTTTGCTTCAAAAGGATCTCGAGTGTAGGCTGCATTTGGTTTTACTGTATCATGATGTGAGTTTAAAAGAATGGTAGGCTTAGACTCATCAAAATATTTATTAACAGCCCAAACATTGTTCAAATCCCTTTTCACTTTAATTCCTTTGTCTTCAAACCAGCGGAATAACAACTCTGCTGTTGGCTCTTCTTCTTTAGAAAAAGATTGTATTTGAATCAATTGCTTTAACAACTCTAAAGCTTCTTCTTGTAACTTTTCTATCATGATTTTGTTCATTTCATCTCGAAAATTACTCGAAATGACAATTTGTTTTATAGCGTTAACGTTGTAAACAACTGTTCTTTTTTAACAATAATTGTTGGGTTTCCTATCAGTACTTCTGAAACTCCATTTTGCAATGCATTGAAACAGTTTTCCATTTTTGGCAACATACCGTCCGCAATAACTCCTTCTGATTTTAAAGCTTCGTATTTTTCAGCGTTGATTGCTGTAATTACTGAATTATCATCTTCTACAGAAGTCAATACTCCATTTTTTTCAAAAGTATACACCAACGAAACATCGTATTTTTCTGACATTCCTACGGCAATAGTACTCGCAATAGTATCGGCATTTGTATTTAGCAACTGCCCTTGGGTATCATGTGTAATTGCACAAAAAACAGGAGTCATACCTCCTTCTATAAAAGTTGCTATATTATCCGCATTGACACCATCTACATCTCCTGCAAACCCATAATCTACATCTTTTACAATTCTTTTATGTGCTTGTATCGAATTTCCATCAGCTCCTGACAACCCTAAAGCATTGCAATTGAATTTTTGCAAAGTTGCTGTAATATTTTTATTCAACAACCCTGCATATACCATGGTTACAATTTCTAAAGTTGCCAAATCGGTAACTCTACGACCATTAATCATCGTAGCTTCTAAACCTAAATCTCCTGCCAGCTGTGTTGCTCTTTTTCCTCCTCCATGTACTAGTATTTTATGTCCTTCTAAAGCAGCGAAATCTGTTAAGAAACTTTCTAGTGCCTCTGGGTTATTAATTACGTTTCCTCCTACTTTTACGATGGTTAACTTTTCCATATATTTCTTACTTAGATATAGTTTTCAAAATGTTCTCGATACAATTTTCTCCTTTGTCTAAAATCACTCGAACTGGACATTTTCAAAACCAAAAATCAACTTTTGTCTTTTATAAATTCTCTAAAATTTTCTTCAACACAATTTGAGCTGAATAAGTTCTGTTATTCGCTTGTTTAATTACAATTGAATTTTCGGAATCAATTACTTCATCTGCTACAACAACATTTCTACGCACAGGCAAGCAGTGCATAAATTTAGCATTGTCTGTTACTTCCATTTTATCTGCTGTTATGGTCCAAGATTCATCTTTACATGCTACCTTTCCGTAATCTTTATAAGACGACCAGTTTTTTGTATAGATAAAATCTGCTCCTTCAAATGCCTTCTTTTGATCGTATTCAATTGTTGCTCCTTTGGTTTTTTCTGGACTCAACTCGTACCCTTCTGGGTGCGTAATCACTACTTCAAAATCATCTTCATGTGCCAAAGCCATTTCTGCAAAAGAGTTTCCTACTGCATGTGGCAAAGCTTTTGGGTGTGGTGCCCATGACAAAACTACTTTTAGTTTCTTTTTTGATGGCTTGTGCTCTTCTATTGTAATAGCATCAGCCAATGCTTGCAATGGATGTCCTACAGACGATTCCATGTTTAAAATAGGGACTGTTGCATATTTTCTAAAAGCTTCTAAAACTTCTTCAGCTTCATCTTTTTCTTTGTCTTCTAATCCTGCAAATGCACGAATGGCAATTACATCGCAATATTGAGAAATTACCTGTGCTGCTTCTTTTACATGTTCAGATTTTCCTTGATCCATCACCTTTCCATCTTCATACTCTAACTGCCAACCTTCTGCTCCAAAATTCATTACTATAGGTTCCATCCCTAAATTTAAAGCTGCTTTTTGTGTACTCAATCGTGTACGCAAACTATTGTTAAAGAATAACAAACCTATGGTTTTATTTTTCCCCAACTGCTGAAATTGTAGTGGGTTTTTCTTTAATTCAATTGCTTCTGCAACAGTATCTTTGATACTTGGTAAATCGTGGATAGATAGGTAATGTTTCATTCTATATAAGTTCTTAAATGGGATGTCTAATTCTAAATACTTGAACTAAATTCTTTTTTTACAAGATTGATTTTCTTTAGAAATCTTATCTCATAAAAAAAGAGTTCTTGTAAAAACAAGAACTCTGTAAAATTACTAATAATATTAGTGTTATAATAATTTCTTCAATGCGTTTACAAACACGTCAATATCTTCTTTTGTAACATTTAAAGGAGGTAAAATTCTCAGTAAATTTTTATTCATTGCTCCTCCTGTAAATATTTTTTCATCATAAATTAACTTCTTACGTAGTTCTCCCACTTCAAAGTCCAATTCCAAACCTAGCATCAACCCTTTTCCTTTGATTTGTTTTACTCCATTTAAACTGGCTACTTCTTTTTTGAAATATTCTGAAACTTCATTTACGTTGTTTATGATTTTTTCTTGTTCAATAACATCTAACACTGCAATTGCTGAAGCACATGCTAAATGACTTCCTCCAAAAGTAGTCCCCAACATTCCGTATTTCGCTTTGATATGCTCTCCTATTAAAACGCCTCCAATAGGAAATCCATTCCCCATACCTTTGGCTGTTGTAATAATATCTGGTTTGATATTATGGTGTTGAAATGCAAAAAACTTTCCACTTCTTCCATACCCTGATTGAATTTCATCTAGTATTAAAACAACTTCATACTTTTTACACAAAGCTTCTAATGCTTTGAAAAACGCTGGGGTCCCTTCGTCTAAACCTCCAACTCCTTGAATTCCTTCTATAATTACTGAAGAAACATCTCCTTTCTTTAACTCAGCTTCTAATACCTCAACATCATTCAATGGTAAAATAGTAACTGGATTGTGTGCATTGATTGGTGCAATGATGTTTTTATTATCTGTTACAGCTACTGCTGCCGATGTTCTTCCATGGAATCCACTTGAAAAAGAAATTACTCTTGATTTTCCATTGTAAAAAGAAGCTACTTTTAATGCGTTTTCATTCGCCTCTGCTCCCGAACTTACCAAAAATAAATTGTAATCTTCACAATCAGATACTTTCCCTAATTTTTCAGCTAATTCTACTTGTAACGGATTTTGAATTGCATTGGAATAAAACCCAATCTTACTCAATTGCTCTGCAAGTGTTTTTACATAATACGGGTGTTTGTGTCCTATTGAAATTACTCCATGACCTCCATATAGGTCTAAGTATTTCTCATTTTTATCATCCCAAACATAACATCCGTCTGCTTTTACAGGTGTTACATCGTATAAAGGGTATACATCAAATAGTTTCATTTTTTATTGGTATTTACTAGTTACTCTTTTAGTACAAGAGTTCCAACTGAATATTATTAAAAAAGCCGCACAAAATTATACTATTCTGAACGGCTTGTATTTTTTTAATCGCAATGCGATTAGAATGCTGTTCCTTTTAAATTTAACCCTTCTGTTTCTTCGTATCCAAAAATTAAATTCATGTTTTGAATTGCTTGTCCAGAAGCTCCTTTTAAGAGGTTGTCTATTGCTGAATAAATCAACAAATTATCTCCGTGTTTGATTAATGAAATAGCACATTTATTTGTATTTACAACTTGTTTCATACTTACTGGCACATCTGTAAGGTGTACAAATGGTGCATCTGCATAAAAATCTCTATACAATTCTTTTGCTTCTTCAAGTGTTCCTTCAAATTTTGTATAAACAGATGCAAATATTCCACGGCTAAAGTTCCCTCTATTTGGAATAAAAAACAACTCTCCTGCTTTTGAACCTTGTAATAACTCTAAGGTTTCTCCTATTTCACCTAAATGTTGATGGGTAAAAGGTTTGTATACCGAAAAATTATTATCTCGCCAAGGGAAATGAGATGTTGGACTTGGAGACACTCCTGCTCCTGTTGCTCCTGTTGTTGCATTGATATGTATATCGTTTGCTAACTTTTTAGCTTTTGCTAATGGTAGCAATGCAAATTGAATACAGGTTGCAAAACACCCTGGATTTGCTATATAATTTGCTTTTTGTATAGCTTCTTTACTTACTTCTGGCAATCCATACACAAAATCTTTTCCTTCAAAATTAGCATCTGCATTTAAACGGAAGTCATTTGATAAATCAATGATTCTAGTTGTGTCAGAAAAAGTATTGTTTTGTAAAAATGCTGTAGAATTTCCATGTCCTAAACATAAAAACAACACATCTACATCTGGATTGATTGTATCTGTAAAATCTTGCTCTGTTTCTCCTAACAAATCTGCATGTACTGCATACAGTTTATTCCCTGCATTGGATGTGCTATACACAAAATCTAACGCTACTTTTGTATGGTTGATAATTAGTCTTATCAATTCTCCTGCAGTATACCCTGCTCCTCCTACTATTCCTGCTTTTATCATTATAATCAGTCTTAAATTGAAAAGTTTCAAAGTCAAAATTCAACTCTTACAACTTTCTATTACTACTATTTGCTTACTGCTTATGCGTCTAACAAATCTTTATTTACATGGTAGAAAATTTTATTTTGCATACCATAAATTTTAATAAATCCTTTTGCATCTTCAGAACTCCACGCATTGTTTTCTTCTCCATAATCTGCAAATCCTGATGACATTAAATCAAACTCAGAATCAATTCCTGTTACCATAAAATGATATGGGCGTAACGTTACAAAAACATCTCCTGTAACTGTTTTTTGAGAGTCTTCTAAAAACTTTTCTATGTTACGCATTAATGGCTCTAAATACTGCCCATCATGAAAATACGTCCCATAAGTATTTGCTAAAGGCTCTTTTGTTAATTGCTGCGCCTTAGACAATGTATGTTTTTCTAATAGGTGATGTGCTTTGATAATAACTGTTGCTGCGGCAGCTTCAAATCCTACACGTCCTTTAATTCCTACAATTGTATCTCCAACATGGGTATCTCTACCTATTGCAAATTGTGATGCAATTGCCTCTAATTTTAAAATATTGTTTACTGGTGTATCTTTTTCCCCATTGAAACCTACAAATTCTCCTTTTTCAAAAGTTAAGGTTACTTGCTCTTCGTCGTTTCTTTTTAGTTGACTTGGGTATGCAGACTCTGGCAATGGTTTTTGAGATGCCAATGTTTCTACTCCTCCTACCGAAGTTCCCCAAATACCTTTATTAATAGAGTATTTAGATTTTTCCCAGTTCATATCTACACCGTGTTTTACGAGGTAATCAATTTCTGTTTGACGTGCCAGTTTTAAATCACGGATAGGTGTAATAATTTCAATTTCTGGTGCTATTGTTTGGAAAATCATATCAAAACGAACTTGATCGTTCCCTGCTCCTGTACTTCCATGTGCTATATAGGTAGCATCTATACTTTTAGCATATTTTACCACTTCTATAGATTGAAAAACACGCTCTGCACTTACAGATAATGGGTATGTATTGTTTTTTAAAACATTACCATATACCATATATTTAATCGCTTTTGAATAGTAATCTTCCAGTATGTTTTTGTTGGTATGTGATGTTACTCCCATATCATAAGCTTTCGCTTCTACCACTTTCAATTCTTCTTCAGTAAAACCTCCTGTATTTACCAAAATACTGTGAACTTCTAACTTTAACTCATTGATCAAATATTTTACACAGTATGATGTGTCTAATCCTCCACTATATGCTAGTACTACTTTTTTCATGAATGTTCTTTTATTTAGATCAGTCTTCTAATTTTCATTACCAAAGATACGCACTGAAAACAAAAAAACTCTATATTAAATCCTTAGAATTAAAAATAATTAGCTCTCTTTTGAGAACCTTCTTAAGCTCTTTTCTAAGAAATCATTTACATAATATTTATAATGCAACTCATCTCTCAATTTACCCAACTTTTCTAACTCCTTTACCAATGTTGGAGATATTTCTGACAACAAAACTCTTTTCATTCCTAAAAACTCATTATTGTAATGAACCTTAGATGCTTTGGCTATAGAAATTAAATAGCTATTAGAAAACCTAGCTGTTAATTCATACATTAACAACAATCCTAAATCGTACTTTCTATGATTCGGATGTATCCAAAGAGAAGAACGTTCGTATACCGAAGACTTTCTAAAAATATGTTTGTGGGCAAAAATATGACCTATTATCTCATCCTCCTTTTTCAACACAATACAACCATTTTTTAAACGATTGATAATCATATCTCTATCTGCAAAATATAAAGATGGTAACTCTTTTGATCTGCCTGAAATTTCTTCTAAATCTTGTGGAGAGAGCTCGTAAGTAAATTCTATTTTTATAGCGTTTTTTTTGCAATAATCTCTTGCTAGAGAAATCACAGACTCTATATCTTCTTGTTTATCTAAAAAATTACTAGTATTTGATGACATATAACGCATAAAAATGAGCGCAAAGGTACGAAAAACGAACCCAACACAAAAACTTATTCACAAATCAATTCCGTTCATAAAAAAACATACCTCACTGTACTAGAAAAGTTTACAATTAAAAATATTAGCTCCTTTTAAAATCTCATTTCTTGATTTCATTAACATATCTCAAACTGAATTAATTGCCAAACACAAGTTTCTTCAAAAAACCTTATCCATTATTTTAAATACAATCAACTCTCAAGCTAAAAATCTTTGGTTACTTTTACTAAAAAAATAAAATGGATTTTTCTAAAGTTAAAATGGTAGTTACCGATATGGACGGGACATTACTAAATTCTAACCATGAGGTTAGCAATCAGTTTTTTGAACTCTTTCCTAAACTAATAGAAAACAACATTCGTTTTGTTGCTGCTAGTGGTCGCCAATACGATAGCATTCTAGACAAACTACGTCCTATCAAAGATCAAATTACCATTGTTGGTGAAAATGGAGGAATTGCAAAACAGGGAGATAATGTATTGTTTACTTATGACCTGCCTTCTAAAACTCTTTTTGAAATTTTAGCTACTGCCAGAAAAATTGAAAATGCACATATTGTTCTTTGTGGTTTAAACTCTGCCTATGTAGAATCTAACAACGAAGATTTCATAGCTACTTTTAGTCAGTTTTATTCAAGCTTTACCATTGTAGATGATTTAACTAAAGTTGAAAACGATACTTTATTTAAATTAGCTATTTACCATGAAAATTGTTCTGAAACATATGTATACCCACATGTAAAACATCTTTCAGATTCTTTACAGGTAACTGTTTCTGGTAAAAACTGGCTAGATATTTCTCATAAAGATGCTCATAAAGGAAAAGCTATTGAGTTTTTACAAAAGAGCTTCGATATTACTAAAGAGGAAACCATGGCTTTTGGAGATTATAACAACGATCTTAAAATGTTAGAATTGGCAGATTTTAGTTTTGCCATGGAAAATGCACACCCAAATGTAAAAGCTGTTTCCAATTACGAGACTAAAAACAATGATGAAAATGGTGTTGAGTTCATCATTGAAAAACTCATAAATCAACTTTAATATTACCTCCTTAAAACATTAGTATTTCAAGACACTTTTTACCTCGTACGGTAATTTTTCTCTTCCTTGTAAAAAAGCCAATTCTATCAAAAAATTACATTGTACAATTTCACCTCCTAATTTTTCTACAAGTTTACACACCGCCTCAGCAGTACCTCCTGTTGCCAAAACATCATCGTGTATCAAAACCCTTTCCCCTGGCAGTATGGCATCTTGGTGTATTTCTAAAATATCTGTTCCATACTCTAAAGCGTAAGATTCTTGTAGTCTTTTGTAAGGCAGTTTTCCTTGTTTACGAACAGGCACAAAACCTGCGTTTAATTTTTGTGCTAACAAACTACCGAAGAAAAAACCTCTGGCCTCTATAGCAATCACTTTGTCTATAGGAGCCTTTACACCTTGCAACAAGTTTTGCAACATTTGTTCCGTGGCTTCAGCGCTATTTAACAACGGTGTAATATCTTTAAAAACAATTCCTTTTTTAGGAAAATCAACAACATCTCGGATATACGCTTCTACGTTCATTTTTTAAAATTTTAAAACAATATTGCTACAACAATCTAAATTTGATTTATCTTTTTCTTTTCCAAATCACAGCCCCAAAAAAGGAATGACCATCTGAAATTATTTATTTAGTATCTGACTTAAAGTTTACCAATACCTCTTCAATTTTTTCAGCAATAACTGCTTCAGAAGTATTGTATTTCATATCTAAACTGGTTTTATCTGGAAATTGCTCTACCATAACCGTTTGAGAAGGAAAAGCAAATTCTACCCCCAAAGCTTTTGCTAAATTTACAATGGCAATATGCAAACGGTGTTTTGACGATTGTTCTACTCCCCATTCTAAAGATAAAAAATAAGTATTCACCAATATTTGCAAAGCAGAATCACCAAACCCTGTAAATTCTACATTGTACGAATCTGTCAATGTTTCTGGATGTACTTCAATTATTTTTCGAACTCCTTTTACAAAGGCTTCAATCAGTTCAGGAGGTGTATCATAACGAATTCCTAACACCGTTTTATATCTTCTGTATTTACGAAGTCCTTTATTATTGATTACTATTTCAGAAAGCTTACTATTAGGAATGGTAAATATAGAGGTATCTGCCGCACGAATTCTACTTGAACGAAATCCCACCTCTTCTACAGTTCCCTCTACACCTCCTCCAACAATCCAATCTCCTATCTGGAAGGGCTTGTCTAAGAAAATCATAAATGTTCCTATCAAATTCTTAACCGTATCTTGCGATGCCAATGCCACTGCCAAACCTCCAATAGATGCTCCTGCAATTACCGTTGTAGTATCTACTCCAAAAATAGTTAGCATCTTTAGAATACCTATAAAAATAACCAACCCACGCAATATACGTTTCAAGATTGGCGCCAACTGATCGTCTAATTTACTTTCTGTTTTTAAAGCATAAGATCCATAAAGGTCCATTATTACTTGTATAAACTTTAGGAAAACATAAATCCACAATACCGTTTGCGCAATATGAATTCCTTTTAACAAAAAGGAGTTTACTTCTAAAGAAAGTTGCAGAATAGGAATGTATTTTTCTACTAAATAAAACACCCATAACAATGCTACTGGTCTTGCCAAATTATGAAGCGATTCGTTTAGCGAACTGTGTGCAAAACGTATCAAATATTTTTCAAGTCCCTTCAACACCATAAATACAATTTTATGGAAAACATAGTATAAAAGTACTGCCAAAACCAACAATACCGCCACCCCTAAATACTGCCACAATTCAACAGTCAATATCTTTTTATGTCCTATTCTTGGAATGCTATTTTTTAACAACTCTGTACCTAAAGGATATACCTGTCTGTAAATTTGATCAATCTTTTGGGTAGTTTCAATACTGTAATACCAATTCCCATTAATTCGTTCTACATAAACGTCAGGTAACTGATCTGGAAAAAGTATGTATCTATTTTTAGCTTCTATTCCATTTATAGAATCTAAATAATTTAAATCTTTAGGCAACAATCCCATATTCACCCTTAATCCTTTTCCGTCTAATATTTGCTTTATTTTAACTGCTACAGTTTCCGCTTTTTCTTCATCAACTCCGTAAATAGTACTTGCAGATTTCACTACATCGTAACTATCTTCTTGCAAATAGAACAAGTGCGTATAAATAGTAGCATATGGAGTCTCTAAGTTTTTATTTGAAACTGATTGTCCAAATGCAATGGAACAAAAAAGAATACATAGAAATACTATTTTCTTCATAAAACAAGCTATTTTAAATTTTTAACGTCTTTTTTTAGGTTTTCTTTTCTTAGAAAAAGACTTTTCTGAACTGTTTTTTTTATTTGATTTATTCTCTAGAACACTTACAAACTTCCCATTTTTACGGACTCCTTTAGATTTCCCTTTTCTCTTCCCTTTTGGGGTATCTACAGCATCGTCAAATGTGTTTTTAGCCCTAAAATCTTTTTTATTTTTTGAGAATTTAGGATTGTCTGGCAACAATCTATCTGCCAAATCTTTTCTTCCTACTCTCGTCAAGGTTTTACGAATCCAATCTTGATTTTCCTTTTTATACCAAAAAAAGAAACGGTGTTGTTCGTCTTTTTCTTTCTTTGTTTTTGGAGTTTTCATTTTCTCCAAAGTATATGGATGATAGCCACTGTAATAAATTACGGTAGCCACCGTCATTGGTGTTGGCGTAAAACCTTGAACCTGTTCTAATTTAAAGCCCATATCCTTAGTTTCTGCTGCCAAATTAGCCATATCTTCCAACTCACTTGCTGGGTGACTAGAGATAAAATAAGGAATTAATTGAAGGTTTAGTTTTTTACGTAAGTTGATTTTATCAAACAGTTTTTTAAACTGATGAAAATTAGAAAACGAAGGCTTACGCATCAACTTTAATACAGGATCTGAAGTGTGCTCTGGAGCTACTTTTAAACGTCCTGAAACATGATTTGTAATCACCTCTTCTGTGTAATCTTCCAACTCTTTAGGGTCGGCATTTTTATTAAATTCAGGCACTAACATATCGTAACGAATACCTGATCCAATAAATGACTTTTTTACTTTCGGATGCTTGTCTACAGATTGATATAAATCTGTCATAGCAGCATGTGAGGTATCTAAATTAGAACAGATTACGGGATTGATACAAGATGGAGCCACACATTTATCACAAATCTCCTGTACCTTACCTTTCATTTGATACATATTTGCTGAAGGGCCTCCTATATCTGATAAATATCCTTTAAAATCTGGCATATTAGCCACATGATCTACTTCTTTTAAAATAGACTCTTTACTTCTACTTGCTATAAATTTCCCTTGGTGTGCAGAAATGGTACAAAAACTACATCCTCCAAAACATCCTCTATGGGTATTGATAGAAAACTTAATCATTTCAAAAGCAGGAATTGGTCCACGCTTATTATACTTCGGATGTGGTAATCGTGTATAAGGTAAATCAAACGAAGCATCAATTTCTTTTTCTATCATAGTAGGATAAGGCGGATTTATAATTACCGTACTTTCTCCTACATCTTGTAAAATTCTTGCTCCGTATGTTTTATTTGATTCTTGTTCTATTGTTTTAAAATTTGCTGCAAAAGTCTTTTTATCTTTTAAACAAGCTTCATGCGAACTCAAAATTTTATCTTTCCAATTTTTATTAACTGGTAAAGTTTCTTTTTTAGAACGAACTATTGAAGTTTGTTTTACAGTTGTTAAAGATTCAAAAGGCACTCCTTTTTGTAATAAAGTAACTACTTCTTTCAATGGTTGCTCTCCCATACCATATACTAACATATCTGCTCCAGATTCTACTAGCATAGATGGTTTTAATTTATCCGTCCAGTAATCGTAATGCGTTACTCTACGTAAAGAAGCTTCAATTCCTCCTACCAAAACGGGTACATCAGGAAATTTTTCTTTTAATATTTTACTGTAAACCGTAGCGGCATAATCAGGCCTAAAACCTTTGTCTCCATTTGGAGTATATGCATCTTTATCTCGTTGTCTTTTGCTTGCGGTATAATTACTTACCATAGAATCCATTACTCCAGAGGTAACCCCAAAAAACAATTTTGGTTTTCCCATTTTTGTAAAATCTTGTAAGTTATCATGTACCGATGGTTGTGGTACAATAGCTACTCGCAATCCATAACTTTCCAACAAACGTCCTATCACTGCAGGCCCAAATGAAGGATGATCTACATAAGCATCTCCACTGAAGAGGATTACATCTAATGCTTCCCATCCTCTTAATTTCACCTCTTTATTTGTAGTTGGCAACCAACTTGACAATCGTAACTCTTGCATTTTGCAAAGGTACGATAATAAAAAGAAGTGTTTGTTTTAAATCGTTTGAGAGAACAATTTGGTTTTTGGACGGTTTCGTTGCAACAACAAATCAAAAGTCATACAAATATTACGTACAAACGGACGTGCTTTTTCTGGTACTTTTAATCCGTTTTCAGAAATAATTACAAGTCCATCTTTTTCCATTTCTTCTAATCTTTTCAAAGAACCTTTCAATTCAGGGAATTGCATCTTTTCTTCTTCCCAAGAGGTTTCAAAATGACACATAATATTTAAAATATGTTTTCTTATAATCAAATCTTCTTCTGTTAATACATGTCCTTTAAATATTGGAAACTCACCTTTATTCACTAAAGCCTCATATTCCTTTACTGTTTTTACGTTTTGAGCAAAACTATACCAAGAATCTGCTATAGATGACATTCCTAAACCAACCATTAACTGTGTTTTATTAGCAGAATACCCCATAAAATTTCTATGTAGATTTTTGGTCTTAGTAGACACATATAACGAATCTGTTTCCAAAGCAAAATGATCCATTCCTATTTCTATATACCCACAATCTTCCAATAGCTTTTTTCCAGACTCATACAACTCTCTCTTCTCTTCATTATCCGGTAAATCACCTTCATCAAACCCTCTTTGACCAACTCCTTTTACCCATGGCACATGTGCATAACTATAAAAAGCGATCCTGTCTGGCTTAAATTCATTGGTTTTCTCAATGGTATACAATACATCGTTTAACGTTTGAAAAGGCAAACCAAAAACCAAATCATGGCTAATAGATGTATACCCTATTTCTCTAGCCCATTTGGTAACATTTTTTACATTTCCTACAGGCTGAATTCTATGAATAGCTTCTTGTACTTTTACATTGTAATCTTGCACCCCAAAACTAACTCTTGTAAAACCTAAATCATACAATATCTGCAAATGTTCTTGAGTTGTATTATTAGGATGCCCTTCAAAACTAAACTCATGTTCAGAATGCCTTTTAGAAGTTGATAAAATTCCAGAAACCAACCTCTGTAAATTTTCTGGACTAAAAAAAGTAGGTGTTCCTCCGCCCATATGCAACTCTCTAATTACAGGAACTTCATCAAACAAATTGACATACAATTGCCATTCCTTTAAAACAGCTTCTATATATGGGTTTTCAACTTCATGTCTTTTTGTAATTCGCTTATGACATGCACAAAAAGTACACAAACTTTCACAAAAAGGGAGGTGTATATAAAGACTAATACCTTCTTCTTTATTCGATTCTTGAAACGATTTTTTTGCAGTTTCCTTCCACTCAGAAACCGAAATACCTTCTTTATTCCAAAAAGGAACTGTAGGATAGCTTGTATACCTAGGACCTGGTATATTATACTTCCTAATCAATAAATTACTCATACCTAAAATTTATAATGCAAAATTAGTTTTGTTCACAGAGTTGAAGTATGACAATTATCATACCTACCTAATAAAATGGGTTTGGCAAGTTCTCTTATTTCCTTATAAAAACCTACAAGTATTTCTTATTCTTAGTTAAATATTATTGTATTTTTACATTTTACCATTGTTTTAACACAATTATTGAACATACCAAATGGCAGAAACTATTTTACACCACAATCCTACAAATTCGCAAATAGAGCAACTTATCTCACAGGGGTGTTCTTCTAAAAACTGGGATTCTATTTGGATTACAGACGAGACAGACATCTCTAAAATCCGCAACGTTACCTTTAGTGGAACTATCAAAATAAATGGAATCAAAGGAGAAAACACTTCCTTTGGGGGAATTGTTCGAAACAATGGTATTTACAACGCTCATTTGCACAACTGTGAAATTGGTAACGATCCTTTTATAACAAATGTAAAAAACTATATTGCTAATTATAAAATAGGCCACAATGTCGTTATTGAAAACATAGGACATATTGCTGTTGATGGTTTCTCTACTTTTGGTAATGGTACTGTTGTAGAAGCTATTAATGAGGGCGGAGGAAGAGAAATTCCAATTTACGACAATCTTTCTGCTCAAGTTGCTTATTTGTTATCTCTATACAGACATCGTGTTGCTTTAATTGAGGCACTAAAAGACATGATTAACACCTATACCGAATCTATAAAATCTGATACTGGAACTATTGGAGATTCTGTAAAAATTTTAAACTGTAGATCTATTAAAGATCTTAATATAGGTTCTTTCTCAAAACTAGAAGGAGTTGTGCGCCTACAAAATGGAAGTATCAACTCTTATAAGGATGCTCCTGTATACATAGGCGCAGGTACTATGGCAGAAAACTTCATTGTTAGTAGTGATACTTCAATTGATAATGCCTCCATTATTTCAAATAGTTTTATTGGACAGGGATGTGTCTTAGACAAACATTATTCAGTTGAACACTCTGTATTTTTTGCAAACAGTCAAGGGTTTAACGGAGAAGCTTGCTCTATTTTTGCAGGACCTTTTACAGTCACTCATCATAAATCAACCTTGTTAATTGCAGGAATGTTTTCTTTTATGAATGCTGGAAGTGGCTCTAACCAAAGCAATCATATGTACAAACTAGGGCCTATACATCAAGGAATTTTAGAAAGAGGTGCTAAAACCACTAGTAATTCATATGTTTTATGGCCTTCCAAAATAGGTGCTTTTACACTTGTATCAGGTAGACATTACCAAAATGTAGATTCATCAAATCTTCCTTTTTCTTACTTAATAGAATCGAATGATGAAAGCGTATTACTTCCTGGAATTAACCTTAAAAGTGTTGGAACCGTAAGAGATGCTCAAAAATGGGTGAAAAGAGATGGAAGGCATGAAAATCATAAAAATGACATCATCAATTTTAACTTATTAAGTCCTTTTACCATACATAAAGTAGACCGTGGATTAGACATCTTAAATAACTTAAAAGATTTTTCTGGTCACAACACAAAAGACTATAGCTACGGAGGAATGAAAATAAACGCAGCCTCTTTAAACAAAGGTATCTCTATTTATAAAATGGTTATTGATAAATTTTTAGGAAACTCTATCATCAGCCGTATTCATAATAAAAATATAAATTCTATTCAGGATTTAAGAAAACTACTTGCTCCTAACTCAAATACAGGTGAAGGAAAGTGGATTGACATTGCTGGATTAATTTGTCCAGAATCTGCCTTGAATAATTTCTTAGACACTATTGAATCCAATAAAACAAATAAGCTAGGAGACGTTCAAAAATCCCTAAAAGAACTTCATAAGAACTACTACACCTATGAATGGACTTGGGCCATAGGTCTCATCGAGAAAACATATCAAATAGATTTAAATCAAATCACCATTCCTGAACTAATTTCAATTATCGAAAAGTGGAAGCATGCTGTGGTAGAAATTGATAAAATGCTTTACCTAGATGCTAAAAAAGAATTTTCATTATCTACACAAGTTGGTTTCGGTACCGACGGTGAATTAAAAGAAAAAGAATTAGACTTTGCCAGCGTACGTGGTAAGTTTGAAAGTAACACAACTGTAGTGGAAATATTAAAACATATTGATGTAAAAACTGATTTAGGGAATTCTGTTATTGAGAATTTGAGAAATTTAACATAACCCCAATATTTTATCAAACACCTAAGAATACGAATAACAGCATATTCATTTTAGATGTATAAAAAAGGCTAAGTAGAAATTCTACTTAGCCTTTTTTATACATCTAAAATAATTTTGAACTATTCTATAAGCATTGATTGAACTATTTTCCCTTCAAAATCATCCCTAAGTACATCTTCGTCGTCTTCTTCTACATCACCTTGGAACCTTACAAAAGTATTTTGATCTTTAAATTCATAAGTTACCATATTAGTTGCTGTATCAACTACTTTTACACCTTTTGCCGGCTCTCCCCACTCAGCTACAACTTCATCCATTAAAGTTTCTTGAATCTTCCATTCATTAGGTAAATCATATGGATAATTCGTATAAGGCTTCTTCTCTCCATCTACTACCAATGTATCTTTTTCACTATACGCTGTAGCAGAAATAACAAACCCCGTAGACCTATTTACCTTAAGCTCTATTCCTTTAGACAAATATGTCCAAAAATCAGTATTTGCATCCAAGTATCCTACTTCTTCTGGTTCACCTAATAAATCAAGAACCTTAACTGTTTCATCTTTAGAAACCGTAACCCCTTCTATGCTATTAAATGCAGATGTACCTTCAACCTCATCTCCCTCTTCTACTTTTACTCCATGCTCATAAAACTCAATTATTACTGTTCTAGTAAACGGATCTCCAATACCATCTTCACCTTGCATTTTTACAGAAATTTCTGCATCAACTTCCTTTGTAGATGAAACCTCATAATATGTTTCTGAAACTTCATTTATTACAACATCATCTGGCTGATCTGAAACCACTTCTAAAACAGAAAAACCACTACCTTCAACTTCTAAAACAACTACTGGATCATCGATAAAGGTAACCCCCTCTGAAACCGACAATCCCGTAAAATCTAATGGTACATGTTCTTCCGATTTTATTCCGTCATTATTCTCAGAACAAGAAACAAAAAACAGTACTAAGACAACTAACGAAAAAATATTATTAATTTTTGACATAACTTTACTTTATTAATTTTAATAATTAAAACAAAAATTGGTTTTAATAACCTTGCCCTAATTTGAATAGACTTAAACTTTTAGTTCATTAGAATCGTAAGAACATCTTCTCCTATGTAAGTATCTGGATCTGTAGAATAAGGAGGTCCTGGCGTTGTATATTTAAAATTCATCTTAACGCCTGTTGTATCATTAGACCCATATATTAAAGATCTATTCCCTTTATCATTTTCAGCTATTGCCCCAGTAGATGTATATTCTCCAAACTCTTCAACCACTGTATCCATAGAAAGCTTAGCTTCGTCGGGAGCACCTTCCATAGTTAACCCATCATTATTGATAGTATATTGATACATACTATATCCTCCTGTGGCTCCAATAGCATAAGCTGTAGCACTTGCAACTTCCCTAGACTCCTCTGTACTAACATTAAAGGAAACTCCTTCTTTAAAATACTTCCAGGTAATAACTGTTCCTGCATTATTAATAAATTTTTCTTCTGGCTCTCCCAAAAGATATTCTAATTTATACTGATCATCTACACCTACTGTAATTCCATCAATTAATACATTATCTACAATTCCTCTGCGATAAAAAGTAAGTATATCTGATTTTACTATAGAAACCTCTCCACTCTCAGCTTCTATAGTAAACAAAATCTGTGCCTCTACGTTTGTCGTTGCAGTAATATCATAAACTCTATCCGAAAGTCGAGTTACACCTATAACATCTGGATTATTTGAAGTAACATCTGTTATTGTAAAACCACTACCTTGAACCTCTAAGCCAATAGGATGTGTATTTGCCATTCTATAAGAAATGGTATCTAAAGTCTCTACTCCTTTAAACTCAAAGGGAGTAATTCCGTCATTTACAGAACATGAAACAATTGACAATAATAACATTGTCAATGCTAAAAAATAATTTGTTTTTATCATAACCTTTCGGATTGTTTGGTTGGTTAGTATCCAAACTACTACAAGAGTAAAAGAAGAACCCCTATAAAGTATTGAATAGTTTAGTTTAATTAAGGGCTAAATTTAAGAATATTTATATTTACTGCAAAGGAATATTTATCGTTATTCTTGTCCCTCTACCTTTTGAAGAGTTTATGAACAAACGTCCATTTACATAACTCACCCTCTCTTTCATAAAAAACAAGCCCATACCTAAGCCTTTTTCAGAATCTTCTACTACTTCTGTATCAAAACCACCTCCGTTATCATCTATCACAATACTTAACAAATCTTTAGTATGACTTACTCGTATCAATACATAAGTAGACTCGGCATATTTTAAAGCATTATTAATCGCCTCTTGTGCTACACGATACAAATTAGTTTCGGTTAAAGAATCAAAACGCCCGTCAAAATCTGTTTTATTTTCAAACAAGATATTTTTACCTGATAATTTTGAAATTTCTTCTGTCATTTTTTTCAAAGCTGGTGCAATTCCATGATCACTCAACTCTGGGGGAGTTAAACTAAAAGTAACAGCTCTTACATCTTTTATCAATTGACCAAAAACCTCTTTAAGGTCTTTCATTTTTTTCTTAGCACTTTCTTGATTTTCTACATTAATTGACTCTACACTAAACTTTAATGCTGTTAACATTTGCCCTATACCATCATGTATGTCTTTTGCAATACGTTTACGTTCTTCTTCTTGTGCTTCTACAATTTGGCTCGCCTGATTTTTTTGAATTTCTACTCGCTTCTCAAATTCATCTTGTTTTAACTCATCAATAGCCTTTTGGGTTTGTTTTCTTTCCGTAATATTATTCCCTAAAAAGAAAAAACTTTGCTTCCCTAAAGTTTGGTTCATCGGAATGATAGACAATTCTATCCATAGATTTTGTCCACTTTTGGTTGTCAATTCCAATTCTCCTACCCACATCTTCTGACGTGTAGTTTTCAATAAATCTTTTAAATTTTGCTGTTGCCCTTCTTGTTGAGTTAACAATCTCTCTATAGATCCTCTTACTTCTTTTTCTTCAAACCCTAACAACTCACAGAACTTCTTACTCATATAAATAACTGTTCCATCAGATTTTGAACTTGCAAATAAAGCTGCATTGTCTAAAACATAATTTAAACTTTCTAAATCTTGATAAGCCAACTCCTTTAATTCGTATTGTTCTTTTAGTTCTGCTATTTGAGCTTTATTATAAATATTGGTCTTTTGCAACACGTGGATCACCTTTTGAAAATATCTTTTAATAAATATCAACAGAAAAAACACAAGTATAATTACCAATAATATTGACAATGAAAAGTCAATATGAAAAAAATTTAATGCGATGTAAAGCGCTACAGGGAGACCTGATAACAACAAAAAAGCTCTTATCAAGAGCTTTTTTAATATAATAGGTGCGCTTATAATTTCTTTAGTAGTAGCCATAAGCTACAAAAGTATAAAAAAGTTACAACTCTTTTTTATTGAAGTGCTTTTGTGATGATTTGTAATGAAGTATCTGAAAGACTTAACGTTAAAGCATATTTTTGACCTGTTTCAGACATTTTTCTCCATGTTTTTTGTACAATATCAATTATCTTTTCTTCGGTATATTTCTTAGCAAATTCCTCAAAATAATACTCTAAAAACACCAAACAAGCAACATCCTCTAAAGTTTGGGTGTCTAAGTTCTTTTTCATTTGCTTTTTTTGAAGCAACAAAGAAACTTGCTCTACAACCTTTAAATCGTATCCTACTGAACTTAAAATTTCTGAAGTTTTTTTAGCGTGATACTTCTTAAGCTCTTGTCTCCATAACAAATACCCTGTTCGATTCATTTCATAAGAACTTCTCGGTATTTCCCATCTACAAATATGTTGAGCCCTTACTGCTAATTGCAATGCTTCTGAAGCTTCTGGATAAAATTTATCTAAAGCAGCTGTCATTCTTTGTCCATACAACAACTCTTTAGCATAAGACACTCCTTCAAAAAGTTCTTTATTAGGATCTTGCCTATTTGCCGCATCAATTAAACCAATTGCTTTTTGAAGTTTATCTGTACTCATATGAAAAATCTTTAGTTTATTATAAAAACAAATGTAACAACTATTTTAAAACATTTTCAGTTTTCTATAAAAGGATGCACAAATACAGGTTCAATTCCTTTTTTAAAGCATTTACTCCGAAAATCCTAGGTAAACATATCCGTCTTCAATCTTTACTGGATATACAGCTATTGCATCTAAATCACCATTCAAGTTTTCTCCATTTTCTAAAGAGAATGTTTTTTTATGTAGCGGGCAAGCCACTTTTGGCGTACCACAATCATCTCCAATCATACCTCTTGAGAGCACCATTTCCATTTTATGAGGACACAAATTCTGACAAGCATACCATTTTCCTTCTCTTGTATAATTAAAAACAGCTATTTGCTTGTCTTTATATTTTACACAGGCACCTCCATTTTCTGGAAATTTTTCAATTGGAGCAGCCTTAAACCACACTTTTACTTCGTTAATATTTGTTGTAAAATACTTTTCTAATAATGCTGACATCTTCCTTATCTTTTAATATTATTAATTGTGTTTTATTAAAAGAGGAACACTTTTCAAAGACGGGTGATAAATTATCAAAAAGCACCTATTCTTGAAAATTATCGTGTTCCCCCAATACAAACTAATTTTATGCTTCCCAAAGTTTTGGCATCTTTTGCTCTCTTAGAGGAACAAAATTCAAGTTTTTATCAATCTCTTCAGAGTTTACAAAGTGACTGTATCTATTTTGGATCTCAATATTTTCAATAGCTTCTTTCCATTCACATTTATAAGTATCTATCAAGCCTGCCATTTCTTTATCCAAATCTTCACAAATACCTAAAGAATCGTTTATAACCACATCTTTTAAATACTCAATACCTCCTTCTAGTTTATCTAACCAAGCTGCTGTTCTTTGTAATGGCAATGCTGTTTTTATGTAAAACATTAAAAACCTATCTACATATTTAACTACAGTTTCATTATCTATTTTTTCAGCTAACAACTCAGCATGTTTAGGATTTGCCCCTCCATTACCTGCAACATATAAATTCCAACCACCTTCTACAGCAATCATTCCAAAATCTTTACACCTTGCCTCTGCACATTCTCTAATACATCCTGATACTCCTCCTTTAAACTTATGTGGAGAACGAATTCCTTTGTAACGGTTTTCTACTTCAATAGCAAAACTTACACTTTCGTCCATTCCATAACGACACCAGGTAGATCCTACACAACTTTTAACGGTACGTAATGATTTTCCATAAGCGTGTCCACTCTCAAAACCTTCGTCTATCAAGTCTTTCCATATTTTTGGCAACTCATCCAATCGAGCTCCAAACATATCTATACGTTGACCTCCTGTAATCTTTGTATACAAATCGTATTTTGCAGCAATTTCTCCTATTACAATCAATTGCTTTGGTGTAATTTCTCCTCCTGCTACACGAGGCACCACAGAATAGGTTCCATTACGCTGAATATTTGCCAAGAAACGGTCATTAGAATCTTGAATTGTTTCTTGTTTATTTGCCGTTTCATTATAAATACTTGCAAACAAAGAAGCCAATGCTGGTTTACAAATTTCACAACCATTTCCTTTTCCATGCGAATCTAAAATCTCATCATAAGATTTGATTCCTTTCATTGTTATAATATCAAATAATTCTTGACGTGAATACTCAAAATGCTCACAAATAGTTTCTTTTACTACCTGACCTGATGCTTTTAAAGATTCATTTAAAATATCTTGAACCATTGGCTTACATCCTCCACAACCTGTAGTTGCTTTTGTTTCTGCTGCCAAACCTTTTAATGTAGTTACCCCTTCTTCTACCTTACAACAAACATCTCCTTTTGTAACTGCTTCACAAGAACAAACTACTGCTGTATCTGGTAAATCTAATACCGACCCCATAGAAGCTCCTTCTCCTCCTCGAGAACCTAAAATCAAATCTTCTGGATTCTCGGGAATAGGCAATCCGTTTAAAAATATTTGATGTAGCATATTGTAATCACTAGCATCACCAACCAATATACCTCCTAATAAAGATTTACCATCTTTAGATACATTTATAGTCTTATAAATTCCTTGAAACTTGTTCTCATATACAATACTAATTCCTTCTTTACTTTCATTTAAAGCATCTCCAAAACTAGCAACATCAATTCCACTTAATTTTAATTTGGTAGACATATCAATCGATATGGGCATTGAAGAAGTATTTTCTCCTAAAATTTGATCTACTGCTACACCTGCCATATCATAACCAGGAGCTACCAAACCATAAATCATTTGGTTTAACAGAGCACATTCTCCAATAGCATAAATATTTTCATCAGAGGTTTTCATATCGTTTGTTACCAAAATACCTCCTCTAGTTCCTACATCTAAACCACATGTTTTTGCCAGTTCATCTCTTGGACGAATACCCGCTGAAACCAACAACATATCTACAGGTAAAATTTCATCTTTAGAAAATTTCATTCCTGTAATAGCTCCATCTCCTTCAATATTTTGTGTCCCTTTATTTAAAAGAATATCAATTCCTAAATCTTCCAGTTTCCCTTGAAGAACTTTACTTGCCTCATTATCCAACTGCCTTGGCATCAATCGTGGAGCAAATTCAACAACTGAAACATCAAGCCCCATATCAATAATAGCTTTTCCTGCTTCTAAACCTAAAAGCCCCCCTCCTAAAATCGCAGCCTTACCATCAGGCTTCTGTTTCTTAATCTCATCAACATAAGCCATTGTGGCATCTAGATCTTCAATTGTTCTATATACAAAAACACCCTCCTTTTCTACTCCTGGAATTGGAGGAACAAAAGCTGATGAACCTGTTGCTAAAACAATATAATCATACGTATATTCTTTATCACTAATAGTAGTAATAGTTTTACTAGCCCTATGGATATCTGTTACACGTTCATTTGTAATTAATTCTATTCCATTTTCTTCATACCAAGATCTCGGAGCCATACTTAAACGTTCAGAGTCTTGATCTGCAAAATATTCACTTAAATGAACTCTATCATATGCTGGCCTAGGCTCTTCACCAAATACAATCAGTTTATATTGAGAACTCGGTGCTTTTGCTACAAATTTTTCACAAAACTTATAACCTACCATTCCATTTCCTATAACTAAAATTGTTTTCATACTCTTCGTATTTAAATATTACGTCTACAAAATTACGTAAAAACACTTTAAAATACGTAATTATACTTAGTTTTAATTACCTGATGGACAATATTTCAAAAACACTTAAAAAAAACAGCTAAAAAAAGATAAATTGACAACAAACCCAACAAAAACCATTTAAAAACATAACAAAACGCAGATTTACCTCAACTTAACAACTAGAAACAAAAACCTTAAAAACAATATTTAAAACCAAATACATTCATTTTTATTAAGTATTAATACGTATCACACATAAAATATACTTAATTTTGCAACCTTATTATTATTCACTTTAAACAAAATATTATGTCAGACTGTATCTCATGTAAAAACATCAATTGTTTTATAAAAAAGAACATTAAGAATCCTGATATACAAAAATACTTAGGAGAAAAACATAATATCAAGTGTAAAAAATCACAACAATTTATTATGGAAGGTGCACCTGCTCATGGCTTATTCTTTATAAGAAAAGGACAAGTAAAAGTTGTTAAAACAGGAATTTATGGTAGAGAACAGATTGTTAGATTTGCTCATGATGGAGAGATTATAGGACACAGGGGTTTTGGACAAAGCAAACATTATCCTATTGGAGCTTTGGCCATAAAAGAAACACATTTATGCAATTTTACCAATGATATTTTATTAAAAATGCTACACGAAATACCCAACCTCACCTTTGATCTGATGATGTTTTATGCTGAAGAACTAAATCGATCAGAAACAAAAGTTAGGAAATTTGCACAAATGACTGTACGAGAAAAAGTAATAGACTCCTTTTTATATATCAACAGAAAATTTGGACAAACAGAAGATGGCTTCTTTAATATATTACTTGCAAGAAAAGACTTTGCTGATTTTGCAGGAACTACAGAAGAGCAAGTTATAAGAATAATTTCTAGTCTAAAAAAAGAAAATCTATTAAAATCTAAAGGAAAAAAACTAGGTATCACAAACATAGACCTATTAAAAAAAGAAATTTCTGAACACAATTATTTCTTAGACAGTTAATCTATTTACACCTACATTTTCATAAAACAAAACTTGAAAAAATCTTTACAAAAACCACACAAACCTTCATTTATAAAAAAATAACACACTAAAAAACAGATTCTTAAAATAAAAACATGTTTTTTAACAGGTTTTAAATTGTATTAAAATTTATTTTTAAGAATCATCCCACCATATTTCAATAATTAGAGCCCACATACCTTTGCTTCAAGAATTTTTAAAAACAATTTTATGAAAGCAACACATCTAAACAACGAAAAAGCAACCAAAATTAACCTACTAGATTTCAAATCTGTACAAATGAGAACTTTTCATTTGAGCTGGATCGCTTTTTTCCTCTGTTTCTTTGGGTGGTTTGCCCATGCACCACTAATGAATTCAACCATAGGACCCGACCTAGATCTTACCAAGGCCCAAAAAATTACAGCTTTTATAGCCTCTGTTGGAGTTACAATTTTTGCACGACTATTTGTCGGAAATTACTGCGACAAAATTGGACCCAGAAAAAGCTACCTATACTTATTAATCTTTGGAGCCTTTGCCGTTGCAGGTTCCGCTTTCGCAAACACATGGGAAACCTATCTAGTTTCAAGAATGGCTATTGGCGTAATTGGAGCTGCCTTTGTAATAACACAATACCACACCTCTGTTATGTTTGCACCAAACGTTGTTGGAATAGCAAATGCCACTACAGCAGGATGGGGTAATTTAGGAGGAGGAGTAACACAAGCCGTAATGCCCCTAATAGCAGCGGCAATGTTAGCTTTTGGGTTTGCAGAATCAGAATTATCCAAATGGAGACCTGCAATGTTTGTTCCTGCCATTATTATGTTAGTTGTTGCTTACTTATACTGGAAATACACTACAGACTGCCCAAAAGGAAACTATGAAGACCTTCCTGAAGAAAGACCTCAAGCTGCCAAAGGAGAATCTAGTTTGTTTATGTCTGCGGTAAAAGATAAAAGAGTTTGGATTTTATTCGCCATGTATGCAGGATGTTTTGGAATGGAATTATTTGTAAATGGTAGAGCCGCAACTTATTACCAAACAAGATTCTCTTTACCAGAAACTACAGCAGGAATTATAGCTTCACTTTTTGGATTAATGAATTTATTTGCTAGATCTACAGGAGGTTGGCTAGGTGATAAATTCTCAAAAAAATCAGGATTACAAGGACGTGTAAAATGGCTCGTAGTTGTTATGATTCTTGAAGGATTTGCTCTAATTCTATTTTCTAGAGTAGATGCATTACCAATAGCTGTTGCAACCATGATACTTTTTTCTCTATTTGTTCAAATGGCAGAAGGAGCCACTTATTCGGTAGTACCGTTTATCAACAAAAAAGCACTAGGAGCCGTTGCTGGTATTGTAGGTGCAGGTGGTAATGTTGGAGCTGTTTGTTATGCTCAATTCTTATTAAGAAGTGGATCTCCTTTACAAGATTGCTTTTTATACTTCGGATTTGTCGTACTCGCAATTGGACTACTTGGATTTGGTATCAAATTCTCTGCTAAAGATGAAAAATCTGCAATAGACGAACAAAAAAGATTAGAAGCTCTTGCCAAAGCAGCTTAATCAAAAAAAAAACAAAAACCAAAAGACTCCTTGATACATCAAGGATGTCTTTTGGTTTTTAAAAACTATGAAAAAACAGTTTTGCACATGGTAAAAAAAATATTTTCTCTCATTTTAATCATATTTTTCAAACCAAAATCTCTATAAATTTGTAGAACACTAAACCATAAAACAAATGGCTAACTGCACACAATGTAAAAACTCTAACTGCTTAATCAAGCAACATAGTTTGAATAAAAAAATAGAAGATTTTCTACAGAAAAAACACACTATTAAATATAAAAAATCACAACAATTTATCATAGAGGGCACTCCTGCACATGGATTATTTTTCACCTATCAAGGAAAAGTAAAAGTTGTTAAAACAGGAGCTGACGAAAAAGAACAAATTGTTCGTTTTGCTAAAGATAGCGATATTATTGGACATCGTGGTGGATTTGGATCTTCTACATATTACTCCATATCCGCACAAACCCTTGAAGACTCCACGCTATGCTATTTTTCTAAAGATGCTTTAAAAGAAATACTACTCAGTATACCTGAATTAACTTTTGATTTTATGCTTTTTTATGCTGATGAACTAAGCAAAAGCGAAACACGTGTTCGAAAGCTTGCTCAAATGTCTGTTAAAGAAAGAATAATTGACTCTCTATTATATCTTGACAACAAATTTGGCTCTACAGACGGACTCTTCAACTTATCTTTAAGTAGAAAAGAATATGCCGAATATTCTGGAACCACAGAAGAACAAGTAATTCGCATCTTATCAACTTTAAAAAAACAAAACCTCATCAATACAAAAGGTAGAAAATTAGGAATTAAAAACCTTAAGATCCTTAAGCAAGAAATTTCCAAACACACTCTATATCAAAGAAAATAAAAACCTCTACTAACTAAAAAGGTATAATTACACGAACAAAAAAAGAGCTTAAAACCTGCCATAAATCATATTTTACACATTAAGAAACCCATAGATTTGCCATAGTAAAATTTAAAATAAATACTACATAATAATTTCTTAAAATTAAAAACAATGAAAACTAAATTTACATTAATCGCCTTTTTACTACTAGTCACATCTAGTATTACGGCTCAATTTAGCTTAGACGGAGAATTTAGACCCAGAACAGAATACAGAAACGGTTTTGGAGACTTAAAAACAGAAGCTCAAGAAGTTGGTATAGGTACATCAACAAGAGTTCGTTTAAATGCTAAATACAAAGGAGAAGGATTTACTACTTACTTAAGCCTACAGGATGTTTTTGTTTTTGGAGAAAACAGACAACTATTACAAGCCGACGCCAACAATTCATTATCCATTTTTGAAGCTTGGGCAAATATTGAATTGGGAGAAACATACGCCGCTAAACTAGGACGCCAAATGGTATCTTACGACGATCAGAGAATATTAGGAGCTGTTGGTTGGGCTCAACAAGCAAGAACACACGATGCCTTGCTTTTCAAACATAAATCTGACGCAATTACATTTGACATTGGATTGGCATACAATCAAGACTACAGCAACCCTAGTGGTTTTGTAAACACTGGCAACACATATAACACTACTGGTTTTTTTAGCTACAAAACAATGCAATATGTTTGGGCTAACAAAAAATGGAACAACTTAGAAGCAAGTGTATTATTTTTAAACAACGGATTTCAAAAATTCGAAGGGACTGCTGGAAACGGAACTTATGACCTACAAACTTTTGGAACACATTTAAAAACCAAATTAGGAAAAGTTGCAATAGCAGCGAACCTTTACGGACAAACAGGACAAACACCTTCAGGGGTTGGAGTTAAATCTGCATATTTATTAGGTGCTGACGCTAAACTTCCTGTAGGAGAAAAAGTAACATTAGGAGCTGGTCTTGAATTAATTAGTGGTGATGACTCTTCAACTACAGAAACAGAAGCTTTCTTTCCTGTATACGGTACAAACCACAAATTTAACGGTTACATGGATTACTTTTATGTTGGAAACCACGCCTATTCTGTTGGCTTAAATGATTTCCACATAAATGCTAAATACGCAATCAACCCAAAGTCTGCAATATATGCTAGCGCCTTATACTTCACCTCTAATACAGATTTACCAAGTGGTGAAAACTATTTAGGTACAGAATTAGACCTTGTATACTCTTACAAACTAAAACCAGAAGTTCAATTACATGCAGGATACTCTCAAATGTTTGCCGGTGAAGGAATGGAAGAATTAAAAGGAGTAACTGCTCCACAAGATCTTCAAAACTGGGCTTGGGCAATGATTACTATCAAACCTAAGTTTTTAAACTAATAACTTAGTTATATTCTTACTTTTATCAAACTGCCCTTCTCGGGCAGTTTTTTTTATATCTTAAAAATCAACCAAACTCTCAAGTGCATACAACAACCTGTTATGCGCATTCGTTTGAGATCCAAAAATACTCCTAAACACTTTCCTGTCTTTCGTCAACAAAACCCATTGCGGAGTCCCTTCAGAATTAAAAGCATCATACACTGTACGCCCTTTATCCAAATAAATTGAAAACGGCAGCTCACCCGTTGTAAAAATACTTTTCACATCAGCTTCCGTTATCTTTCTATCAGTAAAATGTGTATGCACACCTACTACCTCAATACCCTTAAATTCTTGTTGAAATTCATAGGCCAAAGGAATCGCTCTTCCTGTACACCCTAAACACTGGTTGTTATAAATCAACAATAACAAAGATTTTCCCTTATACTTTTCAAAAAGATCTAAATCATTATTTTTAAAATCTTCTACAATAACTGCTGGTATTTTCTCCATTGTTTTTTATTCAAAAATACAACATACCCTCTAAAAGATTGCTCCAATAACAAAAAGCCCTTCTTAGAAACCTGACAAAAAAAAGCCGAGATAAAAACTACCTCGGCAAAACATAAAATGTATTTTGTTTTTATGAATTTTCAAACTTGTTTGCTGACTTAGGAGCCTCCTTATTCATCATATTTTGAATTACATTATGCATCCACCCCAAACAAATAAGCCCTAAAAAGAACATCAACAACCAACTACTAGACCACAATCCAGTCCCTTTTAACAAGTATCCAAACAAAATAGGACAAACAAATCCTCCTAATCCACCAAGAACACCTACCATACCTCCTACAACTCCTACTTCACTCGGAAAATAATCAGGAATATGTTTATAAACAGCTGCCTTTCCAATTCCCCAAATAGAACCAATTAACACTGATAAAATTGCAAAAACCCACAAATTTGCTTGAAAATAAATATGAGTACTCCCTTTAATTATCAATTGTTTTTTCTGAATTTGATCTCCAACCCTAACATTAGCCTCTTGCCACACCTCCTTTACAGGTAGCAAATGAAACTCTTCTTTAGCATTTTCAAAAGCAGCATCCTTTTGTTCCATTGTATATACTTGACTTCCAACCTTTACATAACTATCTGTAACCTCTGTAACAACACCTGCCTTTTTAGCCATCACCCCTTTACCATCTGCATATATATCCATTCTAGGAATTACAAGCATAATACTCACAACCACAGTTGCTCCTAAAACCCAATACATAACTTTTCTCGCACCCCATTTATCAGACATCCACCCCCCAACTGCTCTTATCAATCCTGATGGCAATGAAAAACAAGAAGCTAAAATTCCAGCAGTAACCAAATCTAAACGATATACGTTTGTATAATAAGGAACTAACCAACCTGCAAAAGCCACAAAACAACCAAATACTAAAAAATAATACAGCCCAAACCTCCAAACTCTAACATTTCTAAGAGGAGCCAATTGCCCTTTTAAAGTCTTTTGAGCTGCTTCTGTTTTTTTATTTTCTGTTAAAAAGAAAAATAAAACAGCCACCACTACCAATACCAGCGCATAAATCCTAGGCATCACTCTCCAGCCCTCTAAATTTGTTTTTCCATCGGTTAAAAAATACAACAACTTAGGCCCAACCAAAGTAGTAATTGCAGCACCTGCATTACCAGCTCCAAAAACACCCAATGCCGTTCCTTGTTTTTCTTTAGGAAACCAAACAGACGTATACGCAATCCCAACAGCAAAACTAGCTCCTGCCATTCCAAACCCTAAACTACAAAACGCATATCCCCAAAAACTATCTACATAAGACAAAGCCACCAAAGGCAAAGCACACAACAATAACAAACTCGTAAAAACAGGCTTTCCTCCAAACTTATCCGTCAAAATACCAGCAGGCAACCTAAACACCGCACCTGTTAAAATAGGAATACCTATAAGCCAACCTATTTCAATTGAAGTCCAATTATAAACCTGATTATCCACTAAAAAAGTAACCAAAACCGCATTAATCAACCAAACCGCAAAACAAATTGTAAAAGCAAAAGTGTTCATAAAAAGCACTTTATTAGCATTTCTTAAACTCAATGTATTTCCCATTTTATATATTCTTTTAATTAGGTCTACAAAACTACGTAATTATACTTAAAAAATACTTAGTTTAATAAAATTTTACAGAAAAAAAACAAACATCACACAGAAACAGTCTTGAGAAAACACAGGCGAAACAAAGAAAAACCCATTAAATATGCTTCGGAGAATGTACCCCAAAAATGTATTCTAGATTAAAAATAAGACAAAACATGGCAAAAGCACCAAACATCTAAAAGATATTTTTCATAATAAAAACTAAGTCTGAATACTTAAATTCATACGTACAAAATTTTAAAATACACAGAAGTTCCTTTATATTTGTACAAAATTAAAAACTCTAGTATTGAAAGACTCTATCAACATCGTACTGGCTGACGACCACTTACTCGTAAGAAATGGTATAAAATCTTTGCTCGAAGAAGAACCTAGCATTCATGTTATTGGAGAAGCATCTAATGGAAAAGAAGCACTTGAGTTGGCTCAAAGAACGCAACCAGATTTATTAATCATCGATGTAAGAATGCCTGTAATGGACGGCATCGAAGCTGCTGGACTACTTAAAAACTACGCGCCAGACACCAAGTCTATTGTACTATCAATGCACGATTCTGAAGAATACATTTTAAAATCTATAAAAGCCGGAGCCAGTGGATACCTATTAAAAGATACTGGGCGCCCTGAGTTTTTAAAAGCAATAAATACAGTATATAAAGGAGGTAAATACTTTAGTGGTGACATTTCAAATGTAATTGTATCTAACTACCTACAAAATAAAACTGAAAAAACAGAACCTCAACAAGTTAACAAAAACACCCACGGATTAACAAAAAAGGAAATTGAAATTTTATCCTTTATTTTAACAGGGATGACAAATACTGAAATTTCTGAAAAACTTGGAAAAAGCAAAAGAACTATTGAAACACATCGTTTTAATTTGATGAAAAAATTAAACGTTAAAAACTTAATAGAATTATCTTCTAAAGCTAAAGAATTAGGTTTTTCTTAATTTTACCTGCATAAAAATACTTATTCCTACAAAACACCTCTTAAAACAAAAATAATTACGTATAAACCTACGTATTTGTACGTAATTTATTAACTTTGCGACAGAAGTCATAATAACACATGCTTTTAATCATAAAGATGCCTAATTTTAAGCATCCCTTTTAAAAGTATTAATCTGACAAATATTATACTTATGTCAACATCAAAGTCTTACAAAACAACTTGCTCATATTGCGGAGTAGGTTGTGGTATTATCGCTGAAAAGGACCACAATGGATCTCTAAAAGTTAAAGGTGATCCCAATCATCCAACAAACAAAGGAATGCTTTGTTCAAAAGGAATGAATTTACACTACGTAGCACAAGACACCTCAGACAGAATACTACACCCAGAAATGAGATGGAGTAAAAACCATCCCATGAAAAAGGTTTCTTGGGACACTGCTCTAGACAGAGCTGCTGCTGTATTTAAAAGTATTATCAAAAAACACGGACCAGACAGTGTTGGATTTTATGTATCTGGACAGTGCCTTACTGAAGAGTATTACTTAGTAAACAAACTAACGAAAGGGTTTATAGGAACAAATAATATAGACACCAATTCTAGACTTTGTATGAGCTCTGCTGTTGTTGGTTACAAAAAAACCATTGGAGACGACAATGTTCCCATTGCTTATGAAGACATTGAATTGGCTGACACTTTTTTAATTACAGGAGCAAACCCTGCTTGGTGTCATCCAATTCTATTCAGAAGACTTGAAAAACATAAAGAAGACAACCCTAATACAAAAATTATAGTTGTTGATCCTAGAAAAACACAAACTTGTGCCATCGCAGATTTACACTTACAAATTATACCTGGTACAGACGTTGTGTTAAATAACGCTATAGCCAAAAGACTAATTGATAAAAACAGAGTTGACACTAAGTTCATTAAAGAAAGTACCAATAATTACGAAGCCCTTAAAAGAGAAGTTAATAAAACAAGCTTAAGTCAAGCCGCCAAAATATGTGGTATTAAAGTTGCCGATATTAAATTAGCGGCACAATACATAGGAAACGCAAAAGGCTTTATTAGCATGTGGACTATGGGATTGAATCAAAGTGTAATTGGTGTAGATAAAAATGTTTCTTTATTAAACATATCACTACTAACAGGACATATTGGAAAACCTGGATCTGGTCCTTTCTCTTTAACAGGGCAACCAAATGCCATGGGAGGTAGAGAAGTTGGAGGAATGGCTAATTTATTAGCTGCTCATAAAAACCTTGCCGATCCAAAAGATAGAGAGGAAGTTACTAATTTTTGGGGTTCTAATGAAATAGCTCCCAAACCAGGATTAACAGCTACCGAAATGTTTGATGCTCTAGATAGCGGAAAACTAAAAGCAATATGGATTATTTGTACCAATCCAGTAGTTAGTTTACCCGATTCTAACAAAATAGAACGAGCATTAAAAAAAGCAAACTTTGTAGTAGTACAAGATATTTCTCATAAATCAGAAACAGTAGCTTTTGCCGATTTGGTATTACCTGCTGCTGGGTGGCTTGAAAAAGAAGGAACCATGACCAACTCTGAAAGAAGAGTTAGTTACCTTCCCAAAGGAATTGAAGCTCCTGGAGAAGCTTTACCTGACGCAGAAATACTTTGGAAATTTGCTCAAAAAATGGATTTCCCTGGTTTCAATTATAAAAATGTAAGTGAAGTTTATGACGAACATTGCTTACTAACCAAAGGAACAAAAATTGATGTTTCTGGACTTTCTCATGAAAGATTAATCAATGAAGGAACCATGCAATGGCCAGTTCCAAACTCTAAACACACGGGAACAACAAGATTATACACAGATCATAAGTTTGACACAAACAACGGAAAAGCATCCTTTAATACACCTACACATACCGAAAACCAATCAGAAAAAACCTCAACTGATTTCCCGCTTGTATTAAACACAGGTAGAATTAGAGATCAATGGCATACAAGAACTAAAACAGGAAAAGTTCAACGATTGCTTACACATATTGAAGGACCTTATATAGAAATGAATGGGGTAGACGCTTTTAAGAGAAATCTAAAAGATGGAGATATTGTTGTTGTTAAAAACAAAAGAGGAGAAGCTAGAGTTACCGTTAAAGTAACCTATGATATTACCGCTGGAGCCGTTTTTATGCCAATGCATTTTGGAAAAATCATGAACAGTGATTATGGTAGAGCAAACAACCTTACCAATAATTTAATAGATCCTACATCTAAAGAACCTGATTTCAAATACGCAGCTGTTGAAGTTATAAAGTACCAAAAAGAAAAACAAAAAATTTGTGTTATCGGTGGAGGTGCAGCAGCATACCGCTTTGTACAAACCTACCGAGAAAACAATGAAATAGACGAAATAGACGTATTCTCTAAAGAAGAAACTCCTTTCTACAACAGAGTTTTACTTCCTGAATATGTTAGCGAAGAACTGACATGGGAACAACTTCAAAAAATTAAAAAAGGAGAATTAGACAAGTTAAAAGTCACACTACACGCCAATACTTATATCACAAATATTGATAGAGAAAACAAACTCGTAACTGATAACAACGGAGAAACACATAGTTACGACCTTGTTATTATGGCTACAGGTAGTAGAGCTTTTATACCTAAAGATGCGCAATTAGACCTTCCAGGAAGGTTTACCATGAGAAACAAAGGAGATGCTGATGCACTTAAAAACTACCTTGAACAAACAGGGCTTCCACATGAAGAACAACATGTAGTAATTGTTGGTGGAGGATTACTAGGACTCGAACTTGCCGCAGCATTAAACAAAAGAAACGTAAATATTACACTTGTACAAAGAGCCTCTCGTTTAATGGAACGTCAACTAGACCATGTAGCAAGTAGACTTTTAGCACAAGATGTTCAAGAAAGAGGAATTCAAGTTTATTTTGATAATGAAGTAAATACTGTTTTTGAAGACGATGAAATTAACAGTTTGTCAATTAATTTAAAAACAGGGAAAACCATTACTGCAAATGCCATTGTATATGCTATTGGTACCATTCCTAATATTGAACTGGCCAGATCTGCCAAACTAACCTCTCAAAGAGGAGTTGTTGTAAACGAATACTTACAAACCAGCGACCCTGATATTTTTGCCATGGGAGAAATTGCAGAATTTAAAAACAACCTTTTTGGTATTACCTCTGCCGCAGAACAACAAGCAGATATTGCCGCTAAGTTTATTTTAGGAGACCTTAACAGTCATTACAAAGGCTCTGTTTTAATGAATATTTTAAAATTTGAAGACTTAGACTTATGCAGTATTGGAAATATTGAATTCCCAGAAAACGACCCTTCTTACGAAGAAATATTACTCATGGATGTAAGCAAACGTTTTTACAAAAAATGTATTGTAAAAGATGATCGTTTGGTAGGAGCTGTAATGATGGGTGACAAAAGTGAATTTGCAGAATTCAAAAGTTTGATAGAAGATAAAACCGAATTATCAGACAAAAGAAATGAGCTTTTAAGAGGACAAAGCAACACAACGCCCGTACTAGGAAAATTAATTTGCTCATGCAGTCAAGTAGGTGAAGGTAATTTAACAGAAGCTATTGACGGAGGATGTAAAGATTTTACAGCCCTTTGTAAATCAACAGGAGCAGGACTAGGGTGCGGAAGCTGCAAACCAGAAGTAAGAGACATTTTAAAAGAACACTCAAAAAAAGAATTGGTCTAACTCAATAAAAAACTAGTAACATGGTTAACAACTTACAACGTATTTTTATAAAAGGAGGTGTTCTATCTCCTGGCGAATTAAAGCAAGTTATTCGTTTAGCGGAAGCTCTCGGATTAGACAGCATATTTTTTGGATCTAGACAAGATATTATACTTCCTTTTCAAGAAAGTAATAGAGATATTTTAAAACAATTTTCAGATCTAGCAATAGATATTGTTACAGAACACTCACATCAAAATATTGTTTGTTCTTATGTTTCTGCTGATATATTTAAAAACACAGGCTGGCTAAATGGTGTAAAATACTTATACATCTTAGAAAACTTTAGATACAACCCAAAATTAAAAATCAACATAACAGATCCTAAACAACAATTAGTTCCTCTATTTAGTGGAGAACTAAACTTTATTGCATCTGAACATGAAGATTACTGGTATCTAAATTTAAAACTTCCACATTGGGACAAACCCGTTTATTATCCTGTTCTTATTTTTAGTTATGACATTGCTAAGATTTCCAAAGAAATAGAGGAGATTTACACAGATGCCGATGATGTTGAAGAATTATTTGATCTAATCAATGCAAATATTGAAACTAACAATAGAACTATTGAGAAAGAATTACAAATAGACTATGAACCTTTTCCTTATTACGAAGGAATGAACAAAATAGGTCTTAATAGATACTGGCTAGGATTGTACTGGAGAAACAATCATTACGACATTAGCTTTCTAAAAGAGTTTTCTGATTTTTGCCTAAACCATAAAGTAGGTAAAATATGTATTACACCTTGGAAATCTTTCATCGTAAAAGGAATCTACAAAGAAGACAAACTTACATTAGAAAAGTTCTTAGGTAAAAAAGGAATCAATGTAAGACACTCTTCCTTAGAATTGAACTGGCACATTCCTGTAAATGATAAAGACGCTTTAAATTTAAAAGAATTTATCGTTAAAAGCTTTGATCAAAATGATATCAGTACTTACGGAATGACCTTTGGAATTAGCAATCATGGAGAAGACAAGTCGTATTTTACAACAGCCATGGTGGAAAAAAACAAAACACCTGATATCGTAAAAAATTTCCAAGTTAGACCAACCTTCAACGTGTTGTATTCTAAAAACTTTGACCCTAACTCACAAGAATACATTGTATACGCACAAGACATTGATAAAATAGAACTTCCTGGACTGTTAATGGAATTGAGTCAAATGTATTTCGATCAATTAGGAGAAACAACTGATAAAGAAAACAACAAAACATCTGACAAAACAACTCCTGTATTATCTGAAGTACACCAATGTTCTGAATGCATGACTATATACGACAGCACTTATGGAGATGAAAAAGCCAACATTGCTCCCAATACTCCATTTGAAGAATTGCCTGAGAATTATACCTGCAATGTTTGCGAAGGTTCCAAAAAACAATTTAGCAAAATTGCTATTTAACAACCTATAATTGCACCTACCCCAATCCATAAAACCTCCAAAATATCTTTTCTTTTTTTGGAGGTTTCTACATTTTACCCCTCTCTTAGCATCTAAACTATTTTTCTTTATATTTAAAAGAAAAACATGCTATGCTTACAAAAGTCTATGGTTCTGCCGTTTTTGGCATTGAAGCCACCACTATTACCGTTGAAGTAAATATTGACAAAGGAATAGGATACCATCTTGTTGGACTTCCTGACAATGCAGTAAGAGAAAGTAGTTATAGAATATCAGCTGCTTTAAACAACACAGGATACAAACTTCCAGGAAAAAAAATTACCCTAAACATGGCTCCTGCTGATTTACGAAAAGAAGGTTCTGCGTACGACCTTACTTTAGCTATTGGTATTTTAGCTGCCTCAAGCCAAATTAAAGCCACAAAAATTGGTGATTACATTATTATGGGAGAACTATCATTAGACGGTAGCCTACAACCCATAAAAGGAGCTTTACCCATTGCTATAAAAGCCAAAGAAGAAGGTTTTAAAGGATTCATTCTTCCTAAACAAAATGCCAAAGAAGCCGCAATAGTAAAAGATCTTGATGTATTTGGAATTAACAATATAAAAGAAGCCATTGCTTTTTTTGATGAAGTTTCAACACTCGAAAAGACCTCTATTGATATTGAAAAACAATTTCAAGAAACACTCGAGAACCCTGAATTTGATTTTGCCGATGTAAAAGGACAAGAATCTATAAAACGCTGTATGGAAATTGCTGCAGCTGGTGGACACAATATTATTTTAATAGGCCCTCCTGGTTCTGGAAAAACGATGCTCGCTAAAAGATTGCCTACTATTCTGCCTCCTATGACTCTAGAAGAAGCTTTAGAAACTACCAAAATACACTCTGTTACAGGTAAAACAAAAGCCAATTTTGGACTTATGGTAGAAAGACCTTTTAGAGCTCCTCATCACACCATTTCCGATGTTGCACTTGTTGGAGGAGGTCAATATCCACAACCTGGAGAAATTTCTATGTCTCACAATGGTGTACTTTTTCTCGATGAACTTCCTGAATTTAAAAGAACTGTACTAGAAGTAATGAGACAACCTTTAGAGGACAGAGAAGTTACCATCTCTAGAGCAAAATTTACAATAACCTATCCCAGTAGTTTTATGCTCGTTGCCAGCATGAATCCTAGTCCTAGTGGTTTTTTTATTGACCCCAATAATCCAGCTAGCTCTAGCCCACAAGAAATGCAACGCTATTTAAGTAAAATTTCAGGTCCTCTTCTAGACAGAATAGACATACATATTGAAGTTACTCCTGTTCCTTTTGAAAAGCTCTCAGAAGAACAAAAAGAAGAATCTAGCATTGTTATTAGAAAACGTGTTACCAAAGCCAGAGAAAAACAATCTATACGTTTCAAAAACATAAACAACCTACATTACAACGCCCAAATGAACGTAAAACATATTCGCAAATTTTGCAAACTCGACAAACAATCTAAAGATCTATTAAAATCTGCTATGGAGCGACTTAATTTATCTGCCCGTGCTTACGATCGTATTTTAAAGGTTAGTAGAACTATTGCCGATTTGGACGCTCAGGAAAATATTTTATCACATCATATTTCCGAAGCCATTCAATACCGAAGCTTAGATAGAGAAGGCTGGCTACATTAAAAACAACTTGCTTTTCTCACTAAAAAATCTTATATTAGAAAGATAGCTTTAATGCTTAAAATGATGTCTCACTCAAAACCATTACCTATGTTACCTTTTAGAAGCGAAATAAGGAATTCACCCAAAGAACAAACAATAAAAATTTACCTGAGCGATATTTCATTAGATAATGATTTACAAATGCTTATTGAACAAATTGATGGTGTTAGAATCGTTGAAGTTCAAAAAAGTGTTAGTAGAAATAGGGTTCCAGAAAACATTACTGTTTTTAGAAAAGAAAACACAAACATTAATGATTTAAAGAAAAAAATAGATAAATTTTTACACAACTTCTTTGAAGAAATAAGTATTTAACCTCAGTTTTTCACAAAATAAAAAACCTAATAGAAAATTCTATTAGGTTTTTTTTATGAAATTATTTTATGCTTAAATACGCACTAAAATAGTTTAGTATCTGTAATACTCAGGCTTATAAGGTCCTTCTGGTTTCACATCAATATAATCAGCTTGCTCTTGACTCAATTCATCTAATTCAACGCCAATTTTAGCCAAATGCAAACGTGCCACTTTTTCATCTAAGTGCTTTGGTAACATATACACATCATTTTTATACGCCTCTCCATTTAACCACAATTCTAATTGTGCCAAAGTTTGGTTTGTAAATGAGTTACTCATTACAAAACTTGGGTGTCCTGTTGCACATCCTAAATTCACCAAACGTCCTTCTGCTAAAACTAAAAACTCTTTTCCATCAATTGTATATTGATCTACTTGAGGTTTAATTTCTACTTTAGAAGCACCATGATTTCCATTCAACCAAGCCATATCAATTTCATTATCAAAATGACCAATATTACATACAATTGCTTTGTCTTTTAATGCTTCAAAATGACGACCTACAATAATATCTTTATTTCCTGTTGTTGTAATTACAATATCTGCTCTAGAAATAGCATTGTCCATTTTACGAACTTCATATCCGTCCATTGCAGCTTGTAAAGCACAAATAGGATCAATTTCAGTTACAATCACTCTAGCTCCAGCACCAGCTAATGAAGCTGCCGTACCTTTACCCACATCTCCATAACCTGCAACTACAGCAACTTTTCCTGCCATCATTACATCTGTAGCTCTACGAATAGCATCTACTGCAGATTCTTTACATCCGTATTTGTTATCAAATTTCGATTTTGTTACAGAGTCATTTACATTAATTGCTGGCATTGGTAAAGTACCTGCCTTTACTCTATCATACAAACGGTGAACACCTGTAGTTGTTTCTTCAGAAAGTCCTTTAATTCCAGGAACCAATTCTGGATAACGGTCTAATACCATATTAGTCAAATCACCTCCATCATCTAAAATCAAATTCAAAGGCTTCTTTTCTTCTCCAAAGAATAGAGTTTGCTCTATACACCAATCAAATTCTTCTTCACTCAATCCTTTCCAGGCATACACAGAAATTCCTGCAGCAGCAATTGCAGCAGCAGCTTGATCTTGTGTAGAAAAAATATTACATGAACTCCAAGTTACTTCAGCCCCTAAATCAACCAATGTCTCGATTAAAACAGCTGTTTGAATAGTCATATGCAAACATCCAGCGATACGTGCACCTGCCAAAGGTTTTTCTCCTTTATACTCTTCTCTTAAACTCATTAATCCAGGCATTTCTGCTTCTGCTAAATGAATTTCTTTACGACCCCAATCTGCTAGACCGATGTCTTTTACTTTATATTTTACGTATGTTGACGTTTCTGAACTCATTGTTCTTATATTTGTGAATTAGGATGCAAAATTACAAAATACCTTCGAGAATATAAATGCCTTTATTAAAAACAATTATAGTCAATAAAGATACCAAAGTACTTGTGTGGAAAATTACAGAAACCTTACAAGACCTTGGAAATATATTTTTATCTGAGAATAGTTTGAATCGCCTAAAAAACATGCGCTCAGAAATGCATCAAAAAGGTTTTTTAAGTGTACGTTATTTGTTAAAAGAAGCAGGGTATTCTGATGCTGATTTATTCTACACACCTAATGGAAAACCTCATTTAAATGATAAAAAACATATTTCTATAAGTCATTCTTTTCATTTTTCTACCATTATTATTAGCAACCAAACAGTAGGTATTGATATTGAAAAAAATAGAGATAAAATACAGCGTATTGCTCACAAATTTGTAGGTTCAGAAAAAGATTTCCTAAAAGAAGAAGGCTTAGTAGAACAACTTACTGTATTATGGGGAGCTAAAGAAAGTTTATTCAAAATACATCCTAAAGGCGGTTTATTGTTTATTGAACATTTACCTATTGAACCCTTTATTTTACAAGATGGAGAAACCAAAGGATGGATAAAAAAAGAGCCTTGGAATGAATCGTATAAAATTTTATTCGACTTTATAGAAGACTTTACCTTGGTATATGCGCTGCCTCTAAACTAAAAATCTATGAAATCTATTTTAAACGAAATACTTACTAGGAAAAAGAATGGGCTAAAATCACTAGCTGTTCTCCTAGATCCAGATAAATTACAACTGGACACTATAGCAAATAGCATTCAAAAAATTAACGATTCACCAGCCAATCTTATTTTTATTGGAGGTAGTACCGTGGCTCCTGGTGTTACAGATATTTGTGTAAAAGAGATTAAAAAGCACACACAGTTACCGTTAATTTTATTCCCTGGAGACTATACACAGCTCACTCCTAATATTGATGCTGTATTATTTATATCTCTATTGTCTGGAAGAAACCCTGAATATTTGATAGATCAACACATAAAATCTGTTCCCTTTTTACAAAAGCACAAAACAGAATGTATTCCTACAGGTTATATTTTAATTGATGGAGGCACTACCACTGCTACTCAAAAGGTATCCAATACACTTCCAATACCTCAACAAGATGTTGAATTTATAAAAAACACTGCCCTTGCAGGGGAATACAAAGGAAAGCAACTTATTTATTTAGAGGCTGGAAGTGGTGCCAAAACAGCTGTAAGTCCTCAAATAATCCGTGCGGTTTCTAAAAACTGTAATACTCCTATTATTGTAGGTGGTGGACTCCGTTCTAAAGAAGCAATACAAACTGCTTTTGACAATGGTGCTGATATTGCTGTTATTGGAACTATTTTTGAAGAAGACACCTCTTTTTTAAAAGGGCTTTGATGAATACTAAAATTATTCTTTCTGAAATTTCATTAAAAGGAATTCGAAGTAGTGGTGCTGGTGGACAGCATGTAAACAAGGTTTCTTCAAAAATTGAATTGACATTTAATTTAAAGAATTCTATAGGCTTCTCTGAAAGCGAAAAAGAATTATTGTACACTTCTTTAGCTTCAAGGCTAACAAAAGAAAAAGTACTTATTATACAATGTGATGAAAGTAGAAGTCAGCATAAAAACAAAGAGCTTGCTATCAAACGTTTTCTCAAAATTCTAAAAGATGGAATTAAAGTTCAAAAAAAACGAAAAGCAACCAAACCTTCAAAAGCTTCTGTTTTAAAACGATTGGAAAATAAAAAAGTGAACTCTCAAAAAAAGGCGAATCGAAAAAAACCTAATTTTTAAACTACTTCCGATATACATCCCTCGGGTAATCTAAAATATTTACAGCAGTACTTTTTAATTCTTTTAATACGTCTTTAGCAATCCATTGAGCTACCTTCGAGTCTTTTTTTAAAATTTCTTGTGCTGCTTGAATTGATTTTTCCTTCAAATCAATATTTCTTTTTCCTATTTGACGCAAAGCCCAACTGACTGCTTTTTTCACATAAATTCGTTCATCCTCCGACTCTCGAATTAAAACAGGTAAAAAAGATTCAAAAACCGTATTGGCTGCTTTTTTATCTGCAAAACCATAAACTGCCATCAATACCAAACCTGCTCTTTTTACAAACTCTTCAGAAGACAAACTCCACTCAAAGGCTTTTGCTATAGCCAATGGATGGTATTTAAAAAGCTCCATACAAAAAGAGTCACAAATTTCCCAAGTAGTAAAAGCCACTACCCAAGTATCCATCATTTCTTCTGTAACTTCCTTAGGCTTGCATATTTTACTGCACAAAATACGTACTTCATAAATTTTCGAATCAAATAACTGAACCCCTAATTCCGTATCTTTTCCTATTTCTTTAGCTAAGATTTTTAAATCTTTATGGTAAATCCCTAAAGAATTTTCTACATGGATTCCGTATTTACTAGCCTTAAAAACTACTTTTTCAGGGTCGGAAAGTTCTTCTAGTTTCTGTAAAACAAGTTCTATATTCAAAAGCAACAATATTAATGATCTCCATACTCTATTTCATCCATCTTTCCTCTAAAAACTCTATGCTGAATTACAAAATAAAGAGCAACAAGTAAAATCCCCAAACCAAACCAATAATACCCTACAGACAAACCGTAAGGTGCCGTGCTTGTATTATAAATTGTTAATGATGGATTTATGGTATTGGTAGATGGCAATACGTTTGGAAAAATAGCTACCGCAGTAGATATAAAACCTCCTAATAAAAAAAGTGTAGAACATAAAAATGCCATACCATCTTTCTTGTAGTTCCTTACTTTAAACAAGCCTACAACTCCTACCAACATTACCACTGGAAAAATAAACAAAATAGGATGGTTTAAAAAGTTGTGAAATGAATTTGGTGAAACTATCCCCCAAGTACTAACAGAAATGAGTAACAATACAAACAACACGATTGTCAATCTAAAAACTACCGTTTTTAATCGTTCATTCAAACTACTATTTGTTTTTAACACAATCCAATTAGCTCCATGGATAGTCAGCGCAACTACTGAAATAATTCCTAACAACAATGTAAACCAATCAATTACTCCTAAACGTTCTGCAAAAGGGTCTAAAGAGTTGTTCCATAAAGGCAAAAAGAAATAATGTGCTTCGTAAGTAGAAACACCTTCGGAAACGCCTCCTAAGTTCACTCCCCTAACTACATTTCCTAACGCCAATCCAAAAAACAACGCCAATAAAAAACTTGAAACCCCAAATGCCTTGTCCCATATAGCATGCCACATTGGGTGCTGTACCTGCTCTCTAAACTCCAAACCGATAGCTCTAAAAATCAGCAACCATAAAATTAGCATCAATGGTAAATAAAAGCCACTAAAAGCTGACGAATATAGTATTGGGAATGCAAAAAACAACAGACCTCCTGCCGCAATTAACCAAACTTCATTGGCATCCCAAAAAGGACCTATCGATTTTGTAATTAGTTTTTTATCTTCTTCTTTTTTCGCAAAAAACAAATGAATGATCCCTGCTCCAAAATCATAGCCATCAAAAACTACATAAACAGCTAACATTCCTATCAATACACAGTACCAAAATAACTCCATAATTTATGATTTAATAGCCGCTGGCCCTTTATAAACTAATTTTCCTACAAGTGTTAAAAACAACATCCCCAACAATAAATACAATCCTACAAACCCTAAAAGAGTGAACAATGTATTTCCTGAAGAAACCGTTGGCGAAGCCCCTGCTGTAGTCCTTAACAAATTATAAACCAACCAGGGTTGACGACCTAATTCTGCAGTGTACCACCCTGTAATATTAGCAATGTATGGAAAGGGCACTGCAAACAGTAACATCCACAAAACCCACTTTACATTTACCAATTGTTTTTTCCAAAGAAGAAAAGCTGCTAAAAACATCAATCCGATAAACAATGTTCCTAATCCCACCATTATATGATAAGAATAATAAAGTCCTGGAACATTTGTAGGCCAGTCTTCTTTCTTAAATTCATTCAACCCCTTCACTTCTGCATCCCAATCTTGGTAGGTTAAAAAACTTAATACATTGGGTACTGCAAATTTATTATCCAACCGTTGTTCTTTCATATTGGGTTGCCCTATCAAAACAATTTCGGCTCCTCCATCTTCTGTATGAAAAATTCCTTCCATGGCTGCAAAAGAGGCTGGTTGGTATTTTGCTACATTTTTAGCGTTCAAATCTCCCGTAGGAAACGCCACCAAAACACTTGAAATCAAACCAAAAACAACTCCTGTCTTAAGAAACAACCTTCCATAAGAAATATGTTTTTTAGACAGCACATAAAAAGCCCCTACTGAAGCCATTACAAATGAAGCTGTTACCAATGATGCCCCTTGATTATGTAAGTAAGCTGGCAACAACCAAGGGTTTGAAAATAATTTTGAAAAATTGGTTAATACAAATTGTCCATTTTCTAAAACCTCATAACCAACAGGGTGCTGCATCCATGCATTGGTTGCTAAAATAAACCAACCGCTTAACCAAGAGCCTAGAAATACTAAAAACCCTGTTAAGAAATGTAATTTATGCCCTAGCAACTTTTCTCCAAATAAAAAGAGTCCCAAAAAAGAGGACTCTAAGAAAAATGAAAACATACCTTCCATGGCTAATGTTTGCCCAATAATCCCTCCTGTTAATTCAGAAAATTTTGCCCAATTGGTTCCAAATTGAAATTCCATAGGAATTCCTGTAACAACCCCCATTGAAAAATTAATGGCAAATATTTTCATCCAAAATTTTGCGGCTTCGTTGTATTGTAAACTGTCTGTTCTTAAAAATTTCCATTTAAAATAAACAATCAGTAATGACAAACCCATTGTTAATTGAGGAAATAAATAGTGAAAAGTAATGGTAAATGCAAACTGCATTCTATCATAAAAAAGCATGTCTTCCATACGCGCTGAATTTGCATACAAAAATACTCAAACAGGCTTAAAAAGGTTGCTACATTTATAAGATTTCACTCTAAAAAAGTACTATTTTGGGATCTTCAAAAAGCTGACTTATAAGTAAAAGAATCTATATTTTTTTCTCTAAAGCTCTAATGACAATTGCAATTATCATCACATTTATTGCTTTTCTTTTTAAATAAAAACTTTCGGCTTAAATATAGAATTGCAGCAACAACACAAACATATACGATTACTTGTTGAAACATCTATTTATTTTAAAAGAGTGTATACTAAAAAAGCAGAAACATAGGCAAGAATTCCCATTCCAAACAATTGAATAAGAGGCCATTTCCATGTTTTGGTTTCACGTTTTACGATAGCTAAAGTTCCCATACATTGCATTGCAAATGCGTAAAACATTAACAAAGACATTCCTACAGGTAAATTAAATCGTTTTTCTTTGGTTGCTGGGTTTATTTCTGCTCCCATACGTTCTTTTATTGTTCCTTCATCATCACTACCCACACTGTATATAGTAGATAAAGTTCCTACAAAAACCTCTCTAGCAGCAAAAGAACTTATCAGGGCAATCCCTATTTTCCAATCATATCCTAAAGGCTGAATAGCTGGTTCTATTACTTTCCCCATCACCCCGATATAGGAATTCTCTAATTTATAGGCTGAAATCTCGCCTTCCAATTTATCAGAAGACCAATTGTTTTCTTTGGCTTGTGCCGTAACAATTTGTTCAGCATTTTTAAAGTTCGAAGTTCCATTTGATGCTAAAAACCAAAGCACTATAGAAAGTGCTAAAATTATTTTACCCGCCCCTAATACAAATGCTTTTGTTTTTTCAAGAACATCAAAAAAGATATTTTTAATAGAAGGCAGTTTATAATTGGGCATTTCAATAATAAAAAAGCTTTTACTATCTACTTTTAAAATCTTGTTTAATACAATTGCTGATACTATTGCTGCCCCGAATCCCAATACGTATAACAACATTAAGACCAAACCTTGTAAACTAAAAATTCCCAATACACGTGTTTCCGGAATTATCAATGCTATAATAATCGCATATACGGGTAGCCTTGCTGAACAGGTAGTAAATGGTGTTACCAAAATAGTAATTAAACGATCTTTCCACCCTCCTATATTACGAGTTGCCATAATTGCAGGAATTGCACAGGCAGTACCAGAAATCAATGGAATTACACTTTTACCACTCATCCCATAACGTCGCATTATTTTATCCATTAAAAACACAACACGACTCATATAACCTGTTTCTTCTAGTATGGAAACAAATAAAAATAGGATGGCTATTTGAGGGATAAAAATCAATACACCTCCAATACCTGGAATAATTCCTTCTGATATCAAATCATTAAAAATACCTTGTGGCAAACTGTTTTTAGACCATTCACTTAAACTTGAAAAAGTTTCATCAATAAAATCCATTGGAATACTTGCCCAATCAAAAACAGATTGAAACATAAGCAATAAAAGAGATGCAAAAATTACATATCCAAACACTTTGTGTGTTAACACCTTATCTAACCTACTTCGTAAATCTGTAGCTTTACTTCTATCAATAGTATATGTTCTTTTAAGAACTTTATTAATAAACTGGTATCTATAAATGGTTTCTTTATGCTGATATTTTTTTAACCTTTGAGAGTCTGATTGGAATTTTTCTACAACAGCTTTAGAGGCTTCTGAAATAAAGCTAACATGTGTCTTCTGTGTAATTAGCAACCAAGATTTATAAATAGAAAAACCTTGAAGACTTGCTTTTATCATTGCAAAATATTCTTTATCTATCTTATCTGTAACATTTACAAGAGAATCCGTATCGTACTTTTTATACTGTAAAATAGCTTCTTTTAATTCGCTAATTCCTTCTTTTTTACGAGCACTTACGAGAACTATCTCAGTTTTTAAGATCTCTTTCAGTTTTTCTACATCAATAAAAACACCCTTTCTCTCCATTTGGTCAGACATGTTTATAACCAAAAGAGCGGGTATTTTTAAATCTTTTACTTGTGTAAAAAGGAATAAGTTTCTTTTAAGGTTTTCAACCTCAGCAACAACAACAACTAAATCTGGATATTTTTCGTTTTCATTGTCTAAAAGTGTTTCTAAAACTATTTTTTCATCTAATGATGTTGGATTGATACTATAAGTCCCTGGCAAATCAATAATATTTGCCGATTGAGTATCTGAAAGTTTACAAACTCCTTGTTTTTTATCTACCGTTATTCCTGGGTAATTTCCAACCTTTTGACTTAATCCTGTCAATTGGTTAAACAAAGATGTTTTCCCTGTATTGGGATTTCCAACCAGTACTACATTTAATTCTTTTTTATAGCTCATCGCACAATAGATTTGCTAAAATAATACGCTCTGCTGTTTCTTTTCTAATTGCCAAATGACTCCCATTTACATTGATATACAAAGGATCTCTCATAGGAGCTAATTGAACAAGCTCTACTTCTTTACCTGGCAAACATCCCATTTCCATTAATGCCAAAGGAATTTCTGTAAAAGACAATTCTTCAATAGTCCCTTTTTCCCCTCTTTTTAAATCTGCAACCGTACGTTTCAACAAAAAAATATTTTAAATAATATCAAAACCAATGTTTTGAATGATGGACAAAGATATTAAATTAGAACAATTCTAAAGAAGGAATTTTAATATTTATTCCTCGTATTCTTTCTTTAAAATATTGACATCTTTTATGATTTGCTGAATTTCTTTTTCATCAGTTCCATCATAATACCCACGAATACGCTTTTCTTTATCTATTAAAATAAATTGCTCTGTATGAATAAAGTCTTGCATACCTCCATCTCCTTCATCTAAAACCGCAAAATAACTTTTTCTGGCAAGTGTATAAATCTGTTTTTTATCTCCTGTTACCAATTTCCATTTTGCATCGTTTACACCTCTAGCAATTGCATAATTTTTTAACACAGGAACACTATCTATAACAGGTGTTACAGAATGCGACAGCAACATAATATCTGAATCATTGATAAATGCATCTTGTAATAAACTCATATTATTAGTCATTACAGGACATATAGTTCCGCATTTTGTAAAAAAGAAATCTGCTATATAAATTTTATCCTTAAATGTATTTCCTGTTACTGCCTCTCCATTTTGATCTATCAAATTAAAATCTGCTACTTTATGATTCTTTTTTACATGTTGTACAGACTTATCTACCAACATAGGATTTACGTCAACAGGACTATAAATAGGCAGCTTTTTTTCAGGAGTTAAGAGCATATAAAATACCGAAACACCAATTATTGTAAACACCAACATCACCAATAAGGTAGGCAGCGATTTCTTAAAATATTTGTAGTCCATTCTATAAAAGTTTAGTTAGTTTTTAAATTTGACTTTAAAAGTACAAAAACCAAGGTTCTAAACACAAGCTCTAAAATATTTCTTTTATAATCTTGAAGAATAGGAGCTATTCAAAATAGAAATACTTTATTTTAAATTGTACATTTGCGAGAATTTTAGACAAAAAAATTACAAATGGAAGTTTTTATAAAAGCATCACAATTTATTCTGAGTTTATCTCTATTAATTGTGCTTCATGAATTAGGGCACTTTATTCCTGCCAAATTATTCAAAACTAGAGTAGAGAAATTCTATTTATTTTTTGATTATAAGTTTTCTCTTTTCAAAAAGAAAATTGGAGGTACCGAATATGGTATCGGTTGGATTCCACTAGGTGGATATGTAAAAATATCTGGAATGATTGATGAAAGTATGGATACTGAACAGATGAAACAACCTGCCCAACCTTGGGAATTTAGATCTAAACCTGCTTGGCAACGTTTAATAATTATGTTAGGTGGTGTATTTGTAAACTTTGTATTAGGTTTTGGTATTTACATCATGATTTTATTTGTTTGGGGAGAAAACTACCTTCCTAACGACAGTCTTAAAGATGGTATATGGGTTACAGACTCTTTAGGGTATGAATTGGGACTTAAAACAGGAGATAAATTTATTACAGTAGATGATAATAAACTAAAATCTTTTTCTAGCATAACTAACGAATTAGTTAATGGGAATAGCTTTGTTATTGAAAGAAATGGTGAAACCATTGAAAAAGAAATCCCTATTGACTTTATTTCTAAATTAATTGCAAAAGGAAAAGGGGGCTTTATTTCTCCAAGAATGCCTTTTGTTATAGGTCAATTTAGTGAAACATCTGTAAACAAAGAAAGCGGTTTAAAAACCAAAGATCTTGTTACAGGAGTTAATGGAACCTCTTTAAAATATTTTGACGAAGCAAGTGCTATCTTAAATCAATACAAAAACGAAAAGGTTACACTAACTGTTCAAAGAAATAATGAAACTCAAGAAATACTTGTTCAATTAGACGAAAATGGAAAAATTGGCATTGCTTTAGGGGCACTTAGTTTTGATGACATGGAAAAACTAGGATATTATGCTCTTAAGACAAAAAAATATTCTTTTGCTGAAGCTATTCCTGCAGGAACTCAAAAAGGATACGAAACATTGACAGGTTATATAAAACAACTTAAAAAAGTTTTCAATCCTGAAACAGGTGCTTACAAAGGTTTAGGTGGTTTTATCTCTATAGGAAGTATTTTCCCTTCTACATGGAGCTGGCAAGCATTTTGGAGCATTACAGCTTTGTTATCAATTATGTTGGCTTTTATGAACCTACTGCCAATACCTGCTTTAGACGGAGGGCATGTAGTTTTTACATTGTATGAAATGATTACGGGTAGAAAACCAAGTGACAAGTTTTTAGAGTATGCACAAATTGTTGGGTTTGTGATTTTAATGGCTTTATTAATTTTTGCGAATGCAAATGATGTTTTTAAACTCTTTAATTAAACATCAAAAAGAACAACATAAAAAAGCCTGTTTAGAAAATCTAAACAGGCTTTTTTATGTTATAATGGTAACCTAGTATTACCCTTCTTTTAACTGAGCTCTAATTTCTTTCGCTTTTGCTTTTGCAGCTTCGTTTCTTTCAATTTTATGTCCTGGTCTACTCCATTTAACATCTTCATCAACAGGTGTTGCAACATCTTTTCTGATTTTCACTTTTCCTGTATTATCTTTTTTCTTTTCTGAAGGTGTTAATCCTAACAAGTTAAACAACTGCATATCTTCATTATCTCCTGGGTTTGGTGTTGTTAACAGCTTATCTCCCGCAAAAATAGATGAAGCACCTGCCATAAAGCACAACGCTTGTCCCTCCTTACTCATTTCTGTTCTACCAGCCGACAAACGTACCGTTGTTTTTGGGAAAACAATACGAGTTGTAGCAATCATTCTTACCACATCCCATACAGGAACAATTTGTTGATCTTCTAAAGGTGTACCTTCAACAGCAACCAACGCGTTGATAGGAATAGATTCCGGCGCTCTACTCAAAGCCTGTAAACTTAACAACATTCCAACCCTGTCTTCAACCGCTTCTCCCATACCGATAATTCCTCCTGAACAAACTTTTAAAGAACTCTTTCTTACATTCTCTAAAGTTTTAATTCTATCTTCATATCCTCTAGTAGAAATTACTTCTTTATAGTATTCTTCAGATGTATCTAAGTTATGGTTGTAATAATGCAATCCTGCTTCTGCCAATCTTGATGCTTGGTTCTCTGTTACCATTCCTAGCGTACAGCAAACTTCCATTTCCATTGCACTAAGCCCCTTTACCATTTCTAAAACCTGCTCAAAATCATCTCCTTCTTTTACATTTCTCCAGGCAGCTCCCATACACACCCTAGATGACCCTGTTGCTTTTGCCGCTGCTGCTTTAGACAACACTTCGTCAACTGGCATTAAATCATTTTTTTGAATATTTGTATGGTAACGAGCAGCTTGTGGACAGTATCCACAATCTTCCGAACAGCCACCTGTTTTGATAGATATTAATTTACTTACCTGTATTTTTAATGGGTCATGGTATAACCTATGTACCTTTGAAGCTTCATAAATCAACTCCATTAAAGGCTTATTATAAACTTCAAGAATTTCTTCTTTTGTCCAATTTTGTTTCACTTCACTCATATTTTCTTCATTTTTTCAGATTCAAAAGTACACAATTAATCTTTATAATAAATTTCAAACACCTATGAATAAAAGGTTCTTTTTAAGGTTTTGAAAGTAATATACTTACAGCGTTTCCTCCAAAACCTACTGCATTTATCAATACTGTTTCTATTTTTTGTGGACTTTTTTGATTTTCAAGATAAGGGATTTTAATAAACTTTTGATACTTCATCATTAAAATAGCCAATTCCATACTCAAAGTTCCTGAGGTTCCTAAAGTATGTCCTATTTTCCACTTATTTGAGGTTAAAGCTGGCAGCACTTCTCCAAATACTTTTTCTATTGCCTTGTATTCAGAACTATCTCCTTTTATAGTTCCAGGAGCATGCATTACAACAACATCAACTGTAGTACGTCCCGCATCTTCTAATGCCATTTTCATAGATTTCTGAAAACAAATAGCATCATTAGAAATAGAAATATTATGCTTTAATTTTTCAGTTGCATAACCAACTCCCGCTATTACAGCCTCTGTATTTTCTGAAATACCTTTTTCTAAACACATTGCAACAGCTCCTTCTCCTAAAATCATTGTATTTTTTTCTTTTGAAAAATCTAATGACCTACAAGGGTATTCCAAAGAGGTGTTTGAAGCGTAAATTTTTAAAGCTCTCATTTGAGCTACTGTAAATGGTGTATTTGCTGCTTCACTACCTCCTACCAAAAATTTATCTATCATTCCTGAACAAATCCATGCTACTCCATTTAAAACAGAGTGCATTGCTGTAGAGCATGTTATTGAATGACTAATTGCAGGTCCTTCCGCCCTCAAATCATGTGCTATCCAAGTAGCTATATTTCCTAAAGTAGTAGTTGGTGAAGTTAAGGTTTCCGCTTTTCCATTCTCATCTTTTAAAAAAGCATCGTAATACTTCTCAAAAAGACCTGTAGCTCCTCTTGAGGATCCGAAATTAATACCAAACTCTGAATCCCAATTTAACTTACTCAAAGCTTTCCTTGCTGTAAAAATAGCAAGCAATACAGAACGATCTAAGTTTTTATATTTTAAGTCTGAATTTTTAAGCGTTTCTATTTCAACATTATCTTCTTCTGAAATAGCACCTACTAAAGCAGAAAACTTTCCAAAGTCCTGATTCGTAAAAAAATGTTTATCGTGTAAATATTGATGCCATATTACTTTTAAAGATTTCCCTAAAGGGGAAATTGAAGCAATACTTGAGATAGAGACTATTTCCTTCATTCGTTAAATTTCATTTAAACGAGAACAAAGGTCTACTTTTTAATGAAAGAAATATAAATTTTTTCATGTAATATTTCAGAAAAAATCAATCTACATACGTAATACTTTCCATTGTATCAGCTATCGTAGTTTTTGTAGCCGTTATTGATTTTGGTTCTTGAGATTTCAACAAAAACAACAACCCAATTAACACTACTGTTAAGATAACAGCAGAATAACTTTCTTCCCACTTCTTAAAAAAATTAACATTCATAATATATTTTTTTACCACTCTAGAACCTTTGTTATTTATAACAAATTCCTAAAAGTCACTTAAACAAATGGATATGACGTTTTTAAAGGGACTACAATATATGAAAAATAATCATACGTGTTTTTTATTTTCTTTATTTAAATGAAACTAATTTAAATACAACTATCTATTAATCAACTATTACAAGCTTGTAGTATGTTTAATTTTATATCCCCATAAGGCAAAAAACAAGATGATTACATAACAGGGAATTAAAATCCAATAACTATAAGTAGCACTTAATGCTACTGCTTCTAAACCATCTACACCACTAGCTATCATTTCGTGTTTATTAGCATCTACTAGCTTACCATACAGAGGAGGTATCAATGCTCCTCCCGAGATAGCCATTATCAAAAGTGCAGATCCTGTTTTAGTAAACTTGCCTAAACCATCTAAAGTTAACGGCCAAACTGCTGGCCAAACCAAAGCATTAGAAATTCCCAAAGCAGCTACAAAAAGTACTGACGTAAATCCTGTAGTTACCAATATACACACACTAAATAAAACTCCTAAAGCAGCACTAATTACAAGTGCCAATCGCTGTTTTAAATATTTAGGTATTAAAAAAACACCTAATGCATAAGTTAATACCATTGCCATTAAAGTAAAAGTTGTAAAAAACTTTGCATCTTCTGAAGAAAATCCTAACGATATTCCATAAGAAATTATCGTATCTCCCGCAATCACCTCTGCTCCAACATACACAAACAACGCAAGCATCCCCAACCACAAATGCGGAAATTGAAAAATAGTTGTTTTCTCTGTTTCTTTTTCTTCTATTACTTCAATAGGCTTAGGTTCCACATTTGGTAAAGGAGCTTTTCGTATCAAAACTCCTAAAAAAACTAACACAACTGCCATAATTAAATAAGGTAAAAAGACACTCTCTGCCATAGTACTTAACAAGGCCTCTTTTTCCTCTAAAGAAGCATTTCCTAATTTTTCTTTTACCTCATCTATCCCTGAAAGCAACAATGCCCCAAAAATTAACGAACCTAAAGCCCCTGCTGTTTTATTAGCAATCCCCATAATTGCAATTCGTTTTGCTCCACTCTCAATGGGACCTAAAATTGTGATATAAGGATTTACTGCTGTTTGAAGTAAGGTCATTCCTATTCCTTGAATAAAAATACCTGATAAAAACATCCAATAGGTTCTAGCTTCTGCTGCCGGAATAAAAACCAAAGCACCAATAGCCATTACAACCAACCCCAATGACATCCCTTTTTTATAACCTACCTTATCTAACACATAAGAGGCTGGCAATGCCATTACCACAAAAGAAATATAAGATGCTGAAGCAACCAAATAGGATTGTGCCTCCGTAAGTTCATTAATCGTTTTCATAAACGGAATCAAAGCACCATTTATCCAAGTAACAAACCCGAATATAAAAAACACTCCTGCTATAATAGCAATAGGCACCATATTTCCACTACTTAACTTTTCTTTTTGCAAGTCAGACATATCTTATAAATTAAATGTTGTTTGTTTTTGAAAACACTTCAATGAAGATTCCTAATTCCTTCCCTTTTCATTTGGATACAAGGTAAAAACAGGATCGCTTTGCCAGAATTCTTTTGTATCAATATCCATAATTGTTAATGGATTTTTATGAGCTGCTCCTGTGTCTACATTCCATACATTAGCCGCATTTATAGGTGTGCTTTCTCCTATTTTAGATAAAGCAGTATGTCCTATAAAAATTTCTTTATAATGCGACAACCGTCTTGGATAAAATTTATCTCCAGGTTGTAAATTTTTATCCATAGCCAAAACCATTTCCCACAAAGATCGATCCCAGAAAAACATTTTTTCAAAATACTCTTGCTCTACTCCATTATGATTGGTAAAACCTGCATGGATAAACAATCTATTTTCTGAATCTATATGATATCCTTTAAGATTCGATAAAAAGTGCTCGTGTATTTTACGAATATTCATGGGTACATTCGCATATGCATCTACTGTATTTTGTCCTCCATGAAACAACCAAACATCGTTACTTTCTCCATATTTTAACCACCTATAACACAAATCATCATGGTTACCTCTTATAAAAATACAATCATGAGTAGTTTTTAGTTGAATCAGAAAACTAATCACTTCTGGAGCCTGACTCCATCCATCTACATAATCTCCTAAAAAAATAAGTTGATCTTCTACAGAAACATTCGCCCTTTCTAAAACCTGCTCTAAAGCTCGTAGGCCTCCATGAATATCTCCTATTACAAAAGTTCTTCTATTTGACATCTTTTTTTCTCAAATCTAAGCGATTCCTTTTTAATGACCATAACCTGAAATTAAAAAATCATTAAACCCCATATTTCACCTTTCTAAAAATTCGCATTACTTCTTTATACTTTACATATACGGTTTTATCTTCTATTCTTTTCAAGTACATTTTAGACTTCATCAGTTTTTCTTTTGCCTGTTCAAAGCCATTCATAGAACAAATCAAATACGTATGCGGAAACTCTTCTAAAAGCACCTGTTCCTCTTTAATTAACTTCTCACCCTTTAAAAGCTTTTCAAGAACTGCTTCATTTTTTTCATAAATCAATTCTAATTTTGAAATTTCAAATACAGGTGGTTCAAAAAGAAATTCAGTTGTAATATTATATTGACCATTTTCTTTAAAATGAAGAATTGTTTTTTCTAAAGGATAATATTTATAAAATGAATGAATCCCTAAATACACATATTCTGTAATTATAAACGAATCTTTGTTTATTTGTATTTGAACATCATCCAGTGCTGAATAAAAAATTCGAACTTGTTCCTTTACCAACTCTATATCTACTCTTGAGTAATACAATACATTGTCTACTTCTTTCTTTTCTCCTGCCCAACACAACACAAAATACTCCTTAAAAACTAAGTACGTAGGGTTGTATATAGATGGATGTTGTTCCATAAAATCAAACACACTATTCAACAACAACTCAACATTACTACTAGAGCTTTTCTCTAATTCTTGAACAATACCCTTATTAAAAGCATCTATAGATGTCTTTCCTTCTACAGGATTCGAAGTACTTCCTTGTCTATAAAAAATCATCCCCTTATCATATTTCCAATAATTCTTTTTTAAATATGTTATTTCATAAGTAGGAAAAATAGTCACCAAGCCTACTACTTTATGACGAGGTAAGCTAGGAAAAGATATATTTTCATATCGAATAACAGGAGGATTTACCAAACAAGCATTTACCAGGTCTTGAATTCTACTATCATCAAAAAAATCTACACCCATTATTTTATTTGTCTCATCTTGAACTCCAATAACTATATAAGAGTTATTTTCTGGATTTGAGTTAGATAATGCACAAATATGCTTTAAAAACTTTGCCTTTCCTTCTTTAGAATCTAAGTCTATTTTTAACTTTTTATCATAAAAACTATTCTCATCATTATGATTCAGTAAATTTCTAATAAGAAGGCGCTTGTTTATCATTCATTATAAATTTTTATGAATTTGTGTACCCGATGCTTGAGCTGTTGGCAATACCAACAAGTCTGAAATATTTACATGATAAGGCCTTGTTACTACAAATAAAATTACATCCGCTATATCTTCTGCTTTTAATGCATCAAAACCTTTATAAACGTCATCTGCCTTAGCTACATCTCCTTTAAAACGAACAGTAGAAAATTCTGTATTTACCAAACCTGGATGAATAGCTGAAACACGTATTCCATATTTGCTCAAATCCATACGCATTCCCTTATTCAAAGCATCAACAGCATGTTTTGTTGCACAATAAACATTTCCCCCTTCATAAACTTCCTTTGAAGAAATAGAACCTATGTTAATTATTTGCCCCTTTTTATTTTCAACCATAAAAGGGCTTATTGCTTTTGATACATACAGTAAACCTTTAACATTTACATCAAGCATTGTATCCCAATCCTCTACATCCCCTTCAAATACAGGAGCCAAACCATGTGCATTTCCTGCATTGTTTATAAGTATATCTATATTTTTTAACTCTCTTGGTAAATTTTCTATTGCATTAAAAACTGCATCTTTATCCCTAACGTCGAAATTCAAAATATGAACTTCTGTAAATTTACTTAATACCTCTTTTAATTCAATCAATCGCTCTTTTCGTCTACCACAAAGGACAAGCCTTATGTTCTTTTTTGCGAAGATTTCTGCCGTAGCCCTCCCTATTCCTGAAGTAGCACCTGTTATAAAAGCTATTTTATTCATCTTGTATTTTTGTTGGATAAAGATACAAAAAAACCGCCCCCAGGAGGGGGCGGCTCTATTTTGATTGGATAACCACAACCAATCAAAAATCAACTAACCAAACTTAATATGAAGTCTTCTATATTTTTATATTCTCCTATCTTAAAATCATACCCCAAAAGTATAATTTGATGCAGGATTTGTATCCTAAAATTCTATTAAATTATCTTTACGTATTGTTAAATTTAATGTTTATTAAAATCCCAATTTATAAACCACTTTCAATACGTACGATTCTTTTTTAACCTAAATAAAGAATCTAAAACAACTTGACCAACAACAACACAACAACCATGCCAAAAAAACAAATTCAACTATTTTTTATAAAAAAGTGAACTATAAAAAACTTAAGAAAGACCAAAGGCAAAGCACTTTACAAACGCCCCAAATGACAAGAATTTATCTAGGACTCAACGCAGGCAAAGCTTCATTAAACTCTGGGATTTCTTCCAGCAACTCCTCAATTTTATAATAATATCGCTTGCCTTCAATTTCATACACCAAAACCGCCTCTTTATCTTCTAATCCAGCAAGCAGCCCTTCCCCCTCCTTCTCTTCCCTGTCCAAAAACGAACTCCTTTTAGAAGTATTGATATGTGCATAATAATAATCTGGATTTTTTTTTCTTTCCAATTGCACTCCCCTACCCTTAAAGTACAAAGAGTCCAAGCTAACATTTTTTCCAACGGACAAAACTTTTAAAGTAACAACTACCCCTTTTACACCAGGCTGTCCACCCACCCAATTCAAAAAACTTGACTCCTCCAAAACAAAAGGCACCTCATACTTCTTTGTTTTCGAAGATTTACATCCTTGCATAAATATCAAAAACACTAAAAACCTAAAAATCACTTTCATTTTCTTTCAAAAATTTCTAAAACCAAAGTATAAAATACAACAAAAACTCTATTAAACAAGTGATTATATCGAAAAAAAACTCACCAGCCCCTCTTTTAGAAAAAAAATCACTAATTTTAAGGACCAATTTATAACCACATATATAACTATAACCTTATGAAATTCACTTTCATTTATCTATCAACCTTTCTTTATTTATTATTCACAAACTTTGCCAATGCCGTTGCAGTCCCTAGTTTAGGAACTGATGGTGTTTTAAGTTTTCATAGTGAAGGAGGTGTTTCTGACCAAGTAACTATTACTACTAATGGCTCTAATTATGATGTTGTTGTTACCAGTGATGGAAATATTCAACCAACAATTAGCTTTGCTATTACCAATGTTGATCAATTTCGATTTTTAAACCTCGAAATGGGATCTGATAGTTTCTCTGCTCCTAGTGAACTCTATACAGAAATGAGTCATTATGATGAATACGATGCTAAAGTTTCAGAAATGGCAGATATGTTTGATCTTGTCCGTTATGGAGATGTTACTATAAAATCTATACAAAGTGGTCCATGGCACCTAGGAACAACTTGGGAAAGTGGTTTTGTTCCTGTAGAAGGAGATAGAATACTTATCGAAAGTGGTCATGTCATAACAGTAGACCAAGAAATCTCTGATTCTTTTCAAACAATTCGTTTAGATGGTACTCTTAAATTTTCTACAACCCAAAACTCCTCTCTAAAAGTAGACACTATGGTAGGAACTATGGGAAGTCGTTTTGAAATGGGGACAGAAGCAAACCCAATTCCTGAAGGAATTACCGCTAAACTAATTATTGAAAATCAAGGTGACTTTGTAAACACAAATGAAGACGATCCTGATTACGATCCCTCTCACCTAGGATTGGGATTAATACTACACGGGGCTACAGAAATATATGGTATGAAACGCACAGGCTACGCTACCTTTAAAAAAGCCTTAGCTGGTGCTAACTCGGTAACACTAGACAAACTACCAAACGATTGGAAAATTGGAGATAAAATCGTAATTGCTGGTTCTGCAAGATCTGCTATTGAAGATGAGGCTAGAATCATTACTGGAATTGGAGGTAGAAGTATATCCTTTGCCAACCCTTTGGTGTTTAACCATACAACACCTACACATACCAAAGAAGGACTCGAATTAAAAATGCATGTAATTAACCTAACTAGAAACGCAATCATTACAACACAAGAAGGCGTGTACAGAACTGAAATGGACGGTACTGAACCAAAATCTAGGGGACATGTAATGTTTATGCATACAAATGATGTAAACATCAACTATGCAGGGTTTTATGAATTGGGGCGTACCAATAAATTGGGAACCATGACAAATATGGAGCGTGACGAAAATGGAGATATTTCAGTTATTGCACACAACCCTATTGCTCGGTATCCTTGTCACTTCCACAGAACAGGTGCTGACGGTACTTCTTTTGGGGTTATTCAAGGATCAGCTATTGACGGTTCTCCGGGATGGGGATATGTAAACCACAGAGGAGCCGCATATATTGAAAACAATGTAGCATACGATGTTGATGGAGCTGCATTTATTTCGGAAGTAGGAAATGAAATAGGAACTTTTATTAACAATGTTTCTATCCGTACATTAGGAAGAGGTGACATCGAAAACTTTTCAGGAGAGTTTGGATTTATCCTAAACATAGAAAAAACCAAAAGATCCATCAATGAATTTGGATCGGCTGGTGATGGGTTTTGGATTCATTCACATACCGTGGTTGTAAAAGACAATGTAGCTTCTGGGTTTTCAGGAGGAGCCTTCCAATTTTGGAACCAGTCAATCGACGGGGTAGAAAGAAGATCTCCTGAAGATGTAGCTGCGGATAGAGGAACACAAACCAGAGCTGACTATTTGGAAGGAAATGGTATCTATATGGAAAACAACCTAGGATATGGAGGAAACATACTATACTCACCCAACTTTACCATAGAACCCGATCCTAATGCACCTGCTGGAATAGGACATATCAACAAAGACATGGTAGGTTGGGGTATAAACACAGGAATTAGAAGAAAATACAACGGTGCTACAGTACATGAAAACTTAGTCCTGATTGGTGATCTAGAAAACCCTATAGGAGAAGCTGCTTTTGATACACATAGTAATGGAAAAAATGTGATCTTTTACAAACCCCATGTAGAAGGATTTATCAAAGGATTTAAAATGGAACACAACGGACGTCAACAAGGAATCTATGGAGGGTACTTTAACAACATATACAACATTTACGTTGCCAAAAGGCATACAAGAGCAGAGTATACTTATTTTGTAGATAATACTTTTGGTACACTCTCACAAACTGCGCTAAACAATGTAAAAGCAAAACTTCCTGAGTTTAAAGGGGTACAATTGCACTATGTTGGTATTGAAGATACTGGGGCTTTTGATTTACTTGAAGAGGAAGTTGCAGCACGTACTAGTGATGGTGAGGTTTCCAATCATCTAATCAAACACAACGGTGCTTTGTACAAAGCCTATTTACAAAACGAACAACATCCTGATAGCATACCTCCTAACAATACTGCTAACTTTGGTACACAAACCAACAGAGACCGTTTCGAATCTGGAAATCTGGTAGAGGTTTTTGGTAAAGAAATGTACGACCCTAGCTCGGTATTTGTCCCTTCATTGCCTGATATTAACTATACAAACACTGTGTTTGCAGATGTATCAACGGCCTATTTAGAAGGATTTGAATTTAGAGATGTGCCTATAGGACGTATCTTTGATTTTACAATCCCTGTTGGACAGACTTTGGATTTGGCTTCTACAGAATACTTTGATCGTTTGTACGATGACAATGCCCCTATATACCTAACACCTACAAACTCAGAACCTTCTAAAGCAACTGCAACTCTAGATGAAAATGCTTCCGTATGTACGGTAACGGCTATCGCAGAAGGAACAACCGAACTTATCCTAGAAACTACGGGGGAAGCCAAAGTTGTTATCAACATCTCTGTGGTAGAAACTCCTGAATTGCCTGTGGTAGGAGAAGACACTGTTTTTGTAGAATACGAAACCACTCGTAGGTTTGATATACTTGCCAATGATACGGGAATTAATAAAGAAAATGGATTCTCTATCAACATTACAACGGCTCCAAACAATGGAAACATCGTAATTAATAACGACAATTCAATTACCTATACGCCTGCAGATGGAGCTTCTGGATCCGACTCTTTTAGCTATACCGTGGAAGATTTTATTGGAACGGTATCTGCTCCTGGAAATGTGAATATTACAATCTCTGAAGAAGCGCCTGATTATACCGTTACAGTACTAAAGGGAGAAAGCATGGACATTGATATTACCAGAGCTATTACCGCTACAGGAAGTGCGAACAACGGAAACGTATCAAGTAACGGAACTATACTAACATACACGCATGATAACAGTTCAAACCTATCCGATAGCTTTACCTATAACGTAGGAACAGCAACAGGAACCATCACAATTACAGCGGATGAAAATACAACCATAGAAGACACAACTCCTCTAGCACATGCTGGAAACAATATGTATGTGAACGACAACGACTCCGATGGAAGTGAAACGGTGATACTAGACGGATCTTTAAGTACAGATTTGGTAGGAAACATTGTAGCGTACAGTTGGGAAATTCCGGGAGTAGCAGGAAGTCCTTTCTCAGGTGTAAATCCTACAGTAACACTACCTGTAGGAACACATACAGCAACACTAACGGTAACCGATAACAGTGCGTTTACAAGTACTGCAAACGTAACTATTGAAGTGGATATTAGAGAGAATATATTCTTAAATGCAGAAACATCTTCGGACACGGAAGCTAACACTGCCAGAAACTCTGATGCTGTAGTTGACGGTGACACTTCGGTGGGGTGGCAATCACAAACACAAGAAGAGGGGGCTACAATCCCGCAATCAATGTACATATCTCTTGAAGAGCCTTACCTGATGGAACAAATACAGTATACCTTTGGTACTTTTGAAAGAATTAGAAGTTCTGAATGGAAGTTCTATACTTCTACAGACGGTGTAAACTATACAGAGGTAGAACATGTAACTACAGATGTGGGAACCAATTATACTACTACTTTTAATACGCCTGTTTTGGCTCAGTATTTTAAATTTGAGTTCTTGGCTTATTCTGAGTTTAGAAATGATGTGCGATTATTTGAAATTGTGGGGCATGGTACAAAAGTACCTAACATACTACCTATAGCAAATGCGGGTATCGACAAAACTTGGTTTGATGAAGATCAAACAGGAAGTGAAGATGGTTTTGCAAACGTACTACTTGACGGTTCAAGTAGTGTCGATGAGGATGATAACGAACTTGCATTCCACTGGACATCAAATCAAGGGGGCTATGAATTCTTTGAACAAAATCCGATTGTAAGTCTGCCTATTGGAATACATGAGTTTACACTGACAGTAACTGACTTGGATGGAGCTACAGATACAGATACCGTTACCATTGAAGTTGTAGCTGGTGCTGAAAACATTGCCTTGTACAAACCTGTTGATGGGGATTCTGTAGATCCTGCTTCTGATTTTGCCTACATAAATGACAATGATACAGAAACAATCTATAGCAATACAGAAAATCTAACGCAAGCAGTAGCTATAGATCTAGAGCTACTTTACGATTTAGAGCGTATTGTTTTAAATTGGGAAAACAACAACTATGCCGTTGATTACAATATAGAAAGTTCTAATGACGGGGTAAACTGGAACTTAGAATCTAGTCAAACAGCGAATAACGAATTACAAAATAGCGTTACTCTTACAGGGGTAACAACACGTTACATCCGTATTCTTGTCTCAGATTCCTTTACTGGAAATTCTTTTGGAATCACTGAGTTAGAGGTCTACAAACAAAATATTCCTAACCTAATTCCAATAGCAAATGCAGGTCCAGATGCTACAATATCTGACATAGGTGCAAACGGACTCGAAACGGTAACCTTAAATGGGAATGGAAGCTCTGACACTGATGGCTCTATTGTGAATTATATATGGAATATAATGGGGTATGCTCCTTTAGAAGGTATAAATCCTACAGTAAACTTACCTGTTGGAGAAACTACAATAACACTTACTGTAACCGACAATCAAGGAGCTACAAATACAGATACTACAACCATTACTGTAGTAGATGATGCTAATAACTTTAGTAACTTGTATTTATTTGATTTTGAAAATGGAAGTAGTGGAGATATCACAACTTTAGCTGGAAATGCAGTAAGCTTCTCAGTTGTTGACAATCCTGAAAGCAGCAGTATCAATACCAGTAGTAAAACGCTAAAAATTGACATTGATAGTGAAGAGAGAGCTAGTCCAATTGCTGGAATTAAGCTCCCTTTTACTCCTGAAATAACTCCTAGGTTAAGATATTTACATGTAAAAATATATGCTACTTATAGTGGAGTAAACAATACTGTACAGGTAAGAGGAAGTACTATTGATAATATTACAACAGATAATATTACAAATGCGGCTGTAAACACATGGGAAGATTTGGTCTTTGACTTAGAGTCTACAACCTATACGGCTTCGGACATTAGACTATGGCTAAACAGAACGGCTGAACCTTGGACAGATCAAACTATATATATAGATGATATTTATCTGTCTAATGATGCAACACCGTTTACAGGAAATCCTAATGTAGCGCCAACAGCAACAACTAATAACTATACAGCAACAGATACCGATGGAAATGGTTATGAGATGATTACTTTAGATGCTACGGCTAGTACAGATCCTGACAATAGCATTTTAAGTTATCGATGGGAAATACCCAATGTAGGAAACTTTGTTTCTTCAAATCCTACAAAAAACTTAAACATACCAGTAGGTACATACAATGCTACTCTAGGTGTTACGGATGTAGATAATGAGGAGGGAACAACAAACTTTACCATCACAGTAAATCCAAATCCTTCAAATGTATTGCCGGTAGCAAACGCAGGATCTGATCAAACAATACAAACACAACAACCTATATCGGTTACTTTAGATGCTACAGGAAGTAACGACCCAGATGGAAACGTTGTAGGGTACAGATGGGACATCCCAAACATAGGAACATTCAATGGGGTCTTAGCTGATGTGGTGTTCCCTGTAGGAACAACCGTAGCTACATTAACTGTGACTGATAACGACGGAGCGGTAGATACTGATACTGTAACGATATCCTTAGAATCAGAATCAACAGGAGAAGGAGACAACGAAGCCCCTACTGCAAATGCAGGAGAAGATCAAACAGGAAGTTCAAGTCTTCGAGATGGTGTTGAAAATGATGGTTTAGTGAATGTTACTCTTGATGGATCTGCAAGTAGTGACACTGATGGTGCTATTGTTTCATATAGCTGGGATATCCCTGGTGTTGCCGGAAGCCCTTTCTCGGGTGTAAATCCAACAGTTGCAATGCCTATAGGAAACCATACTGTTACACTTACGGTAACTGATAATGACGGAGCAACCCATACAGATACGGTAGATGTAATTATTTTGGAAACCAACATTGTTGATTTAGTAGAAGACTTTGACTCGTATCATACAGCAACATTCAACGATGCCGTATCTGAAAGAATTGCAAACCCTGTACCGGGAGGAATCAATACCTCTAGTGAGGTTATTGAGGTAACACTACCTGCAGAAAACAGAAGACTTACAGCAGGTATTAACTATTCAACTGCAAAACTCCCTGAAATTATTACAAATAAGGAATATTTGAGAGCTCTTGTCTACAAAAATGAAGTGTCTGATACTAGACTTAGAATAAAAATAGATGGAACGAATACAAATATAAATCCAGTAACAGATATAGAACAAGCTGGAGTTTGGACAGAATTATTATTTGACTTGGGAGTATCTGGTACCAAAACAATTAGTTCTATTATATTCCAATTAGACAGAAACGGAGGAAGTACAGAAGAAATCGTTTATATAGATGATATCACACTAGTGAATCTTGATGATTTAAGTGTATTATCGTACGAAAACGACTATAGAATATACAATAAATCCGGTTCATTATTTATCACAAACTTACCTGAAGATATAGAAATTTCTATTTATGATTATTTAGGAAGGAAACATATAAATGAAAAATTATCTCCAGCAGGTATTGATATCTCTAATCTAAAACAAGGAATATACTTTGTACAATTTATAATTAATAACAAATCTATATCCTTAAGTTTTTTAAAAGAATAAACATTAATTCAACTTAATTAAAAACCCCAATATTGAAGTTCAATATTGGGGTTTTTAATTTATTAACTTGTCTCGTCCTAAAGCTCTACTTTCATTTAAAAATAGAGCTCTCACTAAATATAAACACAGCGAATTATTTCTTATTCTTATTCATTCGAATTCTCAACAAATGCCTATTTTCATCAGTAAATTCTCCTCTACCATGTAACATGGTTTTATTATTTATAAAAATAAGATCTTGCTCTTCTAAAAAAAGTTTTTCTGTTTTAACATTCTCAAGAATAATTCCCTTTAAAATCTTATATGCTTTTATTTGCTCTTCTGTACACAAACTCCCTTTTTGGTTTAATGCTTTTTCAAATGTATCAACTCTAAACCTTATTTCATTATCTCTCAAAATAGGTCCAAAATTAAATTCATATTCCTCGCTAGATTGTTTTTTAAAAACATTAGGAACAATAAAAGGGTAATTCGTTTCTTTTAATATTTTTTCTAATGTTTTTCCATCAGGCAAACTTCTCAAATCATCTAAAATATCTTCTAATTTTAATAAATAAGAAATCCCTCCTCCACATTCAGCTTTCTTTAAAGTTAACAACCCAAAATAATCTTCTGGGTATGAACTATATTGACTATCTGTATGCAACTCTGCTTCATGGCTATGTTCTGAATACGTTTTAATAAAACTCTTGGAATTAGCATTTGACTTTATATCCCAAATAATCTTATTGTTTGCATCGTGACCAATTGGTAAACCAACTAAGTTTGAAATCTCTAAAAATTTTTGTTTTGATTGTTCTAAATCGTTAACATTAACTCCAAAATTTTTAACTATTATATATCCTACATTTTCCAAATCCAAAAGTATTTTTTTTGCTAACTTTTGAAAATCTCCATCAACTAAATTATAGTCATAATAATTAACGACACTTTTTGCTTTTATCATTTTTATTTATTTTCACTCTTCTTAACAAAGAATTATTTTATATACTCTCTTTAAACAAAACAGGGAATAAATCAGAATCCCTGTAGTCTGGATTTCCAAACTCATCCTTTTTACAAATTCTGTCGTACCCTATAACTATTTTCTCTCCTGTATCTTTAAAAGATTCTTGATAGGTATTACTACAGTCTTGCATATGTACAGCCAAAGCTAACCTATCCTTATTACTTATATTTGGATAACTACTGTGAATTGTATTACAATTATGAAAACTTACCTGTCCTTTCTTTAAATTCATAAAAGAAGTTTTAAAATCAGGTTTATTTTTTTTCAAATACTCTTCAAACTTAGCTAAATCTTGATTGTTAAATGAGAAAAAGTTTTTAAGTTCTTTTTCATCCTTCCATAAATGACTCTTATCAATATGCATTAACGGTCCCATATCTTCTGTACAATCCTGAAAAGGAATCCAAGCTGTTAACAACTTATTAGAACTACACGTAGGCCAATAAGCTTTATCCGAATGCCATCCTACAACTCCCTTACTTGTAGGTTTAGATGGTAGTTTATTTACTAAAGAATCTGCGAATAAACGAACTTCGCTTGTTCTAGCTAATTTTGCAGCAATCGCACTTATCATAGGATGAAAACCTATTTTTTGTAATTCTTTCTTTTGTAGAGTTACAAACTCATTATTCCTAATAGCTGAAGAAGGATTATAATCTTCATCGGCTATACCTTTGTTATCCTTTAACTTGAAATCACGAATTCCATCATAAAATTCTTTAGCTCCTAAAACTCCTTCTTTCATTAAATCCTCAGAAAGAATAACAGGACTTACATACCAACCGTACTTCTCATAAAACAATATGTCTTTTTCAGTTGGAAGTAAATTAACCTGTTCTTCTGTTAATTCTTTAGTCATTTTAAAATGCTCCATAAATATCAATTTATATAGTTGGTTATAGTAGATTCATCTAAAGGGGATTCATCTGCTCTAATTAATGAAGATGCCTTTCTATGGTCTCCTTTATTCGTAACAGGAAAAGATGAAGTTCTAAAATCTCCAAAACCAAAAAAATTGTCATCAAAAAACAACAATGTTCCCGTCACATAGTCATCAAAATTTTCTTCCCCTATTTTACCCTTTATAGTTTTCTGACCAATCCATTCTTGCAATATCAAATCTTTAAAATCATCACTCTCAAATAAAGAATTCCAAAGTTCATCATCAGTAACTATTCCAGCATATATCTTTTCACTTTTACCTAATGATCTATGCTTTATTATCCACTTATCTTTATTTTGTTTTGCATTTTCCCATAAATCAATTCTTTCTGAAGATGTATAGGTTGGTATATAAAACCTCTTAAAAAAACTTATTTCATCTGCTGTTAATACTGAGTTTTGAAGTTCTGAATTACCTAAAACTGAGAAAAACCTTTTATCATGAACTAAAAATATGGTTCTAAAATCATTAATGATATTTAAAGGCATCAACTTTTTTATTAATGGATTCCCCAACGATATAATTTCATCAAAAGAAAGCTCACTTATTATCCACGAATTTTGAAGACAATCTAAATTTTCTTCTATCTTATCGTAAAAAATTTCTAAAACAGGATACCCCATTCTTTCAAAAATATCTATATAAATTTTAGATTCATTCCTAACATCATTTCCTTTCAAAACAACTATAGAACTTACTTCTTTGAGATAAGATTCAAAATGTTCGTAAATAGGTTCATAAAAGTTCTTGACTTTAAAGTCAAATTTATTTTCATGATAGTCTTCTGCTACTTTTGTCATCAATGCTGATAAAAACATACCATTAAGAGCGAAACGACAAGTAATCTCAATCAACTTAACTTGTTTAACTGAATCATACACAAAATCAGTTCTATAAGTACCTATTTTATACTCTTTCTCGTTAAAAATGTTTATTATCTCCAGAACTTCATCAGAAACGGGCATTAAATCTTTATACCACGAGTAATTTGTAACAAATTGATTTATCAACTTGTACATTATTTTTTGTAGCTGCCTTAAATCATCACTATGTCTCTTACTTACAACTATTGGTTCTTCAAAAATCCATTGCTTAAAATAAGACTCTCTTTCCTTTACAAACTCTAAAACTGAATCTTTGATACTTAATTTACTCACTATACAATCTTATAATTTTTAACCATTTTTTTTGTCTCTTCTATTCCATTATGCATAAGAACATCTATGATAGACAAATGAGGCTCAAACTCTCCATTAAACTGCTCATAGGTATACCTTTTTGTTTCAACGAAACTTAACTCAATACCATTCTTTAAAAATAAATTCTTATCATATAACTCCGTTCCTCCTATCGGATTTACATAATTTAATGCCCCTTCTTTCCTACATATTTCAAATATCCTTTGTGATTTCACTTCGCAATCATTATCGTCTGCTAAATCTTTAAGTTTACCTTCCATTATTAAATAGTCACTATTATCACTAATAATAGTCGTTTTTATATCTAACAAAGTACTAATACCTGTAATAATACTTGAATTATAATCATGAATACTCATTCCATCCATTAAAATAATTCTTTCTAACTCAGGAAATACTTCTTCAAAAAAAGGAGCTTTTTTATAATTAAAAAAAATCAAATTCAATATCTTTTTTCTCCAATCTACTCTATTATCAATTAAGGTTTCTCCAATAGATTTTTCTGAACTTTGTTTAAGTACTGGTACATTAATAACAATAGGCTCCTTCTTTCCTTTATCATAAATTCTATTTCTAGTAATCCACGATTTTTTTCTGAAGCTTACATGCTCATAAATCATAAACGTATCTACATAATCTATCAATTGAAAATAGCCTATATAAGGGAAAAAATAGGCTTGCATAATTCCAAATTTCATTTATTCAATTTACTTGTTAAAACTAGGCAAAAGTAGTATAATAGTATTAAACACAACCTATACTTTTAGTCTAAGAATCGTAAAACTTCTAAAAAAGTACTTTATATATCAGAGTAAATAGAGTTCTCTATTCATATAATATGGGAAGTAAACAAATAATCACAAAATACACCTCCCAAGAAATCAATATATCTAAGCTTATTACTTTATGTTTATATTATATACTTTATTGTTAATAAAAGCTATATTTTAGGATGTGTGATCTATATATAAAAAAACCCTCATTCTACTGTTAGAATGAGGGTTTCAAAAAAAAGGCAGTGACATACTCTCCCACCAATGGCAGTACCATCTGCGCTGATAGGTTTAACTTCTCTGTTCGGAATGGGAAGAGGTGAGCCCTATCGCAATAACCACCTTAAGGTCTTTGCTAGTTTAATCTCTTAAACCAGTATTTAATAATTGACATATTGAAGTGTTATAAACACATGATATTGTAAAATCTAATTGTTGCTATACTCCATATAATAAATAATAAAGAGTGTCCCTTCTCCTCATTGCTGAGGAGAAGTTCGTCGTACATAAGCCTATGGGTTATTAGTACTACTTGGCTATGACATTACTGCCTTTACACCTATAGCCTATCAACGTGGTAGTCTTCCACGACCCTTTAAAGAAATCTCATCTTGTGGTGGGTTTCGCGCTTATATGCTTTCAGCGCTTATCCCTTCCCAACGTAGCTACTCTGCAATGCCCTTAGCAGAACAACAGATACACCAGAGGTTAGTCCAACTCGGTCCTCTCGTACTAGAGTCAGATCCACGCAAATTTCTAACGCCCGCTACAGATAGAGACCGAACTGTCTCACGACGTTCTGAACCCAGCTCGCGTGCCACTTTAATGGGCGAACAGCCCAACCCTTGGGACCTTCTCCAGCCCCAGGATGTGACGAGCCGACATCGAGGTGCCAAACCCCCCCGTCGATGTGAGCTCTTGGGGGAGATCAGCCTGTTATCCCCGGAGTACCTTTTATCCTTTGAGCGATGGCCCTTCCATGCGGAACCACCGGATCACTATGCTCTACTTTCGTACCTGATCGACTTGTTAGTCTCGCAGTCAAGCTCCCTTATGCCATTGCACTCTACGCACGGTTACCAAGCGTGCTGAGGGAACCTTTAGAAGCCTCCGTTACTCTTTTGGAGGCGACCACCCCAGTCAAACTACCCACCAAGCACTGTCCTCATTCCTGAGTTAGGCTCTAGATAAGCAAAGGGTGGTATTTCAAGGACGACTAAACTACGCCTGGCGACGCAGCATCGATGTCTCCCACCTATCCTACACATTACTTATCCAAAGTCAATACTAAGCTATAGTAAAGGTTCACGGGGTCTTTTCGTCCCGTAGCGGGTAATCGGCATCTTCACCGATACTACAATTTCACCGAGCTCATGGCTGAGACAGTGTCCAGATCGTTGCACCATTCGTGCAGGTCGGAACTTACCCGACAAGGAATTTCGCTACCTTAGGACCGTTATAGTTACGGCCGCCGTTTACTGGGGCTTCATTTGAGAGCTTTGCCGAAGCTAACTCCTCCACTTAACCTTCCAGCACCGGGCAGGTGTCAGGCCCTATACTTCAACTTTCGTTTTAGCAGAGCCCTGTGTTTTTGATAAACAGTCGCCTGGACCTATTCACTGCGGCCCATCATAGATGGGCGCCCCTTCTCCCGAAGTTACGGGGCGATTTTGCCTAGTTCCTTAGCCATGAATCACTCGAGCACCTTAGAATTCTCTTCCCAACCACCTGTGTCGGTTTAGGGTACGGGCTGCTTCACTCGCTTTTCTTGGAAGTCGCTTCGCTGGATTATCAGCTTAACCGAAGTCTCGCTGTACTATCGCGGTGTTACCACTCGCTTCAACGTACAATTCTGTCTGTACGCACCAACTATACGCCTCCGTCACTTTTAACGTGAGCAGGTACTGGAATATTAACCAGTTGTCCATCGACTTCCCCTTTCGGGTGCGCCTTAGGTCCCGACTAACCCTCAGCTGATTAGCATCGCTGAGGAAACCTTGGTCTTTCGGTGGGCGTGTTTCTCACACGCCTTATCGTTACTTATGCCTACATTTTCTTTTGTAGAAACTCCAGAATACCTTACAGTACTCCTTCGACGTCGCTACAATGCTCCCCTACCACTTGTAATAAATTACAAATCCATAGCTTCGGTAATATGTTTATGCCCGATTATTATCCATGCTCGTCCGCTCGACTAGTGAGCTGTTACGCACTCTTTAAATGAATGGCTGCTTCCAAGCCAACATCCTAGCTGTCTAAGCAGACAAACCTCGTTAAAACAACTTAACATATATTTGGGGACCTTAGCTGATGGTCTGGGTTCTTTCCCTCTCGGACATGGACCTTAGCACCCATGCCCTCACTGCTGTGTATATTTAATAGCATTCGGAGTTTGTCAGGAATTGGTAGGCGGTGAAGCCCCCGCATCCAATCAGTAGCTCTACCTCTATTAAACTTTACCACAACGCTGCACCTAAATGCATTTCGGGGAGTACGAGCTATTTCCTGGTTTGATTGGCCTTTCACCCCTACCCACAGGTCATCCCAAGACTTTTCAACGTCAACGGGTTCGGTCCTCCACTGTATGTTACTACAGCTTCAACCTGCCCATGGGTAGATCACCAGGTTTCGCGTCTACTACTACTAACTATGCGCCCTATTCAGACTCGCTTTCGCTACGGCTGCGCACCTGAAGTGCTTAACCTTGCTAGAAACAGTAACTCGTAGGCTCATTATGCAAAAGGCACGCCGTCACCATGTAAAATGGCTTCGACCGCTTGTAGGCGTACGGTTTCAGGATCTCTTTCACTCCCTTATTTAGGGTTCTTTTCACCTTTCCCTCACGGTACTAGTTCACTATCGGTCTCTCAGGAGTATTTAGCCTTACCGGATGGTCCCGGTGGATTCATACAGGATTACTCGTGTCCCGCACTACTCAGGATACCACTATCAATAACTAATATTACCTATACGGGACTATCACCCTCTATGGTTTAACTTTCCAGTTAATTCTAATTCTATTAGCATCAAATATCGTGGTCCTACAACCCCTAATATGCCGTAACATATTAGGTTTGGGCTAATCCGCGTTCGCTCGCCACTACTAACGGAATCACTATTGTTTTCTCTTCCTCCGGTTACTTAGATGTTTCAGTTCGCCGGGTTTGCCTCCTTTCGGATACTATGTCTTCAACATAGTGGGTTGTCCCATTCGGAAATCTTCGGATCAAATCTTATGTGCAAATCCCCGAAGCTTATCGCAGCTTATCACGTCCTTCATCGCCTCTGAGAGCCTAGGCATCCGCCATACGCCCTTATTTAGCTTATTGTACTTTTTGCTCTTTTATTCTATTATAATTTAATTATTCATATACTATCTAATAGTATACAAATTCTCTATATAGCTCGTCTATAAATTAATATTTATAAACTTCTGTATCTTTTACGATATCACTTTTCAATATGTCAATGAACTTTTGCGAATAACAACTGATAAATTATCAATTATTATTCTGGGCGTTCCATGAGAATAATAAATTATCTCAAGGCATCGCCTTGTTGTGGAGAATATCGGAGTCGAACCGATGACCTCCTGCGTGCAAGGCAGGCGCTCTAGCCAGCTGAGCTAATCCCCCAAAATTACTAGTAGCTAGTATTGGGTAGTTAGTCGTTAGACTTCTAACGAATACTCAACTTCTAAAATTTCCTATTATTATATATACTCCCCTAACTATTTAAACTATAGTAGTCTCGGGCAGACTCGAACTGCCGACCTCTACATTATCAGTGTAGCGCTCTAACCAGCTGAGCTACGAGACTCTGTCTATGTTAGTCTTGTATATATGATAAAATTGAACAGCATTAAAGAATAAATATTCTTTCTTCGTAACTAAAACATCTCTTTCTCTAGAAAGGAGGTGTTCCAGCCGCACCTTCCGGTACGGCTACCTTGTTACGACTTAGCCCTAGTTACCAGTTTTACCCTAGGCGGCTCCTTGCGGTGACCGACTTCAGGCACTCCCAGCTTCCATGGCTTGACGGGCGGTGTGTACAAGGCCCGGGAACGTATTCACCGCATCATGGCTGATATGCGATTACTAGCGATTCCAGCTTCACGGAGTCGAGTTGCAGACTCCGATCCGAACTGTGATATGGTTTGTAGATTCGCTCCCTGTCGCCAGGTGGCTGCTCTCTGTCCATACCATTGTAGCACGTGTGTAGCCCAGGACGTAAGGGCCGTGATGATTTGACGTCATCCCCACCTTCCTCGCGGTTTGCACCGGCAGTCTCTTTAGAGTCCTCAGCTTTACCTGTTAGCAACTAAAAATAGGGGTTGCGCTCGTTATAGGACTTAACCTGACACCTCACGGCACGAGCTGACGACAACCATGCAGCACCTTGTAAGTAGTCCGAAGAAAGGGGTATCTCTACCCCATGCAACCTACATTTAAGCCCTGGTAAGGTTCCTCGCGTATCATCGAATTAAACCACATGCTCCACCGCTTGTGCGGGCCCCCGTCAATTCCTTTGAGTTTCAATCTTGCGACCGTACTCCCCAGGTGGGACACTTATCACTTTCGCTTAGCCACTGAGCCGAAGCCCAACAGCTAGTGTCCATCGTTTACGGCGTGGACTACCGGGGTATCTAATCCCGTTCGCTCCCCACGCTTTCGTCCATCAGCGTCAGTGTACTCGTAGTAGACTGCCTTCGCAATCGGTATTCTGTGTAATATCTATGCATTTCACCGCTACACTACACATTCTATCTACTTCCAAGTAACTCAAGACTAACAGTATCAAAGGCAGTTCCACAGTTAAGCTGTGGGATTTCACCTCTGACTTATCAATCCGCCTACGGACCCTTTAAACCCAATGATTCCGGATAACGCTTGCACCCTCCGTATTACCGCGGCTGCTGGCACGGAGTTAGCCGGTGCTTATTCATATAGTACCGTCAAGGCCCCTCGCAAGGGACGGTTTCTTCCTATATAAAAGAAGTTTACAACCCATAGGGCAGTCTTCCTTCACGCGGCATGGCTGGATCAGAGTTGCCTCCATTGTCCAATATTCCTCACTGCTGCCTCCCGTAGGAGTCTGGTCCGTGTCTCAGTACCAGTGTGGGGGATCTCCCTCTCAGGACCCCTATCTATCGTTGCCATGGGGAGCCGTTACCTCTCCATCTAGCTAATAGAACGCATAGCCATCTTTTACCCATAAATGTTTAATTATTAATCGATGCCAATTAATAATACCATGGGGCATTAATCCAAATTTCTCTGGGCTATTCCCCTGTAAAAGGTAGGTTCTATACGCGTTACGCACCCGTGCGCCGGTCGTCAGCAAATAGCAAGCTATCTCTGTTACCCCTCGACTTGCATGTGTTAAGCCTGCCGCTAGCGTTCATCCTGAGCCAGGATCAAACTCTTCATCGTTATTTTTTTTAGTCACCAAAGTGACTTATTATTTTTCGATGCTAGCTTCTCAAATTGAATTCATGATCTAAATCATGTAACTTATTCTTTAATTTTACGCTGTCAATTTCAATATTTTCAATGAACTTTTAAGTTGTTACAAAAACAACTCATCGTGTTTCTCATTCTTAACTAACTCGACTAGCGTGTTAGCGGCTGCAAATCTAAAAGCTTTTTTCGATATAAAAAAATAAAATTTGAATTATTTTTTTAACTCCCTAAAACTAAAAAACCCCAACTCTTTTAATGAACTCAACCAAACTAACATCCCTGTGTCGTTTAGCGGGTGCAAATATACAACCCTTTTGTTCTCCCACAACTACTTTTCTTAGTTTTTTTAAAAAAAATTTTACTCTCTCTCTTAACTAGCTTAAATAGTGTATTTTATCTTATTGTCTTTTTAAAAACAAAACCAAAATATTATTTACCAAGGGCTTAAAAACAACTTATTTTATAACTATAATTAGGGATTCTAAATTTCTTAAACCTCCTTATTATTGAAATCAATAGTGCATTTATATCTTCTTAAGCCTTAAGTGCTATATCTTTATTATAAAAAACCACTTTGAAACCTTACCTTGTCTTTTTATTTGCCCTTTGTACAAACCTAACAAATGCTTTTACTCCTCCTGAACTGGACTCTCAGATGGAGTTTTAACGTTCTTCAGTGATGGTAATTACCTCCGATCAAGTAACCATTACAGTAAACAATACTAATTATGATGTTATAGTAACAAGCGATGGAAGTACACAACCTACCGAAAATTTTCCTATTACCGATGTTAAACAGTTTCGATTCTTAAAAATGAAAATGGGCTCTAATAGCTTTTCTACTCCTGAAAACCTTTATATCGAAGTAAATCACTACGAATCATATGCTCCTAAATGCAATGAAATGGTTGGAGCTATGGGGAGTCATTTTATTATGGGAACTCAAACAAATCCAATACCTGAAGGGATTACCGAAAAACTCATTATAGAGGATCAGGGTGACTTTGTACATAATAATCAAACAACCCTGATTACAACCCTTCTCATTTGGGATTGGGTTTTATAAACCATGGAGCCACAGAAATATATGGAATGAAACGTACTGGATACGCTACTTTCAATAAAGCTTTGGCTGGTTCTACACTACCTTTAATCGTTACTGACAAACGTTATTTAAAAGCATGGGGTTATATGAAGTTTCTGGAACAAGACTTAGAATTAATATCGATGCTACTAACTATTACATTCTTCCAGAAATAGATGTACAGTCGCCTAACAATTGGGAAGAAATAGTATTTGATTTAGAAAAACCTACTGCTATCAACCCTGGTGAGAAAACAATTACATCTATCTCATTACAATTGGATAGAAATGGAGGTCCTACAGAAGAAACTGTATATGTTGACGCAATACGCTTAGATGATTTAGGAAACTTAAACAATAAAATAAGCTCCAAAGAAATTCGATTATAAAGTTTATTTAGATAAAAATTTAAATAACTATTTGTTCATTCCTGAATTAGAAGAAAAAACAAAAAACCCGATAGCAATTGCTATCGGGTTTTTACTTAGAACTTAAAGTTCTATATATTAATTATTCAAAGCTTCTGCTCCACCAACAATCTCTAAAATTTCATTAGTAATAGCTGCTTGACGGGCTTTGTTATATGTTAATAACAAGTCGTTTCTTAAATCGTTTGCATTATCTGTTGCTTTGTGCATTGCTGTCATACGCGCACCGTGCTCAGAAGCAAAAGAATCACGCAAAGCCTTATATAATTGCGTTTTTAAAGATTTTGGAATCAAAGCCTCAATAATCTCTTCTTTTGTTGGTTCAAAAATATAATCTGAAGTAGTTGATGTTTCAGTAACTTCAACCGGTAAAATAGGTAAGAATTGTTCAACATTTACAATTTGCGTAGCCGCATTTTTAAAACTATTGTAAACAACTTCTATTCTATCGTAAGTTCCTTCTGCAAATAAATTCATTAACTTATCACCAATTACAGCAACATTATCAAATGTTAAATCATCAAAAACATCACTTCTGTTTTCAATAACGTTGAACTCTTTTCCTAGTAAATCATTTCCTTTTTTACCTATAGTTAAAAGGTCAACTTGTTTACCATTGTATTGCTCCGCAATTACTTTTTGAGTTTCTTTAATGATAGATGAGTTAAATCCACCACACAATCCTCTGTTTGAAGTAACAACTACCAACAAAACTTTAGAAATCTCTCTTTGTTCAGAATAAACACCTCCTGCATCTGCATCTAAAGTTGCGCTTAAATTTTGTAACAATTCAGTTAGCTTATTAGAATATGGGCGCATTGCTGTAATTGCATCTTGCGCTTTTTTAAGTTTAGCAGCAGATACCATTTTCATTGCGCTCGTGATTTTCATCGTAGAACCAATAGAGGTAATTCTGTTTCTAATTTCTTTTAAGTTTGCCATTTCTTTACGGTATTTACCTATAAAGTTTGGTAGTTAAACTACCTAGTAAATAGGTGATAAATATGTTAACAAATAGCAGTGAGTAATAAGAAATTACTCACTACTACAATATATACTTTATTAAGCGTATTTAGCTGAAATTTCAGCTGCTGCAGCTTCTAAAACATCTAATGAAGATTGTTCTAATTTACCTGCTTTTAAAGAGTCTAAAGTATCTCTATGCTTTGCGTTTAAGAAAGCAATGAAATCAGCTTCAAATTCTTTTACTTTATTTACAGGAACATCTTTTAATAAGTTTTTAGAACCTGCATAAATGATTGCTACCTGATCTTCTACTGTATAAGGATCATTTTGAGCTTGTTTCAAAATTTCAACATTACGTTGTCCTTTAGAGATTACATTCATTGTAGCCGCATCAAGATCAGAACCAAACTTAGCAAAAGCTTCTAATTCACGGAATTGTGCTTGATCTAATTTTAATGTTCCAGATACTTTCTTCATTGATTTAATCTGAGCTGAACCTCCTACACGTGATACAGAAATACCAACGTTAATTGCTGGACGTACACCTGAGTTGAATAAATCAGACTCTAAGAAAATTTGTCCATCAGTAATAGAAATTACGTTTGTAGGGATATATGCTGATACATCTCCTGCTTGCGTTTCAATAATTGGCAATGCAGTTAATGATCCTCCTCCTTTAATTTTACCAACTAATGAAGGTGGCACATCGTTCATTTGAGCAGCAATAGAATCATCATTGATTACTTTTGCAGCACGCTCTAGTAATCTAGAGTGTAAGTAAAATACATCTCCTGGGTAAGCTTCACGTCCTGGTGGCCTTCTTAATAATAAAGATACCTCACGGTAAGCAACTGCTTGTTTAGATAAATCATCATAAACAATCAATGCTGGTCTACCAGTATCTCTAAAGTACTCACCAATTGCAGCACCTGCAAATGGAGCATATACCTGCATTGGGGCAGGATCTGAAGCGTTTGCTGCTACTACAGTAGTATAAGCTAAAGCTCCTTTTTCTTCTAGTAAATTTACGATACCTGCTACGGTAGACGCTTTTTGTCCAATTGCAACATAGATACAGTATACTGGCTCTCCTGCATCGTAAAATTCTTTTTGATTTAAGATTGTATCTAAAGCAACAGTAGATTTCCCTGTTTGACGGTCACCGATAATCAACTCACGTTGTCCACGACCAACTGGAATCATTGCATCTACAGATTTAATTCCTGTTTGTAATGGCTCTGTTACAGGTTCTCTAAATACTACCCCTGGTGCTTTACGCTCTAAAGGCATTTCGAAAGTTTCACCAGCAATAGGTCCTTTACCATCAATTGGATTTCCTAATGTATCAACAACACGTCCAACAATTCCTTCTCCTACTTTTAAAGAAGCAATACGCTCAGTACGTTTTACTGTTGATCCTTCTACAACAGATGTTGAAGGTCCTAAAAGCACAACTCCTACGTTGTCTTCTTCTAAGTTCAATACAATACCTTCTAATCCTGATTCAAACTGAACCAATTCTCCGTATTGTACATTTGCCAAACCGTATACACGAGCAATACCATCACCTACCTGTAAAACAGTTCCAACCTCACTTAATGAAGCTGAAGCTTCAAAGTTTGTTAATTGTTGTTTTAAAATTGCTGATACCTCAGCTGCTTTAATTTGTGCCATCTTATATTATTTTGATGTATAATTAAATTTTTGCAACAAAATGACTATTGTCAAATTGTCTCTTTAATTCGTTAAAATTACTTACAATACTAGCATCGTATTGAATATCTCCAATGCGTAAAATAAATCCTCCTAAGATATCAGGATTCACAACGTTCTGTATAGACGCTTCGTTTCCTGTTAATTCTTTTATTTTAGCTAATACTTTATCGTTTAGTGCTTTTGTCAATGGAACTGCTGTTGTTACTCTAGCAACATCAACCAATTTATCGTGATCAAACAATACACTGTATTGTTTTGCTACGTTTGCTAACAAAGGCAATCTTTTATTTTCACCTAACAATCCTATTACTCCTAAAGTAATTTGATCTACAGCTTCAGAAAAAATAGCAGTCAATGCTTTTACTTTATCTTCTGCTTTGATTACAGGACTATTTAATACTACTGCTAACTCGTTATTTTCTTCAACTGTTGTAGCAATCAATTTCATTGAATTGTTTACCTCAGTTTCTTTTTTAGCGTCTTTAGCAATAGTTAATACTGCTTTTGCGTAACGTAGTGCTGCTCTAGTTCCTTTCATCTTTGTCTTAGTTTAAGGTAACGTCCCCTAAAATTTTCTCAACCAATTTTAATTGATCGTCTTTAGAAGCCAATTCGTTTTTCACAACTTTTTCAGCAATAGAAATAGATAATGAAGCTACTTGAGTTTTCAATTCTGCAACTGCTGCTTGTTTTTCAACTTCAATAGCTGCTGTTGCGCTAGCAGTAATAGCTTCTGCTTGCTCTTGTGCTTCTGCTTTTGCTTCTGAAATCATCTTCTCTTTGATTTCACGTGCCTCTTTTAACAAACCATCTCTTTCTGCTCTTGCTTCTTTTAAGATACGCTCGTTATCAGCGTTTAAAGATTGCATTTCTTTTTTAGCTTGCTCAGCTGAATCTAATGCTTCTTGAATACCATCTTCTCTGCTTTGTAAAGCATCTAAAATTGGCTTCCAAGCAAACTTTCTCATTAATAAGATTAAGATTAATAAGATGATTGCTTGCATAAAAAACAACCCTGGTGAAAAATCATTTAATAACTGATCCATTATAAATAGTAATTAATTTTTAATTTATTTTTTTGTCTAATAAACAGTATCTATAACCAACCGTTACAGATACTGTTATTTTGTAAACGTTTAAAGCTTATTAAGCTCCTAAGATCAAAGCACCAAATGCTAAACCTTCTAATAACGCTCCGATAATAATCATTGCAGTTTGAATCTTGTTAGCTGCTTCTGGTTGACGTGCAATAGCTTCCATTGCTGAACCACCAATTTTACCTAAACCTAAACCAGCTCCAATAACGATTAAACCTGCTCCTACTAAATTTGGAATTACCATAATATTAATTTATATATAATTAAACAAAAATTCTTCTTAATGATGGTCGTGTTCTTCAACAGCCATACCGATAAACAACGATGATAACATCGTAAAAATAAACGCTTGTAAAAATGCTACTAAAACTTCAATAACAGAGATAAACAATGTCAACACTAATGACATCCCTGTAGAAACTACAGGTCCAAAAGCTACTTTCATTGTAATCATCAATGCAATTAAACTCATTACAACAAAGTGACCTGCTGTAATATTTGCAAACAAACGAATTAACAAAGAGAATGGTTTTGTAAACATTCCTAACACTTCAATTGGTGCTAAAATAATTTTCATCGGCGCAGGTACTCCTGGCATCCAGAAAATATGTTTCCAATAGTCTTTGTTTCCACTAAACTGAACGATAAAGAATGTAAACAATGCTAAACAAACTGTTACAGCAATATTACCTGTTACGTTAAATCCTAGTGGAGTTAATCCTAACATATTTAATATCCAGATAAAGAAAAACACAGTTAACAAGAACCCCATGTATTTTCTATATTTTTTCTCTCCAATATTTGGACGTGCAATTTCATCTCTTACATAGATTACTAGTGGTTCTAAAACTCTAGCAAATCCTGTTGGTATTGCTCCTTTTTTATATCCTCTAGCTAAAGAAGAGAACCCTAAAAACATTAACAAACCGGTTAACAACATTCCTACAACACTTTTAGTTATAGAAAAATCTAAAACCTTGTGTGCGTTTGTTGCATGGTGGTGATCGTCAAAAATCACTTCATTAGCTCCTGCATCTAATTCATATATTTTACTATGAATTTTCACCAATTTAGCACCGTCTTTATCTACAATTACATGTCCATCATCATTATGATGAAATGCTGAAGACATAAAAAATTTCAATCCTTTACTAGTTGATACAATTACAGGTAACGGAAAACCAATATGTTGTCCTGTAGCTCCATTTGTATAAAAAACAAAATCATGAGAGTCTTGTAAGTGATGTTTGATATACCCAGTAATTTCTTCAGGAGTATCAATTTGATTACCTTTTTGTTCTCCTTCGCTATGACCTCCGCCAGCATATGAAATAGCAGATAATAACATTACTGCAAACATCATGATTAATTTGATAGACTTTTGTATCGTATTCATACTTTGATTTTCTGTATAAAATTTACATTCCCTAAATTTCGGTGCAAAGGTACATAATAAATTAAATAATCAAACCTTTTTTAACGAAGTTTCTACGTACTTTTTTTCTCTTAGAGCGTTTTACTTAAAAACATTTAAAGTAAAGTGAATAAAGCTTTTACCTCTACTTCTATTCAGAGAAAACTCTGATTTTAATCTATTTACTATTTAACAGTTTAAAAATAGCGGCTGCTTCAATTATTAAAAACAAAAATAAAGGAATCACCAATGATATTCTTTCTACTTGTACCAAAGAAACTCCTGAAAATAATGCAGATTTAAACATTAAAAGAAAGAATCCTAACTTTAAAAACATAGAAGCCAGATAGGCATAACCTGCTTGATCTGGTAAATATTCTGCAACCGCCTCTATAATTGTATAAACAAAAACAGATGCTATTAAATGAAATAAATATACACTCATCAAAGAATAGCTTACAATTTCTTTCTCCAATAAAAAGTGGTGTACATAATACACCACAAAAAACACAACCACCGTTAAAATGAGGTATGAAACTATTCTTTTTATCATTTTTACTCGTCTTTAGTAATTTTTATAACTTGTTTTATCACAGAATAAATTGCCAAAAAAACAGCCAAAAGCGTACATCCTTTTAAATACAGTTGTCCATCTGTTGGATATTTTACTTCTAGTATCTTTCCTACCTCACTACCTAAATATATAGTAGCTCCCATCTGAAAGGCCATTCCGGTAAATTGAACGTATTTATTAAGCTGTTTTTTCTTTTTCACCTAATTTGATATCTTTTATAGCTCCCTTCATACTACATGTTGCATTGAAAGATGCTCCAGGCTCTACGGTTAATTTTCCAATAACAACATCTCCATTAATATTCGCTGTGCTTTTTAAAGAAAGCATATTACTCACAGATAAGTTTCCTGAAATAACTCCTTCAATATCGGCATTTACACACTCAATATTTCCATTTACTTTTCCTTCTTTTCCAATAATCACTCTCCCTTCAGTAACAATACTCCCTTCAATATTTCCGTCTATTCTAAAATCTCCTTCTGATTTAATATCTCCAACAATAGTTGTTTTTTTGCCAATGACATTTCTTTCTAAAACAGGCGCTTCTTTCATTTTTTTATCTTTAAACATTGAAATACTATCTGATTTTTTTTAATAATTCTTTTGCCTTTTTACCTTCTTTTGTATTCGGGTAATTTAAAACTATATAATCTAAAGCCCTCTTAAGTCCTTGTTTACCTTTTACTTGTGCCAATGCATAAGCTTTTAAAAGCTCATACTTAGGAATTAACGGATCTCCTTGAAAAACCGTTAAGGCATCTGCAATCTCATAGATTGTGAGTATATATTTCCTTTCTAAATATATAGAATATATTTCTTTATACCTACTTTCTGCAGTAACTCCTATATCTTTTGATGATAGTAATTTTCCTGGATTTTTTATAATTTTTGAAAAAACAGATTCCGGATACTTTTTTAAGACAACCTTTTTATAGTGCTCTGCTTTAGAGTTACCTGTTTTCTGATAAATTCGATACAAATGATAATAGGTCCCTAAAAGTACTTTCTCTTCTGGGAAAATCTCCAAAAGAGTTTCGAACTTTTTTGCAGACAATTCATATTCATGAAACTGCTCTTTATAAATCAACCCTAATTGATAATATGTTGTTGTTCTCAATTCTGATATACTATCTACCTCTTTTAATGTTTTAGGCAACTGATTTAAATAATATTCTACTTGATATTTTTCCGGAAGCTCTCCACTACTTCCTTCAGAAGTGTTTTTACTTTGTACTGAATTGTCCTCTTCTATAAGACTTGTTGTTTCTGACCATCTCCAATTATCAGCCAATTCTCTATCTCCCCATTTTCTTTTAAATTCTCGTTCTCCAAAACGCAACGATTGTTCACTATAAAAATACCAGCTTCCTTTCTTTTCTTTAGCTCCTATCACATTATCAGTAAACACAGGTAAATTACTTGCATATGCTACTAAGGATTCTTGACGTTCTGCTTCTTTTAAAAGAGCTTCTTCTTTTTCTATCATATTTTTAATATGATCTTCAAAATAAGATACTTGCATATCATGATCCATTGAAAGTACATTCCAAATACTATCATTTCTAATTACAATCTCTTCAAACACCAAAACAGTTTCTAAACTTTCACGTTTTCTCCTTAATCCTCTAATACGCTTGGTATTCATTTTTTTAGAAAGATCCAAAACGCTGTCTAAATAAGCACCTGCTTGTAAGTAGTTTGCTTCTTCAAAATACACATCACTTATAGCTTCATAAGAAAGTCCTTTTTGGAAGTTTTTAGCCAATCGGGTATGTACAGACCTTTCAAGGTCTTTAACCCCTTTATCTCTATTTCCTCTTTCTAATTCCAACAATCCTAATTGATAGTACAACGCATCTAAATAGGGACGATTGTCTCTATTTTTTATCAATTTTTCTAACCTCTTAATTAAAGGAAGTACGTCCGTTCCTTTCTGATGGTTTTTAATTTTTTCAATTTCTGCGTGTAATCTATATCTATAAGGAGCTGCTCTAAAATCTATCAACTCTTGAAAAGCTTTTTGCGAAGCCTCTAAATCTTTTTCCTTTCTATATAACTGCCCTAAAATAAATAAGTTTCTAGCTTTTTTTACAGGGTCTACACTAACAACAACGGCTTCATTTAAATGATCTATCACTTCATTTACACTGTCTAATTGTGTGTATGCAAGTGCATAGGTTATGTGTGAGTCTTCTAAAATAGCTTTTGGTAAGTCTTTCTTTTCGAATAATTTTTCTAATATTTCGAGTGCCAAATTTTCATTGTTCAATCGAACATTTGTTTTTGCTCTCCAAACTTCAGTTTCATCAATTAAATTGGCTTCTGGATAGTTTTTTATAACATAAGTAAGTGCTTCTAAAGCGGGCACAAACCTTTGCGTATAGTACCTAGATTTACCCAACAGTAAATAAGCATCGTCAATTTGATTATTACGTTCAATATCTCCTATTTTCATAGAGTGTTTTTGAACTGCTTTTACTGCTTTTTCTTCTGAAATATCAAACGGAGTACTTTTTTCCTTTTTCTCTGACTTAGAATTTTTAAGTCTAAAAGGGGTTACAACCACCTCTTCTTCTTCTTTAATTTCTAAAGGTTCAATAGGTAAAATTTGCCAATAATTATCTTCATATTCCTGATTTAATTGTCGTATTCCTTCTTGAAATGCCAAATCACCATTATACAAAATATTGTATTTTGATGTCATTGAATGGTAATTCCTATTAACAAAAGTGTCTTTTTTAGTACTACAGCTAAACGCTACTATTGTTAAAAATGTAAGTATGTAAAAATTTCTGGTATTCAAGTATTTTATATAAAAAGATAGCTATTACACATACCTCTAATGCATGTGCTCCAAACAGAACGTAAAACTACAAATTATATTATGAATTTAGAAGGTTCTATTTTTGTGTTTTATAAAAACACTTCTACAATCTTATTTTTTTATAAATCTATCTATAATAACAGATACTGGAACTATTTTATGTGTATGCTCTATACTAGGTCCTGCAACCCAAACAGTCTTATATGTAACCTCTTTAGCTGCATGCCTAACATCGGAAAAACCTTTTTTAAATCGCAATTGTTTTACCCATTTTCTTAAAAATTTATTTTTTTTCAGCAGTACTTCAAACCAATTTTCTTTTGTTCCCACCTTTTGTACATAGGGTGTGTTAATTACCGTACAAGGTGTTCCAGAAATTTTACGAGTTACAATAATATCATCTTCCCCATAGTCTACACAGGCCTTTTTATAGGCTTGTGAAACACCCGCTTCTTCTGATGCTATAAACGGACTTCCTATAGAAACTCCAATTGCTCCAAAGTCTAAAACTTCTTGTAACTCTTCATAGGTTCCAACTCCTCCTGCGGAAATAACAGGAACTTTACACTTCCTATTCAACTGTACTATCAAATCTTCAGCACTCATACTTCCTCTATGCCCCCCTGCTCTGTTATTAACAGCAATCAAAGCATCACATCCTAATTTTTCTACTTTTTTAGCATGACAAATATTAACTACATCACAAAAAACCTTGATTCCTTTTTTATGCGCCTTTTCAATAACTTCTCTTGGGTCTCCTAATGAGGTTATAATAAAATCGACCCCTAGCTCACAACAAATATGTAATTGCTCTTTGTATTTTTTATTAGACTTGTTTACAATGATATTTATTCCAAAAGCTCCTTTACCTGTTTTACTTTTTTTGAGTTCTAAAATGGCATGTCGTAATTCATTACCTGTTCTATAGTTCAGAGCAGGAATACAACCTGCTATATTTTTTTGCATAGCAGCCTTAACCATCGCTACATTAGACACCAAAAACATGGGTGCCATAATAATAGGGTGCTCTATCCCTAACATTGCTTCTAAAGTATTCGGCGTGTCTTTCATATCATCATTGCTACTCAAGATACAATATACACTTTTACACAGTATAACAACCTTTTCTTAGCTAAATAATAAACTGGTCTATATTTTAAAAAAATTCTAACAGGTCTGTTTTAGAAGTTTCTTACTTTTGCTTTACTAATATTTTAATATGCCACAATTTCACACACTCAAAATAAAAGAGATTATTAAAGAAACGGCAAGTGCAGTTTCTATTCTTTTTGACATACCTAACGACTTAGCAAAAACATACAATTTTATTGCTGGTCAGTATGTTACTTTACGTACTAAAATAAACAACGAAGAAGTAAGAAGGGCTTACTCTATCTGTTCTTCAGAAAACAACCAAAATATACAGGTTGCTGTAAAAGCCATTAAAGACGGTCTTTTTTCTAACTACGCGTATAATAACTTATCAGCTGGTGATACTTTAGAAGTTTCTCCTCCTGAGGGGAATTTCACTTTAAAAACAAACAAATCTAACTTAAAAAATTATTTAGGTTTTGTTGCAGGAAGTGGAATTACACCTGTTTTATCTATGATAAAAACAGTTTTAGAAAATGAACCTAAATCTACTTTTACACTGGTTTATGGAAATAAAACTTCTAGAGATGTTATTTTTAAAGAAACTTTAGAAAACTTCTCTAAAAAATTCATTGCACGTTTTAACCTAAAATATGTCTTTAGTCAAGAAGAAACGGAAGGAACTATTTTTGGACGTATAGACAAAAAAGCAACTAATTATATTGTCAAAGAAAAATTCAAACACCTAAACTTTGACGAAGTATTTCTTTGTGGTCCCGAAGACATGATTAATACCGTAACTGAAACTTTAATCGAAGACGCTTTCCGAAAAGAAAACATTCATTACGAATTGTTTGTTTCTTCTGCTGATACTAAAGATGTATCTACTGCCGACGGAATTTCTGAAATTACTGTTTTGGTAGATGATGAAGAAACTACTTTTACAATGGATCAAAAAGATACCATTTTAGCAGCTTCACTAAGACATAATTTGGATGCACCTTATTCTTGTCAAGGAGGAGTTTGCAGTAGCTGTATGGCAAAAGTAACAGAAGGTAAAGCTATTATGAGCAGCAATAGTATCTTATCTGATGATGAGCTTGAAGAAGGGTTAATTTTAACTTGTCAAGCACATCCTACTACTCCAAAAATAGCTATTGATTTTGATGATGTTTAAAACATTTCTTATTCTATAAAAGAACAGCACTGATGTATTTATATCAGTGCTGTTCTTTTTTAAACTACTTTGTAAAATTTATTCTTCAGATTTTACTGGAAAAACATTATTCTCTTTATCTACATCTGCCATTTTGTTACTCGGATCTATCTGTACTGAAAGAATCTCTTTTTCTGTTGAAAAATGATATTTTTTAGAAACCCACGACCAATCTTTTAAAACAGTAGCATTGGTTTCTTTTTGTCCTCTCATCATGGTCAAAGGAATATAAAATACTTCCATAGTGCCGTCAGTATATTTTACTGAAAATTCTATTGGCATCGGCATTTTTCCGACTCTATTTATTTGAATTTCATTTGAATTAAAAACCTCAACTGCATAATCAATAGCATTAGTAGTCTGTGTCCAATGATACAAATACCAATCTAATGAAATACCCGATTCTTTTTCTAAAATACGTACAATGTCATTTGGCACAGGGTGTGTAAACTTAAATTTTGAATAATATTTCCTTAAAGCTCTTTTTACAGCCTCTTCTCCAACAACATATTCTAGCTGAGCTAAAAACAATGCTCCTTTACTATAACTACCTATTCCATAAGCATAATTGTATGCGTAACAATCTGCCATTGTAGAAAGAGGCTCCTCTATATCATATTGTAAAATTCCATAATAACTACTATACGCTCCATTATTCGCTTCACTCTCTTCTCTTTCAAACACATTTGCTTCTGCAATGTTTGATATATAAGTGGTAAAACCTTCATCCATCCAAGGATATTTTATTTCATTGGTAGCCAGCACAAACTGAAACCATGAGTGCGCCATCTCATGTGCAACCACTCCTACCAAACTTCCAAAATTTCGTTGCCCTGTAACAAATGTGCACATAGCATATTCCATACCTCCATCTCCTGCCTGAATAACAGAATATTGTTTGTATGGATATTCCCCTATACGTTTGTTATAAAAACGCATCAGTTCAACTGTCTTCTCTTGTAGGTTTTTCCAATTCTGAAGGTATTTTTCTTCCATGCTTTTTTTATACAGAAAATGAAGTTTTACCTCGTTGTCCAACACAACAATATCATGCTGAAATTCTGGATCTGCAGCCCAAGAAAAATCATGGATATTTTCTCCTTTAAAGTGCCAAGTGAGTTTATTTCCTTCGGGAAGCTTTAATTTTTTTGACGGCTTTTCATATCCATACCCTACTTCTTGTGGATTTTGAATATACCCCGTACTACCTACAACATAGTTCTTATCCAAATGGATTGTTACATCAAAATCACCCCAAACACCAAAAAACTCTCTTCCTATATAAGCATCTGTATGCCAACCTTCAAAATCGTATTCAGCCATTTTCGGGTACCATTGTGACATTGACAACGCTACTCCTTCCTCATTATTTCTTCCAGACCGCCTAATTTGTAATGGTATTTGAGCCTCAAACACCATATCAAATATTGCCTTTTTCCCTGGTTTTATAGGCTTTTCAAGCAATACCTCTAAAACAGTTCCCTCCACATGGTATTGTAAAGGTTTCCCATTTTGAGTCATACTTTGTACTTGTATATATCCTACCTCATCTGGTTTTAAAACAGCTATTTTACTCTCATACAAAGGTTCCTCTTCAGTACCCAAACGATTTACCATTCTAGGATCTGGATCTGGCACATTTTGCAAACGAATGTCCATTTCACTATTTGGCTGAAAAGCATTGAAATACAAATGATAATAAACCTTCGTTAACGTATCGGGTGAATTATTTTTATAAACTAAATTTTGTTGTCCTTTGTATTGATATTCCTCAACATCCACATCAATATCCATTGTATAAGATACTTCCTGTTGCCAATATCCTTTGTTCTGTGCAGCTATAGAAACTGACACAAAAAACAACACTATATAAAGAGTATGCCTCATTAAAAGTATTTTATTTTTTTGAAGCCACCATTGCATCTGCCATAACAACAGCATTGTAAGCATTTACAATTCTTCCTGAAACACACAAATCGGATAATTTCACTTTTTCTATAGCACTCCCTGGCTTTAATAAGTCAATTTCTATTTTAGTTCCTGAATTCATTAAAATATATTTTACCTGCTTTGCTGATAATTCTGGGTAATACGAACGGATTATTGTTGCAACACCTGCTGTTGATGGAGCTGCCATTGATGTACCACTTAAATATTTATATGCATTTTCAGGTACTGGAGCGTATACTTGAACCCCTGGTGCAAAAACATCTACATTTATTTTTCCGTAATTAGAAAAGGGAGCCAACATATTTTCATCATAACTAGACCCCATAGCCCCTACGGTTAATACATTGTCTGATATTTCAGAAATCAAATCTTCTGAATCGTTCGGAAATGTGGGTACTTCATCAATATTTTGAGCATCGTTCCCCGCAGCATTTACAATTAAAACATCGTGTTTTTCAGCATATTTAATTGCTTTGTATACCCATTCTACATTTGGCGAATATCCTTTTCCAAAACTGGTATTAATTACTTTTGCTCCATTATCTACCGCATAACGTATTCCTAAAGCAATATCTTTATCATATTCATCTCCGTTAGGCACTACTCTTACCGACATTAATTTTGCATTGTTCGCAACACCATCTACTCCCTTATTGTTTCCGTTGGTTGCTAAAATAATTCCTGCAACATGGGTTCCATGAATTTCATCTTCTTCGTGATTTCCTGGATCATTATCACCATAACTTACATCTTTAAGATCTTTAGGGTTATCTCCTAAATTTTTCCTTGGATAAAAGTCTAAATTATAATGCGCATCTACTTGAGAGATATAATGTGCCAATCCTCCATCTACTTGTTCTAATTGTTCTGGAATTGTACTTCCCCCATTCAATACATTTTTTGCCAACCTAACTGCTGCCATCAGCTTTTCGTCTGTACTTAAAATAGGCTCTATATCTTCTAAAGTATAATTTGTTTTTCCTGTTTTTTCAATTAAAATTTGATGCGCTTCGCTAAACATAGCGTAATAAAACTCCATCTTGTTTTTTTCTTCAGAAGCTTCGTGGAGTTTTTCATCAAAAACTTCTTTCAACTCCATGTAATACTTATAGTCTTCCAAATCACCTTTCGCTATAGAATCTTCCTCAACACCATCATACTTAGTCGCTTTTTCTCTAATAATTCTGGTAATTTCTAAATTAGCATCGTAGATATCTCCTAAAAAATTCCACCCATATACATCATCTACAAACCCATTTTTATCATCATCTATTCCATTATCTGGTATCTCATCTTCATTTTTCCACAATACCTCTTTCAAATCTTCATGTCTTAAATCAATACCAGAGTCTGTTACGGCTACAATAACGGGTACCGATTTTTTACCTTCTAAAAATTGATATGCTTTTTGAACACTCATACCTGGTATGGTATCTGTAGCCAAATCTGCATGTCCCCAAGTTTGCCTTTCTTCTGTTGAAAGCACTGCTTGTTTTGACGGTAACTCTACAGTATTCTGAGTAGCTTCTGGCACTTTAACATTGTGTACTGATTTACATGCCGCCAAAGAACTTATGGCTATTGCGGTAATAAAAAACGGTTTTAGTCTTTGTATCATTTGTGTTTCTTTTTCTTTTATGAATTAGTGGTTAAAAACCTCATTAAATTTATATGTTGCGTCTAATCGCACCCCTTTTTCTGTATGCTTTACGGTACAAAACTCATTATAAGCATCGTGCTCCAAAAACAATAGGTAATTTTTATCTGCTGCTTCTGTCAAAAAACGCGCTTTTTCATCCATGCTCAACAAAGGTCTTGTATCATAAGACATCACATATGGAATTGGAATATGTCCCACAGTCGGCAATAAATCTGCCATAAAAACAATGGTTTTATCTTTGTATTTAAATTTAGGTAACATTTGTTTTTCTGTATGCCCATCAACAGTAACAACCTCAAATCCCAACTCAGGAACCACCAAATTAGATTGACTTTGTAGTTCCACAAAATTTAACTGTCCACTCTCTTGAATCGGAAGAATATTTTCACTTAAAAAAGAGGCTTTCTCTCTTGGGTTTGGTTCTGTTGCCCATTTCCAATGCGACTGGTTAGACCAATATTTTGCATTTTTAAATGCAGGCTCATACCCTGTTCGAGTTTTATTTCTTTGAATAGCTCCTCCACAATGATCAAAATGTAAATGTGTTAAAAAAACATCGGTAATATCATCTCTATGGAAACCGTATTTTGCAAGAGAACTATCTAACGAAAAATCTCCTGACAAATAAAAATAATTATAAAATTTTCCTGATTGTTTATTTCCTATTCCTGTATCAATAAGTATCAATTTATCTCCATCTTCAATCAACAAACAACGCATGGTAAGATCTATCATGTTATTGCTATCTGCTGGGTTTGTACGTTGCCAGATACTCTTAGGCACTACACCAAACATAGCCCCTCCGTCTAACTTTAAATTCCCTGTTTCTATCGGATATATTTTCATAAACTAAAAATACTGAATAAAGACAAAGATGCAGAAATTAATAGTGTTATTTTGTTAAATAAAATAAAAAAACCACCTTGAAAAATTCAAGATGGTTTTACTTGGAGGCGTCGAGCGGATTCGAACCGCTGTAGATGGTTTTGCAGACCACTGCCTAGCCACTCGGCCACAACGCCATTGCGGGTGCAAATTTAGTTATTTTTATTTTTTGAACAAGTTTTTTTAACTTAATTATTCAAAAACAAAACTTATCTCTTTTTTGAAAGTACAATTGTTACTTGTTCTACGTTTCCTCCAATAGGTGGATTAATTTTTGAAACCGCTGTTTTTACTTTTGAAACCATCGGTATTTCTTTTAAAACTCTGTCTACAATTCGTTTGGCTACATGCTCTAACAATTTAGATCGAATGGCCATTTCTTCCTTTACAATCAAGTTTAAATGTACATAATCTACTGTATCTACCAATTCATCCGAAACAGCCGATTTTTTCAAATTTGCCTTTACCTCAACATCAACTCTATAATCTGATCCTATTTTTGCTTCTTCTTCTAAACATCCATGATATGCATATACTCGAATGTTTTCTACTTTAATAACTCCCATATTTTTATTCTTGAAGCGCAAAAGTACTAAAAGCCAAAACGAACATCTGCCTATACACATAAAAAAATGTCGAAGTAAACCGACTTACTTCAACATTTCAATTCAATTAATCCAAAGAACCGTCTCTCTTTCTTAATTTCAATCCACTGATGTGTTGTGCAACAAATCGCTGGATAAACGACATCTTTTTTAATTCATTTGGGCGACTTAAATCGGTTCGGTAATTCTTAAACTTTCGAATCCTTTTGCCTGCATAATGTTGCCTTCCCCATCCATTAGGTGATTTGTGTTTTCGAGATTCCCCCTCTAAAAAATCACCATCCAAAACTTGATCATTCATAATTTTTGAGTTTAAATTAAACATTTACTTTTTGCAATCTCATAAAATTGCATCCCTATAATATACGTTTTTTTTATGAATCATTAAAAATCAACAATATACTCCCTTTAAATTCCCCTTTTCAAAATCAATTTCATTCCCTTAAATTTCTGTAAATTTGTGCCTTTAATTAACATTTCAACTTGTTGAAGATGACAGAAGAAAAAAAATCTTTAAACTTTATAGAACAAATCATTGAAGACGACTTAAACAGTGGTTTACCACAAGAGAAATTGCGTTTTCGTTTTCCTCCTGAACCTAATGGATATTTACACATTGGACATGCTGCTTCTATCTGTTTAAATTTTGGGTTAGGGCTTAAATACAATGCTCCCGTAAATTTACGTTTTGATGATACAAACCCTGCTAAAGAAGAGCAAGAATACGTAGATGCTATTAGAAGGGACGTAAAATGGCTAGGTTTTCAATGGGACAAAGAATTTTTCTCATCAGATTATTTTCAACAATTGTATGATTGGACAATTGAAATTATTAAAGAAGGAAAAGCTTATGTAGACAACCAAACTTCTGAAGAAATGGCGCTACAAAAAGGAACTCCTACAGAACCTGGAACTAACAGCCCCAACAGAGATCGTTCTGTAGAAGAGAACTTGGACTTGTTTTTAAAAATGAAAAACGGTGACTTTGAAGAAGGCTCTCATGTTTTACGTGCAAAAATTGACATGCAACACGTAAATATGCACATGCGTGACCCAATCATGTACCGTATCTTAAAAAGAGAACATCATAGAACTGGAAACGATTGGTGTATTTACCCAATGTACGACTGGACACATGGTGAATCTGATTACCTAGAACAAATATCACACTCTATCTGTACCTTAGAGTTTAAGAGTCATAGAGATTTATATGAATGGTATGTAGACCAAATAATAGACACAAAAAATCTTAGACCTAAGCAACGTGAATTTGCTCGTAGAAACTTAAGTTATACGGTTATGAGCAAGCGTAAATTATTGCAACTGGTTGAGGAAGGTGTTGTAAACGGTTGGGACGATCCTCGTATGCCTACAATTTCTGGCTTAAGAAGGCGTGGTTATACTCCTAATGCTATTAGAAAATTTAGTGAAACAGCGGGTATTTCTAAAAGAGACAATGTTACTGATGTTGCTTTATTAGAATACTGCATTAAAGACGATCTAAACAAAACAGCACCACGTGTAATGGCTGTTTTAGATCCTGTAAAACTAATTATTACAAACTATCCTGAAGGAAAAGAAGAGTGGGTAACTGCTGAAAACAATCCAGAGGATGAAAATGCAGGTTCTAGAGAAGTTCCTTTTTCAAGAGAAATTTATATTGAAAGAGAAGATTTTAGAGAACAAGCAAATAAAAAATTCTTTCGACTAAAATTAGGCGGAGAAGTTCGTTTGAAAAACACCTATATCATCAAAGCAAACGATGTTGTAAAAGACGCTGATGGAAATATCACAGAAGTACATTGTACCTATGATGAAGATTCTAAAAGTGGAAGTGGTACAGAAGCTAGTAAACGAAAAGTAAAAGGAACTTTACACTGGGTTTCTATAAAACATGCTTTAAAAGCTGAAGTACGTATGTACGACCGATTGTTTAAAGACGAGGCTCCAGACAACCATAAAGACAAAGATTTTAAAGAATTTATAAACCCTAATTCGCTAACCCTTGGAACTGTTTTTGTAGAACCAAGTTTGGCAACAACCGTAGCTGGCGATAAATTCCAATTCCAACGCAAAGGATATTTTTGTACAGATTTAGACAGTTCTTCTGAAAAATTGATTTTCAACAAAACTGTTGGATTGACAGATTCTTGGGCTAAACAAGAAAAAAAATCGGCTGCTCCTGCTAAAAATGAAGCTTTTGAAAAAGTAGGACCTTTGGCCGGAAAGTATTTAAAAACAAAGACAGACGAAGAAAGAGAACTTTTAAAAACTGAAGTAAAAACATTAAGTGCAAACATTCCTTTTGATGCATTAGTAGCACCTTTTGAAGCTGCAAAATCTAACAAAGAAGTTCTTGCTTGTTTACTTGTTTTAAATGCTGGCATTGAAACACCTGAAAACGATGCTTTGGCTACTTTTTGTGAAAATACTTTAAAGATGAAAAACTCATCGATTAAAGTTGAAATTGTAAAATACATCGTTAGCAACCCTTGGTTGTTAAACAAGTTCAAAGCTCAATTAGAAACTTTAAAAGTAGAAGACAAAAACCCTATTGTAAAGGGTATTTTAGAAACTGCTCTTTAATACAATTCGTCTGTATCTTACACTAATAAGATACAGACGAAATATAAAATCTTATTTATGATTCAAACAGAAGAAACATTTATTACACAAACCATTCTTCATAAAATAGGGAACAAACACACCGAAACAGAAAATATTTTTTCGGAAAACCTTTTAAATACTGAAGATGAGGAGCTGTATAAATTGTTATTCTCTATGAGTTTAAAGCCTTTTGGCAAAATAAATGAGTTTTATAATTTTGCGCACCCCACACATCTCTCAATGAATGAGATGTACACTTACTGTAATGAAGTTTTTGAAGACTCCAATCTTTTTATAGAAAACAGCAAACACATTGCACAACACCTTTTTGAACAATCTTCATATCCCCAAATAAAAACAGGCGACTTGATTGTTTCTTACTTCTCTGATATTTTCTTTAAGGGAGAGCTTGTAGATGCTATTGGTATTTTAAAAATTGAAAAACGCACACCTTTTTTTCAAACTTTTAAAGAAGGAAAAGAATTGTTCTTAGGTATTGACAAAGGAATAAACCCTGGAAAAATGGACAAAGGGTGCCTTATTTTAAATACTGAAAAAGACAATGGTTTTACCGTTTTAAGTATTGATAACAATAACTACGACGCTGCCTACTGGAAAGAGCACTTCTTGTCTATTGAATATGCAGATGATGACAATGCACAAACCAAACATTTTTTAGACATGTGTAAATCGTTTTCTAACACTGTGGTTCGTGAAGAGTTAGGAAAACAAGAACAAGCAGAGTTTTTAAGTACTACGGTTGGTTATTTTTCTGAAAAAGAAACCATAAACCCTAAGGAATTCGAAGAAACTGTATTCTCACATAACGACAGTATTCGAAATGCTTTTGTTGAATACAAAGAGCTTTTTGAAGACAAAAAACAAATTGATTTTTGGGATGAATTTCAAGTTTCTAACGCTGTTTTTGAATCTCAAAAAAGAAAGATTAAAAACGATATTAAACTAGACACCCATATTCAAATAAAATTAGACTTGGAAAACCCATCTGCCTCTAAAGAATATCTAGAAAAAGGCTTTGATGAAGAAAAACAAATGCACTATTACAAAGTGTATTTTAATAACGAATTGTAATTCTTTTAGTGCCCCTCTTCACTACTATCTTTTAGTACCGTAATCGGTACACCTACCGTACCCGAATAAAACACAACTATCTCTACAGGAGTATCTCCTTTGTTATGTCCGTAGTGGTATTTATTTACCAATTCTACAATTACATCGCCCTCTCTTAATTCTAAAACATTTTTATCCTCATCAACAACTGTCAATTCTCCTTTTAATACAATTCCTGAATTGATAACCAAATGCTTGTGCCATTTCATTTTTGTTTTTGGAGGTATGGTAAACTTCATTACCGTTACTTTAGGTGTTCCCTTTAAATAATTGGGCAATGAATCTCCGTTCCAACTTTGAGAAGTCTCTGTTAATTTTTCTACAACAATTTCTGTTGGGTACTTTTTAGCACACGCAAAAAACAATAAGCTTACTATAATTAAAATACTCTTTTTCATAATTTTTAAGCTCCGAATAATTTAATCTCTTAAATCTAACTTATGCTTTAAACCCAGCCAAAAAATTCCAAATTCATCTGAGATATCAGGAATACTCTTTGTTACAGAAGTAAAATTATACAACGCTAAGACAGTAATATCTTTATTTAATTTTACTGCAGGACCTACTAAGAATCGATTTTGAGCAGAAAAATCTAAAAAGTTATCTTTTCCCGCACTAAATAAAACTTCATCACCTATAATCAATGACAATTTTTTATCAGCATCACTTTTTGACAAACTCATCAATGGAATATCGAATAAAAACCTGTAACGAAAACGAAAGTTAAAAGTATTCAAAGAAGCTTGCCCCTCTTCTTCTATTACATCTATAAAACGCTGCTCAATTCTAAGTCTGTTACCAAAACCTACTTTTCCAAACTTATGTTTTGTGGTTAGTTGTTGATGAGGTCTGTATTCCATAGCACCTACATCTCCTTTTAAATGTGTTCCAAAATTTGCAAACCCTAGCAAAACCCTTACAGACGGCGTAATATTATATCCCATTCCGGACCTAATAAAATACTGCGATTTTGCTACAAAACGACCATCTTTTAATCGGTACCCTACATCTGTAGAAAGACTCCATTTTTCAGAAAAAACCATTTTGTTATAATACTGAAACCAAAATTCTTCAAATACAGGCTTGCTTTCTTGTGCTTGACTTTTAAAGGACAAACATCCAATAACCAAACAAATTAGAAATACTCTCTTTTTATGAAAACTACTATACAACACTACTTATTTTTTATTCTTATTTGTTACTATTAACATGCACTGTTCTTAAAACAGCATCTAACTCAAACATATAATCTCTTTTGTCTACAGACGGAGCGTATGTAAATCCTTCAATAACAATCCAACGGTTATTTTCTAAATCCTCAACAACATAATTTACAAAAGGGCCTGCCATAAAATCATTCAACACCTCCCATTTGCCTAAAGTTTTAAAGGTTTTTTTACCATCTAACTTTATTTTTTTAACAAGAGGGCTAAATGCTTTTTCTGTAATCATAAACATATTTTCCTTTCGCCCTGGAATATACCTCTTCCCAATAGTATCCCTTATGTTAACAATACTCTCTATCACTTTACTACCACTCGGTGGAATAGGCACTGAGTACACCAAAATATTAGAAGAACCATCTCCTTGTGCAATTCCTCCGCTTAAATGTTGACGCAACCATAAAAATTCACCTGTATCATCTACCAAATTGAAAAACTTCGGAATTGTAAGCTCAATCCCTAAATTATCTAATGTTTTAAACGCTCCTTTTGAATGCGCCTTTTTACGATGTTCGTATTGTAAATTTTTAAGATCTGTGCTTTTAAAAACTCGAATCAACTCTTTTTTATACAACTCTAAAGTTTCTAAAATAGCCGCTTCACTCACTCCTTTTACACGAACAATTAATTGTGGTTTTGCATATACATTTTCTTTTGACTCAAATGTATTCTCATCACCCAATTCAATGATCAATACATTTCTGCTTGATTTCAACATACTTCCAAATGACTTTAAAGGCACTTGTGAAATATCAAATTGATTTTCTTCTTGTGGCAACCCTTCTATTGGAGTACCTATGATTTCTCGTAACTTTTTCCCTATGGTATCTCTCCATTGACTGTTTTCAACTACCAATAACAAATGATTCATTCTACCATTTGAATCTGGATATATAGGCACATTTTTATTCTTAGAATCACAAGAAACAAGAATTACCATGCAAAGTATTAACTGTACTATTTTTTTCATAATCTGGTTTTAAAATCTGCTACGAGCTTTTATATAAAATCAGTCTCTCTCCTGGCTTTAAGTTATCAGCGTCTGAAATACCATTCCACTCTTTTATCTGTTGAATTGTAATATTGGAATGTTTTTTTGAAATACTCCAAAGCGAATCTCCTTTTTGAACAACATATTCTACCTTTTTCCCTTTACCTACTGTTTTAACTACCTTTTTAGAGCTTGTTGATTTTGCTACTGAATAATTTAAACGCTTTGGATAAATTGTCAAATATTTCCCTACACTTAAATTGGTAGTTCGCATACCGTTCCACTTTTTAATATCTGAAACACGCACACCATATCTATTGGCTATTTTACCTAAATAATCACCACTTTTAACTTTGTATCGAATACGTTGATTCATTTCAAAATACTGCGGCAATGGTTTTTCTCGTGCTTCTTCTTCTTTTTTTGCCAAAGCATAAATTTCTGCTTCGTTTTCAACAAAAGATCCAATTACCCATTTTGGCAACCGTACAGCATAATTTTTATTTTTTACAAATGGAATAATATCTAATTTGTATTCTGGGTTTAAAAACTGAAGCATTTCTGTACTTACACCCGACACCTCGTTTATTTGATCAAAAGTCAATGTGTTTTTAACCTGAATTGTATCTGTTTCAAAACTATAAATCTTTACATCTGTAGGATAAATATTGTGTTCTTCTGCATATTCAAAAATATACATGATTGCATAAAACGCTGGTAAATACCCTGCTGTTTCTTGAGGTAAAAAGGGACGGATATTCCAATAGTTTCTATGCCCCCCAGAACGCCTAATAGCTTTAGAAACATTTCCTGGCCCTGAATTGTAAGCTGCCAAAGCTAAATCCCAATCGTTAAAAATACGATACAACTGCTCTAGGTATTTACAAGCTGCTTCTGCAGATTTTATAGGGTCTTGGCGTTCGTCTACATAAGAACTGATATTTAAATCGAACTGCTTTCCTGTTTGATACATAAACTGCCAAATACCTGTGGCTCCTACTCTAGATTTTGCTCTTGGGTTTAATGCTGATTCTACTACTGCTAAATATTTAATTTCAAGAGGAATGTCGTACTTATCTAGATATTGTTCAAAAAGAGGGAAGTAATACAACGACCTCGCCATCATTTTAGGATAATACCTACTTCTTGTTTTTAAATACGATTTTATCAACCTTTCTAAAACTGGATTGTACTCCATATTAAAAGGCGTTTGCTCATCCAATAAAGTCAATCGTTCTTTTAAAAGTTCTGTAGGCAGTTCTAAATTAGAAACAACATCTATTTCTTCTGAAGGAATTGCAGGTGCATTTTTTAGTGGAGAACTGTACATAGTTTCTATCCACAGGCTATCAATTAAAACAGTGTATTCAACAACTGGGTTGTTAGATACACTGTCTAGCTCTACTACAGATACCGCTAGGGTATCTATACTTATCTGTAAAGAATCCTTTTCTACTTCTTGCTGTTCTTCTTGTGCATTTGCCTTTGATAACAACAATAACAAGAGTAGAAAAGAATACTGTTTTAATCTATTCATTCAATAACTTGGCTACTTTATCCAAGTTTGGAGAAAGTATAATTTCAATTCGTCTATTTTTAGCTTTTCCTTCTTTTGTTTCATTACTTGCTACAGGTACAAATGCTCCTCTACCCGCTGCCGTAATTTGACTAGGACTTACATTTTGATTTTCTAAAATGCGTACAATTGCTGTTGCTCTTTTTACAGATAAATCCCAGTTGTCTTTTATAACTGAACCTCCATAAGGATCATCATCTGTGTGTCCTTCAATCAATACTTTAATATCTGGATTGTCTACCAAAACCTCTGCCAATTGCTCTACCGCTTTTTTACCATTTGTTCCTACAGCCCAACTACCTGAATTAAACAGCAATTTGTTTTCCATAGAAACATATACTTTTCCATCTTTATTTATTACCGTTAACCCTTTTCCTTCAAAACCTTTTAAAGCATTTGAAACAGCATCTTTTAGCGCTTGCATTGCTGCTTCTTTTTGAGCTATCAAAGATTCTAACTCATCTATCTTTTTAGATCGTAAAGACAATTCATTTTCCAACGTACGCAAACGTGCTCCTTCTTGCATTAATTGCGTTTCTTTTTCTTCTAACTGCGCTAATAGTTTTCTATTTTCAATAGCACTTTTTTCCATTGCCGAAGAGCTGTTAGATGCCAAAAGATCGTATGTTTTTTTAAGATCTTCGTATGCTTTGTTTAAAGCGTCTTTTTCTCCTTGTAATGTTTCTTTATTTAAAACCTCTTGATCGTACTTTTCTTGTAAGTCTTTTAAACTGTCTTCAACTTCTTTTTTAGCTGTCAACAATTCATCATTCTGATCAATTAACTCTCCATTTTCTTCTTGTAACTTGTTGTATTTATCTTCTAAATCAACAAATACTTTTTTAGACACACATGAAACACTTAAGAAAGCTACTAATATTCCTAAACTCAGTTTTTTTATCATCTTATTTATTTTTATTCATTAATTTCTACTACTATCGGACAGTGGTCTGAATGTTTTGCTTCTGGCAATATATAGGCACGATCTAATCGTTCTTCCAGAGATTTTGTAATCATATGATAATCTATTCTCCAGCCCTTATTATTATTTCTTGCATTGGCTCTATAACTCCACCAACTGTAATGATCTGGTTCTTTATTTAAATGTCTAAAACTATCTATAAAACCACTGTCTATAAAGTTCCCAATCCATTCTCTTTCTACAGGTAAAAACCCTGATACTCCTTTCATTTTTGGATTGTGAATATCTATTTCTTCGTGACAAATATTATAATCTCCACAGATAACCAAATTCGGAACTTCCTTTTTTAATTCGTTTACATAGTCTTGAAATTCATCCATGAAATTCAATTTAAAATCTAAACGTGCTGCATTGGTTCCTGAAGGTAAATACAAACTCATAATAGAAATTGTATCAAAATCTACACGTACATTTCTTCCTTCAAAATCCATGGTCTCAATCCCCGTGCCATACACAACATTTTTAGGTTCTGTTTTTGAAAAAATTGCAACACCGCTGTATCCTTTTTTCTGTGCTGAAAACCAATATTGGTATTTGTAACCTATTTCTTCAAAAAGAGTAGTATCCACTTGCTCTTTCATAGCCTTTGTTTCTTGCAAACAAAGTACATCTGGATTTGCTGCTTGCAACCACTCTATAAATCCTTTTTTTAATGCTGCACGAATACCGTTTACATTGTATGAAATGATTTTCATTATGTTATTTTCTTTGATATTTTAATCGTAATTCTTTCCTTTTTACCTTCTTTGAAGCTGTGCGCGGCAAGGTATCAATTTTCACTAAATCTACCAGTTTAAACAAAGGGTTTAATTTGGTTTTGATACAGTTTTGTATTTTTTTTAACGCTTCAGAATTGCTCATTTTTTCATCTGAAACATAGTACACAACCAGAGCACTGGCTCCTCCTTCTTTAGGGGAAATTGCAATAGCAGCAGACTCTTTTACAAACTCCAAAGTAGCAATAGCACTTTCTATCTGTACAGCACTTACTTTTATACCTCCCAAGTTCATAGAATCATCTGTTCTACCTACTGCTTTGTAATAGCCATTTTCCAATTGCAAAAACTGATCGCCGTGTTTTCTTAAAACACTGTCTTTGTACCTTGGAGTATCTTTATAATACGTATTGTAATGGTTTTTATTGAGCAACTGAGTTGACAATCCTAAAATTGGAGCTTGTAAAAAAACTTCACCATCAGGAGCTTCTTTTCCTTCTGAATCTAGCAATACAAACGAGCCTCCTAAGGTTTGTGTAGAAAAAGTACTCGGATAATTTTTCTGTACCATCGTACTTGCAATATATCCACCTCCTATTTCGGTTCCTCCACAATATTCAATAACAGGTTTGTTATTTGCCAATTGCATTAAATATTCCATTTCTATAGGATTGGATACTTCTCCTGTTGAACTAAAACATTTTATAGACTCCCAATTATAAGACTCCATAATCTGCGTATTTTTCCAATTCTTAACAATACTTGGAACTACACCTAACATGGTTACTTTTTCCTTTTCTACAAAGTTTCCAAAACCTTTTTCTATTGGAGTTCCTTCATACAAAGCAATACTTGCTTTGTTAATCAATGCTGTAAAAACCAACCAAGGCCCCATCATCCAACCTAAATTTGTAGGCCAACAAACCACATCATTTTTTTGGATATTGTGATGGTAATATCCATCTGAAGCTCCTTTTATAGGGGTTGTATGATTCCAAGGAATTGCCTTAGGTGCTCCTGTTGTTCCTGAAGAAAACAAAATGGTCATCGTTTCCTGGGCTGAAACTTTTACCGATTCAAAAACCGTATTTTCACTTAAAAAATTTTGAAAATACAAGTCTTCTGATCTCAATAAATCTTCTTCAAACTCTTCTGAAAAAACAACAATTTTTAACGGGTTGGTAGCCGCTACTTTTTTATAAAGTCCATGTTTTTTTTCTGCTCTTAAAAAATAATCTTGCGTAAAAACCAATTTTGGGTTTGTAATTTCTAAACGCACCGCTATCTCTTCTACCGAAAAACTATCTGCAATGGTAGCTACTTGCATACCTGCTTTTACAATTGCCAAATAAGTAGCTATTGCTTCGTAGGTCATCGGGCTATCTATCGCTACAACATCTTCTTTTTGCAAACCCAAATCCAACAAACCATTGGCTATTTGATTTACCTTTTCTTCTAACTGTTTTTGAGAAATATGAAGTGTACCTCCTTTTGAGTTTTGAAAGCGAATTGCAATTGCTTTAGCCTTATTTTGAAAACAAGAATCTACAATATTCATTCTAGATTCGTACAACCAAGCTGCTTGTTCAACTCCTTTTGAAGTATCTACAATAGAGCTGTATTTTTTTTCTTGAACAATTCCTAAACAGTCAACCGTTTCTTTCCAAAATTCCTGTTTGTGTTCAACAGACCATTTCCAAAATTCTTGATACGATTGCACTCCAACTTTCAGCATTATCTTATTGATATTGCTTTTTTCAATAATTGCTTTTGTTGGTGTCCAAACGATACCCATATGTTTTTAAAAATCTGTTTCCTCTTCTATTGTTTGCGCAGGTACTTGTTCTCCTGTTTCATCTAATACAGGGGCTGCTTCACAATCTAATGGAATACTTACATGCGCTGGTTTTTCAAAATCTTCTTGACTGATATTTAAATCAGGATCTGCATAACACTTTCTCATATACAAAGCCCAAGTAGGGAGTGACATGGTAGCTCCTTGTCCTTGTGTTATCCCTGCAAAGTGAGTAGCCCTATCATCTGCCCCTGTCCAAACTCCTGTTGCTAAATTTGGCACAACTCCCATAAACCAACCGTCTGACTGGTTTTGTGTTGTTCCTGTTTTTCCTGCTATTGGGTTTTCAAACTGATATGGGTATCCTGTAGATATATCATCTGGGTACTTACCCCATTTACTTCTTAAACGAACTCCCGATCCGTCTTCTGTTACTCCTTTTAACAAGTCTATTACTACATAAGCAGATTCTTCACTTAATACTTGATCTGTTTCTGGATAAAAATTTTCTAATACGGTTCCATTTTTATCTTCAATTCTTAAAATCATCATTTGATTGATTCTAAGTCCTTTGTTTGCAAACATTGCGTATACACCAACCATATCATACAAACTGGCATCTACTGTACCTAGAGCAATAGAAGGATACGGAGGAATATGTGAAGTAATTCCTGATTTTTCAGCCAAACGAACTACTGTTTTAGGTCCTACCATATGAATCAATCTTGCTGTAATTACGTTGATCGATTTAGCCAAAGCTCGTTTTAATGTTAGCTCACCTCCGTAGTGATCTCCTGAGTTTTTAGGAGTCCAATCTTCATCCATTCCATAGGCTTCTTTTGGAACTGTGTAGGGTGTATTTGGAAATTTTTCACAAGGTGATAGTTGTAATTGATCTATTGCCGAAGCATATACAAAGGGTTTGAATGTAGATCCTACTTGACGTTTTCCTTGTTTTACATGATCGTACTGGAAATATTTATTATTGATTCCCCCAACCCATGCTTTTACATGTCCTGTTTGTGGTTCTATTGATAACAAACCACTGTGCAAGAAATGTTTGTAATACAAAAGCGAATCATAAGGTGTTAATATGGTATCACGTACTCCTTGCCACGTAAACACTTTCATTTTACGCTCTGTATTAAACGCAGTTTGAATTTCTTTGTCTGATTTTCCTGCTTTTTTCAACAATCGATATCTATCCGTATTACGCATAGCCCTTGCCATTGTAGACTTTATTTGTTCTTCTTCTAAGTCGTAAAAAGGTGCTGTTGGGTTTTGTTTTTGCTCTTTAAAAAATACTCTTTGTAGGTTTGAAACGTGTTCTGCAACAGCTTCTTCTGCATAGCGCTGCATACGAGAATCTATGGTTACATAAATTTTTAAACCGTCTCTGTACAAGTTGTGTTTGCTTCCGTCTGCTTTTGGATTTTTTTGAATCCAATCTTTCATAAAATCACGCAGGTACTCTCTAAAATAAGTAGCATATCCATCGCTATGTCCTTCAGGAGAAAAATCCAATTCCATTGGTAATTCAGTCAAAGAGTCTCTTTCTTGTTCTGTAATAAACCCACTACGGTTTAATTGATAAAAAACCTGGTTTCTTCTTCCTAATGACTTTTTCTTTGATATTTTTCTATTCGGATTGTATTGCCTTGGGTTTTTAAGCATGGCTACCAAAACAGCAGATTCTTCCATTTTTAAGTCTGTAGGTTCTTTTCCAAAATAAATTCTGGATGCCGAACGAATTCCAATAGCATTGTATAGGAAGTCAAACTTATTAAAATACATGGTTAGAATTTCTTCTTTGGTATATTGCTTTTCCAACCGAACTGCAATTACCCATTCTTTCACTTTTTGAAAAGCTCTTTTAAATTTATTAGATGTACCTGACCCTTCAGTAAAAAGTAATTTAGCCAATTGTTGGGTAATTGTACTGGCTCCTCCTCCTGCTCCTAACTTACTTATTGCCCTAAAAGTTCCTTTAAAATCAATTCCAGAATGCGAATAAAATCGTTCATCTTCTGTGGCTATCAAAGCTTCTATTAAATTTTCTGGAAGGTCTTTGTATTTTACTGGTGTACGGTTTTCATTGTAATATTTACCCAATGTTTTTCCGTCAATAGAGATTATTTCAGTAGCAAAATTCTTTTCAGGATTTTCTAACTCTTCAAAATCTGGTAATGGTCCAAATACTTCAAGTGATGCTAACAAAAATAAAAGTACAACAAGTCCAATACCTCCTGAAAAAGCCAACCAAAACCACATTACAAATCTTGATTGTGTTCTTCCTTTGTTCACAGCTTCTTTTTCTGTTTTATTTTTAGCCATTTATATTTTCTACTATTTTATTTTTTCTATTCTTAAACCTACGTCTGAAATCCCTTTTAATTTTTGAATTCCTTGAACATTGTCTCTTTTTCTCATAGCTTGTTGTATGCGAAACTCGTAGACTCCTAAATCAGAAAAAACAAACTCTTCTTTATAAAATAATTTGCTTTCTTTTAGATCTGTATATCCTGTTCCTAACCAGTTTCCGTTCAAATCTGCCATTTCATATTCTAAAGTATCTACTTCTAAAGATCCGTTAGGGTATTGCAATTCTGTAATTATAAAAAGATTGCTAAACTCATAAACTCCTGTATTTCTTAAATTTAAGAAGATGTTATTTTTAGACAAGCTATCTTTTGCTTCGAACTTAAAACTAACAATACTGTCCTTATGCCAGTTTTGATTGTCTAATGATTTATAAACATCGTATTGTCTATTGGAATCACACGACATAGAAAGAAACAAGGCTCCTAATAAAAAAACAAGTTTATGCATCATCTCTTTTTTTTCCTTCTGTATTTTTAGTTGGATTTGGTTTGTTAGGCTTATTAGCAGGTTTTCTCCTGTTTTTATTCCTATTCGGTTTTGGCTTAGTCCCTTCTGTTTTATTCTGCTGATTGTTCGCTGGTTTATTAGCAGCTACTTTAGCTTTTCCTGCTCCTTCTACTTTCGGTTTGTTTTGAGGTCTTCTTTTATTACCTCCTGCTTTGTTAGGCTGTTTTGCTCCTTTATTAGCTTGTGTATTGTTTTGTTGCCCTTCTCTTTTTTCTCCTTGTACAGCAGGCTTTTGCCCCTTAGGTTTGTTGTTGTTTCTTCTTCTATTATTTTTTGTTCCCTCTCCTTGTTTTGCTGGTTTGCCTTGTTTAGAATCGTTTGATTTCCCTTGGGCATTTTGCTGTTTTCCTGCTTGACCTTGGTTTGGTTTTCTTTTCTTTCTTCTTTTCTTGTTTGTTTTCGGTTTGTCAAAACGCGTTAAACTATCTTGTCCAACTACATTTTCAAAATCAATTTTAGTTTCTACAATTGTTTCTGATTCTAACTCTTCAAGTGTTGCGGCTTTTTCTCCTTTTTTGTTTAAAGCAATTATTTCTTGTACTTGCTCTAAGGTTAGTTTAAACCATTTTGATCCTTCTTCTTTTGACGTATACCAAAGTAAACCTTTGAAAATATCCATTTTCACAAAAAAGGCTCTTCCTTTTTCTGTTTCTAAAACCACATCTGATTTTGGAAATCCTTTTAAGGCATCTAAATACGAATCTAATTCAAAGTTTAAACAACATTTTAACTTTCCACACTGTCCTGCTAACTTTTGTGGGTTTAAAGACAGTTGTTGGTAACGTGCTGCTGCTGTATTTACTTTTCTGAAGTCTGTTAACCAGGTAGAACAACACAACTCACGTCCACAAGATCCTACACCTCCTAAACGTGCTGCTTCTTGACGCAATCCTACTTGTTTCATTTCTACACGTACACTAAATGCACTTGCCAAATCCTTGATTAATTGTCTAAAATCTACTCTTTCTTCGGCTGTGTAATAAAAAGTTGCTTTGTTTCCATCTCCTTGGTATTCTACATCTGAAAGTTTCATTTTTAGACCTAATTGTCCCAAAATTTCTCTTCCTCTTCTTTGTGTTTCTACTTCTTTTTCTCTGGCTGTTTGCCAAATTTCAACATCTCTTTGGGTAGCTTTTCTATAGATTTTCTTAACCTCATCGCTATCATACCCAACTTTTTTCTTTTTCATTTGAACACGTACCAGTTCTCCTGTTAAAGAAACGGTTCCTATATCATGTCCTGGTGATCCTTCTACAGCAATCACTTCCCCAATTGTTAATTGTAAATTATCTGCATTTTTATAAAAGTGTTTACGTCCATTTTTAAAACGAACCTCAACAATATCAAACGGTGCTTTTCCGTTAGGAAGCGACATGTTAGATAGCCAATCAAAAACCGTTAATTTATCACAACTTCCTGTAGCGCAACTCCCATTGCTTTTACATCCGTTTGGTGTTCCTGATTTATTTGTAGAGCAAGAATTACAGCCCATATATGTGTTTATATTTTGAAATGTCTTCTAAAAAGACATGTATATTTATATCTAAAGAAAGCTCATAGACCTTTATCTTCTCAAAGCTGCTTTCTAATTTCCTTCAATCCGTAAAGATACTATAAAAATAAAAACTATAGAACGTGTTTTCGCTTCCGTTATTTTTACTTTTTAGAACTTTTTTACATAAAGTTTTCGATACTAAATTCTTTCAGAGTTTCACTCGAACTAACACTTCTTTACCACATTCTACTTACATTATTTTAAGGAACACTCAACCTAACAAACCTATCTGCCTCTTCGAGTGGTTTTGGTGACTGAGCTTGTGAAGTCAACAAAATTGTATCGAGAAGCTATAAACATTCTTTAAATAAAGATATATATCAAGAAATTAAACAAAGATGAAATAAATATCTAAGTCTCTTTAAAACAGGTCTCAATACACCCTCCTCTGTCGGGCACTCGACCAGACAAACCAACTATCTCTTCGAGTGGTTTTTGAGGTACGAAGAAATTGTATCGAGAAGCAACTCAGCTACCCCGAAATACTCGACCTAACAAACCGACTGTCTCTTCGAGTGGTTTTTGAGGCACGAAAAAATTGTATCGAGAAGCAACTCAGCTACCCCGAAATACTCGACCTAACAAACCGACTGTCTCTTCGAGTGGTTTTTGAGGCACGAAAAAACTGTATCGAGAAGCAACTCAGCTACCCCGAAATACTCGACCTAACAAACCGACTGTCTCTTCGAGTGGTTTTTAAGGCACGAAAAAATTGTATCGAGAAGCAACTCAGCTACCCCGAAATACTCGACCTAACAAACCGACTGTCTCTTCGAGTGGTTTTTAAGGCACGAAAAAATTGTATCGAGAAGTGCTATTACTATCGAAAAGCAACAAACATTCTCTCAAATCAAAAATAATATTCTAAACATTAAATTATTTTGAATTTCAATTGAACTAAAACACACCTCTAAACCTCTTTAAAAACAGGTCTCGATACACCCTCCTCTGTCGGGCACTCGACCAGACAAACCGACTGTCTCTTCGAGTAGTTTTTGAGGCACGAAAAAATTGTATCGAGAAGCAACTCAGTTACCTCGAAATACTCGACCAGACAAACCGGCTGTCTCTTCGAGTAGTTTTTAAGGCACGAAAAAATTGTATCGAGAAGCAACTCAGCTACCCCGAAATACTCGACCGGACAATCTCAATATCTCTTCGATTTCCATAACGTAACCAAACGATTTTTATACTTGTTTGACGTCTATAATTTTAACAGGACAAGCTTTTTTTGCTTCCATAGAAGCATCAAAAATAGTTTCATCTGGTGATTTTAAAGTGAAAAACCCCTTTTTCTCTTGTGAGTGTAACAAAACCGATTTTCCGTCTTTTTTTGACATTTGAAACTGCCCTGGTGCCAATTCTACACAGTAATTACAACCTATGCATTTATTTCTTTGAAGTGTAATTACAACCATTATGCTTCTACTACGTTTTCTACAATTTTATACAACTTGTCTGACGGACGAATTCTAAAGTCTAATTTCATGGTACAAGAGTCTCCTTTTACAGCTTTTTCAGCACTGGTATCGTCCACAAAAATTTCTTTTACTTCCATTTCTTGAGCTCCTGTAGTAGGTCCTGTTATTAAAATAGTATCTCCTACTGCAACATCATATGCTTCTATTTTAAATTCTCCTACATTGGCTTTTGGATAGTAATGCATTCCTTTTCCTAAATACACTTTTTTCTGTGTTGCATGCGATCCTGATCCTTTGCTCCACTCTCCTAATTTTTGTCCTAGGTAATACCCCGACCAAAATCCACGATTGTACACCTTTTCTAGCTCTAGCATCCAAGAAATCACTTTTTCTTTGCTAAAAGTTCCTTCTTCTAAACTGTCTATTGCTTGACGGTAACAACGGATTACTCTTGCTACATATTCTGGAGCTCTACCACGTCCTTCTATCTTTAATACTTTGATTCCTGCATCTCCTATTTCATCTAAAAAATCAATGGTACACAGGTCTTTTGGAGACATGATATATTCATTGTCCAACTCCATTTCAAATCCTGTTTCTTGGTCTATAACCGTATATTTTTTACGACAGTTTTGTTTGCAGGCTCCTCTATTTGCTGATGAATTTGCGGAGTGTAAACTCATATAACATTTTCCAGAAACTGCCATACACAAAGCTCCGTGTCCAAAAATCTCAATTTCTACTAGTCTTCCTGAAGGTCCTTTGATTTCCTCTTTTTCTATAAGTTCTGTAATCTTTTTAACTTGACGCAAACTCAACTCTCTACTCAACACAATGGTATCTGCAAACATGGCATAAAACTTAACCGTTTCTATGTTTGTTACGTTGATTTGTGTAGATATATGTACCTCCATTCCTACTTCTCTCGCAGATGCTATTACTGCTTGATCCATAGCAATTACGGCTGTAATATTTGCTTCTTTCGCTCTTTTGATCAATGTTTTTACGATAGATAAATCGTGATCGTATACAATGGTATTTAAAGTTAGGTATGAGCGTACTCCTTTTTCTGAACAACGTTTTTGAATTTCTTCTAAATCATCTAAAGTAAAGTTTACAGTTGCTCTGGCTCTCATATTTAACTGCTCAACTCCAAAATAAATAGAGTCTGCTCCGTTGTCTAAAGCTGCTTGTAATGATTCAAAGTTTCCGGCCGGAGCCATTAATTCAATTTTCTGCATAACGCTACTTTTTAAATTTTAATGCTGCTGATCTTCCTTTTTTGAAAATCTTATTGCTATTTCCTTTTCCTTTTCTCATAGCTTTTTGCTCTTCGTATGGCAAGGCTGCTACTTCTTTACATTCATTTGAACAACAGGTATTCATTTTTTCTTGACATGAAGGGCATTGTATAAATAATAAATGACAGGCTTCATTATCACAGTTTACATGTATATCACAGGCTTCTCCACATTGGTGACAATTGGATACCACATCGTCTGAAATACGTTCTGCTCTTCGGTGATCAAAAACAAAATTCTTTCCTTTAAATTTATTTTCTATACCACTTTCTTCAACTTGACGTACGTAGTTGATGATACCTCCTTCTAATTGAAAAACATTTTTAAACCCTTTGTGTTTGTAGTAGGCACTTGCTTTTTCGCAACGGATACCTCCTGTACAATACATCAATAGGTTTTTATCTTCTTTGTGATCTTTTAAATCTTCTTCTATCAAATCTAAAGAGTCACGAAAGGTATCTACATCAGGGGTTACCGCTCCATCAAAATGACCTATTTCACTTTCGTAATGGTTACGCATATCTACACAAACTGTGTTAGGGTCTGCCAACATCTTATTAAATTCTTCTGCTTTTAAGTGTACTCCTATATCGGTAACGTCAAAAGTAGCATCTTCTAACCCATCTGCTACAATTTTATTACGCACCTTCACTTTTAATTTTAAAAACGACTTGTTGTCTTGCTCTACAGCTACATTTAATCGGATGTCTTTTAAAAACGAAATAGCATCTAGTTGTGCTTTTAATTCTAAGAATTTTTCAGCGGGTACTGATATCTGGGCATTGATTCCTTCGTAAGAAACATAGGTTCTTCCTAATACTTCTAAGGCATCCCATGCTAAGAATAATTGATCTCTAAAGTGTTGTGGGTCTTCTATCTTATGGTATTGATAGAACGAAATTGTCAAACGGTCTTTTCCCGCTTCGTCTATTAATTGCGCACGTTCTGCTGCGCTTAACTTATTGTACAGTTGCATGCTATACCAATTTATGTTAAACTAAATTTTTTTGCAAAAGTACGTATTTTGTAGCAACCTGATTTCTATATCATAAAAAATCAGGATTGAAACTTGCTCAACCCTGATTTTAATCGTTTATCCTTTTATAATATTATCCTGTTTACAACAGCCATCGCAAACCTACAGAAAAATCAATTCGACTTAAACTTTCTCTTTCATCCAACTCCAAGGTTTCTGAAACATCATTTCCTGTAAGATCTACTTCAGTTAATGACCCAAAAAACAAATTAGTAGCAATACCTAACGACCATTTTTCGCTTAAGTAAATATCGTAACCAAAATCTAATGACATTCCAAAGGTAGCTTGTTCTGCTATAAAATTACGCCCGCCTAGTGTTGTTTCAGATCTATAAAACAGCTGCCCCAAAGCAATTCCTGAAACCCATGCATTTTTTCCATTCGCTGTTAGAACTCTAGACAAAACTGAAGGGCCTACAAAACGCGTATAAATAGTTTCATCTATTCCGTATCCTATTGTATTGTCTGGAAATTCTACTGTAATATTTTTTTCTTCGTGCGTACTTCCAAACATTGTGTATTTTACTCCTACACCTATGTATTCATTTAACAAATAATGCCCATCGAACCCCCAGCTATAACCCGATTTTAAATTTTTTGCATGATCTCTTAATGCAGGCTCAATATTGTCTGACAAACTTCCCAAACGAAAGGCGAGACCTCCTTGAACTGCCATTCTAAATCGAGGTCCTGTATAGGTACTTTTGGACTTGTAATCTTTAGGAACTTCTGATTCTTTAAAAAACTTTTTTGTATAACTTTTTACCTCCTCTAAAGGCAACAATGTTTTTCGAACTTCTCCATTTTTCACAAAATTAAAATACAGCATTTCATCTTTTTCTTTTGTGATTTGTGCATTGATGCTATCGTTTTTAGCTGTAACTACCAAATCTTGTGCTGTTACCAAATAGGAAACCATACACAAAAGAACTGTACTTATTTTCTTAAGATTCTTTTTTACGTTATTCATTTTTTTACTCTTCTTTTTCTATTATATTTCGTTTTGCTTTAAAAGAGTCGAACTCCATTTTTCCTTCTTCGTAAGAAACCAATTCCATTTTAGGGCGCCCTACGAGTACTCCTGCTTTTACAGAGCAACGTAAATAGTATTCTTTTCCAAAAACCACATCAAATGGCAATGCGGTGGTCGTTTCTGTTTGCGCTATCAAACTGTTTAATCCCTCTTTTTTTATTTTAAGGGTTGTTTTAAAATCATTTTGCACACGACACAAAACAGAATCGCCTAATTTTAAATCGTACGTAAGTACAGCGCTACTAAACCTATACACATGTAATAATGCATAGTCTACATTTTTCAATGTACTTTTTTTGCTTTCTTTATCTATTTTTAAAATTGATTCTTTACCCTTGTACAAGTCTATTTTAAATTGGTGACAAGCACTTCCTGAAGAAGCGGGTGGTTTGTATTCTGTCATTTTTAACACATTGGCACCTAAAGGTCTTGCTTTTTCTTTTGCTTTGCCTAACATGGTTTGGTAATCGCATTGTGATGTAAATGTTGAACTTTCCACAGAAACACTGCCTATTTTCTCCAACTCTTTGGGCATAGCTTCATCTACCAAATACACGTATAGCTTAGCGTCCTTATCTAAGCTCTTATGACTTGTACCTGAACTCAATTTTGTGCTAATTTTAGGACTGCAAGCATACAGCAATCCTAAACATAGGCATACTACTATTTTCTTTTTCATTGTTATTTTATATCTATTTGTTTGCAATTTAATACTCTCTAAACTACTGAAGGCTTAAATTTTCTGATACTCCTATTTCTTTTCTTCTGAAACACCAGCTCCACAGCTTGAAAAAAAATAAAAATCTATTTAAAATATTTCATTCTTTTAAAGAATTAAACTCAACATACCCATCTTCAAAAGAAACCAATTCTATCTGAGGGCTTGATCTAAAAAAACCTGATTTTAGAGAACAACGCAAATAATATTCTTTTCCAAAAACCACATCAAAAGGCAATTCAACAGTAGTATTACCTGTTGTTGAAACTAAAGTATTTAAACCCTCTTTTCTAATTTTTATCGTTTTTTTAAACCCACTATTTACACGACATAAAACAGAATCTCCTAGTTTTAAATCATAATTAAACGCAATCCCTATTCCATCAAACCGATACACGTTCAACAAAGCATAATCTACAGTATCCAACACACTTTGTTTCTTTATTTTATCTATTTCTAAAGGAATCGTATTTTCTCCTTTATACAACAGTGCATTAACACGATAACAAGCATGTGAAAAAACATTTGGAGTTTTGTAATCAATAATTTTTAACACATTAGCACCCAAACCTCTTGCTTCTTCCTTTGCTTTATCTAACATTCTTTTAAAGGAACATTCCTTTATATAAATTGAACCTCCAACAGAAATATCCCCTATTTCGTCCAACTCTTTGGGCATAGCTTCATCTACCAAATACACGTATAGCTTAGCGTCCTTATCTAAACTCTTATAACTTGTACCTGAACTCAATTTTGTGCTAATTTTAGGACTGCAAGCATACAGCAATCCTAAACATAGAAATGCTACTATTTCCTTTTTCATTGTTATTTTTATATCTATTTGTTTGCAATTTAATACTCTCTGAACTATTGAAGGCTTAAATTTTATTACTAAAAGTTATTCTTCATAAAATTCCTTATCTATTAACATATTATTTTTTACTGTTAATTTTAAAACAGGAACATGATCGTAATTATTACCTAATAAAAATTGCCCTTTTTCTAATTTTTCATATTCTTCAGGGTACCTTTCTTTAACAATTTTCTCCACTACATCTTCTTTAATTAAAAAATTAGAAAAGTTATCGATCCAAAAGAAGACATAATATCCTTTATATTCAGATATCAAATGGGGGTGATTTAATGGTTTCGAATAATACTTTGAGAGCATACCATAATAATCAAATTCATAACTAATCTTATACACAGTGTTCTCTTTATCTAAACTTACAAAAACACTTAATGCTTTTTCATCAACTCTAAATCTACCACCGGCATACTTTAAATAGTTTTCCAACCCCATCAACAAGGTTTTATCCGTTATTTCATAATTTGAACAAGGAAGACTTTTCTCAACTTCTTGTGATCTTACCTCTTTCATAAAAAAAGACTCAATAAAATAATTATTCTATAAAATTTTAATGTTATCATGTCTTAAAATGAATAATTAGATCTCTTTTTATTCCTCATATTCCTTTTTATCAATCAGTTTGTCATATTTAAATTTTAATTCTACCACCGGCTGACGGTGATTGCTGTTAAAAACAAATTCATCTTTAAGATATGATTTATAATTCCCTGGAAAACAAATTTTTCCTACTTCAAACATTATTTCTTTAGCTATTGAGATATCACTATAATATCCTAAATACACAAAAACATAACTCTCTTTATCAAGTTGAAAAGATTTATCTGTGGCATACTGATATGCCGCCTTTTTAGAATTAAACCATTTATTCTTCCAAACTTTCTGCTGAATCTCTTGCCTTATCCCATGAGCTACATGATTTAAACTAGCACTTATAAGCCCATTTATTAAGCCATCAGAGAATTGAACGCTTAAAAATTTTACTAATCAAAATAAAAATCCTCTTTTATTAATTTATTGTTTTTAAAATAGTAGACTTCAGTAGGTACATGATGTATTAGCCATTTAAATTGCCAAGAATTTGTTTCTAAAAAAACCTTATACGATTCTGGATAATTCTCTTTTAAAAAAGACATCATTTTGCATTCTTCTATTTTTTTTGGATTATTAAAATCATCTATAAAAATAACCTCATCCTTATATTTTTGTAAAAAATTTACGTTATCCCATAAAAAACTACCAATTGTAAAACCATACAATATCATATATTTTGTTACTCCAAGAGAATCTTTTTTGATAAAAACATCAACATATCTATCCTCATAATTTGAGTACTTATTTTTATATTTATCAATATAACGTTCAATTTTTTTTGAAATCACTTTATTCTTAAAATTTGAAAGACTGTAATTGCAATCAACATTTTGAGCATTTATTTCAAATTTAAACAGACAAATAAGAACAAAAACATATAAATACTTTACCATAATCCTAAATTTTTTAATGAAAAACTATATCTATCATAGGAATAATCACTTCCGTTTGTAACTTGCCACTCAGTAGACATATGTAAAATGGTTATAGGAGTATTTAACCTATTCATTACTCTTAAATCTGCAACACTAACTCCTATAGGATTATTACTAGTATTAACAATAGTTGGATGTGTATGAAATTGACCCGTAATTTTAACATACCTACCACCTTTAAATACATAATGTTGTTTAGAACCATTTATTTTATAAGTCTGTATTTGATCATTCCTAGAACTCCGTTCAATATTCTCTGAAGGATCTAATACAACACACTCTCCATTTTCAAGAGAATATCCTGAAACCTCTTTATCAAGTTGAAAAGATTTATCTGTGGCATACTGATATGCCGCCTTTTTAGAATTAAACCATTTATTCTTCCAAACTCTCTGCTGAATCTCTTGCCTTATCCCATGAGCTACGTGATTTAAACTAGCACTTATCAATCCATTTCTAGCACCACCCCAAAACTCACCTCCTGCCATTTCACTCGTTGCTCCTCCTACCAAGCCTGAACTGGCTATTGTAGCAGTAGCTCGTACAAACTTATTTGTGTTTCTTAATAAACTTTGTGTTCCACCTCCTACAGTGGCTCCCATAAATCCAGACGCAAATCCACTCCAAAAATTCCCTCCACTAAAAGCAGATGTAAAACCTCCTGCGTAGGCGTGCATAACACTTCTTGCTGCAAATTGCTGAAAGCCTTGTAAGGCTTGAGTAGCTCCACCTATAGCACTAGCTACCGCTCCTCCAATAGCTCCTATCAATGCTGCCTTACCTGCTCCTTTAAAAAAAGCTTCTCCCTTAATTGTATTTGCAATTCCATTAACAGCAACACTTATCAAAGCTCCAACGAGCATAGATATTAAAAATTCTCCGTTGGGATCCGCATTTACAAGTGGATTATTCCAAACATACCCATATCTATTAAAACTCTGCGTATTAAAAGGGTCTTGGATATAATTGTCTGGACTTAAAAACCTTCCTAAAGTAGCATCATACATACGGCCGTTCATATGTATTAGGGAAACCTCAAAAAAGTGTTCCCTTCAATTACCTTCAGGACAGGCTGGCCAGTGTATCCTCTGCCTATCAATAAACTGTGGTTAAAGGTAGTATTTCCTTCGGAATCCACAAACTTATCTACCTGTCCCCAAGCTCCAAACTGACGTTCTTCTTTTACAGCTCCTTCACTGTCTGTTATTGCCAAAATAGTTTCTTCAATTGATTTTGATCATTGAATTTGTGAAATCAACAAGGTTATATCGAGTAGAAATAAATATTCTTAAAACAAAACGGGTTCTCGGTACTAAATTCTTTCAGAATTTCACTCGAACCGACACCACTTTATTACATTTACTTTATCTCTAAAAAAATATCCTTTAAAACTTCTCCTAAACGGACACTATTTATAATCCGTTGAAAACAGATCTCGATACACCCTTCGCAGCTTCGACAGGCTCAGCTACCCCGAAACACTTGACTAGACAAACCAATTGTCTCTTCAAGTATTTTTTGAGGTACGAAAAAAATGTATCGAGAAGAAATAAATATCCTTAAAACAAATCATCAATCGTATTTCTTGTAAAATTATTCACATTTCAAGAAAATTTGATAAAAATTAAACAATACGTCTAATTTCTATACAACAACCTGTGTTATACTATAGAAAAGTGCAATCTTTGTAGCCTGAAATAAACACATTTTAAATTATAATACAATGAAAATAGCTGTAGTTGGTGCTACTGGAATGGTAGGAACTGTAATGTTGAAAGTTTTAGAAGAAAGAAACTTCCCTGTAACAGAATTAATTCCTGTTGCTTCTGCAAGATCTGCTGGTAAAAAATTACCTTTTAAAGGAAATGAATATACCGTGGTAACTTTAGAGGATGCTGTTAAAATGAATGCAGATATTGCTTTATTTTCTGCTGGTGGAGATACTTCTGTAGAATGGGCTCCTAAATTTGCTGCTGCTGGTACTACTGTTGTTGACAATTCTTCTGCATGGAGAATGGACCCTACTAAAAAATTGGTAGTTCCTGAAATTAACGGTGATGTATTGACAAAAGATGATAAAATTATTGCAAACCCAAACTGTTCTACTATTCAATTGGTAATGGCTTTGGCTCCTTTGCATGCTAAATACCAAATGAAACGTTTGATTGTTTCTACATACCAATCTGTTTCTGGAACGGGAGTAGCTGCTGTTAGACAAATGGAAAACGAAACAAAAGGTATCAAAGGTGAAATGGCTTACCATTACCCTATTAACCGCAACGCAATTCCTCACTGTGATATTTTTATGGAAAATGGATACACAAAAGAGGAGATGAAATTGGTAAAAGAGCCTAAGAAAATTTTACGTGACGATTCTTTCGCTGTTACTGCTACTGCTGTTCGTATTCCTACTGCTGGGGGACATTCTGAATCTGTAAATGTTGAGTTTGTAAATGACTTTGACGAAGCTGAAGTACGTCAGTTATTACACGATTTCCCAGGAGTTGTTGTACAAGATAACTTAGATACAAACACATACCCAATGCCGGCTTATGCTCATGAAAAAGATGAAGTTTTTGTAGGTCGTATTCGTAGAGATGAATCTTTACCAAATACTTTAAATATGTGGATTGTTGCTGACAACCTACGTAAAGGTGCTGCTACAAACACGGTTCAGATTGCTGAATATTTAGTAGCAAACAATTTGGTATAATTAAATTACACCTTCATAAAAAAGCTCAGTACAAAGTTTGTACTGAGCTTTTTAAACTTTAGTCAATTCTATTAATTAAAACCTCCAATAGCCAAATACACCTAAACCATAATTAAAGGTTACTTCGTGTGCTATTAGATTTTGATTTAAAGACACTTGTGAATTCACCCCTACGATAATCCTTTCCGACTCCATTTGAATTCCAAAATTGGTATTTGTCATATAACCAGAAGTCCGTTTGTCTATGATTTCAAACCTTTCTGAGGCTTCAAAATCATCATAACTCAACCCCACATAAGGGGATATAATATAATTATTTTTTAAAGGCACACTATAAGCTACACTCGTATTAATTTGTGTTTGATTTCCGTATTTAAACTCCTCGCTATTGGTATTCTTAATAAAATACGTTGCATTTACATTGAAAGAAAACTGGTTCCATGCATACGCATACTGCATAGGTAACAAAATATCTAAACTTCCCGTTCCTAATTGTGTTGAAGAAGTTTTATTAGATTCTGATTTCTCTAAATCAAATTTCCCTGTTGGCAACTTTAGCCCTACTCCCAATTTAAGTGTATGTGAACTATTTTTATTTAATACACTTGCCAATCCTGTAATAGAAACATCACCAACTCCTTTTATACTCACCTCTTCTTCGCTTGTATTCCTATAATTAAACCTATAAGGAACGTTTGTATTTACAAGAAATCGATCGTTTATCTGATATTGTCCTGTTACGGTAACTGTATTTATATAATCGTCTGCCTTAGGACTATCTTCTGAAATCCCCTCCTTATATTGAAAATACATATGGTTATAGGTCATCCCTATAAAATTTCCATGAATAGCATTTGTAAACACACTGTTGTTAGAAGCTCCACAACTGCATACATCACAAGCAAAAGCTTTGCTCGTAAATAGCAAAAGAAAAATTACAGTATTAATTTTCTGCAAAACGCTCATCTGTAATAAATTTTTCATCTGTCAACGATTTTAAAAACACCTTTAAAACTCGCTTATCTTCTTCTGTAAGAGGAATTCCCAAAGTATCTTCATTTTTTAATAAGGGGTCTAATGTTGTCATATCCTCTACCCCTGTGCTATAATGCTCTAAAACAGCATTGATATCACTTAATCTACCATCGTGCATATAAGGGTAAGTAACCCAAATATTTCTTAAACTCGGTACTTTGAATTTATAATAATCTTGTGAGTTTACACCATTATCCTCATCTGTAACCCTACCCCTTCCTAATTCATCTGGAAACCTAGAGTTTACACCTATACCATTATTTCTATAAGACTGATCTGTAAACAATTCTCCTGAATGACAACTGGCACATTTTTCTCTAAAAACAACCAATCCTTTTATTTCATCTTCGGTATAAGGTGTTTCCATAGATTCTCCTCTTACATACTTATCATATCTTGAATTAGCAGAAACCAATGCGTTCATAAATTGAGACAGGGCTTGTGTCAATGTTCTAAGGTTTATGACATGGTCTTCACTATCTTTTTTAGTAAAACTGGTATTAAAATCATCTATATAACTTGTATCTGATTTTAATTTTTCCAAAACATTTGCAATCGTTTCTTTCATTTCAACTTCAGATTCAATAGGAACCAAAGGTTGTAAATCTAGATGTCTAATAGCTCCATCCCATGTAAAATCTTCCATAAAAGCAAGATTTTGTATAGGTTGTGTATTTCTTGTTCCTAAGGCTCCGCCTACACCATCACTTAATTCATGTCCATGGTGTGTAAATGCAAATGCTTGTTCATGACAAAATCCACATGAAATACTATTATCTACCGACAACTTAGGTTCATAGAACAAACGCTTCCCTAATTCAAATTTTTCTTGAGTAAACTCATTCGAATCAAAATCATAGGTAGGTTGTGGAAAGTTAGCTGGAACAACAAACTCTACATAAGTCCCGCCACCTACTGTATCTTCGGTATCACAAGAAAAAGTGATACTACAAAGAAACAGCAGTGGTAGTACTTTAAAAAATGACTTTATAGACATCATACTAATGCTGATGATCAGTATGCCCATCATTATCATTCGGATTAGAAGATCCACAACCTACTGCCTCTGGCAATTCAAAATCATCTGATGTTGGATGAATGTGTGCTATAGAAAACATAGTTGCTACATTTTCAGCTACTTTTGGAGACTTATGAGTATCTATAATAATATTCCCTTCCGAAACATCTAATGTATGCGTACTTTTTAAAATTTTAGAAACATCTACTTTTAAATGTACCTTTGGAGACGTTTCATCGCTTACCAATATTTCTGATTCATTAGGAAACTCTAAAGTAATTACTTTACTATTATCTACTCTTGATGCTGGCTCTTCTGTTCCTACTTTAGCTGCATGAGCTCCATGGCTACCATGACCCGTTGAAGAACTTCCATGACTTCCGTTATGAACCTTAAAAGTGTTTGCATGTTGTCCATCATAAACCCCTTCGTACGTTAAAAAACGGTACCCTACAGTCCACGACCAATTCATACCCATTTCTTGTGCTACTTCTAACATTTCTCCTTGAGCATCTGTTCCTAACTCAAAAACCTCTTCACTTACTCCATAACGAATAGAAATTTTATTATAAGTTCCGTTCGGTACATTTGTTAGATATTTATATGCTGTTTCCTCACAAGATTGATCTACTATATGAAAGCTTTCTTGTGTAGATGCTGTATAATCTTCAGTCCCTTCTGCTCCATAAAGTACAATATCTGTAATCATGTACTTTAAAGTTGTAATATTTAAATCATTAGCATCCGCTACTGAATAATCATGGTTTAAATTAAATTCATTGTCTCCAAAAACATTTTCGAATTGAATATAAGCATCTACCTTCTTTTCTGAAACTTCCTCTATAGGGGAGTCATCATCATTACAAGAAATTATAGATAAGAAGGCTATTCCTCCTAGGATAAAAGATTTTAAATTTTTCATTTTTTAATTGTTTAGTTTTAATAAAATATATGCGCATGACTCTCCCTTCTTTTCTCAAAAGGAAAACCAAAATAAAATAGACATAGAAACATGCCTTAACGAAGGTAAAAACTAAACAATGGGGGGTTTTAACAAATCGTATTCTAAAACAGAAACATATTTGTTTTTATAAAAAAATGTGTGCTTTGAAAATTGATCTTGTGCCATCTCTAAATTAAATAGTGATTGTACTTCAAGAAACAAAGGAGAAAATACCTCTAAGACATAACTTGTTCTATTTTCTTCATTTTCATCTGAAAGATCAGAAGTAATCGTATTTAATTCTTTTGCCAAGTGACATTTACCATTACATTCTAGCTGAGGTTTTTCTTTATTTACACAATATTTTTGAGTAATGTAATCTATATTCAATTCATAATACGCTATTTGCCCCACAAAACACAAGGGTCTTATAGCCAAAGAGAAAAGTAATATGTATGTAAATAGTAATTTCAAAAACCTAAAATTTTCACAAAATTAGTTTTATTAAAAAGAATTAACAAACTAATAACTAAGTATTTTGCTATCACCTTTTTCAAAAGAACATAAAAAAAGCCTCTTCTAACAAATGTTAAAAGAGGCTTTTGAGTGTACCTTGGGTGGGAATCGAACCCACACTCCCGAAAGAACTGGATTTTGAATCCAGCGCGTCTACCAATTCCGCCACCAAGGCTTTTCGCAATTGGACTGCAAATTTATAAAAAAAAACGAACTACAACCATTTTTATTTAAAAAGTATGAGGACTACCGTTAAATTATTTCTATTTTTGCACTTTCAAACAAAATAATATCTAATTATATTTTTATTACATCATGTCTGACAGTCAATTAGCACCTAAAGTCTTCGCTTGTTCACAAAGTATTGTTCTAGCTGAAAGCATTGCAAAACACTATGGTACTGAACTTGGAAAAATCAATGTTTCAAAGTTTAGCGACGGAGAATTTCAACCTGCATTCGAAGAGTCTGTTAGAGGACGTCGTGTGTTTATTGTAGGATCTACTTTTCCTAATGCAGACAATTTAATGGAAATACTATTGATTTTAGATGCTGCAAAGAGAGCTTCTGCTAGACATATTACTGCTGTAATGCCTTATTTTGGATGGGCTCGTCAAGACAGAAAAGACAAACCTCGTGTTGCTATTGGAGCAAAACTAGTTGCCAACTTATTACAAACGGCTGGTGCTACAAGAATCATGACAATGGATTTACACGCAGATCAAATTCAAGGTTTCTTTGAAAAACCTGTAGATCACTTATTCGGTTCTACAATTTTCTTACCATATATCAATAGCTTAAAATTAGATAATATTACAATGGCATCTCCTGATATGGGAGGATCTAAAAGAGCTTATGCGTATTCTAAATACCTACAAAGTGAAGTAGTAATTTGTTACAAACAACGTTTAAAAGCGAATGTAATTGATACTATGGAGTTAATTGGTAATGTAGAAGGAAAGCATGTTATTCTTGTAGATGATATGATTGATACTGGGGGAACTCTTGTAAAAGCTGCCGATTTAATGGTAGACAAAGGTGCTTTAAGTGTACGAGCTATCATTACACACCCATTACTTTCTGGTGATGCTTATGAAAAAATTGAAAACTCTAAACTTTTAGAATTGATTGTATCTGATTCAATTCCATTAAGAAAAGAAAGTTCTAAAATAAAAGTTGTAACTTGCGCGCCTTTGTTCGCCGATATTATGCATAAAGTGCAAGACAACAAATCTATAAGCGACCAATTTATCATTTAAATAATTAATAAATATACATAATGAAATCTATTACAATCAACGGATCTAAAAGAGAAAGCGTAGGTAAAGCAGCGACTAAAGCCTTACGTAATGCTGGACAGGTACCTTGCGTTTTATACGGAGGAAACGAACCAGTACATTTTTCAGCTGAAGAAAAAGCGTTTAAAAACTTGGTTTATACTCCAAACGTATATACTGCAACGATTGAATTAGGAGATGAAAAAGTAGTATCTATTTTACAAGATATTCAATTTCACCCTGTAACTGATCAAATCTTACATATCGATTTTTATCAATTGTTTGACGACAAAGAAGTTACTATGGAAATTCCTGTTACACTAGAAGGGAACTCTCCTGGTGTAATGATTGGAGGTGCTTTACGTTTCCCAAAACGTAAATTGAGAATCAAAGCCTTACCAGGAAACTTACCTGATACAATTAAAGCTGATATTTCTAAATTAGAAATTGGTGACAAATTGTTTGTACGTGAAATAGAACTTGAAAACTGTACTATTTTGCACCCAGAAAACACTGTAGTTGCACAAGTAAGAATGTCTCGTGGAGCACAAGCTTCTACTGAAGAGACTGAAGAAGCAGAAGTTACTGAAGAAGCTTAATCAACAAAGCTTTTTAACATACAAAAAGGTTCATTTTGAAGAAATTCGGAATGAACCTTTTTATTTTATTATTTTTGCAGAAAATATAGCACCCTTCCTCATGAAAAAATTTTTAATTGTTGGTCTTGGAAATATTGGTCAAGAATACACAAATACTCGACACAATATTGGTTTTAAAATATTAGATGAACTAGCCTCTATTGAAAACATCTCTTTTGAAACAAGTAAACTAGGTGATACCACTAGTTTTAAATTTAAAGGAAGAACCTTTATTTTACTAAAACCTTCAACCTATATGAATTTAAGTGGAAAAGCCGTAAAATACTGGTTAGAAAAAGAAAAAATAACCCCTGAGAATTTACTCGTAATTTCGGACGATTTAAATTTAGACTTTGGAACTTTTAGATTAAAAGCTAAAGGAAGTGCTGGGGGACACAATGGTCTAAAAGACATCAACGAAAAATTAAATTCACAAAACTATCCTCGTTTTCGATTTGGGGTCAGTGCCAATTTTTCAAAAGGAAAACAATCTAACTATGTGTTAGGTGAATGGGACAAAGAGGAAAACAGATATTTACCTGAGCTATTACTTAAAAGTGCCAACTTAATTAAATCCTTTGGAACGGCTGGCATTGGAAATACAATGAACCAGTACAATGGTCCTTTAGAGAAATAACGCAAATTTCATAAGGCAGAATTTTTGAAACTCGAACCTTTCTGTTTTTAAAGAAAACTAAATACTTTCTTACTCATTATCACTTGCAAACCACTCTGCATAAGAGCTTCCTGTTTCTTGTAACTTTAAAGAATGTAATTTGATAGTTGACGGTATTTTAGCATTTATTTTTTTAGCAAAGTCTACCAACATCATTTCACTTGTTGGTTGATAATCTACTAAAATAACACTATGCCCTCGTTGCTCTAATTCTTGTGCCAACTCTATATGAGGTGTATTTCTATTAAAAACGGTAGCATGATCAAACTTATCTACAATTTCTTCTTGAACAATCAATTTTAGATCTTTAAAATCAATCACCATTCCGTATTTCACATTACTGGTATCTGAAATAGGCACTCCAATAACGGTTACAGACAACTTATAACTATGCCCATGTACATTTCTACATTTCCCATCATAACCATACAGTGCATGTCCTGTTTCAAAATCAAATTGTTTGGTAATTCTAATTTTATCCATAAAGCAAATATAGTTATTTCTTAAATTTGGATAGAGCTTCTTTTGTGAAATCTGACAAAACTAGTTTTCCACTAATTTTTGCTCGTTCAAGCAACAGTTTGTCCCAAGAAACTGTTCCCTCCCAAAAAACTTTTTTAAGCTCCTCCAAAGCTTCTGGATTATAATTTGCTATTTTTTCAGCCAATTCTTTCGATGTTTTTTCTAACTCATCAAATGTTTCAAATACATTAGAAAACAACCCTTTTTCTTTTGCCCAATAAGCCGTTTTCCAATGCGTAGCATCTAAACTTAAAGTATAAAAAGCTGAATTTCCTATTTTTCTTTTAACAACTGGTTCAATTACAAAAGGTCCTATACCAATTGTCAACTCTGAAAGTTTAATAGATGCCATTTCTGTGGCAAAACAATAATCACAAGCTGCAGCCAACCCAACACCTCCTCCAACTGTTTTCCCCTGTACAAGTCCTATTATTATTTTAGAACATCTTCTCATAGCGTTAATTACGTTGGCAAAACCAGAAAAAAACTGCACGCCTTCTTCTAAATTTTTAACCGCAATTAATTCATCAAAAGAAGCTCCTGCACAAAAAGCTTTTGTTCCCTCACTTTTAAGAAGAATTACCTGAACTTGAGAATTATCACTTAAATCATCAAAAGCTTTTGTCAAATCTTCTAATAAATAACTTGGCAATGAATTTCCTGCTGGATGCGAAAAACTTACAGTTGCTATTTTATTTTCTATAGATGTATATACACTTCCTAATTTCATATCTTCAAATTTAGTCGTTTTTCAATGAATAAGTCTTTTATAATGCCAGTACAACACTCCTGTTCTAAAAAGCATCCAAACAGTAAATGCTATCCAAATACCCAACAGCTTTAAATCTAAATAATCTACCAATAGCAATGTTGGTAAAAACCCTACAAAAGTAGCTATAATTAATGTATTTCTTAATTTTACTGCTTCTGCCAACCCTTTAAAAACACCGTCATACACAAAAGCTACTGCATTTATAGGTTGCATAATTAACACTAACCAAAAAACAGCATTAAATACTTCTAAAACTTCTTGATCTTTTGCAAATACTATTCCTATTTGAAAATACCCAGCAAAACAAAAAAGCATTAAAATAGAAGCTACAATGATTCCATATTTATTCAAATCTTTAACCAATTCTTCCAGTCCTAAAAATTCTTTGGCTCCTTTTAATTTTCCTGAAACAATACTGCCTACACTTGCATACCCATCTATAAAAAAAGCAAAGAACAACCATATCTGAAAACAAATTGTTTGTGCTGCCATATACTCTTTCCCATAATTTGTTGCGTACGAATTGGCAAAATAAAGAGTAATATGCAACGCCATGGCTCTAACAAATAAATTTAAACTTAAGCCCACAAGTCTTTTTATTTCAAAGTGCAACGGAAATATTAGCTTAAAACGAAAAGGTGTCTTTTTAAGAAAAAGAACAGCCACCAAAACAGCCATTATAATTTGCGCTATAACACTTGCCCAAGCAGCTCCTTTTACATGCATGGGTTCTACAAATCCTTCGATACCGTATACAAAAACTATATCTAACAAAATATTTACAAGTGCCCCTATAATACTTACAATCATAGGCCAAAAGGTATTTTGTAAACCCGCAAACACACCAAAAGCAGTAAACACAAATAAAGAGAAGGGCAGTCCTAAAGCCCTTATCTTATAATAATCAACAGCATACGTCAATACCAAACCACTGGCATTGTACATCTCAAATATTTGACCAGCAAAAAAAACAGTTCCAAAATAAAGCAATATGCTTAATCCTACATTTATAAATAGTATTTGTGAGGGAAGCACAGAAATAGTCTCTAATTTTTTTTCTCCTACATATTGTGCTACAATTGCCGAAATTGCTGCTCTTGTTTGCCCTAACACCCAAATAATTGCTGCAATAAAAGACCCTGCTATTCCTACAGCTGCCAAGGCTGCTATTGAGTTTTCTTTAACATTCCCTACAACCGCTGTGTCTACTATTGACAACAAAGGCTCTGAAATACCTGCAATAATAGATGGTATTGCAAGTTTATTAATTTCTTTAAAAGTTACTTTTTTAACTTTCTTCATATATGAAGTTAACTTTTCTCTATAAATTCTATTGTTTTATAAAGCACTTTCAAAAACGTTTCTGGCAACTCTGGTTCTTCCCAAGGGTGTTTGGCTCCAAATACATGATCTGCTTCTGGAAAAAACAAAAAATCACTATTTACACTCCAAGAATGCAAACTCTTGGCTTCTTCTACAGGAACAGTCGTATCTTCTCCACCATGAACTATTAAATGTGGTATTTCAATATTTTTAGCTGCCCTTTGAATATTTAAACGTTCTTTATTTTCTATAAAGTCATTATAGAACTGAATATAATGAGGCATTTGTTGTTTAGTTCTTGCATTCTCTATATAAGCAACTCCTTCTTTTTTCCAATATGCTAAAGCCTCCCCTTCAGGAAATCTAGCTCCATAGTCAGAAACTGCCGCCCAAGAAATCAACTTTTTAACCCGAGTATCTTCAGAAGCTTTTAAGGTTACAATACCCCCTCCTCTAGAATGCCCTATCAAAACAATATTATCCGTATCAATCTCTTCTTCAAAAGATTTATTTTGTGTAACCCAGTCAATAACAGCCTTTAAATCGTCTAATTCTTTCGTGAAATTATTATTTCCAAATGCTTCTAAATCTGGAAAATCTATAGGCTGCTCTACCGTACCTCCGTTATGAGAAAAATTGAATTTCACAAAAAACATCTGATTTTCCACCAAAGTCTCTGGCATCTTATCAAAAACGCCCCAATCTTTAAATCCTTTATACCCATGACAAAAAATAACCAAAGGCTTTTTTATACGGTTTTCCTTATAATAAACATCTGTTATAATGGGTTTATCATATTTTCCTTCTACAAGGGTATTTTTTAATATTCTCATCGAGTACTTACTTATAAGGGTTTTCAATATTTTCTACAAAAGGACGGTCTACATCAAACAGCTCTTCTATAATATTTTTCACAGCTTCTAAAAATTCTAAAACTCTCTCTTCTGTAACATTAAAATCATTTTTCCTTCCTTCACCAAAATTCATTCTTAAAAAATTGGATTTCATATTTCTAAACGAAAAAATACCTGATTCTATTGTTGACTCAAAGATACCTTTGTTATTCTGACTGTACAAATACACATACAACATTACCTGCAATGCTTTTGTATATTTATAATCTGATGAAATCACAGAAAAATCGTTGATTTTCAACTGATTTGAAACTACTTTTCCTGATTTATAATCTATAATCCTTAAAACACCATCAAGTTCATCAATTCTATCAACTGTTCCTTTTATTTTAATTGGGAAATCATATTTTTCAAAAGGAACAACAGCCTCTAACTTCATTTCTGTTGCTATAATTTTTAATTTTTTCCCTTCTTTCAGAAGCATAAGCTCCATTTTTAAAAACCTGATAATAAAACTTTTAGCTACTTCAAAAATCAATTTATTCTTACCGATTGAAAAATCACCATTGTGATAATGTTTCTTAAAATAGAAAATCGTTATTTCATCTATTTTCGAAATCATACTTTCTACATCTTTCACTTTAAGAAACCTTCCTTGAAAAGGTTTGTAAAAATATTCTAAAGCATCGTGAATAACTGTTCCTAGTGTGTTCGCTGCAACAGTCTCTTCTACCTCTTCAACTTCATGAATTTTTAAGATATATTGCTTATAATAAACTAATGGGTCTAAAATATATGTAGATAGTGCTGAAGGAGAAAAACCACTTGCCGCAATCTGTTTTAGTGTTGTTATCACTTCTGGTGTTTTTTGAATAGAAATGATCTCTTTTGCTTCTGAAGTTACTACTGGCGAAACGCTAAATTTTTTAATTGGAAATTTATCTATTTCCATTTGAGTCAAAAAACGACTTTTCTCTCCTGACCCATAATCATCTGTCTCTGTATTGTATAACAAGTATACATTTTTTGCTCTTTGTATCAATCTATAGAAATGATATGAAAAAATAGCATCTTTTTCTTGATATGTCGGTAAACCATACTCTCTCTTTATATCAAAAGGAATAAATGAATTTTCTGATTTTCCAGCTGGTAAAACCCCTTCATTCATAGAGGTTATAATAACTGTTTCAAAATCTAACACACGTGTTTCTAACATTCCCATCAATTGCAACCCGCTCAATGGCTCACCTTGAAAAGAAAGTTTTTCTGTCGCTATCAATTGTCCGTAAATTGAAAAAAGAGTTTTAATCTTCGTGATATGCTTGTATCTATTATTTAAGCTTTCCAATTGTAAAAAAAGATTGTAATAACGAAACAAACATTCTTTCTCAAACCCCTCAAAATTGTCCTTATTTGAATAAATAACAAGGTGAATCCTTTCTATAAAGAAAGTAACGTTATGTGACATACTAAAAAGGCTCATTAATGAAACCTCACCTACCTTTTCAATAATTTCACATAATTTACTTTCAGCAACAAATACATGATTATTTTTAACCACATATTCCTTTATTACATCTAAATTTTCTATAGATTTTGATAGCTTATATACAAAAGGATGATTCAATAAGCGTAAAACGTCTTTATGATAAAAAGCACCTACTTCTATTTTATCTAACTTCTCTTGATTTAAATACAAATCGAAAAGTGTTTGAAAAAAACCAGCTATGGGCATATCCTTTAAAAAATACCCCATCGTTATATTCAATCTATCTAAATTTGGAGGCAATGAATTTAACGTTAACGACAATAAAGACTCATCTGCCAATACCAATGCTGTATTTTCAAAATTCTTTTGTTTAGATAAAATATCACCTACCGATTTTATTTGAGATACATTTTTTGAAGCGGCTATTTCATATATATTCTTTGGTTCTTTAAAGTTTTCAGAAATAAAATTGAATGGATTCTTTTCGAAGTATTTCCAACTAGTTTTATGTTTCCTTAAAAAAGTACCTGCTTCTTTTCTTGAATTTAAATAGTAATCATCAGAATCCCAATAAACCTTCCCAATACCACTATTAAGCAAAGCCTGAAAAATAACTTCTTCTGCCTTATTCAAAGCATTAAAACCAATCAATAGAAATTTTTTCTCTCCATTATCTGTTATAAATTTATCTATCTTTTGAGAAGCTTTACGATACAATAAGCCTTGATATCCTTTTTTATTCTCAATCAGATATTCTTTAAAAAACCTATAATACTTACCTAAATTTTCCATGAAAACAAGGTGGTTCGAAACAAGTTGAGAAGCATTTTTTTCTGAATCTACTTGCCATTTCTCTATTCTTGAAACATCTTTTAAATAAGAAAACAACCCTTCTGAATCTACCAAGTGCCTATCTACCTCATTAAAGTCTTGCAAGGCCATATTTCCCCACTGAGTAAATACACTAAAATCATCTTTACCTTTGCATTGATTTTTATAAACTTCATAAAATTCAAATAACAAGGAAACAGTATCAATCTTCACAAAACCTGAAATTTCTTCTACGAACTTCTCAATACTAACCACCTCAGGAAGAAAAGTAGTATTCGATAATTGCTTTCTAAACTCTTGCTTTAAAAAAACCCCTGCCCTTTCACTAGGAAGCACACATACTGTATCTGCTAATGGGTAACCTAATTGAAGATGTTCTTGAACAACTTCTGATAAAAATGTTTTCATATTTTTTTAAAAATAAAAAAGCTGCTTCAATTGAAACAGCTTTTTATATATTTTATTCTTAAGATTTTCTAACTACTTTTTATCAGCTTTTCTAGCTGCAGCTGTCTTTTTAGAAACAATCTCTACTCTTCTATTAGCATCTCTACCTGCAGCTGTTTTATTAGATGCTATTGGATTTGCTATTCCAAAACCTTCTGCTTTCAATCTACCTGAATCAATTCCTTTAGAAACTAAATAATCTTTTACTGCTTCAGCTCTTATTTGTGAGAATTTTAAATTTTGTTCTGCTGATCCTGAATTATCAGTATACCCATTAATTAAAAATTTAACTCCAGGAAACTGTTTCATTATAACAACAACCCCATCAAGATTACTTGTTACTCCTGGCTGGAATGTAGCTTTTCCTGAATTAAAATTAACAGATTTTGCAAATTTCCCTAATTCTTTTATCGCTTTAGCTGTTAATTCTGGACATCCCTGATTTTCCACAACTCCAACAGTTTCTGGACATTTATCATCTTTATCCAAAATACCATCTCCATCTGTATCTGGCCATGGACAACCTTTATTCTCTCTTGGTCCAGCTTCTTGTGGACAAGCATCCTTTGAATCAATTACACCATCTCCATCAGCATCTGGACATCCTTTATTTTCTTTTGGACCTGCCACTTCTGGACATCTGTCTTCTCCATCTGGTACTCCATCACCATCTGTATCTGGACATCCATTAAATTCAGCAACTCCTGCTGTATCTGGACACGCATCATCTGCATCAACAATCCCATCTCCATCTGAATCTGGACAGCCGTTAAACTCTTTTGTTCCTGGAACTTCTGGACAAGCATCTGAATTATCATACACACCATCTCCATCTGTATCAACTCCTCCAAATTTGAAAGCTAAACCAATTGAATGTTGAAAGTGTACTGATGAAGTAAGTAAATCAGGGTTTCCTGCTGATAAACCTTTACCCCAAATTCCTCCTTGTTTATAAGACGTTTGGAAATTCAATCCTATATTATCATTGAACCAAGTATTAAAACCAAATGTAGGGCTTACAATAAAATCGGACCCTGCATCTAACCAAGCATACCCTAACCCTAATTGCACATAAGGGTCAAACCATCCTGTCTCTCCAATAAAATTTAAAGAGTTTAAATCATATCTAACACCTGCGTCAATAGAGAAATAACCAAAGTCTTCTGCTCCTACTCCTGGTGTTTTTGTGATTTTATTTAAAGATCCAGCCAATTCAGCACTAAATCCTTTATCAATATATCTAGACACAGATATTCTTGAAATTGCAGGAATCACATTCCAATCATCTGCATCAAAATAATCTTCGAACATTCCTCCGATATCAGAAGGTCCAGCAGAACTAAAATCTACTGCATTTACTCCTAAATTCAACATCCAAACATTGTCTGCATCTTGGGCATTGATATTACCTATACCAACAAAAAGTAATGCTGCAATAAAGGCTCTTTTTAAATTTTTCATTTTAAGGTCTATTAAGTTTAATTTTTTTAAAACAAAGAGTTAGTCAGTCTCCTTATAAACAAACCAAATCTACAAAAAAATATCAATTCTTAACCTTTTTTTAGGAAATTCTAATTTTTTATTCTTTATTATAAAAGGATTTTTAAATCTTAAAACACCTCAACAAACACTTCTTCGTCAACATAAACCAATAATTTTAATTCAATCTCGAATCCCATTTCTTGGATTATTGCTGCATAACCTTCTATTTGTTTTTTATGTCCTTCTAACTTACCTCCCGTTTTATAATCAATTACCACTACTCTATTTCCATAAAAATTTAACCTATCAGGTATCAATACATCTCCTTTTTTGGTTAAAATTTCACGCTCAGTAAAGACTCCTTTTGATCTTGCAAAATATTTTTTAAGTTGATCATGTCTAACTATAGCTTCTAAAACTTTTTTATACTCTTTTTTTACTGAACTAGATATCATTCCGCTAAGTAAGTATTCATTTAGTACCTTATCAACATCATTAAATGTTATGATTTTAGACATCATTTCATGAATTATCACTCCATAGCTAATAGACTCTGATTGTGAGGTACCCCAAAGTTCTGAAGCATTTGAAACTATTTGAATTTCATGGCTATCCCATGTAGTTGATACAAATGAGTTTTGAAGCGGTTTTACTTCTCCTTCGGCAACCTCCTCTTCCTCCCTTCTTTTACAATCTCCAAAAGTATAGGTTCTTTTTTCTGAGTTCCAAGAGTTTTCTCCCTCCAAACTCTTTAAAAAGTTAACAAACATTCCTGAATAATAATTCGTTTTTTCACTTGCTGTTTTTTTGTCTAAATTCAATTCTGTTATTAAATACAATTGCTCTACTGGTCTGGTTAAAGCAACATATAATAGATTGAAATTATCCAAAGCGAGCTCTTCTTTTCTTTTTGTTATCAACCCATTCCCATATTCTCCTATATGACTCAGTTTTTCTGTACACGAAACCAAAGAAGTTGGAAATCCTTGATAAACGTCTTCTTCCAAATCAGCATACCATACTTTAGGATTTATCTCGTAATAGACATCCAAATCACAAGGAAAGATCACAATCGGAAATTCTAACCCTTTTGATTTATGAACCGTCATAATTCTTACAGCATCTATTCCTTCTGCTACTGCAATACTTAGGTTTTCTTTTTTTTGTTCCCATAATTCTAAAAAGGCCTGTAATTCACTGTGTTTTTTTCTTTGATATTCTAAAGAAAAGTCTAGAAAGGCTTGTACATATGCATCAGAAACTTCAATCAAATTAAAAGCTCTTATAAGCATTTCAATACTTTCATAAAAAGGAAGTTTTAGAAAAATATCTAACTCAAATAAAAAACCATACTTTTGAAATGCATCAAAAAATGCTTCTACATCAAGATCTATAAATTCTTTATAAAAAAAATGTTTCCCTTTTTCTAAACCTAATCTTCCGTACAGAAAGAATAGAAGGTTTAATTTTGAATCTTTATTTCTTGGGTTTTGAATATACGTAAGTGCATCTACAATAAATTGTACCTTATCACTATTTTGTAGAAGTAATGTTTCTGAGGAAATAATGGGTATTTTATTTTCCGACAAAAAATTAGCGATTGCTATTCCTTCTTTCTTTTTACGAACCAAAATACAGATATCTGATTTCTTCGTTTCAGGAGTTAATTTTAAAATAGTCTCTAAAACCTTTTCTGCATAACGCTCTTGTTTTTCTTCCGAAGTCTGTTTTTCAAACGACAAAAAATCTAACTGGACAAAGCCTCCTTCTTTAGAATTTACTTCTTGGTTATTCCCTCGAAAATACATTTGATTGTATCTATCATTTTCTAAAAACTTTGAAACATGTTTGAAAAAAGAATTGTTAAACCTTATAACTTCACTGTAACTTCTGTAATTCACTTCTAAGTTTAACGCTTCTTTAGGTACATAAAAAGGGTTTGAATTTTCTGATAACTCTTCTTCACTTGAAAGATTTATAAACTGTTCTGCCTTACCTCCTCTCCATCTATAAATAGCTTGTTTTGCATCTCCTACAAGCATTAAACTTCCTTTTTCTTGAGACAGTGCATTGCCTATAAGTGGTATTAAATTTTGCCACTGCAATTGAGAAGTATCTTGCATTTCATCTATAAAGTAATGCTGGTACTTTTCTCCCAATCTTTCATAAATAAAAGGAGCTGGTTCATCTATTATTTTATTACTAATCACTTGATTAAATTCAGCATTTAATCGAATATTATTTTGTTCTTTTATTTGTTCTAATTCTGTATATATCTTATTTAAAACACCTAACGGAGTTAAACTTTTACAAACTAGATCTATCAATACTATTTTTGAATATTCATTCGTATACAATGTTTCTGCTTCGTAATACAATGCTATCAGCTTTTCTGAAACAGCATCAATTGCATTTTTTACAGTAGCTGATTTCGATTTTGAATACAAAACACCTTCTGAAATTGTTCTATCTAGGTCTCCATCAAACTTTATGTCGTTGTATTTTATTGTCTTAATATTGCCTAGCTTTTTAAAAAAATTAGGCAAATAAGATCTAAAAAAGTCATTGTGTTTTAACCCTGTACTTTCTATAATCTCTAATCCCTCGTTCCCTTTTTCTATAAATTTTTGAGCGATTGTATTTTTTCTTTTTATCAAAGACTTATTTAACTCCGTAAAATCTTTCAGTGATTTACTTTTTAGTTTATCAAACTCTGCTACATCACCTTCATTTAAAAGAATTGTTGCTATTTCATTTAGTTCTTTTGAAATATCCCATGCTTTATCTTCTTCTATTTTCTCTAAAGAAAACGCTATCAAAATTTCTGTAAGTTCTTTATCTACTCCTATTTTAGAAACCAAAACATCTACTGCTTCCCGTATCAAATTTTTACCATCCATTTCAACTTCAAAATTAAGTGGAAGCCCTAAATCATAAGAAAAAGTTCTTATTAATTTATAGGTAAAGCTATCAATAGTAGTAATATTAAAAGCTGAATAATTTTGTAGAATACTGTCTAAAACCTTTTGAGACTTTTCTCGCAAAACCTGTTTTTTAAGATTTGCCTCTTTACTCAATAACAAAAACATATCATTCTCTTCTCCATTAGAGAAATCTCTCAGGTTTTTTAAAACACGCTCTTTCATTTCGGCAGCAGCTTTATTTGTAAAAGTTATCGCCAAAATTTTTTGAAACGCATATACACTCTCTGAGGTCAATAAAATTTTCAAATACTCTTTTACCAAAGTAAATGTTTTACCACTTCCTGCAGAGGCATTGTAAACCTGAAAAGACGATTCTTTACTCATAAAACACGCTTATAATCCATAAAAAAACCGAATTCAAAAATGAATTCGGTAGCTAAAATTACTTTATTTCTTCAACTATTACAGTATTTTTTTCATTTCATCTATAAAATCGTCTAAATCCATATTATCATGAACAAAACCTATAGCCTTGGTTGAAATTCTCTTTACAATTTCTTTTGGAAAACCTAAGCCTACAGCTATCTTAACCAATAAGTTGTATTCTTCTTCTTTTACCTCTCCATCTGCCAAAACAAGAGAAACCAAATTGTACAACCTTTCCAATCGAGCATTTAAATTTGCTGGAGGGTTTATTGGAAAACTATTAGGAGACTCTAAGACTTTTCGATAATTAGCATCACTAATTTGTAATTTCTTTTTAAGTCTACTTATAACAACTTGCTCATTTTCACTAATTACGTTGTCAGACATTGCCAACTTTACGATGTTACCGAAATGACCTAAATTTCTTTTTTGAGCCCCACTTGAGTACATATCTGGTATTGCCATATTTTTATATTTAAAATTTCTTCTTAAATATAATTATTTTAAGAAGAAAAGTCAACTAAAAATTACCCCAAAGCAACATCCATACTCATCATTATTATAAAACCTGCTATGAATCCCATCGTAGCAATATCTGTATATTTATCCTGTTGTGTTTCTGGAACTACTTCTTCAATAACAACAAAAATCATTGCTCCCGCTGCAAACGCCAATGCATATGGCAATATTGGCTCAAAAGACAAAACTGCCCAAGCACCTAAAACACCTGCCACAGGCTCTACTATTGCTGATAATTGACCATACCAAAAACTTTTTCTTCTACTTACTCCCTGTCTTCTAAGTGGCATTGCTACTGCAAACCCTTCTGGAAAATTTTGCAATCCTATTCCTATAGCCAAAGCTACAGCTCCACCAATAGTAGCTCCATCAAAACCTGCTGCTACACCTCCAAACAAAACACCCACTGCCAAACCTTCTGGAATATTATGTAATGTAATTGCCAAAACTAACAATGTTGTTTTATGCCAAGGTGTTTTTATACCTTCTGCCTCTTTAAAGTTTATATGAATATGTGGCAATACTTTGTCTAAACCAAACAAAAAGAGCGCTCCAAAGAAAAAACCAATTGCCGCGGGCATTACTTTTACAAAGCCTTCCCCTTCACTCATATCAATAGCTGGAGCTAACAAACTCCAAAAACTTGCTGCTACCATCACTCCACCAGTAAACCCTAACATTCCGTCTAAAACAGCTCTATTCATACTCTTAAAAAAGAAAACTAAAGACGCTCCCAAACCTGTTAAAACCCAAGTAAACAACGTTGCATATAACGCTGCCAAAATAGGGTCTATTCCTTCTAAATACTGTACTACCTGATCAATCATTTTGTTCTTTTTTTACAAATAAATTTTTTGATATTTGAATAGAAACAGAAAAACGTTCTTGTCCTATTTCTATAGCCATAGAGTTATCAAATTCCTCTTTACCTACAACACTAATTACACTTCCTAATTTAATTTTAGACTTATCTAAATACTTCAAAAAAGTAGATGAAGAATCTTTTACTCCAACAACCACACACCTTTCTCCAATAGCCACAGAAGATAACATTACATCTGTATGATGTGTAACATTACCTTGTTCATCTGGAATTGGATCTCCATGCGGATCGTGTGTTGGAAACTCTAAAAAGGTATCTAATCGTTGAATTAATTTAGGCGATTTTACATGTTCCAATTGTTCTGCAACTTCATGTACCTCATCCCAACTAAAATCTAAATGTTTTACAAGAAAAACCTCCCATAAGCGGTGTTTTCTAATAACCCTCACCGCAACTTCTTTTCCTTTCTTGGTCAAAGAAACTCCTTGATATTTCTTATAATCTGCCAAACCTTTCTCCGATAACTTCTTTATCATGTCAGTTACCGATGACGCTTTTGTCTTTAATTTTTCAGCAATAGCATTTGTACTCACTTGTTTTTCAACACCCAGTGAAATACTATAAATAGCCTTTAAATAATTTTCTTCTGTTTGAGATAAATCCAAAATCATATTATGCAAATATAAAAACATTATTTACAACAGCTAAAATTATTTTTTAGATTAATCTAAAAATAATTCTATATTTGTAAACTCATTCTAAATAAGGAAACTTTTAGAAAAGATAAAACATTACAAATTTCAAAAAACAACCCATGAAAAAAATAATTTTCATACTTGCTTTTATAACAACCTTAACTACAAAAGCTCAAGAAGCCTATATTAAAGGTGTCGTAAAATCAAAAGAAACTCCCTTAGTAGCAAACATCTTAATAAAAAACAGCTCTACAGGTACAATGTCTAATTTTGATGGAGAATACAACCTTAAAATAGCTGCTCAAAACCAAACTATTGTAATAAGTGCTTTGGGCTATAAAACCAAAGAAATAACTTTTGACGTCAATAAAGGAACATCACAAACCATAAATGTTGAGTTAAAAGAAGATATTTTAGGTTTGGATCAAATTGTTGTAACTGCTACCAGAGGATATTTAAACAGAAAAAAAGCTCCTGTAATTGTTACCGTTACAGATGCTAAAGTACTAGAAGCTACACAAGCGGTAAGTTTATCTGAAGGATTGAACTTTCAACCTGGATTACGCATGGAAAACAACTGCCAAAACTGTGGTACATCTGAAGTAAAAATGAATGGATTAGGTGGTTCTTATTCTCAAATATTAATTGACAGTAGACCTGTATTTAGTGCTTTAAACAGTGTTTATGGACTGGATCAAATACCTGCTAATATTATCAAACAAATAGAAGTAGTAAGAGGAGGTGGATCTGCATTGTATGGATCAAATGCCATTGCTGGAACCATTAATATCATTACAAAAGACCCTACTGAAAATAAATTTTCTATAGGAAGTAACCTTGCTTTAATTGGAGGAGAAACACAGGACAAAACATTATTATTCAACGGTACAATTGTTACTGAAGATTACGATACAGGAATTGCCTTATTTGGTATGAAACGTAAACGCGACATCTATGATGCCGATAATGATGGGTATTCTGAAATACCAAAACTAGAAAATACTTCTTTTGGGTTTAAAGCTTTTACAAGACCTCATGAAAGAAAAAAAATAACTGCTGAATTCAATGCCAACAATGAATACAGAAGAGGTGGTAACAAATTAGACGCACTACCTTTTTTAGCCGATGTAGCCGAAGAAATAACGTCTACCGTTGTATCAGGAGGGTTAACCTATGAATACCTAGACCCAGATTTTAACGACAACTACTCTGTTTACGCCTCTACAGCTTTTGCTAAAAACAAAAATTTTTATGGTGGGTTAACTGAAGCTCCTCCAACAGATGAAAACATTGTAGAAAGTATAGGTGGTTTTGGAAAATCTAAAGATGTTACTTTTGTTACCGGAGCACAAATGGCACATAAATTTGATCAATTTTTAAACAACACAGGAACTTTTACTGGTGGAGTTGAATACAAGTACAATAATATTGATGATAGAAAAGAAAACCCTCACTTTGAACCTATTTTACAAACCACACATATCTTAGGAATTTACGCGCAACAAGAATGGGTTGTAAATGACAGACTAAGAGTTTTAGGAGGTTTAAGAGGTGATATTCACAACTTAGCAGATGAAGCAGTTGTATTAAACCCCAGAGCAAATATACTTTACAATATCAACTCAAATTTAAGATGGAGAACTAGCTATGCCAAAGGATTTAGAGCTCCACAAATTTATGGTGAAGATGTACATGCTGGATTAGCTGCCGGAGAAATTGGTAGAATCGTAAACTCTGACGATCTAATATCAGAAACATCTCATAGTTTTTTAACTTCTTTAGACTGGACAAAAGAATTGCCTAGTGGAGATTTTTCTTTAGTCACAGAATTATTTTTCACACAACTAAACGATGCCTTTGCCTTAGAGCAAGGCGAAGAAACAGATCCTGATTCGGGAGTATTTGAATGGATAAGAGTAAACTCTACAGGAGCTAAAGTATATGGAACAAACATTGAATTAAAATACGCCCTAGGTCAAAAATGGCTGTTTCAAGCAGGAGCTACTTTACAACGCTCATTCTATAACGATACTATAGAATGGTCGGAAGACGAACCAGATCAAGCTACCAAAGAATTTAATAAAACACCTAAAGCTTACGGTAACTTCATTGTTACTTATGCACCAACCAAAGAGTTTCAAAACAACCTATCTGCCGTATATACTGGGCCTATGTATGTACAACATTTAGCAGGGTATATTCCAAATGATAAATTAGAAAAATCACCTGCCTTTTTTGAATTAAATTGGAAAAGCTCACATCAATTTTATATAGACGATCACGAACATACTTACTTTGAAGTTTCTGGAGGTGTTCAAAACATTTTCAATGCTTATCAAAATGATTTTGATCAAGGAGCCAATAGAGACGTTACTTATATTTACGGTCCACAAAGACCACGAACTTATTTTATAGGTTTAAAATTTGGATCTTAATTAAAAATTAAAAAGCTGTTTCTTTTAGAAACAGCTTTTTAATTTTTAGTCACAAAAACCACCCCTAGAAGAGGCCATTCCGCTACCTCTTTTCAAAGCCCTAGCTTCAAAAGGAATTACGACACCCAAACTATATTGAACATGTGATGGTAATACTGCTTTATATTTAACAGGTACATATTTATAAAGTACCTGCGCTTTTATTCCTATAAATTCACTTAACCAATAAGTAGCTCCCCCACCTAAACTAACCCCCACAGGCTTTTCTACTGCATCTATTACAAAAAGGTTAAAACCAGTCATTACATAAGGAACCAGAATTTTTTCCGATTGATTAAAATCATATCGCAACGAGATATCAAAAGCCATATAATTTATTTGATTTTCTCCAAACTTAAATATCGGTGCCGTTACCCCTAAATCTACTGTCATTCCTTTATCTATATATCTAGACAATCCAATATTCGGAACTTGAATATTAGAACCCAACTCTCCTGCATGAAGTGTTGTAGGAAATTTTATATAACCACCTCCCAAACTCATCACCCATTTACTGTCTCTAGTTTGAGCAGCCAACGAATTACTTAATAAAAATACCAAAATGGTAAAAAAAGCTATTTTCAGTTTCATATCTCAAATATGTATTATTAGAAACAAATATACTATTAACCTAGACACTTACAAACTATTAGCAATTCATCTCTACCAGAATATTCACTCATTTACAAGCAATCATCCACATTAAATTTTACCTTTGCAAAAAATATCTACACTAGTGAGTAAGCACACGATCGTTCATAAATTCTCGCAATCAAAAAACGTTCTTTCGATTGCAAAACACCTTTCAGAAGAAAAATCACATCTTGAAATTTCTAATTTAACAGGTTCTTCACTTTCTTTCCACATTTCTGAAATATTCAACAAAGCAGAAAAACCTTTTCTTATCATTTTAAATGACAAAGAAGAAGCTGCTTATTTTTTAAACGACCTTGAACAGTTAACAAACTCAAAAGATGTTTTATTCTATCCTGGATCGTATCGCAGACCCTATCAGATAGAAGAAACGGATAATGCAAATATTTTATTGCGTGCAGAAGTTTTAAATAGAATAAACTCTAGAAAAAAACCGGCAATCATCATTACCTACCCAACGGCTTTGTTCGAAAAAGTTGTTACCAAAAAAGAATTAGACAAAAACACACTTAAAATTGCTGTAAATGATCAACTATCATTAGATTTTGTAAACGAAGTTCTTTTTGAATACGATTTTAACCGAGTTGATTTTGTTTCTGAACCTGGAGAATTTGCTGTAAGAGGAGGGATTATCGATGTTTTTTCTTTTTCTAACGACCAACCTTATAGAATTGAGTTTTTCGGAAACGATGTTGATAGTATTCGAACTTTTGACATCGAAACACAACTTTCTACAGAAACCTTAAAAAAAGTCAACATTATGCCAAATGTTGAAAACAAACTTCTCAAGGAAAATCGTGAAAGCTTTCTTAAATACATCCATAAAGACACGGTTATTTTTACTAAAAACAGCGAACTACTTTTTGGAAAATTAGACAAGTTATTTGAAAAAGCTGAAGATGCTTTTGAAACACTTTCTAAAGAAATAAAACATGCTGTACCAGATGAATTATTTGCCAATGGAAACTTAATACAAAAACAATTACTCGATTTTAGCAGAGTTTCTATCAACAGCACTCATAGCAACAAAAAATCTAAATACGCATTTTCATTCAATACAAAACCCCAACCAGTATTCAACAAACAATTCAACCTATTAATTGAAGACTTAAATAAAAATACTGAAAACGGAATTGAAAATTACCTATGTTGTACAAATGAAAAACAAGCAGAACGCTTTAAAGATATTTTTTCATCTATAAATGAACAAGATGAAACCCCACAAGAAATCAACTACAAAACCGTTATTTTACCCATATTTGAAGGTTTTATAGATACCGATGCTAAAATTGCATGTTATAGCGACCACCAAATTTTTGAACGTTATCATAAGTTTTCACTTAAAAACAACGCCTCTAAAAAACAATCCATTTCATTAAAAGAACTTACCCAACTTGAAATCGGAGATTATGTAACTCACATGGATCATGGTATTGGTAAGTTTGGAGGTTTGCAAAAAATAGATGTTGAAAACAACAAACAAGAAGCCATTAAACTTATCTATGGAGACAGGGATATTCTCTACATCAGCATCCATTCATTACATAAAATTTCAAAATTTAACGGAAAGGATGGAAAACCTCCTAAAGTTCATAAACTTGGATCTGGTGCTTGGAAAAAATTAAAACAAAAAACAAAAACAAGGGTTAAAGAAATTGCCTTTAACCTAATTAACCTGTATGCAAAAAGAAAACTTGAAAAAGGATTCCAATACAGCCCAGACAGCTATCTGCAACACGAACTGGAAGCCAGTTTTATGTATGAAGATACTCCAGATCAGTTCAAAGCCACCCAAGATGTAAAACAAGACATGGAAAATGAACAGCCTATGGATAGGCTGGTTTGTGGAGATGTTGGGTTTGGAAAAACAGAAGTCGCCATTCGTGCCGCCTTTAAAGCCGCAGACAACGGAAAACAAGTAGCTATTTTAGTACCCACTACTATTTTAGCCTATCAACACTACAATACTTTCAAAAAACGATTGAAAGATTTTCCAATTACTGTAGATTATCTAAACCGATTTAGAACTGCCAAACAGCGTACCCAAGTTTTAAAAGAATTAAGCGAAGGAAAAATAGACATTGTTGTAGGAACACACCAACTTGTAAATAAAAAGGTAGCCTTTAAAGATCTTGGACTTTTAATTATAGATGAAGAACAGAAATTTGGGGTTGCCGTAAAAGACAAGTTAAAAACCATCAAAGAGAATGTTGATACCCTAACACTAACAGCTACTCCTATTCCGAGAACTCTACAGTTCTCTTTAATGGCTGCTAGAGATTTATCTGTTATAAGCACTCCTCCACCTAACAGACACCCTATTGAAACCAACGTTATTGGCTTTAATGAAGAAACAATAAGAGATGCTATTTCTTACGAAGTTTCAAGAGGAGGTCAAGTATTCTTTATACACAACAGAGTACAAAACATAAAAGAAGTTGCTGGAATGTTACAACGTTTGTTACCCGATCTTAAAATTGGAATCGGACATGGACAAATGGATGGTAAAAAAATGGAAGAACTTATGCTTTCGTTTATCAATGGGGAATTTGACGTGCTAGTTGCTACTACAATTATTGAAAGTGGATTAGACGTACCTAACGCCAATACTATTTTTATAAATAATGCTAATAACTTTGGTCTTTCAGACCTACACCAAATGCGTGGTAGAGTTGGACGTTCAAATAAAAAAGCATTTTGTTACTTTATTACTCCTCCTTACCATATGATGACCGATGAGGCTAGAAAAAGAATTGAAGCTCTTGTACTTTTTTCTGATTTAGGAAGCGGTATCAACATTGCCATGAAAGACTTAGAAATTCGTGGAGCTGGAGACTTATTAGGGGGTGAACAAAGTGGATTTATCAATGATATTGGATTTGACACCTATCAAAAAATACTAAAAGAAGCCATTGAAGAGCTAAAGGAAAATGAATTTAAAGACCTTTATACCTCCGAAGAAAATGCACAAATTGAATATGTAAAAGACATTCAAATTGATACTGATTTTGAAATTCTATTTCCTGATGATTATATCAACATCATTTCGGAAAGATTGAGCCTTTACAACAAATTGGGAACACTAAATACGGAAGAAGAATTGCAAAAATTCGAAGAAAAATTAGTGGATCGATTTGGAGAAACTCCTACACAGGTTGAAGATCTTTTAAACAGTGTACGTATCAAATGGTTGGCGAAAAAACTGGGTATTGAAAAATTGATTTTAAAACAAAAAAGAATGATCGGATATTTCTTATCAGATCAACAAAGTGATTTTTATTCAACAGAAGCTTTTACCAACGTTTTACAGTATGTCCAAAAAAATGGTAAATCTTGTGTAATGAAAGAAAAAGAAACCAAAAATGGTTTGCGATTACTCATCACTTTTATACGTATAGACTCTATTAAAAAAGCTTTAGAAACCTTACAAAAAATATGAACTCTAAAACTTTAAAGAATTTTATAGAACTAAACATTGCCATACTACTTGTTAGTACGGCTGGAGTATTTGTTCGTTATATACAATTAGACCCTGCTATCATCATGTTTTGGCGAGGGCTTATAGCTGCTATTATTTTAGGCACTCTTGCCTACTTCAAAAAAAACAGCTTTGTTATCAAAACCAAACAAGATCGAACAAGGCTGTTCTTTTCATCTTTATTCTTTGGATTGCATTGGCTTACCTATTTTTATTCGCTACAAACATCTAATGTTGCTATAGGTATGCTATCCCTATTTACCTATCCTGCAATTACAACAATTTTAGAACCTCTTTATTTTAAATCAAAATTCAACAAACGTCACTTACTACTAGCTGTTTTGGTATTGATAGGTTTGTATATCATGACCCCTGAAATTGACTTTTCTAACAATGCTACCAAAGGAATTTTAGTAGGTGTAGCTTCTGCCTTTTTGTACGCTTTAAGAAATTTAACCATGACCACAAACATTAAAAAATACGATAGTTCTATTTTAATGTTCTATCAATTTGGTTTTTTGGCTCTTTTAGGAACTCCTTTCTTATTCATTCAAAATACCGACAACACGTTAGCCTTTTTTCCTTTTATACTTGTTTTAAGTATTTTCACTACCGCTATAGGGCACACACTCTTTGCTAAAAGTTTTAAAAATTTCGAAGTTTCAACAGCCAGTATCCTTTCAAGCACCCAGCCGGTTTTAGGTGTCATTTTAGGCTTTCTTTTTTTACAAGAAATTCCAAACACAACAACTCTTATAGGAGGTGGTATCATTATATCTACAGTAGTTATTGAAAGTCTTAGTTTAAAAAACAAGTCGTAAAATTATACCATTTGATACACCTTTCCTGGAAGAGGAGCCACTACCCCTTTCATTTCTAATTGAAATAATAAGGTTACTACCTTGTATACTGGCAATTCACATCTTTTTGCTATTTCGTCTAACAATGCTTTTTCACAAGTACTTAAAAAATCATACACTTTCTGCTCTTCAACAGTTAGATCTATAAACAGTTGTTTTTGAATCGGTTTCCTTTTTTTGGAAGCCTGTTCCCAATTCAACATTCTTACTACATCTTTAGCCGAAGTTATCAATGCAGCTTTGGAATCTCTGATTAGAGCATTACACCCCATACTATATAAATCATTCGCTTTTCCTGGCACAGAGAAAACCTCTCTCGAATAAGAATTTGCAATATCTGCAGTCACTAAAGAACCTCCTTTTATGGCAGACTCTATAACAATTGTTGCTTGAGAAATACCCGCTACAATTCTATTCCTCTTTAAAAAATTTTCCCTCACAGGAGCTTCATCATACCAAAATTCAGTTATAAAACCTCCTTTTTCATACATATCACGTACGTACTTTTTATGTGCTTTCGGGTATAGGGTTCCTAAACCATGCGCAAAAACACCAATAGTTTGCAAATTATTCTTTACAGCAGCTCTGTGCGCACAAATATCAACCCCATAAGCAAACCCACTAACTATTATAGGATCATATCCTGCCAATTCTTCAACTAATTTTTCACAAAATTCTTTTCCATAACTCGTCATGTTTCGAGTCCCCACAATACTGATAATTCTAGGTTTACTAAAATCAAAATTCCCATCTTGAAAAAAAAGTATAGGTCCATCTTCACAGTTTTTTAAATACTCTGGATAAGTAGCACTTAAAAAACTATGTGTATCTATTTTGTAATCTTTAATTTTTTGAAGTTCTTTTTCTGCTGCTATCAAATTTGTTTTATCAAAAATATGTGTACTCGTATTTCTACCTATTCTAGGTATCAATTCCAACACACTACCTTTCTCTAAAAAAACACTTTTAGCACTTCCACAGGCTCCCAATAACTTTTTCGCAGTAATATCTCCAACACCTTTTACCCTCTGTAATGCCAAAGTATACAGCAACTCTTCTTCTTCCATTTCTTAACAATTTGATTAACAAGTTACAAAAGTTTGTTTACAAAAATGAAGAGGGTTATTAGATTGAAATCAGATTTTATATATATTTGTCTTATGCAGTTATCTAATTTTATCAGCGATTTATTATACCGATACGAGTGTGTTGTGGTTCCAGGTTTTGGAGGTTTTATATCTAATACCATTTCTTCAAAAGTTAACCACTATACGCATACTTTTTATCCACCTACTAAAAGAATCTCTTTTAATAGTCAACTGCAAACCAACGATGGCTTGTTAACAAAATATATTTCAGAAATTGAAAATATTTCATTTGAAGAAGCCAACAAACAAATTGAAACTACTGTTGCCAAATGGAAAACAACGCTAAAAAGCAACACGCTTGTTCTTGATAAAATAGGGTCTATTTCTAAAAACAACGAAAACAAACTTGAATTTACACCCAATGAGCTTACCAATTACTTAACAAGTTCTTTTGGACTAAACAGTTTTAATTCGCCTTCTGTAAAAAGAATTACTGCTAAAGAAAAAGTAGTTGCTTTAAACCCTGAAACACCTAAAAAGAAATCTTCTTTTTATAAGTATTCAGCTGCCGCAGCTATTCTTTTTGCACTTGGAACTTTTGCTTGGCAAAGCAACCAAGAATACACTTCTAAATTAGAAGCTAAAGAGCAGGAAATTGTTACAAAAAAAATACAAGAAGCTAGTTTTATTATTGGCAGCTCTATGCCAGAAATAAGACTTGATGTTGTAAAAGCCACAGAAAAAAAATACCACCTTATTGCTGGTGCTTTTGGAAACAAAGCCAATGCTCACAAAAAACTAAACCAACTTGTTAAACAAGGGTTTGATGCTAAAATTATTGGAGTAAATAAATGGGGGTTAACACAAGTTGCTTTTGAAAGTTTTGCTAGTAGAAATGAAGCTTCAAAAAGTCTTAAAATCATCAAGGCTACCGTAGCTAAAGATGCTTGGATGTATGTAGAGTAAGCTTCGACAAGCTTAACCTATAAACTCGACAAGCCCAAACCTACAAAACATCTTAACTCTTAAATTATTTAACAGCTTTTTACAAAGCCTAAAAGCGCTGCAATCGTCTCCTCTCTATTTTCTATATGAGACATATGTCCTTCAGACAATTGAACCACTTCCATTTGAGCTCCTGAGGTTTGATCTAACAAATCTTCTAATGACAAAACAGGGTCTTTTTCACCCAAAATCATCATCTTTTTATAAGGACCAAAATGTAAAAGCACTTCCCTATCTTGACGAATTTTCATTCCTTCCAATGCCGCAATAATTCCTTGTTTAGATGTATTTAAAGCTTCTTTTTTTACTTCTGCTATTTCTTCCCTAAAAAGCTTTCTATTTTTTGAACGAAACAGCATAGGTATAGAGTTTCTTATAAACGAAGTATGGTTCTCTTTTACAACTCCAATTGCTCGATCTCTTTGCAATTTTTTTTGAGGTGTATCTGCTCTAGAAGTAGAATTTAACAAACAAACTCCTTTTACATTGTCTGGAAAAAACTCAGCAAATGCGAGTGCAACATACCCCCCCATAGAATGCCCTACAAAAATGGATTTTCTAATTTTTAAATACAGTAATACAGCCTGAACACTTTCTGCCATTTGCTCCATAGTATGTACATACCCTAAATTTTCAGTCATACCATGCCCTAACAAATCTACACAAACAACCCTATTTCTCTTAGAAAGCTCTTCTACAATGGAATTCCACATAGAGATATTTTCTAAAAACCCATGTAAAAGCACTACTGTTGGTCCTTTTCCTTCTACTGAATAATGTATCTTGGTATTCTTATAACTTACAAATGCACTCATGCTGCGAAAATAAACTTCTTGAAGTTCTTAATAAAAAAATTAAACCATTTTTCAGCTCTAATAAATTCCTACTCAACAACAACACATCTCGATATATTTTTCTCCTAAAGTTGAAAAACACTCGATATGACAAATGTTTTCCAGGAATATCTGCTTGAATGAATTTGTTTCTAAGGTCAAAAAACCTTCAATGCAACAGGTGTTTTTAAGAATTCATCAACTCTTCTATCTCCTCTATTTCAATAGGAATATCTTGCATTAAATTTAACGGAGCTCCTTCTTTTTGAATCACCACATCATCTTCCAATCGAATTCCAAAACCTTCTTCTGGAATATAAATTCCTGGCTCTACAGTAAACACCATATTGGGTTTTATTGGGTCTGTAATGATTCCGTAATCATGTGTATCCAAACCTAAATGGTGTGAGGTTCCATGCATATAATATTTTTTATAAGCGGGTATTTCTGTAGATTGATTTTGAACATCTGCCTTTCTAAGCAAGCCTAAACCTAAAAGCTCTGAAGTCATTATTTTTCCTACCTCTTTCGTATACTCTTCCAACAAAACTCCTGGAGTTAATATATCTGTAGCTTGTTTTTTAACTCTATTCACAGCATTATACACTTGTTTTTGTCGCTCTGTAAAACGCCCTGAAACAGGAATAGTTCTTGTTAAATCACTTGAATAATTGGCATACTCTGCCGCCACATCTAACAAAATTAATTCTCCTGCTTTACACTGCTGATTGTTCTGTATATAATGCAATACATTGGCATTTTTTCCTGAAGCAACTATAGGTGTATAAGCAAATCCTTTTGATTTATTTCTAATAAACTCATGGATAAACTCAGCTTCTATTTCATACTCCCAAACTCCTGGTTTTACAAAACCTAAAACTCTTCTAAAGCCTTTTTCTGTAATCGCACATGCTTTTGAAATCAACTCTATTTCGATAGGTTCTTTTACAGAACGTAAACCTTGTAATATTGGGTTACTTTCTTCAAGTATGTGGTTTGGGTAGTCTTTTTTAAGTTTTTTTATAAACCTATCCTCACGCGTTTCCGTTGCTGTACTAGCTCTTGGGTGTAGGTTTTCGTTTATATAAACGGTACCGCATTTTTGTAATATTTGTTTCAAAACTTCTTCAAACTCTGTTAACCAGTATACGGTTCGAATTCCTGAAGTTTGAAAAGCTTTTTCTTTGGTTAATTTTTCTCCTTCCCAAACAGCTATATGTGCATTGGTTTCTTTTAAAAAAAGGATTTCTTTTAAATCTGGATTGTCACTATCTGGAAACAATAACAAAATACTCTCTTCTTGATCTACACCACTCAAATAAAAAATATCACGGTGTTGTTCAAAAGGTAAAGTAGAATCTGCACTTACTGGATAGATGTCATTTGAATTAAATACCGCCACTGCATTGGACTCCATCCTCTCGACAAATTTTTGTCTATTCTTCACAAACAATTCATTAGGTATCAAATCGTATTTCATCAGTAATTATTTAAAATTAATTCTTACAAATGTATTCATTTACCACGAGTTCAATATTAGAAAATACATCGTTCAAAACAAGCAGAAAAAAACAACTATATATCAAATACTTACACTTCATTTACAAAAATATTTTAAACAGAACAAAGACACTAAAATTGCTCTCCAATATCCCTCAAAAGCATTATTTTTACTGAAATTACGCTTTTAAAACCTATGAATTTTTTACAGAATAACTTCCTTAAACAGAACAAATCACTTTTGTTTATACTTGTTGTAACTCTTTTTATTTTTTGGCCAGTAACCCAAGGAGACATTTTACCTCTTATTGATGATTACCCACAAATTTTACAAAACCCAAATGTTACCAATTTCTCTTTTCAAAGTATAAAAAATCACTTTACCTCTTTTGTTTTACACTCTTACCAACCCTTGGCTTCCTTTAGCTATAGTATTGAGTATTTTTTAGTTGGTAAAAAACCTTTTCTCTACCATTTTAACAATTTAATGCTACACCTTATTAATATTGTTTTGGTGTATGTAATACTCCTTAAGATCTTAAAAAACAAACTACGCCCTGTAGTACTGGTTACTATATTTTTTGCAATTCACCCTTTACAAACAGAAACCATTGGTTGGCTATCTACACGTAGTACTTTGCTTTTCTCACTCTTTTTATTGGCCTCTTGCTACCAATATCTCAAATACCTTGAAAGCCATACAAACAATACAAAACCTTTTATACTTTCCTTTTTATTCGCACTTTTAGCAATGCTTAGTAAGTCTATGGCCATTATATTGCCTTTTATCATTATTGGTTTGGACTATTTGTATTTAAGAAACCTTACTTTAAAAGCTATTTTAGACAAATCTGTGTTTTTTGGACTTTCTATTTGCTTTGGGTTGGTTAGTTTGTTTTCTCGTGAAGCCGTAGGTGGAAGTTCTGAAATGAAGCTGATTACAGATAGAGGTTTGGTACCTTATACTTTTTTTGAAAAAATTGCTGTTTCAGCTTACAGTATTTTATTCTATATCAAAAAGTTTATATTCCCTGTTGATCTACACAGTGTATACGGATATCCGCTTAAGATACACGAGGATCAATTGCCTTTAAAATTTAGATTGGCACCTTTTATAGTACTTCTTTTGGTTGCTTTAGCAGTGGTTATTTACCTAAAATCTTCAAAAGAATACAAACGCTTTTTAGTCTTTGGAATACTTTTATTCTCAGTTTCTATAGGCTTGACCTTAAATGTTTTTAACTTTTTAGCGCAAATGACTGCTGAAAGATATATGTATTTGGGACTGATTGGATTGGCAATTCCTTTGGTTTTATTTTTGGAAAAATTGTTTGCAAATAAAAAGTTTACTCACAATGTTTATATTTTCTATACGGTTGTATTTCTACTTTTTGCTTTTAAGAGCCATTCTCAAGCCAAAATTTGGAAAAACCTAGATACCTATTTAAACAATGTTTTAGAAGCTTTTGAACAGAATGATCTTCGAGACAATTCTTCAAATCTGGTGATTTATGAATTGGGAATTAGACACATTCATAAAAAAGAATTTAAAAAAGCAATCTTGTGTTTTGATCGTTCTATAAAAATGGACAAAAACTCATCAAAAGTATATGCTGCAAGAGGTGTTGCTTACAGTTCTATTGGGAATCAAAAACAGGCTTTAAAAGACTTTAATGCAGTTATAAACACTCCTAAGCTTAGAGAAAAGAAAGATGTACTATCGAATGTTTTCCGATTTAAAGGGCAACTTTATAAGAGTAATAAATTGTATAAAAAAAGTAAAATAGCTTTTGACAGTGCTGTTTATTTTGATCCTAACAATATTCCGGCTCAAAGGGAGTTAATTCAAATAAACTTATTATTAAAAAAAGATAATTCTAAATAATAACAAACCCTATAAACAAAATAACACGTAAAACAAAACCACACAAAAGATGAGTTTAAAAAGATTTTTTTTTATTACTTTTTCCATCATCTTTCTATCCAAAAACCTATTTGCCCAATCACTTTCCAAAAAATTTTCAAAACTCTCTTCTCCCGAAAAATGTTGGGTAATTTTTCACCCTTTTAAAGCCAAGCGAGCTTTTAAAGTTTCTATAGAAGCAAAAAAAGTAAGTGATTCTATTAAACAAACTAATTTACTTGACCAAGATGGCAATGGTGGACAGGTAGATGCTTTTAGACATGCTTATTGGATGGTAACCCTAAAAGAAAGTATTGGAAAACGCTCTGCAAAAAGTTTAGGAAAAGCACACGAAAAAGGAAACTATAAATTGTATAAAAAAAAGAAAGAAGAGGATGGAGCGGTCCCTGACAAAGCTTCTTCTGAAATGGACTTATACAACAATACTGTTGGACTGAGTATTGATTACAATCCAAAAATACACTCCAAAAACGAACTTATTACAACAATTGTCAACAAAATAAAATCAGGTGAACTAAAAATTCTAAAAAAAGACAACAACGGAGATTACCTCAATTGCCAAGGAGAACTGCTTTTACCTAAAACTTACAACGGTCTTTGGGAGAGTGAAAAATGTGTCATAAAGTCTAATAACAGTTTGTAATAAAATCTACACTTTTTTTAGACTCATCCCTCAAAAAGTCAAACACCTATTTTACTCCCTCTTTTAACACACATTTTCTTTACTCAAAAAAAGAAATTTCTACGAATACGTATTCGTGCTTATAGAATCGCACTTTTAAGCCCTAACCCCAGTTTTTACCTAGGGTTATACAATATGTATTCTGATATTTATCATATAAAACAGCAATGATAAAGACGTATTTTTGTTAGACTCAAAAAAAAGAAATTATGACAATCACATTTATCATTTTAGGAATTACAATTATCCTATTTGTTTCAGGAAAAATAAGACCTGATATTGTAGCCCTTACCAGTATGATGGCACTTAGTATGACAGGAATACTTTCAGTCAAAGAAACATTTTCTGGTTTTAGTAACACCAGTATAATTCTTATTGCAGGACTCTTTATTGTTGGAGAAGCCATGAGCCGTGCCGGACTAACTTCTTGGCTTGGGAATAAAATCATCGTTTTATCTAAAAGCAATTCCAACAAACTACTGGTTTTAATCATTATCGGTTCAGCAATACTGTCTGCCTTTATGAGCAACACAGGTACTGTAGCCTCTTTAATGCCTGTAATTATTGCTGCTGCCTGGAGACTAAAAACACCCGCTTCTAAAATGTTGATCCCCTTATCTTTTGCCGCTGCAACAGGAGGTTTGTTAACCCTAACAGGTACACCAACCAACATTGTTACAAACCAAGCAATGGTAGACGCAGGAATTCCAGAATTTAGCTTTTTCGAATTCTCCTTAATCGGTGTCCCTCTACTTGCTTTAACAGTTATTTACATGCGTTATTTTGGAACAAAACTACTCCCTAACAACGAATCTAGAAGACTGGAAGATATTGATGAATCTATTCAAAACATAGAAGAATCTTATCAATTATTTGAAGGGTTTTGGAAAGTTAGAATAAGACCCAGCTCAACAGCTATTGGTAAAACCATCAAACAAATGAAACTAGGTTCTACAATGGGCGTAAATATTATCAAAATTATTCCTCATCAAGATGCCGCTACAACCATTCTTAAAAAAGTGGGGCTTAAAAAAGGAGATTTAGACGAATTCCCTGACCTGGATAGAGAACTGCATATTGGCGATGAACTAATTGTAAACTGTAGTGAAAATAGAATCAACAGATTTATAAACAAATACAACGTGGCTGCCTCTAAATTAGAAGAAGTAGATGGAGAATTTGTTAAAAAGAATGTATTATCTGACGAAGTAGGAATGTGTGAATTGATTGTTGCTCCAAAATCGAGCTACAAAGGAAAACACATCAATACAGGACGATTTGGAGACAAGTACAATGTACAAGTAATAGCCTTAAACAGACACAATAAAAGAATTAGAGGTAGAGAGTTTGACCTACAAGAAGGAGATTCTATTTTGGTAAGAGCAAAATGGGAAGATATCAAGGCTATACAAGAGGAAAGTAGAGATTTCTTAATTATTGGATCTCCCGAAGAATTATCTAAAGAAGTTGGTAAAATCACCCGAAAAGGAGTCATTTCTATAGCTGCCATGGTATTTATGGTATCAATGTTTATCTGGGGGCCTTTCTCTTCATCTATAACTGTAATGCTAACTGCCTTTATTATGATTGCAGGTGGTTGTATCAATATGAATCAATCTTATAGAGCCATTAACTGGAATGTTATTATTATAATGGCGGGTATGATTCCAATGGGAGTAGCTCTCCAAAAAACAGGAGGAGCAAAATACATTGCAGATTCTATGATAACCGTATTAGGAGACATGCACCCAACCTTCTTTTTAGCAGGTATTTTCTTAATTACTTCGTTTTTAAGTCAAGTAATGAGTAACACTGCAACAGCTATTTTAATGGCTCCTATTGTTTTGGTTGCCGCACTAGAATTGGGGTATTCACCACTCCCTTTTATGATGACCCTAGCCGTTAGTGCTTCCACTGCTTTTTTAACCCCTTTTGGAACACCAACAAACACCATGGTTATGAATGCTGGAAACTATAAATTTATAGATTATATGAAAAGTGGTGCTATACTACTGTTAATCTTCTTTATTGTTAGCATTGTTTTAATACCAATGATCTGGCCTTACCACTAGAATCAACTAGCCCTAGCCCTGTAAAATTACGTATTTATACGTAAATACAGGGCTTTTATAAAACTACAAACAACCACACCAACAGAATAAAACAACAAAACCAAGTAAACAACTACCTAAACAGCAAGCCAATAAACTAGCACAAAACCACATGTTAAAACCATTCTAAATAACAAAAAAAGAAAGATATTTTTTTCACTAAAGAAAATCTAAGTAGTACATTTGTTCGATTCATAAAATTTAATAAAAAATGAGCGGATTTTTATCTTCATCAATTGCAAGGAAAGTAGCCATGGCATTGTCTGCATTGTTCCTTATCTTTTTCCTAATTATACACTTAGCGGTTAACGTAACCTCTATGTTTAGCGAAACATTGTTCAACGATTTATCTCATTTTATGGGAACAAATCCTTTAGTACAATTTGCACTACAACCTGTTTTAATATTCGGAGTTGTTTTTCACTTTGTTATGGGGTTCGTATTAGAATTAAAAAACAAAAAAGCAAAAGGAATTCCTTATGCACAATACAATGGAGCTGCTAATGCTACATGGGTTTCTAGAAACATGATTTATAGCGGATTGGTAATTTTAGCTTTTATCGTATTACACTTTGTAGATTTTTGGATTCCAGAATTGAACGTAAAATACATTCAAGGAGATGTGTCTGGTTTCTTAGAAGGAACTCAAAACTTCAGATACTTTGAAGAATTACAACACAAATTTGTAAACCCATTAAGAGTTGCGGCTTATGTAATCTCATTTGTGCTTTTAGGATTGCACCTAGCACACGGATTTCAATCAGCTTTCCAATCTATGGGATTCAATAATAAATACACAAAAACAGTAAAAGCAGCAGGAAAAGCATATTCAATTGCAATCCCTGCAGGATTTATTATTGTTGCACTTTTTCATTTTTTTAACCATTAATCTTAATAGTATATGACGACTTTAAATTCAAAAGTACCTAAAGGTCCAATTAAAGATAAATGGACTACTTATAAAGACAATATAAACCTTGTAAACCCTGCTAACAAACGTAACATTGATGTTATTGTTGTTGGAACTGGACTTGCAGGTGGTTCTGCTGCTGCATCTTTAGCAGAATTAGGATATAACGTAAAAGCATTTGCTTACCAAGATTCGCCACGTAGAGCACACTCTATTGCTGCGCAAGGAGGTATCAATGCTGCAAAAAACTATCAAGGAGATGGTGATTCTAATTACAGGTTATTTTATGACACCGTAAAAGGAGGTGATTACCGTTCTCGTGAAGCAAACGTACACCGTTTGGCAGAAGTTTCTGGAAACATTATTGATCAATGTGTAGCACAAGGAGTTCCTTTTGCTCGTGATTATGGTGGGTTGTTAGACAACCGTTCTTTTGGAGGGGTATTAGTATCTAGAACTTTTTACGCAAAAGGTCAAACAGGACAACAATTATTATTAGGAGCCTATTCTGCAATGAACCGTCAGATTGCTCGTGGTAAAATTGAAATGCACAACCGTCATGAAATGTTAGATGTAGTATTAGTAGACGGAAAAGCAAGAGGTATTATTGCTAGAAACATGATTACAGGAGAAATTCAACGTCACTCTGCACACGCTGTTGTAATTGCAACAGGAGGATACGGAAACGTTTATTTCTTATCTACAAATGCCATGGGTTCTAACGTAACTGCTGGGTGGAAAATTCATAAAAAAGGAGCTTTCTTTGCAAACCCATGTTATACTCAAATTCACCCAACTTGTATTCCAAGATCTGGTGACTATCAATCAAAATTAACGTTAATGTCAGAGTCATTACGTAATGATGGTCGTATTTGGGTACCTAAAAAGATTGAAGACGCTAAAGCAATTCAACAAGGAAAATTAAAACCTACAGAAATTGCTGAAGAAGATAGAGATTACTACTTAGAAAGACGTTACCCTGCCTTTGGTAACTTGGTACCACGTGATGTTGCCTCTAGAGCAGCAAAAGAACGTTGTGATGCTGGTTACGGAGTAAACGCAACAGGAGAAGCTGTTTACTTAGATTTTGCAGCTGCAATTGACCGTTACGGAAAAGAACAAGCTAAAATACACAATATCGAAAATGCATCTGCTAATAAAATTTACGAATTAGGACAAGCAGTAGTAGAAGCAAAATATGGAAACTTATTCCAAATGTATGAGAAAATCGTAGATGAGAATCCATACAAAACACCTATGATGATATACCCTGCCACACACTATACAATGGGTGGTGTTTGGGTTGATTACAACTTAATGACTACGATTGATGGGTGTTACTGCATTGGAGAAGCAAACTTCTCTGACCATGGAGCAAACAGATTGGGTGCCTCTGCATTAATGCAAGGATTAGCTGATGGCTATTTCGTATTACCATATACAATTGGAGACTATTTAGCAGATGATATTCGTACGGGTAAAATACCTACAGATTCGCCAGAATTTGACGAAGCTGAAAAAGCTGTTAAAGACCAATTGAACTTCTTTATCAACAACAAAGGGAAACACTCTGTAGATTACTACCATAAGAAATTAGGTAAAATCATGTGGGATAAAGTAGGAATGTCACGTAACGAAAAAGGATTGAAGGAAGCCATGACTGAAATCAAAGAATTACGTGAAGATTTCTGGAAAAACGTAAATGTTCCTGGTAATCAAAATGAAATGAACCCTGAATTAGAAAAAGCAGGAAGAGTTGCTGACTTCTTAGAATTAGGAGAATTATTTGCAAAAGATGCCTTAAACAGAAATGAATCTTGTGGAGGACACTTTAGAGAAGAATCTGCTGAAGAATCTGGACCACAAAAAGGAGAAGCAAAACGTAATGACAAAGATTATGCGTATGTAGCTGCTTGGGAATACAAAGGAGAACCTGCAGACGCAGTACTTCATAAAGAAGAATTAGAATTTAACGATATTGAATTAAAACAACGTTCATACAAATAAGAAGACATTATGAATTTAACACTTAAAATCTGGAGACAAAAGAGTTCTACTGACAAAGGACAAATGGTTGAGTACAAAGTGACTGATATTTCAGAGCACATGTCATTCTTAGAAATGATGGATGTATTGAACGAACAATTAATTAACAAAGGTGATGAACCTGTAGCTTTTGATCATGACTGTCGTGAAGGAATTTGCGGTATGTGTTCTATGTTTATAAACGGGGAAGCACATGGACCTGACAGAGGAATTACAACCTGTCAATTACACATGCGTATGTTCAAAGATGGAGATACCATTTATATTGAACCATGGAGAGCAAAAGCATTCCCTGTAATTAAAGATTTGGTTGTAGACCGTATGGCTTTTGAACGTATTCAACAAGCAGGTGGATACATTTCTGTAAATACATCAGGAAATACACAAGATGCCAACTCACTACCTATCTCTAAACACGATGCAGACGAAGCAATGGATGCTGCAACTTGTATTGGATGTGGAGCTTGTGTTGCTACATGTAAAAATTCATCTGCAATGTTGTTTGTTGGAGCTAAAGTATCACAATATGCTTTATTACCTCAAGGACAAGTTGAAGCTGCAGACCGTGTAAGAAACATGGTGGCACAAATGGATGCAGAAGGTTTTGGTAACTGTACAAACACTGGAGCTTGTGAAGTAGAATGTCCGAAAGGAATCTCTTTAGAAAACATTGCTCGTATGAATAGAGAGTTCTTAAAAGCCTCTATCTAAAATAAGTAGAAATTTTTTCAAAAAAATGTATCGGAGTTTATTCTTCGATACATTTTTTTTTGTCATTGTCAAAAATGATTGATGCTGTTTTATTAAACTGTATTAAAAACTACATTTCTATTTTGAAAAAACACACAACAAGCTCTTTACCATTAGTTTTTTATAAATTAAACACCATTTCTTATGTCAAATTCACCTTCAACTAAAAATACTTTTCAGATACACCTCTTTATAACCATATAAAAATACAATCATTTTTAGGTATTGACACTTTATCATAAAAAGTTAATATTTAGTAGGAAAAAAATTAATTCCTACGAAACGACCATTTATTTTAGTAATAATATTAAGTATCTTTTTTATTGGAAATGTATTCGCACAGAGTGAAGAAGATTTAACAGAATATGATTCTATTGCAAAACCTTTATTAAAAAATGATTTAAGCTATAGATCTGAAAACCCTGATGATATAATTATTTTAATAGATAGTGAAGGTGCAAATGAATTTGGTCATATGGCTATGCTCGTTGGGGATGATGAATCTGGATGGTATTATTATTCTAAAGATGGGACTGAAGAAGGGGCATTGCCTTTTTATGGGCCAACAAGTGCAGGAATAGAACAATTCTCTAATTTAGAAGAGTTCGTTAACTGGAATACAAGTTATGATTTTGGCTACAGAATAGAAACGGACGCTTATCAGGATTACCTTGCTGGACAAGAAGCATTTAATAATTTAAATGAAAATTATAATTTATTTACTAATAATTGTGCAGATATGGTTCAAGAAGCTTTAGATGCTGCAGGATTAAACTCTGATAGCGACAACTCATACCCTAACAATATAATGGACGATTTAATGGACTCAAACGAAGGTGAATATAATGAACTTTAAATTATTACAGAGTGAAAAATAGTAAGAAAATAATAAACAGAATCCTATTAGTAGGCTTTGTGATTTTGGTATTTATAAAGTATACAACAAATAATACATCATTAATACCTATACCTCTGCTTTTTATTGTATTTGCTTTTTATATAAATACCTTAGAAAAACTAAAAACACCAAAAATTAAAAGTTTTGTATTAGCATTAGGTATTCTTGTTTATGAAGTATTAACAAGATTCATATCAAATATTTATTCATTAGAAACGATAGCCGTAATTGATGCTCTATTTATAATAAACAGTGTATTGGTATACATTATTTTTATTGGTTTTTTGTTTTTTGAAAAAGAGAAAAAAAAAGCATTGGTACTTTTCCCTTTATTGATTTGTTTACGTTTCTTGTTTACTTTTAGTTTTTATTACATAGCAAAAAACAAAAAAACCTCAAAAGGGGTTTATATAGAACTTATAAATAAATCTAAAGAAGATTTTAAGAATATAAAGATATATTCTAAATCATTTAGAAATAAGTTTATAGATACGCTGTATTACAATACAGTAAATTCAAACCAAAATATCAGAGCTTTTTTAGATTTAAAAGAATACCGTCGTAGTACTTGTGTTTTAGAGTTTGACAGAGAAAACGGAAAAAAGGAAGTTGTAAAAAAATATTTTTACACAGGTTTACCTTCTCCTTTGGAGAATACGATTAAATTTTATGTAGAAAAAGATACTGTTATTATAAAATCTAGGATGTATTTGTTTTATGAATGATAAATTTGATACATTTTCTTAAACAAGTAGTTAAAACACAAATTACGTTTAGATTAGATAGAGTATTATAAAAATGTGTATTTTTATCTATTAACTAGATCTATCAACATTTTGAAACCAAAAACTATGAGAACAACCATCCTACTACTCTCTTGTCTGGCAATCATTTCTTGCGGCAAAGAAACCAAAAAGAACGAAAAAGATTCCTCAACAACATCACACAGTACTGTTTCAGCAGAAAGCAAAGGTTACCCTACACAAGTATACTGGGGAGATACTCACTTGCATACAAGCCTATCATCAGATGCTGCAGCAGCAGGTAACAAGGTAGGTATTGACGATGCTTATAGATTTGCACGTGGAGAAAAAATTAAAAGTACAACAGGTGTAGAAGCAAAGTTAGCAAGACCTCTAGATTTCTTGGTAATTGCAGATCACTCTGACGGAATGGGGTTCTTTGACCTTATCAACAACGGAGATGAAGTGATGATGAAAACTCCTGAAGGGAAAAGATGGAAAGCAATGTTAGATGCCGGAAAGTTCAACGAAGCACGACTTGACATCATAAAAACATTTGCACAAGGAAAACTTTCTTTTAAAACAAACGACCCTGCAATGATGGAACCCGTTTGGAAAAGTGTTGTAGACGCTGCTGAAAGATACAACGACCCAGGAACATTTACTGCCTTTATTGGATATGAATGGACTTCTCTAATCAAAGGAAACAACCTACACAGGGTAGTTATCTATAGAGACAATGCAGACAAAACACTGTACCAATTACCTTATACCAATGAAGATAGTTCTGACCCTGAAAAATTATGGGATAATTTAGAAAACTACGAAAAAACTACAGGAGGTAGAGTACTTGCCATTCCACATAACGGAAACTTAAGTAACGGAATGATGTTTTCTGAAACTACAATTTCTGGAGAAAAAATTGATGCAGATTACGCAAAACGCAGACAAATGTGGGAGCCACTATACGAGTCATCTCAAACAAAAGGAGACAGTGAATCGCACCCATTTTTATCCCCTAACGATGAATTTGCAGATTATGAAACTTGGGACAAAGCAAACTTAGATTTCAGTGAGCTTAAAACAAAAGACATGTTACAGTATGAGTATTCAAGGTCTGGATTAAAAGAAGGATTGAAACACAAAACAAAATTAGGAGTAAACCCTTACAAATTTGGATTGATCTGTAGTACAGATTCTCATACATCATTACCTACTTCTGACGACAATAACTTCTTCGGAAAAAACACTCCTGACGAACCTTCAAAAAACAGATTGAAACCAAGATCTAAAAAACCAAAAGACAAATCAATTTTGCCATGGCAAATCGTTGCCTCTGGTTATGCTGCTGTTTGGGCACAAGAAAATACTAGAACTTCCTTATGGGATGCCATGAAACGTAAAGAAACATACGGTACAACAGGACCTAGAATGCAAGTACGATTTTTTGGTGGATGGGATTATGAAAAGTCAGACTTAAGTAACTTGGTAGAAAATGGATACAACAAGGGAGTACCTATGGGTGGTGACTTGGTAAATGCAGGAAACAAAAAACCTTCATTTATAGTACACGCACTAATGGATCCTGAAGGAGCAAGCTTGGATAGAATTCAAATCATCAAAGGTTGGGCAAATGCAGACGGTTCTTTAGGTGAAAAAATATACAATGTTACATGGGGAGGAGACAGAAAAGTAGATGCCAATGGTAAATTACCATCTGTAGGAAATACAGTAAACCTAAAAGATGCTACTTGGGACAACTCTATAGGAGCTACTGAATTAAAAACAGTTTGGTCTGATCCTGATTTTGATCCAAACCTAGAAGCTTTCTACTATGTAAGAGTTCTTGAAATTCCTACACCTAGATGGACTTTATACGACAAAGTTAGATACAACTTAGATTTAGAAGAGGACGTGCCTTTAGTACATGTTGAAAGAGCATATACATCACCAATTTGGTACTCACCTAAATAAAAAACACAAATTACAAGTACAAAAGAACTCATAAAATTTTATGAGTTCTTTTTATTTAACGTAAATTCGATACAAAGGAGAATATGTCCATTTTAAGAACTTTAGCTTTCTTTCCAAAAGCTTCTTAAAGCACATATTATCTACAAACCAAAAGCTACACCAAGGATTTTAAATCTATGAAAAACATCTTCAAAGAACCTTTCTTCCATTTTATAAGTATTGGAATTGCACTGTTTTTACTATACAGCAATGTTACAAATGAAACAAACTCTAAAAACACCATTCTAATTGACAATTCTGACATTGCCAATATTCTCGCAAACTGGGAAATGACATGGAAAAGACCTCCTACAGAGGAGGAATTAAAAGGACTCCTAAATCAAAATCTTAAACAAGAAGTATTTTACCTTGAAGCCTTAAGAATGAATTTAGATCATAACGACGAAATTATCAAACGTAGGCTATCACAAAAAATGCAATTTCTTGCTAAGAATATTGCAAACATTACAGCTCCTTCAGAAGAAAGTTTACGCAAATACTACCAAGAACATCGCAAAAAATATCTAGCACCTCAAAGCTATTCTTTATATCAGATTATATTTAGCCCAGACAAACGTAAAAACTATTATGAGGATGCTTTAAAAACACGCAACCAAAATCCAAATGCATCTTTTAAAGAAATGGAAAACAAAGGAGACGCACTCCCTTTTGCTTATTTTCAAAAAAATAAAAGCGACAAACAATTGGCTATGCAATTTGGGAATGAGTTTCCAAAAAACATCAAAGACAAAGAACTCAATAAATGGATAGGTCCAATAGCCTCTAGTTTCGGTTTTCATCTTGTGTATATAACAGAAGAAAAAGCACCTTACCTACCTGAATTCGAATTGAAAAGAAAAGAAGTAGAAAGAGATTTTAAATACGAAAACCAGAAAAAGACAGATGAAGAAGTATACCGTGCTTTAAAGAAAAATTATACTATTGAGCTAGATATACAATCAGATACTTTTACCCCAGAGTTTACAAAAACCCTTGAAAAAGAATTAAACAACTAACCAGATGAAGTTTCAGTTTTCACAAAAAATAAACATTCTCTTCATTTGTATTTTCTTTACCATTCAAGGATGGTCGCATGAAGTTAGACCTGCTTATTTACAAATCATACAAACCACCGATAGTACTTACAATGCCTATTGGAAAATACCTCGAATGGGAGATGCCATCCCTAGAATTCAACCCATATTACCTACATCATTTCAAATTGAAAGACTCGCAGACCCCAATCAAATACCAGGATCCATTCTTTACTCCTATAAACTTACATCTACAAAACCTTTTCCTGGACAAACCATTAGTATTGAAGGACTCAATAAAACCTTAATTGACGTATTGCTTACTATTGAATACCTAAACAAAGAAAAAGTAACTTTACTATTACAAGCCGATAAAGACACCTGTGTTATTCCTGGAAAAACAGAAACATTAGATGTTATAAAAACATACAGTGTTTTAGGGATAGAACACATTCTTTTAGGTATAGACCATTTATTATTTGTGTTAGCCTTAATACTCATTACAAAAGGAAAATGGAAAATCATCAAAACCATTACAGCCTTTACCCTTGCACACAGTATTACCCTTAGTTTGGCTGCATTAGAATATGTAAACTTCCCTACAGCACCTGTTGAAGCTGTGATTGCTTTGAGTATTGTATTTTTAGCTATAGAATTGCTCCATGTAATTGATGGAAAACAAACCCTAACAAGCAAAAGACCTTGGCTAGTAGCCTTTACTTTCGGTTTGTTACACGGTTTTGGATTTGCTGGTGCCTTAGCAGATATTGGACTGCCGCAAAAAGACATTCCTTATGCCTTAGGTTTTTTTAATGTAGGTGTTGAAATTGGTCAAATAGCCTTTGTAATTGTTATCTTAACCATCCTAAAAGTACTTTCTTACAAAAAAAATTGGTCTGTAATTTTCAAAAAAATCCCTGCCTATGGTATTGGTTCCTTAGCCTCTTTTTGGTTGATAGAACGTATTGTTGCTTTTTGGGGGTAGTTCGTTTAAAAATACTTCTCGATACAATTTTAACAACCTCACAAGTTCAGTCGTTAAAATCACTCGAAGAGACAACAATGTCAAGTCAGGTGGTTCAACGCAAGAGAAGTCTATATTCAATAAAAAATTAACAGAACAGCCTAGTGTTTCTCAATACAACCCTAACAACCTCACAAGTTCAATCATTAAAATCACTCAAAGAGACAACAATGTCAAGTCAGGTGGTTCAACGCAAGAGAAGTCTATATTCAATAAAAAATTAACAGAACAGCCTAGTGTTTCTCAATACAACCCTAACAACCTCACACAAGTTCAATCATTAAAATCACTCGAAGAGACAACAATGTCAAGTCAGGTGGTTCAACGCAAGAGAAGTCTATATTCAATAAAAAATTAACAGAACAGCCTAGTGTTTCTCAATACAACCCTAACAACCTCACACAAGTTCAATCATTAAAATCACTCGAAGAGACAACAATGTCAAGTCAGGTGGTTCAACGCAGGAGAAGTGTATCGAGACTTCTCTATACCCAAAAACTATTTTAAAGAGTTTTACTATTTTTACTTTAAAACCAACACCTATGAATAAAATTGAAATTTCTTGCCCAACCTGTAACTCCCCTATAGCTTTAGAAATAGACAAACTACAAGAAAACGATGCTATTTCTTGTAATCAATGTCCTCAAAAAATTGAAATCTCTACTGAAGGCATCAACATGATCAAAAAAAGCTTAGCAGAAGCCAAAAAGCTAAAAAAGAAACAGTAAGCCATTCCTCCCATAAAAAAATCAATCTTCATTAATAGTTAACACTGAAACATCTATTTTTGCGACTATATTAAAACAGCCTTTTTCTACCCATGCAAATTTTAGATTATATAAAGTCTCAAACAGAGATTAGAGACATTAGTATCATCAATACTTTAAAATTAATTTCTGAAGACTGTACCGTACCCTTTATTGCTAGGTACAGAAAAGAAATGACAGGGAACTTAGATGAGTTGGAAATCGGTAAAATACTGTCACTTAAAAAAACATTTGACGAATTAGAAAAAAGAAAAAACACTGTTTTAAAAGCTATTGAAGAACAAGGCCTTTTAGAAGATTCCTTAAAACTTAAAATAGAAAACACGAATACTCTTACAGATTTAGAAGACCTGTATTTGCCTTTTAAAAAGAAACGCAAAACAAAAGCTGACACCGCACGTGAAAAAGGATTAGAAGGTCTGGCCAAAATGATCATGTCACAAAACGTGAATAACATAGAGTTTACAGCTGCTAAATTTGTTAAAAACAACATAGAAAGCACAGAAGAAGCCTTAGAAGGTGCTAGATATATTATTGCAGAATGGATCAATGAACGTATCGATATACGAAACAACCTCAGATCTCAATTCAACAGAAATGCAACCATTACCTCCAAGGCTATTAAAACAAAAATAAACGACGAAAAAGCACAAAAATTTAGAGACTATTTTGACTGGTCAGAATCCCTAAAACGCTGTCCGTCTCATAGAATTTTGGCACTGCTTAGAGCCGAAAAAGAAGGCTTTGTTCGTATAAAAATAGAAATTGACACTACAGAAGCTATTTCAAAAATAGAAAGTAGAATTATTCGTTCACAAAACGAATGCAGTCAACAAATACAATTAGCAATTGCAGACACCTACAAGCGTCTTTTAGCACCTGCTATAGCCAACGAAACACTTTCTCTTGCCAAAGAAAAAGCAGACACCAAAGCCATTGAAGTTTTTGCAAAAAACTTACAACAACTTTTGCTACAAGCCCCTTTAGGAGAAAAAACAATTTTGGCACTTGATCCAGGTTTTAGAACAGGATGTAAAACCATTTGTTTAGACAAACAAGGGAACCTAGTACACAACGAAACCATTTACCTACACAAACCCAAAGAAGCCTCTAGCAAGCTATTTACACTCGTAAATGCCTATAAAATTGAAGCCATTGCCATTGGTAACGGAACAGCCTCTAGAGAAACAGAAGAATTGGTTAAAAAAGTTCGTTTTGATCGAGATTTACAAGTATTTATTGTAAACGAAGCAGGAGCCTCTATCTACTCCGCTTCAAAAATTGCTAGAGAAGAATTCCCTAACTACGATGTAACCGTAAGAGGAGCCGTTTCTATTGGTAGACGTTTGGCAGACCCTTTAGCAGAACTTGTTAAAATTGAAGCAAAATCAATTGGTGTTGGGCAATACCAACACGATGTAGATCAAAACCAACTTAAAGAATCCTTAGATGCCGTTGTAGAAAGCTGTGTAAATAGCATAGGAACAAACATCAATACAGCTAGCAAATCACTGCTAAGTTATGTATCTGGAATTGGACCTAAACTAGCAGAAAACATTGTCAATTACCGATCAGAAAACGGAGCTTTTACTTCCAGAATCGATATTAAAAAGGTACCCCGTTTAGGAGCCAAAGCCTACGAACAAAGTGTAGCCTTTTTAAGAATTAAAAATGCTAAAAACCCATTAGACGATTCTGCCGTTCATCCAGAAAGCTATACCATCGTTAAAAAAATGGCAAAAGATCTAAAAACAGATATCTCAAAACTAATAGGAAACAAAGAAGCCCTTAAAAACTTAACACTAGAAAAATATTGTACCGATACTATTGGTATTCCTACACTTAAAGACATTGTTTCCGAATTAGAAAAACCAGGATTAGACCCTAGAAAAAAAGTAAAAGTCTTCTCATTTAACCCCAATATAAAAACCATCAACGATTTAAAAGTCGGGCAAATACTCCCTGGAATTGTAAATAATATTACCAACTTCGGATGTTTTGTTGCCATCGGTATTAAAGAAAGTGGCTTGGTACACATCTCAAAACTTAGCAAGGGATATGTTGGAAATGTAAGTGATATTGTACACCTCAACCAACATGTAAAAGTACGTGTAGAAGAAGTAGATACCGTTCGAAAAAGAATTCAATTATCTATGAACTTTGAGTAATTTTCAATTACCCTTAAAAAATTAAAAACCCTCATAATTCTTAAAAGAACTATGAGGGTTTAAATTTTAAAAACAAACAATGTTTGTCTTATTTATACTGACATAAATATGCTGTTTGTCCTACAGATTTTACTTTAAAAGAAGTATTTCCATCTACCTCAAACTTAGCACCAGCCTTGTAAGATACCCACTCTGTTTCCCCTGGTAACAAAGCTATCAATTCACCCTCAATAACCGTCATTGTTTCATGAGTTGAAGTACCAAATTCGTACTCCCCTTCTTCCATTACTCCTATTGTAGAGTTTCCTGTAGCTGACTTGTATCCTAAAGACTTTACTTTAGCGTCAAAATATTCATTTGCTGAAATCATAATATCGTTTTTGTATTTGCTGCAAATATACTCTAAACCAAACCTTTTCACAAAAAATTCAATTCACCCTATTACCAAAAAGCAAAAACCCCACAAACCATTAAAGGTTTGTGGGGTTTAAAGCTTCTCAAAAAAAATTATTTTTTCAAACGCAAGCTACCCGTTTCAATACCAATAGCAGTTCTTGCCAAAATGGTAAAAACAAATGCACCCAACGCCCAAATACCCAAAGTAACTCCTACTTCAATTCCTGTAGGAAGATATTCTGCAATTTTACCATAAGGACCTGGAATAAACCCTGGAACTATCAATCCAAAACCTTTTTCTATCCAAATAGCTACAAATAAAATAAAACAACAAATATAAAGTATGGTAAGGTTATTTCTCAACTTATGAAATGTCAACACAACGGTTGCTAAAATATTTAAAGGAATCGCCGTCCAAATCCATGGTAACAAAGCATCTTTACCATGCAATCCAAAAAATAAATAATAAGCACTTTCACTATGATGTGTAGGCGCATAAAACTCTTTAAACAATTCAGAAACCAACATAATTAAATTTATCTGTGCTGCTACTGTAACTACCAATGCTATTTTTTTGATTGTCTTATCCTGAATACCAAAATTTGTATGCGATCTTATAATAGCCAAAACTAAAATAATCAAAGCAGGACCCGCTGCAAATGCAGAAGCTAAAAATCGAGGACCTAACAAAGCATTGTTCCAAAAAGGTCTTGCTTGCAATCCTTGGTATAAAAATGCCGTTACTAAGTGAATTCCTACCGCCCAAAAAACAGATAAAAATGCCCCTGGAACATATACCTTAGACAAAGCTTCTTTTCCTTGATAATGGCGAAATAAAATGTAAAAAGGAATGGTAATATTTATAAACAAATACCCATTTAACACCAAAACATCCCATGTTAACATAGAGTTAGGGAAATTAAAAACCCCTATTCCTGGCATCATATGCCATAATACAGAAGGGCCTCCCATATCCGCAACCACAAATGCCAAACACATAATCAATGCCGAAACTGCCAAACCTTCACCAATCAACACCGCCTGCTTAAAATCAACATCCTTTAACACATAAGTTGGCATTACCAACATTACTGCCGCAGCAGCCACCCCTACTAAAAAGGTGAAATTAGAAATATACAATCCCCAACTCACCCTATCTGTCATACCCGTAACACTCAAACCGTCTTCTAATTGAATAGAATAACAATACATTCCTGCTAACATTACAGAAGTTAAAAAAGCCATCCACAAATGGTATTTTTTTGTTCCGTGCGTAATTATATCCAAGCTATCTTTTACCAAGCTTGTTAAAACCTTTATTGCTCCCATTTAATTTTATTTATAAATGATTTCTTTTATTTCTATTTTGGCGTGCCCTTATCAGGTCAGGCTTTTCATTATATCTTTTAACTTTAGGAACTTCAACAAGCTCAGTTCCAAACCTAAAAGGATGTCATTGCAATCCTTCACGCAACTAATCCATAAAGTACCAGAACTTTGGTTCTGTACCTAAATCTTCTTTCAATCGGAATACTTTCTTATTTTCCAACACCCAACGAATCGTACTGTTTGGATCCAATAGATTTCCAAAAATTCGTGCTCCCGTAGGACAAGCCTCTACACAAGCAGGGTTTTTTCCTTTTCTTGAACGTTGAATACAGAAAGTACATTTTTCCATCACTCCTTTTTTACGTAAGCGATTTCCTAAATAATGTTGATTTTTGTTAACCTCCTCTTGAGGAACTTCTGGTTTGCTCCAATTAAAACGTCTTCCATCATACGGACATGCAGCCATACAGTATCTACACCCTACACACCAATCGTAATCTACAACTACAATTCCATCAGGTTCTTTCCAAGTAGCTTGTACTGGACATACCTCAACACAAGGTGGATTGTCACAATGAAAACACTGTGTTCCCATATAAAAATGACCATCGGCTGGTACCTCATGATAATAATTATCATCAGATTCATTAAAATTGAACCCTTGACCATCTTTCATTTCATGAATTCGGATATATTCCATTTGTGAATTTCTGTCTTGGTTGTTTTCCTCAACACAAGCACTTACACAATCCATATACCCTTGACACTTAGAAATATTAAAAGCATATCCAAACAACACATCTTCTTCTGCTGTTTTAGATGACATGTTCAACGTTTCATCCGTTTTTAATTGATGTGAACGTACCAACCTTTCAACTGTTGCTTTTTTCTCTTCATCAGTCATCAGTTTATAGTTTCCTTTAAACTGCTCTTCCCAATCTATCTGTGCTTTTTCTTTAGAAGCTTCACTAGATCCTACACTACAAGAAGTACTTATAGCTCCAGCTCCAACCAATAAACTTGCTGTTAATTGCTTAAAAGCGTTTCTTCTGTCCATGTTTGCTCCCAAAACCTGATCAAAACCATCTTTTTGTTTCAAAGTATCTGGTGTTGTTACATTATGTGAATTGCAACCTCCTGAGTTACTACCACAATCACATGAACTACTTTTTGCTTCTTTCTTATTTGAAAGACCTAAAGAAAACCATTTTTTACCACTTGTACTCATACCTCTATTTTCTAGTATATTAAAACACTGTTGTGTTATTTTCTTTCTTGAACTTTTTGTGTGTTGTATTTTGCCGGCCACCTTTTTTCAAAACTTGGACTGTGCGGATTATGACAATTCACACAAGTTTTAGATGCCCTTGGCGGAGCCCAACTTCCAATACGTTTTCCATGTGCACCACCTTTCCAATCTTCAAATTGTTTTGTATGGCATTGATTACACACTTTGTAACTGTTATTAAAATCTACCTTAGCTCCCGTTAAACTTTTTAAATTGTCCATATCGTCACCATTATGACAAGTAACACAATTCATAGTTTCAGGATTGGCGTGCTTTAAAGTAATATTCCAGTGTGCCTTTTTAACAGATACTGAGCCTGTCGAAGTACCCTTTAACTCTTCTAAAGGTTCTGTATGACATTCTGTACATGCATACGATTGTATTTGGCTTTTACGCTCTGGAATTAAAAATGTATGCCCTCCTTCTGTAATCTCAATCGTTTTTAAACCCTCTGTATAAGGTTCTGAAGTAATAGAAGTCCCATGATAATTTTTACTCTTAGCTTCTATCTTTTCTTTTACACTATGGTACTTTTCTTCATGATGACCACAAGAAAACACCGTTCCCAAAAGCAACAACAGAATTGCTGCTCTTTGCATGTTTTTAAGGTATTCTTTATGAATTTTTTTGCGAGTTTTCATTGCGCTATTTCTTCTTTTATATTCTCGAATTGTACTGGTAAAGAGTTTATATATTGCAAGCTTTTCCATACGTTTCTTATCTTTTAAAAATACCTATATCTGTCACCTCTTTGTTATTCAACACATGACACTGTCTACAATTTACCCTTTCTGGGTGAGAAACACGTATCTCTTTTGGAGCACTAGGTCCTGCATGACACGACAAACAATTTTCTCTTAATTGTATTTGATGTGGAATTACTGGCGGGCTACTTTGCAAGGCTTTGTTTACTCCCCCTACTTTTGGTGCTGGTACCTTTTCAAAATTTGTTCCTTTAAAAGTGCTATTTGTTTTTTGAGGAACATGACATTGTCTACAATTAACTTTTTCTGGATGCGGTGTAACAGGTGTATATGCTCTTAACTTTGCTACAAAACCTCCATTTTCATGACATTTTAAACAAGCTTTTCCCCCCATATTTCTTTCATCCTCTACCTCATGTGGTATACTAGGTGGTGCACCGTGATAAGCTCTATTATCATAATATGTTTTTAAAGACCTCTGATGTTTTTCATCTACAGGCATATTTACATAATCTAAAGCGTGCTCCGACCTTGTAAACACTCCTTTTTCAGAGGGAATTATTGGTTGTGCCTCCTCTTTTTCAAGCGGCAAATATGCCTGTTCCAACCCCGATTGATAACTGAAATTCCAGATAGCAATAAAAGCTACCAGCAAAATCATAAATAAAGAAACAATTCCTAGTCTTTTCATCTTTTAGGCTTTTTCAACTTTAACAGCACATTTTTTATAATCTGGCTGCTTAGATATTGGACAAAATGCATCTAAAGTAAGATCGTTGATTAACATATTTTCATCAAAAAACGGAACAAACACTTGCCCTTTCACTGGAACTCCTCTTTCATTTACCGATGCTGGTAAATTCATAGTTCCTCTTCTTGTTGTTAATTTTACGGCATCACCTGTTCTAATTTGCATACGTTTGGCATCTTCTGGATGCAGCTCTACATATCCGTGTGGCATTGCTTTGTGTAATACAGGTATTCTTCTAGTCATAGACCCTGTATGCCAATGCTCTACAACACGCCCTGTACATAACCAAAAATCGAACTCTGTATCTGGCTCTTCTGGAGCAGCTTCATACGGACGTTGCCAAATGACAGCTTTTCCATCTGGTTTTCCGTAAAAGTGGAAATCTTCTCCGTTGTTACACGCTGGATCGTATTTAGAATTGAAACGCCATTGTGTAGATTTTCCATCAACATACGGCCATTGTGCTCCTGGTTGTGTTTTTAAGACCTCCAAAGGTGCCATGGCATGTTTCTTCCCTTCATGGTGCCTTCTATATTCATTATAAATCTCTTCTATATGCGTTTCTTCTTTGTAGTAAAATTGCTTTTCAAAGCCCATTCTTTTTGCAACCTCAATCAACTGCCAAGTATCACTCATAGCTTCTCCTGGTGGCTGTACCATTTGCTCAAAATATTGAGTTCTTCTTTCAGAATTCCCATACATCCCTTCTCTTTCAACCCACATTGCTGATGGTAAAATTACATCGGCAATATCTGTTGTTGGTGTTGGATAAATATCTGAAACTACAATAAAACGTCCTTCTTTTTTAGTGGCATCTCTATAACGTTTTAACTTAGGCATGGTTACCATAGGGTTGGTTACCTGAATCCACATAAAACGAATGTCTCCTCTATCCAAAGCTCTAAACATTTCTACCGTATGATAGGTAGGTTTTGATGGAATATTTTCTACAGGAACATCCCATATTTTAGCAGCATGCTCTCTATGTTCTTTTTTCATTACCACTCCGTGTGGTAATTTATGCGTTAAGGTACCTACCTCCCTTACTGTTCCACAAGCACTTGGTTGCCCTGTTAAAGAGAAAGGACTGTTTCCTGGAGTAGATATTTTACCTGTTAGTAAATGGATGTTGTACACTAAATTGTTAATCCAAGTTCCTCTGGTATGTTGGTTCATTCCCATACACCAAAGCGACATTACTTTCTTATTAGGATCTCCATAATAAGCAGCCATATACTTGATATCTTTGGCTGATACTCCAGATATTTTTTCAACTTTTTCTGGCGTATAATCTTCTAAAAACTCTTTATAAGCTTCAAAATCTATTTTCTCTGGCTTGTCTTTAAAACTGTATTTATCTTCCAGTCCATACCCCATATCGGTAAGTCCCTTATTAAAACTACAGTGTTTTTCTACAAAAGATTTGTTTACCCAACCGTTGTTTATAATTTCATAACAAATAGCATTGGCTACTGCTAAATCAGTATTCGGTTTAAATAGTATAGACTTATCTGCAGCCATACTTGTTCTTGTAGTACGGGTAGCAAAATCTATAATTTTAACTCCTCTTTTTAAACGTTGGTCTAGCAATCTAGAAAATAATACAGGGTGCATCTCTGCCATATTATTTCCCCAAAGCACAAACACATCTGCATGGTCTATATCTTCATAGCATCCCATTGGTTCGTCACTACCAAACGATGTTATAAAACCAGTTACGGCACTTGCCATACACAAACGCGCATTGGCCTCTACATTATTTGTTCCTATACATCCTTTAAAAAACTTTGAAGCCACATAACCATCAGGAATTGTCCATTGTCCAGATCCATAAATAGAAACCGCATCTTTTCCGTGGTCTTTGATCGTTGTTTGCATTTTTTCAGCAATCAAATCCAAAGCCTCTTTCATAGAAGTTTTTACATACTTTCCGTTTTTCTTTACCCATGGATGTGTCAAACGGTCTTTTCCGTACATAGACATTACAGAATGGTATCCTTTTACACAACACAGTCCTTTATTAACTGGCGATTTTGGATCTCCTTTTACTGCAACAGCCTTTCCATCTTCAACTCCCACCAAAACACCACATCCTACACCACAAAAGCGACAAGGAGCTTTTTTCCAGTCTAAGTTTCCACTTCCTTCTGGTAAATTACGTTCTTGTTCTTCTGCGAATAAAATTCCAGGAAACATTGTTGCCGCAGCTGTCATTGCAGACAGTACTGCCATTTTTTTTATAAAACTCCTTCTGTTTGTTAATGAAGTATACATAAATTAATTTTTTGTTGTGTTAAAACCAGAAACCATTGCTAGTAGCTTAATACTCTCTATAGCCTGCAATTTTTCTTGTAGAATATCTTCCTCTTTAGAACTGTTTGTATCTGTAACAACTATTAAAAGTTCTTTATTTTCTGCCGGAATCACCTCACATTGTTCTATTGAACTGAGTGTTTGATAAACTTCCGATTTTTTACCTTGGTGTGGATGAGCTAGATAACTTTTAATAGGCATGTCAATTTGCTTTTAAATTTCACATGTAAAGAACCTGAGAAAACGCAGAAATAAACATGACTTTTGTCAGTATTAGCCTATTCAGAAAGAGTATAAATAAATAAGACTTTAGAGTCTTTTTATTAAAAAAATAATAGAAGAGAATTAGGATTGAAGATCTCGATACACCCTCCTTCGTTGGGCACTCGACCAGACAAACGAATACTTCTTCAAACAACTTTGGAGGTACAAAAAAACTGTATTAACAGGAGATAAACAATCGTACAATAAAAAACGAAATTCTAAATAATAGGCTCTTTATATTTCTCCTAGCTTCGACAAGCTCAGTTATCTGAAACACTCGACCTTAAAAACTAAATATCTCTTTTAAATAATTTTGATGGCTGCGCCTGTCAAAGTCACCAAAATCGAAAAACTCAACCTGACAAACAATTACTTTTCTAAAATAAAGTATTGAATGTACATCAAAAATTGTCTCTTCGAGTGGTTTTGAGGGCTGAACTTGTGAGGTCATCAAAATTGTATCGAGAAGAAAACTCCCCTGTTGAAAACTTTCTTAATAACTCAAAAACACCTTCTATTTCACCACTTGAAATAATACATACTTTTATAAAAGATTAATTAGTCTTTTATTTTATGAATCACCATAGCTTTAAAGTAGTCTTTCAAGAGGTCCCCGGAGAAATCAGTCTCTGTTTTTCTATTTGTGGTTGTAAATTAAAATGTAAAGGCTGCCACTCTCCTTTTTTATGGAAAGAAAACAACGGAGTTCTGTTAACCTTAGAAAATTTTAAAACAACATTAAACAATTACAAATCTCTTGCCACTTGCGTTTTATTTATGGGAGGCGAATGGCACGAAAAGGAACTGATCACCTTTTTAAAAGAAGCTAAAAACAACCAATACAAAACCTGCTTGTATACGGGTGAAAACAATATTAGCACCTCCATTAAAAACGAACTCAATTGGCTTAAAACAGGCAAATGGATAGCCAACCTTGGGGGCTTAGAGTCTCCAACTACAAATCAAAAATTTATAGACGTAAAAACCAACAAAACACTTAATTACCTATTTCAAAAATAAAAATCATGATACGACTTACCGATAAGCAAGTAGACAAAAAAATAAAATTTATAGACCAATATATTCATTCTACCAATGCTGCCGATGGCTCTAAAGTAGATGCCAACGCCAATGTAACCTCCAAAAATATTGCAACCATGGAGGCCGAATTGAATAAAGACATCAATATACAGGTAAACAGAGCTTTGGTAAAGCGTAAAATTGAGGAATTGTTTGGAACAGAAACCGCCAATGAATACATCCGACAAATTGAAGCGCATGAAATTTATGTACATGATGAAACCTCTTTAAAACCTTATTGTGTTTCTATTAGCATGTATCCTTTTTTGTTTGATGGGCTTACCAAGTTGGGAGGCGAAAGTTTAGCACCTCAACATTTAGAAAGTTTTTGTGGTGAGTTTGTAAACCTTGTTTTTGCTATCAGCTCTCAATTTGCAGGTGCTTTGGCAACGGTAGAGTTTTTAATGTATTTTGATCATTTTGCTGCCAGAGATTACGGAAAAGATTACCTCAACACGCATACAGATATTATTTCTAACCACCTACAACATGTAGTATACGCCATTAATCAACCTGCTGCTGCTAGAGGTTACCAATCCGTTTTTTGGAATATTTCTTTGTATGACGAAGCTTATTTTAACAGTATGTTTGGCGACTTTGTTTTTCCGGATATGAAAAAACCTAAATGGGAAAGTCTAAAAAACTTACAAGAATTCTTTATGAAATGGTTCAATCAAGAACGCACAAAGGCCATCTTAACTTTCCCTGTTGTTACTGCTGCCATGCTTACCAACGAAGGAACTCCTGTAGATACTGAATTTACCGAAATGTGTGCGCAAGAGCTAAGCGAAGGAAACTCTTTCTTTATTTACCAATCTGAAAATGCAGACAGCTTAGCTTCTTGCTGTAGATTGAGAAATGAAATAAACGACAATACCTTTAGTTATTCACTCGGTGCTGGTGGTGTAGCCACAGGTTCTATCAATGTAATTACATTAAATATGAACCGATTGATACAAAAAGGTGCTGATATTATTACGGAAGTTCAAAAGATTCACAAATACCAAGTGGCCTACAGGTCTTTAATTGAAGAATACAAAACCGCAGGGTTACTGCCTGTTTACCAAGCAGGGTATATATCTTTAGACAAACAGTTTTTAACCATCGGTATCAACGGAATGGTAGAAGCTGCAGAAAGCTTGGGAATTAAAGTTGGCAACAACGACAAATACAAAAGCTTTGTAAATTATTATTTAAAAGACATTTACAACGAAAACAAAAAAGCCAAAGCAACCTATGGTTACTTATTTAATACAGAATTTGTTCCTGCAGAAAACCTGGGTGTAAAAAATGCCAAATGGGACAAAGAGGATGGATTCAACGTTCCTAGAGATTGTTACAACTCTTATTTTTATGCTGTTGAAGATGAAGACACCAATGCATTAGACAAAATAATTTTACATGGAAAAGAAACCATTCAATATTTAGATGGTGGTTCTGCCTTGCACTTAAACCTTGAAGAGGCTCCAAATAAAGAAGGGTTCATAAACCTGATACATGCAACGGCAAAAGCAGGTTGCAATTATTTCTGTTTCAATATTAAAATAACTGTTTGTAGAGATTGTAATCATATTGATAAAAAAACAAACTACAGTTGTGAGAAATGTGGTTCAGGAAATGTAGACCATGCAACCAGAGTTATCGGCTACCTTAAAAAAGTTTCTAGCTTTAGTTCTGATAGGCAAAAGGAACACAACTTAAGACATTATCATTTACAAGAGGCTTAACTCCATAAAATTCCAGCATCATTCCTTTTTACCAAAACTACCCCTAAGTATCTTAAAATTGGTATGGTGCTGGAATTAATATAACCTATGAAAAGATGAAACTCTATACGTACTAAAACAATTACGTTTTACTACTGGAGAACAAACAACCGTTTCTTTTTAAAAACATACCTACTCCTAAATAAAAATTTAAAAATAATAACCCGTTGTACATTTGGGATTGTTTTCATTCACCAATATCCGTTCGAGTGTTTTTTTGGAGAGTAACGGAAAAAAAATGTATCGAGAACAAATAGAAATTATAAAAACCGTATTCTCGATACAAGTTTTACTCTTTTCAATTGTAAAATTCACTCGAATTGACAGATTTTAAACCAAGTGTACAACAGGTAAATAATAATGTTGTTGTATTCATAATAGATTTTACCTCCTTTCTTTCTTAAAGACTTTTCTTGTCTTTGATAGAAATCTTTAAAAACTGAAAAGTACTCATTACTCTAAATAAGTATGTAACATTGGTTACAGACTGGCAGCTATTTGGCAATGTACATTTGTAGCCAAATAAGATTCATCATGAAAAAACTAATTTTTAGTGTTGCTAGTGGTTTAATACTTTCTCTTACTATACAAGCGCAAAGTACACAAACCATACAGTTAGAGGAGGTACTACAAAAGGTACAGGAAAATAACAGTCGTATTAAAATAGCCGAACAAAACGTATTGGCTGCCCAAGCAGACGTTACACAGAGTAGTGCTGTGTTTTTACCTACTGTTACTGCAAGCCATACGGGTATTACCACTACAAATCCATTGATGGCATTTGGATCTAAACTAAATCAAGGAATTTTAACTCCACAAGATTTTAACCCCGATCTATTAAATAGCCCTGATCAAACTCAAAACTTTGCTACACAAGTAGAAGTTTTACAGCCTTTGATAAATATTGATGGTATTTACGAACGTAAATCTGCACAAGAAAAGGCAAAAGCAACAGCGCTACAAAGCGAAAGAACAAAAGAGTATATGACATTGGAAGCTACCAATGCGTATATGCAATTGCAACTTGCTTATAAAAATTTAGAGGTTTTGTATGCTGCTCAAAAAACCATTAAAGAGTATCAAAAAGTAGCTTTGTTAAACTTTGAACAAGGGTATATTCAAAAAGCAGATGTGCTTTCTGTAGAAATAAGAGTTACCGAGGTTAACAACCAAATACAACAGGCACAAAATAAAATTGAACAGGCTTCTAACTACTTATTATTACTTATAAATGAAGAAAGCGAAACAACATTAAAACCTACAGAAAATTTAGATGTAGCTGTTTTAGAAACCGTAGCAGATAGTATTTATAATGAACGATCTGACATTGCAGCTATGAAAGCTGTTACGGATGCTTACCAATTGCAATACAAATCTAAAAAATCGTCCTTTTTACCTCGTTTAAATGCCTTTGGTAGCTATGAGTTACACGATGCCAATGTATTTCAAGGAGGAAATTCTGGATATACTTTTGGTGCACAGTTAAGTTGGACCTTGTTTGAAGGAAACAAACGTTTTGGAAGTTTAAAGAAAAGCCAAAGCCAGTTTGAAAAGGCAAAAATAGAGTACCAACAATATATTGACCAAGAAAAGGTAACTCTTAAAAATGCACAGTTAAACCTAACCGATCTAAAAAATCAACTAACTCTTAGCAAACTGGCTATTGAGCAAGCAGAAGAGGTTTTAAGAATTAGACAAAACCGCTTTAAAGAGGGACTAGAAAAAACAAGTGATTTGCTACAGGCAGAAACATTATTTGCTCAAAAAGAATTGGCATACAATACAGCCATTTACCAACACAATTATGCATTGGCATACTTACAATTTTTACAAAACTAAAAAAACAAATTTGATGAAAACAATACTTACACTAACCGCTGGTACTCTCTTATTTTTAGGTAGTTGTACACAAAAGGAAGCTGCTACAAAAGCGCCTATAAAAAATGAACCAATACCTGTTCAAATCAATAAAAACAATATTACAGCTACGCCTGCCTCACTAACAACTAGTGGAAAAATTGAAGCCATAAAGGCTGCCAATATCAGTACGCGTATGATGGGTATTGTTTCTAAAATTCACACCAAAATTGGAGCTAGCGTACAAAAAGGGGATTTATTGTTAAGCATTCAAAATACAGATTTACAGGCTAAAAAAACACAGATAAATTCGGGAATACAAGAGGCTACCGCTGCTTTTGAAAATGCTAAGAGAGACTATGAAAGGTTTCAAAAATTATTTGAACAGCAGAGCACCTCTCAGAAAGAAATGGACGATATGACCACACGCTATTCAATGGCAAAAGCAAGATTGGCAACTGCCAAAGCTATGCAAACTGAAATAAATGCACAGTTAGAATACGCCTTGTTAAAGGCTCCTTTTAACGGAACCATTACCAACAAATATATTGAGGTAGGAAATATGGCAAACCCTGGAATGCCTTTGTTAGAAATTGAAGACACTCAGAAATTTCAAGTAATAACACCGCTTCCTGAATCGGAAATTTCTTCTATTTCTTTAGAAACAGAAGTGACGGTATTGGTAAAAGCTTTGAACAAAAAATTTAAGGGAACTATTGCTGAAATAAGCAGTTCTTCAAAAAATTCAGGAGGTCAGTATTTGGTAAAAATTGTAGTAGACAAGCAGCCTGAAATTTTATCTGGAATGTATGCAAACGTACAATTCTTTAATCAACATGCTAAAACAAATACAAGTGTATACGTTCCTAAATCGGCATTGATTACTCGTGGTCAACTTACAGGAATTTATACCATAAGCGATTACAATACGGCTATTTTACGTTGGGTGCGCTTGGGAAAAACCAACAAAAACACTGTTGAAATTTTATCTGGACTTCACCAAAACGAAAAATACATTGTTTCTGCTAGTGAAAAATTATACAACGGAGCAAACATTACTATTCAATAAAAAAACTGCGTTAGGGATTGCGCCATTGTTGGAGCTCTTTTAAAATTGAAAATTTAAAAAAGCGACTGGCAAAAGCCCGCTCGAACGCCTAAAAAGAAACCTTATGAAAGAAGGATTTGCAGGAAAAATAGCCAAAAGCTTTATCGGTTCAAAATTAACCGTGCTTTTGATGATTGTATTTATGGTTATTGGGGTATACAGCTCCTTTTTAATTCCGAGGGAGGAAGAACCTCAGATTGATGTGCCTATGGCGGATATTTTTGTAGGGTATCCAGGTGCCAGTCCTACGGAAGTAGAGTCGAGAGTTATAAAGCCTTTAGAGAAACTAATTTCGAACATCAAAGGGGTAGAATATGTGTATTCAACTTCTATGAAAGAGCAAGGAATGGTGATTGTTCAGTTTTATGTGGGTGAGGATATTGAGCGTTCGTTTGTAAAATTATACAACGAAATTAACAAGCACATGGATCAAATGCCTAAGGGTGTTACCATGCCTCTTGTAAAAACGCGTGCTATTGATGATGTGCCTATGTTAGGGCTTACACTTTGGAGCGATACTTTGGATGATTTTCAGATAAATCAAGTGGCGGAAGAGCTTACCAATGAAATTGAAAAGGTAAACGAGGTATCGATTACAAAAAAAATTGGGGGTAGAAATAGAGAGGTTCGTGTTGTGATTGATAAAGACAAGCTTGCTGAAAGTGGCTTAGATTTTTTAATGGTTGACAAAATGATAAAGGCCAGCAACGTACAAATGAGTGCTGGGAGTTTTGTAAAAAATGATTCGGAGTTTCTAATTCATACGGGACAGTTTTTAAGATCTGCAGAGGAGGTTGAAAACCTAATTGTAGGGACTCAAAACAACAAACCTATTTATTTAAAACAAATTGCTACCATTCTTGACGGTCCTGAAATTCCGAACAACTATGTTTCTTTAGGTTTTGGAAATGCTAGTGCTAAAATTGAAAAGTACCCATCGGAATACCCTGCGGTAACACTGTCTGTTGCTAAGAGAAAAGGTGCTGATGCCATGAAAATATCGGATGTAATACTTGCCAAAGTAGAGAAATTGAAAAAAACATTGATTACTGATGCTATTCATGTGGAGGTAACGCGTAATTATGGTGAAACGGCTTCTCAAAAAGTATCGGAACTCTTAATGCACCTTATTGGGGCTATTTTAGCGGTTACCTTAGTGGTAATGCTTGCCATGGGTTGGCGTGGTGGTTTGGTGGTATTTTTATCTGTACCGATTACTTTTGCTTTGACCCTGTTAAGCTACTATATGTTAGATTATACCTTGAATAGAATTACCTTGTTTGCTTTGGTTTTTGTTACGGGTATTGTGGTGGATGATTCTATTATTATTGCCGAAAATATGCACCGTCATTTTAAAATGAAACGCTTGCCTTTTAAACAGGCTGCTTTGTATGCTATTAATGAGGTGGGGAATCCTACTATTTTGGCAACCTTTACTGTAATTGCTTCTGTATTGCCTATGGCTTTTGTTTCTGGGTTAATGGGTCCATATATGTCGCCTATGCCTATTGGTGCTTCTATTGCCATGTTGCTATCTTTATTTGTTGCTTTGACAATTACACCGTATTTAGGGTATATTTTCTTAAGAGAAAAGGATAAAAAAGGGGCTCCTGAAAAGGCTGAAAAGCCATTGGAAGAAACTTTTATTTACAGAGTTTACGAACGTTTTGAAAAACCATTGATAGAATCGCCTCAAAAGCGTTGGTTATTTTTAGGGGTTACTTTCTTATTATTGATAGGTTCTATGGGCTTATTTTTCACAAAGTCTGTTGCTGTAAAAATGCTTCCGTTTGATAACAAAAATGAATTTCAAGTAGTTATTGATATGCCTGAGGGTACTACCTTAGAGCGTACCGCAGTTGTTGCTAAAGAAGTTGCTCAATTTTTAGCACAACAAGCTGAAGTGGTAGATTATCAAAGTTATGTAGGAACCTCGGCTCCTATTACATTCAACGGATTGGTACGTCATTATGATTTACGTGGGGGAAGCAATATGGCGGACATACAGGTGAATTTAACCGACAAGCATGATAGAAGTATTCAGAGTCATGAAATTGCAAGTTCTTTTAGACCTGAAATTCAAAAAATAGCTAAAAAGTTTAACGCCAATATAAAAATTGTTGAGGTACCTCCTGGCCCTCCTGTACTGTCTACCATTGTTGCTGAAATTTATGGTCCTAATTACGATGAGCAAATACAAATTGCAGATCAGGTACAAACCATCTTAAAAAACACAGATGATGTGGTGGATATTGATTGGATGGTTGAGGATGATCAAACAGAGTTTGATTTTATAATTGACAAAGAAAAAGCAATGCTTTTAGGGATTGCTCCTCAACAAATTGCTTATACATTAAACAGCGCTTTAACTGATAGACCTATTACCAATTTATACGATGAAAAGTCTGTAAATTCTGTAGGTATTGTGTTAAGCTTGGATGAAAAAGAAAAAACAACTTTGCAGGATATTTCTCAATTAAAAATTGCTTCTCAAAGTGGACAATTGATTCCGATTAGCAGCTTAGTTACCATTGTTGAAAAAACAAATGCAAAGAGTATTTTTAGAAAAAACCAAAAACGTGTAGTTTATGTTACTGCTGATATGGCGGGTGAACTGGAAAGTCCTGTATACGCTATTTTAGGAATTGATGAAAAGCTAAAAAGTATTGAGCTTCCTAAAGGATATAACCTAAACGAAATGTACTTGGGACAGCCTGAACTAGAAGATGATTTTACGATTAAATGGGACGGTGAATGGCAAATTACCTTAGAGGTTTTTAAAGATTTGGGAATTGCCTTTTTGGGTGTTATCATTATCATTTACATTTTAATTGTGGGTTGGTTCCAAAACTTTAAAGCTCCTATTGTTATGATGGTTGCCATTCCTCTATCTATGGTGGGTATTATTTTAGGGCACTGGATGTTGGATGCTTTTTTTACAGCTACTTCTTTTATTGGTATGATTGCCTTGGCAGGAATTATGGTGCGAAACTCGGTTTTACTAATTGATTTTGTAAATCTACAATTAGACGAAGGGGTTCCTTTAAAGAAAGCTGTGATTGAAGCGGGTGCTGTAAGAACAACTCCTATTCTACTAACTGCTGGAACGGTTGTAATTGGTGCTTTTGTAATCTTGTTTGATCCTATTTTTCAAGGTTTGGCAATATCTCTTATGGGCGGAACCATTGTTTCTACCGTACTAACTTTATTGGTAGTACCTCTTGTATATTATTTAATTGAACGTAAAAACCATAAATAATGAAATTAGTTATTGTTACCGTTATTGAAGAGTTCCAACAAAAGGTATTGGAACTCTTTAAAAAAGCTAAAATTGAAAGTTTTAGTGAATCTGATATTGAAGGGTTTAAAAAATCGCCCGAATTGGTGGCTGTGTCTAGCTGGTTTTCTGGGGAACAAATAGGTGTAGATTCTCTTTTGTTTTTTTCTTTTACGGAGGAAGAAAATGCAGCTACTTTATTTAAAGAGATTTCAAAATTTAACGAAACTCTAAAAACCAACAATCCTATAAAAGCTGCTGTGCTGCCTATTGAAAAATTTATTTAGGCTTCGACAAGCTCAGCCTTCAAAACTAACAAATATGGTTACTCAAAGTAAAAACTGACAAAACATTGTCTCTTCGAGTAATTTTGAGGCACGAAAAATTGTATCGAGAAGAAAACCCCCATATTCCTAAACTCTCTAATGAACCGATAAACAAATATTTAAAACAGTCTCGATACACTCTTCCTTCGTCGAGCACTCGACCTGACAAACTAAATATCTCTTTGAATAATTTCGAAAGCTGAATTTGTATCTTCGAATGATTTTGAAGACTGAGCTTGTCGAAATCAGAAAAATTATATCGAAAAGACAACAAATTAAAAACACTAAAACAAATAATCATGAAAAACAGACTTATCAGAGCCATTGCGGGTACTTTTATACTTATCAGCTTGGCATTAGCAACTACTATTAACACTAATTGGTTATGGTTTACCGCTTTTGTTGGTGCCAACCTTTTACAATCGTCTATTACTCAATGGTGCTTAATGGAAAAAATATTAGCAAAGTTAGGGGTTAAAAACTGATCTCGATACATTTCTCCTGCGTCGAAACACTCGATCTGACAAGTTCTTTTTAAGAGTGCATATTGCAATAAAAAACTGCTACTGTCTCTTCGAGTGATTTTGAGGAACGAAAAAATTGTAGCGAGAAAAACAACCATTCTAAACCTCTTTGGAACTTAAATAAATAAACTATTGTAAACAGGGGTCAATACATTTCTCCTGCGTCGAAACACTCGATCTAACAAGTTCTTTTTAAAAGTACATATTGCAATAAAAAACTGCTACTGTCTCTTCGAGTGACTTTTGAAGTATGAATAAATTGTAGCGAGAAAAACAACCATTCTAAACCTCTTTGGAATTTAAATAAATAAACTATTGTAAACAGGGGTCAATACATTTCTCCTTTGTCGAAATACTCGATCTGACAAGTTCTTTTTAAAAACACATATTGCAATAAAAATTGCTACTGTCTCTTCGAGTGATTTTTGAAGTATGAAAAAATTGTAGCGAGAAGCGATTTCTTATAAAGTTACTTTTCTTAACTTTCAATAAAAACATGAAAAAGTATTATGTATACATACTTCAATGTTCAGATAACACTTATTATACAGGAGTAACAAATAACCTAGAACGCCGTTTATTTGAACATAAAAAAGGGTTACACCCTAATTCATATACAGCTTCTAGAAGACCTCTATCTCTAGCTTATCATTGTGAGTTTACAGAAATAAGATTTGCTATTGAAACAGAAAAAAGAATTAAAAAATGGTCTCGGTTAAAAAAGGAAGCTCTTATAAAAGGTGATTACGAAAAATTACCTAATCTATCTAAAAAGAAATTTTCCTAGAACTAGGTCTCGATACATTTCTCCTTCGTCGAAACACTCGACCGGACAAAATCAATGTCTCTTCGAGTAATTTTGAGGAACGAAAAATTGTATCGAGAAACAAATCCCCATATTCCTAAACGCTCTAAAAAACCGATAAACAAACAACTAAAAATAGTTTCGACACACCTAACTATACGAAACACTCGACCGGACAAAATCAATGTCTCTTCGAGTAATTTTGAGGAACGAAAAATTGTATCGAGAAACAAATCCTCATATTCCTAAACGCTCTAAAAAACCGATAAACAAACAGCTAAAAATAGTTTCGACATACCTAACTATACGAAACACTCGACCGGACAAAATCAATGTCTCTTCGAGTAATTTTGAGGAACGAAAAATTGTATCGAGAAACAAATCCTCATATTCCTAAACGCTCTAAAAAACCGATAAACAAACAGCTAAAAATAGTTTCGACACACCTAACTATACGAAACACTCGACCGGACAAAATCAATGTCTCTTCGAGTAATTTTGAGAAACGAAAAATTGTAGCGAGAAACAAATCCTCATATTCCTAAACGCTCTAAAAAACCGATAAACAAATAGCTAAAAATAGTTTCGACACACCCAACTATACGAAACAATCGACCAGACAAAATCAATGTCTCTTCGAGTAATTTTGAGGAACGAAAAATTGTATCGAGAAACAAATCCCCATATTCCTAAACGCTCTAAAAAACCGATAAACAAACAACTAAAAATAGTTTCGACACACCTAACTATACGAAACACTCGAAGAGACAAATCCTCATATTCCTAAACGCTCTAAAAAACCGATAAACAAACAGCTAAAAATAGTTTCGACATACCTAACTATACGAAACACTCGACCAGACAAAATCAATGTCTCTTCGAGTAATTTTGAGGAACGAAAAATTGTATCGAGAAGTAGAATAGGTAATTACTTCCACTTTATACTACAGCCGATACTTGGTTTTTGATTTTTTAAAGCCGGTTCACTCTTCAATAAGGTTTCTAAAGACAAGCGGATATCTTCTCCTGTTACTGGGATTCCATTTTCGGGTCTAGAACCGTCTAACTGACCGTGGTATACTGCTTTTAGGTTTTCATCAAAAATATAAAAATCGGGAGTACAGGCAGCGTCATAGACTTTTGCTACTTCTTGGGTTTGATCGTACAGATACGGAAAAGGATATTGAAGCTCTTTAGCTGTCTTTTTCATCAACTCTGGACTGTCTGCTGGATATTTTTCTACATCGTTACTACTAATAGCTATAAATCCAATTCCTTTATTTTGATAGTCGTTTGCCAATTCTACCAACGCATCATTTACGTGAATTACAAAGGGACAGTGATTGCATATAAAGAAAATAACCGTTCCTTTTGCTCCTTTTAATTCTTCTAAACTCAACGTTTTTTCTGAAACTACATCCCACAACTTAAAGTCTGGAGCTATTTTTCCTGTTTCAAAAATATTTGACGCTTCTAATGCCATACCTTTCTTATTTGTTTGCAAACATAAATATTGGCCTTGGAATTAAAAAATAACAATTGAATATTACAGATTGTTTCTGGGGTTAAATACTCCCTAGTTTATTTAAAAATTTAGATGTAGAGGATACTAGTTCTTCTTTTTTAAAATCATCTGGAAAAAGTAAAATAATTATTTGTAAACCGATACCATAATCTAAATCCAATACTTAAAGGTAATTTTTCATTTACTTACTATCTTTTAGGCTGCTCAAATCCATCGACATAACATTTAAGAGCTATCCCATCTTCTACTAAAAGAAAAACCTTTTTTATAGAACCATCAAGGTTTTCTAATATTTTAAAATAGCTATAATATCATTTTTATGATTCGTAAAAACATCTTCAAAAGAATTTTGAGTCGTTTCTGATAATAAATTGGATTTTCTGAAAAATGTATAACTATGATCTATGTATTTATCCGAAATAGAAGACTGCAAATTATCACAAAACAGTTCGCATTTATCAAGTAAAGATTTATTCACTTCATTATCTGTAAGAACAATATATACTTCTTTTTTAGTGTGCTTTACACTTTCATGTGAGTATTCAAATTCATGCTCTATTTTATAAAAATCTTGAGCAGATAGATTATTTACACTTAATATTAATATGATTATTAATTTTTCATTTTAATTGTTTTTTAAATTTTAGATTTAACACATATGTAGTGTCAATCGAAATATGATTTTGGTTATCGTATGTGGTGATATGTTTTAAAATTATACTATCTGTTATATAATGCCAATGCACACGAGCTTTCAAGCGATGTCGTTTGTCTCCAAAAAAATTTTCTCGATGTTCAATGAAGTCTTTATCGAATTTTCCGTACCAAATATTGTCGTAAGCCTCATAAAACAAATGTGAAACACTTATGATATTATTACCTACTGAATTTATAAGACTATTCATTTTTGGAATTTCAATATCTGATACTGAGTCTATCTTTGAAAATAAATTTTCTTCTAGATTCGTCATTAAAAAAAGTTTTGAACATGAGTGGTTTTTATTCTGAGATGGTTTTTCACACTTGTAGTTAGGGTAATTTGTAAACTCTTCAATAGTAAAAGTATTATTCTTTGATTTAGAACAAGAATATATTGAAGATATTATACACAAAAAAGATATATATTTTATCATTTTTTTTAGAATGAAATATTAGTCCCTGAGTGTGATTTTGACACACGTGTTTTATAAGGTTTATATCCTCTCATCCTTTGTAAGATATACCAAGATCTCATCCCTAAAGAATACCTTGCAGCAAACTCATCAGCTCCAGAAATCACTCCAAAAGAATAGAATAATAATTCACCTCCTTTATCTTCTATCCTTACAACCGTCCTAAAACTCTCAATAGAAATCAATATAACAGCTAGTATAAGACTAATATTCATAAAATATAAAAGAAGATGATAGACTGTAAAAAATTGACATGTGGCTTGTATAAATAAATATATAATTCCCATCATCATTAATGACAAAAAAACCAATATAAAAAAAGAATCACTGCATCTGATTTCCTTTCTTTTAATTTACTCACATCCACCTCTACCTTGTTCATCTCAATCTTTTATTTTATAAAAACTTAATTTTTATCCAATTAAAACCACCTATAACATCATTTAGAGTATTACCTCCATCAATCAATTTATCAAAGACATATTATATTGAACCTTCTCACATTTTCCATCAATTGGTGAAGAATTCCCACCCCCACAACCTTTATTATATTCTCTGTCAAAAAAGAAAATATTAATAACAGCTTTAATCTAAAGAAGTTTCTTTTTCAAAAATCATGTCTGTCTTAACACTAAACTCCTGAGCTGTACTCCCATTAACACTAAGCCCAAAATTTTTCAACTTCCAAATAGCTTTAGTTCCATTTTCAAAAAGAGTAAATGTTACTTCTCCATATTTATTATACACCTCATCCGCAAATCTTAATTTGAAAAAATTAGCCCCATCAATCAAATCGACAACACAGTTTTTACTCATCAATCTTGACTTTTTAAACTCACAATCCTCAGTAGAGGAATAGCACCATTCTATTTCAAATTGATCTAGAAAGAAACCTTGAAATTCAACTTTCACAGGTATAAACTTTATCTTAGCAACAAGATTATCTTCTTGATATTTCCACACTCCTTCTAATTTACTAATAAGGCTATCGGGAGTTTTGTAATATGTACCTGGAATAAGTTTTAATTTAGAAAAATCATCTAAAACGACCACTTCCTGTCCTTTAATACAAATTGTTATAAAAAAACAACTAATAATTACTACTCTTAATTTATTTATTCTTCGCATGGCTCTTCTATTTTATAATTTTTACCAGATTTTTTTAATTTCCACTTTTTAGTTTCAATATTCCGTTTGTACATACTAAGTCCTGATCCCTTTAGATGCTCTAACATTGCTGCTTCTCTAGCTAAAATATCATTTCCATTAACTTTCCCTGCAAAAAAATTAATATGGTAAACCTGATTATAATCCTTAAAATCTTGATTAGTTTGAAAATACTTATCTCCATAAGCGGTAAATAAATCTACATTATCAATTGAAATTGTATATGTCGTACCTTCATAAGTAGTTAAAAAATAATTAAACGTATCCACATCATATATATGATTCTTCTTAAATAAAGAATACAACTGTAAAATATCGTCTGTTGTAAATGTTGACTCTCCTCCTTCAAAATGGTTATGTCCAAAAGAAACCAGTTTCCCTTCAAAAGAGGTCTCATTAAAATGTTCCCCTTCATTTCCCCTATTAAAAAATTCATCTATATCACCTCCTGATCCAATTGTTTTTAAATAACTCATTTCATTTTGTTCAGAACTAGCAAAAATTGACAAATCATCAATTACATCATCTAAATTATCTATCTCACTTGGATTGTTTAAATCATTCGCTTTATCACAAGGACCCTTTCCACACACATTATCAATAGGTTCAGGCTCTCCACAACCACACCCCTTGTCTTCCTCTCCTTCTTTACAATCTCCTTCACCTTCACACCCCTCAGCTGGTTCTTCTGCACACTCCCCACAAGAGTTTAAACTTTGTACACTCCCGTCATTATCATCACAATCACTGTCTTCTGGTGTACCATCCCCGTCGTTGTCTACAGGGTCACAAGGATACTCAATACTATCAGGATCATTACAATCCCCTGAATCACAAGGATATTCCGTACTGTTAGGATCATTACAATCTCCTGAATCACAAGGGTACTCAATGCTATAAGGATCATCACAATCTCCTGAATCTGGACATTCAAGTCCATCACAATCACAAGAATCGTAATTAGGACTTCCTAAATCACAATCATCTAAACAGTCCTCTGGATAAAGGTCACAATGAGATGCTCCTATTCTTACTTCTGGAATCTCATCTCTATCTTCATCTCCCCAATTATCCCAAAATTCATCTTCTGAGAGTGTTGATTGCCCATAAACAGTACTCATTCCACCTCCTAGTATTCCAAAGAACATTGCAATGTATAAAACTACTATTTTTAAATTGTAGTTCTCTTTCATAGCGCTTAATTTTCTTTGACAATCATTCGGGTATACGTCTTACCATCTACTGCTACTTTTACGATATACAGTCCTTCGGGTACGTCTGGTCTGGTGGTATAGGTATGGGCTCCTGCGCTTTGGCCTGTTGGGGCTTGTACGGTTCGTTGGATATGACTACTATAAACACCGTTTATAAAGCTTGGACATTAGCTAAAAGAGCAGAGAAATTACACAAGGATTTATATTTCATTCTGATAGAGGTGTACAATATGAGACTGAACAAATGAAGAATATTTTTGCCCTCAATGGAAAGATAAAAACAACTTACAATATTAAAACACATCGCTTAAGCTGTAACAAAAATTGTAGGAATATCACAACTTAGAATATTGTGTAATCGTATAACCGTCTAACTGCATCACTAAAAACACAATAACATTCTGTCTCATAAACAAAAATATTTCAGTTTTCTTTACATCAAAAGCTTTATTATAAAACCTGTATTCAAAAACAAATGAGCAAGCCAACCAATACTAGTATTTTTATGTTTTTGAACTTTATAAGCTACTAAAAAAGAGAAAGGACAAATAATTAATATTGAATAAATATTATAAGTCATTAGATGAGCAAAACTAAAAGCAAATCCGTTAAGTATCCAAGCAAATTTTCCTAATATTTTTTCTTGTTTAGGTAACAAATACCCTCTAAACAATATTTCTTCTCCTAATGGTCCAAAAACACTTATTACAAGTATAGATAAAACCATCAAAATAAAATTTTCATCAACATGATTATTTTTTGCAAGTTCAAATTGTTCATTAATATCAATTGGAGTCTTCATAAATTTTAAAAATAACTTTATGAAACCACTCAAAACACCTGAAATTAGATATACACCAAGAGCTAAATAAATTGTTCTTTTACTTATTTTTTTAAACCGTAATTTTTTAATTAAAAAATTACGGTTTAAAATTTTATTTTTATTACAGACAAGGAGTAAACAAATCAATATCATAGTAATTTGAACACATATGTGTACAAACAAATGTGTTATTTGAGATACTTTTACAACCTTAATAGAAATGTAATTAATCGAATAATAAACAAAAAGCAAGAATAAAACAACAATTATTGTTTCTATAAAAATTAAAAATGTGTGTTTTTTCATTTAGCTAACCTAATTTATAAGCTATTAGTCTCTGAATATTCACCTTCATCAAAATCCTCATCAAAATCCTCATCAAAATCCGAAAGTATTTCTTCACCAAAATCCTCATCAAGCTCCGAAAATATTTCTTCATCAAAAACATCATTGTCTAAATCAAAGTCCCATCCTTCTTCAATATAAATTGGCCCCTCGACACTATTTAGAAACCCAATAATAAGTTCAAGTCCAATAGGAGCAGCTTCTGATATAAAAGTAAATCCATCCTCAATGGATTGCCCTACTTCTTCAAATTGCCCCAGTGCATTATAAAACCCATATACGATATCATCTCCAGGTGGTAACGGACCTTTGTAAGAAAAAGAATCATCCTTTAAATCGTCTTTTTCAATTTCAACAAAATCACCTTTTTCATTATAAAACCCAATTACAACATTCGACTGTTTTAAAAAATCGAAATTTGTTATTACAGGATCTATTTTTGTGTCGTCTTGCCCATAAACAGTACTCATTCCACCTCCTAGTATTCCAAAGAACATTCCAATGTATAAAACTACTATTTTTAATTTGTATTTCTCTTTCATAGCTCTTAATTTTCTTTAACAATCATTCGTGTATACATCTTACCATCTACTGCTACTTTTACAATATACAGTCCTTCGGGTACTTCTGGTCTAGTGGTATAGGTATGGGCTCCTGTGCTTTGGCTTGTTGGGGCTTGTACGGTTCGTTGGATCGTTCCGTCATAGCTTGTCAAATGAATCGCTACGGTTGCTGAGTGTTCTAACTCGTATTGTACCAACAGTTCGTCTTTAAAGGGTACGGGGTAGAGTTTGATAAACTGGGCTTCTTGGTTTGCCAAGGCTAATAGTGTTTCTTCAGATAGCTTTGCTCCTCCTCCTTGGGAGGTCAATACCAAACTCATCGGTTCGCCATATTCAGTCCAGCTTTTTATATAATTGTCTAATTCTCCGGTTAAATAACTCACTCCATTCAGCTCTTGTCTTGTGAGTTGGGCGGATAATAGGGTATAGTCTAAGGTTTGTTCTTTTGGATTTGAGCTATAGCGTTTGTCCAATGTAAATGTCAAACCTTCTAAATACAGGGTTTGGTCTTGCCAAAGGGCTTTGCTGGTTACTTCTTGGCCTTCTAGGGTAACTACAGCCTTTAAATAAGTAGCTCCTTGGGTTTGCAACTGAAGTGTAATTGGAAATATTCTTAAAACTTGTGTTCTAGACCAATCGTACTGCACCAATTTTCCGTGCCATTCTTTTAACAAGCTATCTTTATCCAAAGCTTTTGTTACGGTTGGTTCGTATTTAAAATCGGCCACAGCTTCTGACATTACTGGGTCTGTAGTCAATACCTCTGCCACTTCTTGTTCACTACGTGCTTTTTTATTGGCATTGATATACGCTACAAACATTTTACTATTTAAAATAGGGTTGTTTAAAAGCAGTTCTAACGCTTTGTCTTCATTCGCCTTTACACCATAACCAAAATAGTAACAGATTCCTAAGAAATGCTGAGCCATAGCATCTGTACTACGTTGAAACCAGTATACGGCTTTTGAATAATTTTGAGCTACTCCAAATCCTTTAAAATGCATGTACCCCAAAGAATATGCTGCTCGCTGGTTGCCATTGGCTGTAGCTTTTTCAAACCAATCCATAGCTTTTACAAAATCTATATCACAACCGATACCGTATTTGTAAAGGCGGCCTAGGTTGTACTGGGCATTGGCATAGTCTTTTGCTGCTGCACTGCTTATGTACTGGTAGGCTTGGGTTTCGTCTTTTGTTACTTCTATTCCTTCTAAGTACATTCGACCTAGCATGTTTTCGGCTTCGGCATTCCCATTTAGTGCACAGGGGGTTATCAGTTCTTCTATAGATACTCCTTGTTGAAAAGGGGAGGTTGTTTTTATTATTTTTTTAGCTTTTTTTAAGTCCTTTATACAATCATTCTCTTGAGCAACTAAGGGAACCGTGATAAAAGACAGAGCTAAAAGTAAAAGTTTGCTAGTTTTCATAGGCTTTTAATTTTATTGGTTTATTGTTTAGTTATTTTATTTTTTGTTGTTTATTGGTGATGCGGTCATCGGTGATGCAGTTGAATAGTAATGCTGTTGCTATCTATAGTTGTTTCACATAACTGAAAATATCCGTACAACTACTCTACAAGTTCTTTTTCAATGATTTTGTTAGTTTATAAATCGTTTTTCTAATTATCACTGTTTCATTTGTTATTAACCCATTGTGCATTTGGATAAAAACCTGTCAGTTCGATTTCTATGTGTTCTCGATGCATTTTTATTTCCGTTGCTCTCCAAAAAACCACTCGAACGGACATCAGTTGCCATATAACCAAAAACGGTATAGCTACTTCACGGCACAACCGTCTCACCTCACCGTCTCTCTACCACTGAAACATAGTATTGTTTGCCTTCTTTTTTTGAGTGATTTCTACATCATAGCTTTTCATAAGTGCTATATAATCTTTTTCATAACGGTATCTCAAAACACTTTGCTTTTGCTTATTCAATTTTTTATTATAGCTATAATATGCACCTGTAACCAACTTGTTTAAATGGTATTGCAACACTTTTTTAGACAACTCCTTTTCTTGTTCCTCTGTTAAAGAGTAACCTTCTAAAATACCTTTCAATTCTTTGCCAGCATCTTTTTCTGCTTTCTTTTTAAAATTGCTTCCTAATAACTTAGCATATTCTTTTTGGGTTAAGGTTTTAGATAGCTTTTCTGCAAACTCCTTTTTTATCTCTCCATTAGTTCGATTGCTAGATGCCTCTGAAAAATCAAACCCTACGGAACTTTTTTCTGCTTTTCTACTAGCTTTAATCGCTTCTAGTGCTGCTTTTTTCTCTTCCAACAAAGTCCATACAGCTACTGTCTTTTCTTCGTTCAAACCTGCTTTTTCTGCTTTTTTATAAAAACGTTCTTTTTCTGTAGCTTCTTTCTCTTTTTGTTGTGCTATTTCTCGTTGCTCTCTTTTTGATTCCTCTGTTTCTATCACATCTTGAGAGGTTGCCACAGGGTTAAAATCTTCCAACTCACTTGGAGACAACATTTCCAAGGCTTTTGCCCGTGCATATAACTCTTCAGCTATAAGCTGCGTATACTGTTTTTTAACCTCTTTTTTAGTTATAGAGTCTTGTTTACGTACTGCTGCTATATTTTTAATGGTTCTTTCGGCTTGACAAGCCGCCAATACATCTAATAACATTTTAAACTCAGCCGTCTTTGTTTCCTTTTCTGCTTGTGCTAAATCTTCCGTTACTCCACCATTACCTAACTCTAAATAAAAATGATACGTTTTATAAAGTTCTCTTTCTTCTTCTGTTAATACCTTGCAAACTTTAACTTGCTTTTTCAACATTTTTTCTACGGAAAGCAATGCTTTCTTATTGTTTTTAAAATAATGGGTATATTCTTTTTTTAACTGACTTTTCTTAGATGTTTTTGCGTTAGAATGTTCCGGATATTGGACATCTAACAAGGTTAAATCGTAAGCGAATTTTTCTAGCTTTTTATCCAAAACAGGAATATAAACTTTAGGATATTGCCTAAAATCATAACTTTCAGACAACACATTTAATTGTTTTTGCACGTTTAAACTATCTACAGTCATCGCTTCTTCTGCTACTAGCGCTTCTTCAGGTAAATTACTAACTGTTTCTTTTATTAAAGCCGTTAAAGAAACAGAGGTGTTTTTGGTTGCTAAACTCTCTAAATTGGCACTTCTAACTTGTAAGTCCTGATAAATTTGAGCACTGTACGCTTCGAGTATCTTATTCTGTGCTTCCTTATTTTGTTTTTGATAATTCTGAGATTTTTGAACCGAACTTTTGGATATACGGTTTGCTACATCTAACAACATTGTATCAAATGGAGTAGTTTGAGACATTTCTTGGATCGCTTCTTGATACTGTGAATCTTGTTCTGAAAGGGCTCTGTAAAAATGATAATCTTTAAAAAGCTGTTGCGCTTCTTTAGGCAAACCTTTACAAGATTTTTTTGCTTTTTTCCATGCTTTTTCTGAAGTGTTTAATGCCCCTATTTGGATCTTCGCATAGGCATTGTATTCATTACGCAACACCTTTTTTCGCCTTGATTTTTCTTCTAATTGAAATTGATAGCGAGTAGCTATAAAAGCAAAATCATAAGCAAAACCATCTAAGGTGTCTTGAATCTTTTTTGCATAGTCTTTTGGAAAATTTGCTATTTTTTTAACCAAAGAAAGCCCTTCTAATTTTGCTTGTACCAAAGAATCTGTAACAATAGCTTGGTAAACTTTTAACTGTTGTTCTTGGGTAAGTACTTCTTGTAATTGTACATGATAAGCTTTGTCAAAAACCTTGTAACTGATACGCTCTGTAGTATCTATACTATCTTTCCGTATTCGAAGTGCTTCTAAAAGTTCATCTTGTTGTGCTTGGCTAGCTCCCGTAAGCGCTGTTACTTTTTCTACATTGTAGAGGTCCTCAGGCGTTAATTTCTGAGCCGAAAGACTTAAGATCCCTCCTAAAAAAAGGGCTGTTATAAAGTGTTTTCTTTTCATAGGTTAAATCGATTTTTGTAATTATTAGTAGTTAATTGTATTTGCTTTCGATATATTTTTATTCCTAAAATCACCCGAAAAACAAGTTTAATTTTGTCTTTTTAGTACCACACCATACTCCCTGTTTTTCTATCTACAGTAAATATTCGTTCATAAGGTCCTTGGTCTTTAGAGATTAATTTAAAAAGACCATTGGCAGGAATTTTTTTATAATGCACTCCTTCTTCTGTAGCCGTAGCAAGCTCCACCCTTTTCCAGCCTCCATCCCAAACTATCAACAGATACCGATTTCCCTCTTTTATTTCCAAAGTATTGGTTTCTTTGTTTTCTATTTTTATTTCCTTTTTTCTACTTAAAGTAGCAGAAAAAACATCCTTGTAATCGGGGTATAGGACCTTACTTTCTCCACGTGTATTTAGCAAGATAGGATACCTATCAAATTGCATTTTTTGGTTTTTATACACACTTGGCAAATACACCAAATTTCTGCCCATATTCTTAAAAACAAATTGACTATTTTGTCTTTTTGCCCAAGTCACAGCCCTCCACCTATTTAAATTGAATACATTTAAATAGGCCACAGAAGCATTCAAATTCTTTTCTTTTTTTAGAAACAAATCAGAAACAGGTGTGTATTCTGCAGTAACATCAAGTATATTCTGACTCTTTAAAAAACTTTCAGGTATCGAATCTTTCGGTAACAAACTGGCCAAGGCATTTTTCTGAATTGAAAATGTTTTTCTATACACTTTTGCCAAACGCTTGTGTTCTCTTGGTTGGTACGTGTAAGGGAGGTCATTTGTAAAACTCGAATCAAAAGGAATATGTTTACCTTCCTTGTCTACAACACTATTCCAATAATGTCTGTTAGAAGAAGCTCCATAATGAGGGGTAAAATCAAACGTTGCAGCTATACCTATAGATCGACAAGCTAACAAAGCCAAATTAGCCAAATCTGGACAGCTACCCCGCCTTCTAAAAAGCATTTGTTGGGGGCTTAAAATAGGTATTGGATCTGGACGTGACGCTAAAAATTCAAACGCATGTAATTCTAAAATTATTTGTGTTGCCACCTCTACAGGGTCTTTTATATTTTCTACATCTACAATTGCTTTTTCTACCAATAATCGATAGTCTTCCCTCCACATCTCTAAAGGCTCCACCAAGCCCCTATAAGGCAATATATATTCACAAAACACAGGAAAAGAATATGTAGAAGACCAAGGATTAGTTTTCCATTGTTGAAAAGATTGGTCTATATTTTTTGATAAAAACTCAGTACTTATTGTATCTATATCATAATACTCATAAGGCTTAGGGTAAATAGAAATGCTATCTTTTAAGTTCTGAAAAGCCTCTAAAGCAACTTCTAAATCGTCATAATCAAATTCAGAGAAAGAAACCCTCATCCCCAAAGAATCTACCCATCTATAATTTACAGACTTGTGGATGGACATATTGTCCAATAAAAAAGCAACTGCTGCCTGTTTATCCTCAGAGTTTGCTGCTTCATACTCTTGTAAAAGATTTTGTTTCAATATTTGGTAGTTCTTTGTGCTTTGAGAAACCCCCAAAAAACTCTGTAACAGCAATAAAAAAATAGTTAAACGTAAATACACACACTAAAGTTCAAATTAACACTTTAAAGATGAGTACTTTACACAAAAAAAACCAATACCCATATATGGGTGTGTTTTATATTCCCTATAATTAGGTATAAAAAAAACAATCAAGGTTATTTACTTTTAAAACCATGACAGAAAACCATAAGAAATACATAGAATTCGCTTTTATCAGCCTTACAGTCTGCCTATTTTTTATCTGTAAAACTCTATTCCACTGGAGTTCTGCAACCATATTAACAGCCCTAAATATTTTATTAGGTACTTGGGTTTTGTTTCGTTTTTTTTGTTTTAAATCTTTTCAAAAAACAAATATCTTAGAGGTTGGCATTTTAATTTTTATACTTTTTCTAAGCGCTCATTATTTTTTATTTGCTAAATCCTCTATATACTATTTAAAGCTATGGACCTATATAGATTACGTACTCATATACTTCTTATTTAAAGAACTCTTATCTCAAAAAAAACAAGTCTATATTGAATATATTTTGGCTAACATTGTATTTGTTGCTTTTTTAGAGGCTTGTTTTGCAATACTCCAGTATACCGGAGCTTTAGAAGTTGAAAAAAGTTACTTTCTTTTATTAGGCTCTTTTAGTAGCCCTAACTTTTTAGCAGCGTATCTCAGTTTTGGTTTTTCTATTGTCATATGGTCTCTACTTATAAAAAAAAACATATCCAAAACAGCAAAAACACTCAGTATTTTTTTGTTAATTCTGTTTGGAAGTGTGATTCTCATATCTAAATCAAGAGCTACTTGGTTGGCTTTGGTAGGTGGCTTAAGTACCTTATTAATCACTTCTAAAAAATATTATAGCCTTATTAAACAGAGCTCTCTTCTAAAAAAAACACTAAGTACTAGCTTTTTGATAGTCGCTATAGTTCCTTGCTCTTATTTCTTATACAACTTAAAGCCTGCTTCTGTAAATGGAAGAATATTGGTTGCTAAAATTACTTCACAAGAAATCTTAAAAAAGCCTATTACAGGCCACGGAATTCTTTCTTTTGCTGGTGGTTACAACGAAGCCAAAGCTTCTTATTTTAGTAAAACGGAACGCCCTTGGGAAGAAGTACAAAATGCAACCTATGTTTTTACCGCTTTTAATGATTACTTATTACTACTTTATGAAGTAGGAATCCCCATAACCTTATTCGGTTGTACGTTACTACTACTAACGCTACTAAAAACATCTATAAACGTATTTAGTCGAATTGGACTTGCTCTTTTCATAAACATCTTGATTTTAAGCTTATTTACAAGTCCACTTGGAGTGGTTCCTTTAACGACTATAAGTTTTTTCAGTTTTACAATACTACTGACTTCCATAAAAACCAAAAAAACAGCTATACCTCCTAAAACCAAACTTATTATGCGTAGCCTAATTATCTGTATTGCCATCATCGGTATTAGTATAAACACTACACGGTTATATAGTTCCAATAAATTGCGTACCTACTATAAAACATCACAAGACAGTATTGATTTAGATAAGGCTCTATTATTTTCAAAATTGAATAACAACAATTTATTTTCAAATTACCATTTCGGCTTAAAACTTTACCAATACGGGTACAAAAAAGAGAGCTTTACTTATATGGAAAATGCATTTGCATACTCTGTTGCTCCTAAAATAGGTAAAAGACTTGGCTTCTTTTACACAAAAGAAGGGAATTACAAACGTGCAGAGGAACTCTTTAAAATGAATATTGCCACTGAACCTTATCGTTACGAGCCTCGTATAGATTTGTTAAACTTATACGTAAAAACAAACGATTATAAAAAGGCCTTAGCGATAGCTGAAGAAATTCTCAACCTAAATGTAAAAATACCTTCTGATAAGATAACTGCTTTTAAAAACAGAGCTAAAACTTATACCAACCACTACACAAAAAAATTAAAACAGTTAGAAGGCTTAGAAGGTACGTTGTCTTCTGCAAAAGTAATCACCAGTGATGTCTTACATAAAAAACTAAGCTACAAAGTATACCTACCTCCTATTGAAAAAATCACCAAAAAATTACCGGTTATCTACATCAATGATGGCCATAAATACATAGACTTAGGAAACTTGCCAAAACTTTTAGACAGTCTTATTGTTAACAACACGATAAAACCTGTTGCTGCTATTTTTTTAACACCTAAAGACGGCTATCAAAAGGGAAAAAATGTGCGTCAAGAACTATTTTTATGTAACCCTAATTTCATCAGTTTCTTTACAAAAGAATTTATTCCTACTATAGAGGCAAGATACCCTATAAGTTCTGATAGAAAAGACAGAACAATTCTTGGTTTGTCTTTTGGTGGGCTGGCAGCTGCCTATATTGGAAATGAAGCAACCTCTTATTTTAAAAATGTTGCCATGCAATCACCTGCATTTCATCCCTGTAAAGATATTTATAGAAACTTTGCCAAAAACAAAAAAAAGGACTTGAAAATATACCTAAGCTACGGAACAGGAAAAGACACCGAAGGACAAGATATACCCATGATTAAAATTCTACAAAGAAAAAACTATGAGTTAAAAGTAGAACGTGTAGAAAATGGAAATCACAATTGGAAATTGTGGAAACCACAGCTTAAAAATATGTTGCTGTATTTTTTTACATCAAATAATCCATAACTTTAAAAGTAATCTAAATCAAATGTTCTTAAAATAAGTTCTCGATATTAAATTCTTTTAGCTTTTCACTCGAACCGACATGTTTTTCCTGACTTCGACAAACTCAGCCATCACAATAAAAACACCCAAAATGGTCTCGATACACCCTTCTAGCTTCGACAGGCTCAGCTATCTGAAATACTCGACCTGACAACTAAATATCTCTTTGAATAATTCCGAAGAGCTATTTTCCAAACTATTCTGACTTTAAAATATCAAACTCTTTTAAAGTAATTACTTTTCCTGAAGTTTGAATTTCATCAGTAAATTCTAAAATTGTTTTGTCTCTAAAATTTTCTAAAATTTTCTTTTTAAAAGGGGAAGCTATAAAATGAACAGGACAAGGGTTTTTATCTTCACATTTTGCCAAGCCTAAAAAACATTGATCAAATTTATCTAAGCCATCAATATTTTCAACAATATCCCAAATAGAGTTTTCTTTATTTTCTTTACTTAGGTAAAATCCACCATTAGGACCTTTTGTAGAGGATACCAATTTACTCTTCGTCAATTGCTGTAATAGTTTCGCCAAAAAAGGTTGAGGAGTTTCTAACTCGTCTGCAATAATTTTTACTCCTATTTTTTTAGAGTCATCAGTATGAATACCTAAATATAAAATAGATCGAATTGCGTATTTACAAGCATTAGAAAGCATAGTCTGAAGTGGTTTAGCTCACAAATATAACAAAAAAAGGTATTTTTATCTTCATTTTATCTTTAAAGAAAAACAAGAGTCTTAAAAATTGAATTTTCTATCTTTACATCATTAAGGAAAAACCCTATGCTTAAAGAACTTAAAACAAATTACGGTTACTTATTTGAAGATGCTTTGCTTGAAGAGATCAACGAAGTTGGAATGGTTAAAGACCTCAATGCTGGTGAAACTGTTATTGAAATCGGAAATTATATAAAGTTTATGCCTTTATTAATTCACGGTGCTATTAAAATCCTTAGAAAGGATACTAATGGTGATGAACTGATTCTATATTTTTTAGAGCATGGTGATACTTGTGCTATGACACTTACTTGTTGCCTTGGTGATAGTAAAAGTGAAATTAGAGCGGTTGCTGAAACCAACACTCGTTTAGTTATGATTCCGGTTCAAAAAATGGGTGAGTGGATTGGAAAATACAAAACATGGCAAAACTTTATTCTACTAAGTTATCAATCTAGAATGAAAGAAATGTTAGAGGCTATAGATTCTCTCGCTTTCTTAAAAATGGACGAACGTTTGTTAAAGTACCTTAAAGACAAAGCAATGGTAAATAATGGTGCCATTATAAAAACAACGCACCAAGATATTGCTTATGATTTACATACTTCCAGAGTTGTAATTTCTAGACTTTTAAAAAAGTTAGAAAATGAACATAAAATAAAACTACACAGAAACTCTATTGATGTTATTGATTTGTAATAAAAACAAACGCTATAAAACTAGCGTTTGTTTTTTGACACAACAGCATAAGCTGGTCTGGTAACCCAACTTATTTTGGTTTGCTTTCTTACAACAATCCACCAGAAAAAGAAAATTGTGGTCATAACAACAGTTATTGTTAACATCCATTCTGGTATTATAGCAGTTAAATCAATTAACATTCCATCCCCTGGGAAAACCCCAAATCCCACTAGGGCAGGTAATCTAAACCAATAATAACAAGAAACTGCTGCTGCAGAAAACAAGGCAATCAATGTTCTCTTTTTTATAATTTTTTCCAATACTAAAAACAGAATACTAGATACAATAAAACCAACTAAGGGCATTGTATATACTGAAATAAACTGCTCTAAACTTATTGCTTCTGTATAATCTGGCACTTGAAACCATCCCCATACAAATCCAGGAAAGGCTCCTACCATAAGAAAACCTGATGCTTTATGAAAAAATGTCTTTTTTGATGACATAGGACTTATTCTTGAGGTTGAATCTGGACAGGGTGTTACACAACGATGGCAACTACTACAGTGTGCATTGGGCAAAGACAGCCTATTGTTTAACCCATATAGTTTTTCTACGGGATGTACAGGGCATAAGCCTGAACACCAACCGCTTTTCCATTCAAAGAATACACCCATAATAATAAAAACAGCCACCAAGACTGCTATCAATATAGCCGTAGCTGGTCCATTAGTATCAAAAATAGCATGCCTTAACGGAACGACTAAAAACAAAGCTAACACGGCTATAAAATTTAACTTACCTATTTGTGCTGTTGATAATTTTTTCTTTTTAGCCAAACCTATATGTCTAAAGAAAAGAGCATTAGATGCCATAGGACACACATTCCTCCAAACACCGACTCCCACTACTAAAAGTACTGGTGCAACAGGTATTAAAATATTCCAAAAAAGATGGATACCTACTGTGGGGAAAAAAATTAAATTGAATACTATAGCCAACCCCACAAGCCAAACCAGAATTTGTACTACTCTCCAAATTACAATTGATTTTTTTGATAATTGTTTCCCTTTGTGTTCATTTACAGTATCCATATGTTGTCTTGTTTGGTTTTACATTTATATTTTAAACAAATTGCGCTTCCAACTTTTTTGCTCTTGGGTGTACAATATTATTTTCTAAATGAATGTGTTGATGTAAATTTTCTTCAAATTCTCTTAGTTTTGCATACAATGCCCTAAACGTATTACAGGCATTTTCTGGAGGGGTATAATTATTTGACAAAACCGCTATTTTCTTAAAAAGTGTGCCTGTATTCTCATGTTCAATTTCCATAGCTTCAATTGGATTTGAAACAGTTTTAAATATAGGTGCTTCAATTTGCTTTCCTTCTTTTTTAGCTTGCTCTAGCTTTTTTATATAGGGAAACAATACTTTTTCTTCCTTTTCCATATGAAATGTCAATTCTCTAGCAACTTCTAAAAAAGTATTTTGTATTTCTAACAGCTCTTTGTAATGATGTCCGTGAACCTTGGCTACTTTAGTTACATATTCATAAATAAGAACAATGCTTTCTGTTACATAGGCATGATGCTCTTGAACAATATAGTCCACAAGAAAAGACAACTCCCATTGTGTATAATCATTAGAGTGCGTTTCTATTGCATCTACCTGTAAAAGCTCTTTTCTTAAAGCCTCATAATCTAATGCTTTCTTTGTGCACACTTTTTCTAAAGAAACCCCACCTCCACAACAAAAATCAATTCCATGTTTTTTAAAAACGTCTGCTGTTTTAATATTTCTTGTTACAATTTCTGCTACTGTGTTTTCTCTTTGAATTTTCATTGATTCAGCTATTAAAAGACTAAAAAGTATTTTATAGAAAACGAAAATACATCATAAACATAGTTGTTTAGATGATAATTATCACATAACCTTAATTTTACAAAAAAAAACAGAACCCCTTTTTAAGGAATTCTGTTCTAATTTTTTTAAAAATTTGTTGTAAAAATTAATTTGAAAACAATAAAACTTCATTCACAACAACTTCTGTAACATACCTTTTATTACCATCTTTATCTACATAATTACGGCTTGTCAATTTACCTTCTATTCCTATCTCATCACCTTTTTTAACAAAACGCTCTACAATCTCTGCAGTCTTATTCCAAGCTATTAAATTGTGCCATTGGGTTTCTTCAACTTTCTCTCCTTTTGAGTTTTTATAAACCTCATTTGTTGCCATTGAAAACTTGATTAATTTTTTTCCTGAATCTAAATCAACTACTTCTGGGTTGTCTCCTAAACGTCCGATTAACTGTACTTTGTTTCTTAAATTTTGCATAACATATATATTTTAAATTATCTAATAGTGAGTTCTCCTTTTACCTAAACTCAACACTGCAAAGAAACAACTGACTATAAAAAACAATCGACTGCTAAATACTTACTTTCGTATGTAAGCAATTGTAGTCGTTTACAAACGGATATTTATCGTATCTTTCTATATAAATAAAAACTTATGAAAAAAGAATGTTTAGAATGTGGTGAAGAGTTCTCTGGTAGATCTGACAAAAAATTTTGTTCTGATTATTGTAGGAATACGTTTAATAATAAAGTGGATACAGATACCAAAAACCTAATTAGAAATACTAATAATAGGCTTAAAAAAAATTATAAAATACTGATAGAATTAAACCCTTCTGGGAAAACAAAAATCCCAAAACAGAAATTAACTGATTTGGGATTTAATTTTAATTTATTTACTTCCTTATATACTACAAAAACAGGAAATACTTATTTTTATGTATACAATCAAGGTTATTTACCTTTAGAGGGTGGTTTTTTCTTATTGATTAAGAAAGATTGACAAAACAATTTTAGTCATTTATTGTCAATGCTGCTTTTAAAACATCTCTACGACTTATTTGACCTACCAATTCTCCATTTAAAAGCACAGGGAAACGTTTTCTATTTGTTGAGTAAAACAAACTAGCTACGTCAAAAATAGTCATATCAGGTGTAATTGTATCTACATCTGTTACCATAAACTTATCTACACGAAAATCATTCATCGGTAAATTATAGTACCTACTTTCAGAGACCTGTTTCATACAATCTCCTTCTGAAATGATTCCTAACAATTCTTTATTCTCACCGACGACGGGACCTCCTGAAATCTTATTTTTAATTAAAATCTCCATGACCTCTAAAACAGATTGTTCTGGTTTAAAAGTAATCAATGCTGTAGTCATGTACTTTGATACTAAGATATCTTTCGTATTTGGCTTCCCTTCTTTTTGAGCAGGAGCCTTAAAATTTTTTATAGCCATTATATATTTTTTATGAGAATCCTAAATATACATCTTTTTTACAGATATTTTCCTAAATTTTTCACAATAAAAAAACCCATAAATTAAATTCATGGGCTTTTTTATATAAATATGCTAAAATAAATTAGTCTACTGTAGTCACACGTAAAGTATTTACCATTCCTCTTTCTTCTACTGGTGTAGAGTTTAAGTTAATGATTAAATCTCCTTTAGAAGCAACTCCTCTTTCAACAGCTACTTCATTCACCTCTTTAATTGTTTGGTGTGTTGTAGCTTCTTCATTGTTGTAATATCTTGCTTTTACTCCCCAGTATAAATTCAACATAGATAATACTCTTTTATTTGGTGAGAAAGCCAAAATATGAGATGCTGGTCTCCATGCTGAAATTTGACATGCTGTGTATCCTGAAAATGTTAAAGTAGAAATTACTTTTGCATCTACATTACCAGCCATTATTGCTGCTTGGTGACATACTGCATCAGATACGTAACGCTCTGAAGAAGATAATTTAGGTGCATTTCTAGGCACTTCAATTAACGGTGAATGTTCAACACCAATGATAATTTCACGCATTTTTTGAATAACGTCATTAGGGAAAGCTCCTACTGAAGTTTCTCCAGATAACATTACTGCATCAGCACCATCCATAATAGAGTTTGCTACATCATTTACCTCTGCTCTTGTTGGAACTTGGTTTTCAATCATTGTTTCCATCATTTGTGTAGCAATAATCACTGGAATCCTTAGCCTGCTTTTGCTCTTTCTTACTAATCATTTTTTGAATTAAAGGAACCTCTTGCCATAGGGATTTCTACTCCTAGATCTCCACGAGCAACCATCAATCCATCACAATAAGGGATTAATAGCATCAATATTTTCTAACAGCTTCTGGCTTTTCTATTTTAGCAATTACTCGGGAACTCTATATTCTGAATGTATCTGAGTTTTCTCTAATTAAATCGCGTATATCATTCTCAAATCTTCCGTGGGTTACTTACAAATGATAATGCTATCCAGTCAACTTCTAATGCTCAATGCAAAAACAGCATCCTTTCACATCCTTGTCTGTTAAGGCTGGTAAGGAAATATGCTGTATTTGGGAAGGTTCACTCCTTTTTTAGATTTTAAAGGTCCACCTCCAACAACCACTCTGGTTGTTAACAGTGTTACGTTTCCATTTGTTTCAATAACCTCAAATAATAACTTTCCGTCGTCAACTAAAATTTGCTCTCCTTTTTTTACGTCTTTAGGAAAACGTTCTCATAGGTCATAAAAGCCTTCTCTTTTGTTCCAATAGGCACACTCTTCAGTAGTAAACGTAAATTCATCTCCAGGCTCATTTAGACACAACGCCCTCTTCCATAACACCAACTCTTAAGTTTTGGTCCTTGTAAATCGGCTAAACATAGCAACATGGAAACCAAGTTCTCTGCGTTGATTTCTCTAATCTAACTGTACAATCTCGTTCTTTACAATCTTCATAGTCTGCATGAGAAAAGTTTATTCTGAAAACATTCACACCTGAAATCATCAACTGCTTAAGAGTTTCTCTGTTGTTAATTGCTGGTCCTAAGGTTGCAACAATTTTCGTTTTTTTAGTATTTGGCATAATTTAAAAAATTAAAAAATCTTTAGATTTTAATGTTGTAATATCTACAGAATAAGAGGTTACAACTTGATTAATGTTTTTTATTTTATCTATTGTCTTACTTAACTGCTCTGCGTTAAAATCTCCTTCGATTTTAACAAAGTAATCCGTTTTTTTCTTTTCTGGGATCAAATATAAGGTTCTATCAAACACTTCATTTGCTGTTTCAAACAACCCATTTTTTATAGTTTTTCTAGAAACTCCTTGGTATTTATTAGAAATCAAATACCAATTGTTAAAACTTGGTTCATCTTCATAACTATAAATAGAAAATGACACATTCTGCTCTCCTTCCTTAAAATCTAATGAATTTTTAGATTTTTCAAAAAAGGTGTTTAAATGTTTGTTTAATAAATAGGCTAATTTATAATCTTCAAGCCCTGTATGAATACTTATTAGCACATAATCAATGTCAGTAAAATCATCTAACTCTAATGAATGTACTTGCATAAGATCTCTAATTTAGTACCTAAACCCACATTTTCCATTGATAATCAACCACATACAATTAACACATATGTAGTTTTATAGACTAACAACGGAATTGCTAAGTTAATTATTGTTTTGCTATGGTAGAGAAAAATATACGAAAACGTTTTAGCTATTGTAATATCTTCTGAATATTCTCTTTATGAATAAAGTAAACTCTCTTTGCAGCTATTTCTTCTGCCTTCTTTTTGGAAGTAGACCTTCCTTTAGAAATCATAACTCCATCAATCGTTAACCGAACGCTATAATGCCTTATTGACTCATTTCCAGAATCTTCATAGCTATCAAAAACCAATTTCTTTTTAGTTTTTTGACACCATTCAATAACAATTCCTTTATAACTGGTAATTTTGTTTTCTAAAGTAGATATATCTATATAGTGATCTACAACCTTTTTTTCTATAAAATTTTTACATTTTAAATACCCTCTATCTAAATATATAGCACCAACAAGTGCTTCAAATATATTTCCGTGAATATTTACTCCTATGCGATTTATAGAAATAGAACTTTTAACAAAGCGAATTAAGTTCAGTTTTTGACCTAAATCATTTAACTGCTTCCTACTAACAATTTTTGACCTCATTTGAGTTAGGTATCCTTCGTTTCCTTCAGGTACACTCTCGTACAAAAAAGCAGCAATAATTGCTCCCAGCATAGCGTCTCCCAAGAACTCTAATCGTTCGTAGTTAACGGTATTACCATGTTTATCAACAACCTTAACTGATCTGTGTGTAAAAGCTGTTTTGTAAAGTTCTAAGTTTTTAGGTTTAAACCCTAATAGGCTTTTTAACTCTTCGTAAAACTCTTTCTCGTCTTTTATCCGAGGCTTTATTATTTTACGAATGAGTTTTTTCAAAAGCTACCTAATCTATTTTTTTAATTAAAACACAAGCATTGTGACCTCCAAAACCAAAAGTATTACTCATCGCTACTTTAATATCTCTCTTTTGAGCCTTATTCAAAGTAAGATTTAACTTTTCGTCTATTCTTTCATCATGTGTTTCATGATTTATTGTTGGAGGAACAATTCCATGCTTCATAGCTAATACCGAAGCAATTGCTTCAATAGCTCCAGCAGCACCCAACAAGTGACCTGTCATAGATTTTGTAGAATTGATATTGATACCGTATGCTGCTTCTCCAAAAACATCTTTAATTGCTTTTGTTTCTGCAATATCTCCAAGCGGAGTCGATGTTCCATGAACATTGATAGCATCAACTTCTTCTATAGAAACTCCAGCGTCCTTCAAACAATTCAACATCACGTTCTTAGCTCCTAATCCTTCTGGATGAGGTGCTGTTAAATGGTGTGCATCTGCTGAAAGTCCTGCTCCTGCAATTTCTGCATAAATTTTAGCTCCACGCGCTTTTGCGTGTTCGTATTCTTCTAATATCAATGCTCCTGCACCTTCTCCCATTACAAAACCTTCACGGTTTTTGTCAAAAGGTCTTGATGCTGATTTAGGATCATCATTTCTAGTAGACAATGCATGTAAGGCGTTAAAACCTCCCATACCTGATTGTGTAATTGCTGCCTCAGAACCTCCTGAAACAATTACATCAGCATATCCTAAACGGATATAGTTTAAAGCATCTATTAAAGCATTTGCTGAAGAGGCACAAGCTGATACAGTTGTAAAGTTTGGTCCTCTAAAACCATTTTTAATAGAAATCATTCCTGGTGCAATATCTGCAATCATTTTAGGAATGAAAAAAGGGTTAAATTTTGGTGTTCCATCTCCTGCAGCAAACTCTAACACTTGTTGTTCAAATGTATCAATTCCTCCAATTCCGGCACCCCAAATTACCCCAACACGATCTTTATCAATCTTTTCAACATCCAATCCAGAATCTTGAATAGCCTCATCAGATGCAACCATTGCATACTGAGTAAACTTATCCATTTTTCTAGCCTCTTTTCTGTTGATGAATTGATTTACATCGAAATCTTTTAATTCACAAGCAAAACGAGTTTTGAACTTGGCAGCATCAAAATTAGTTATGGGCGCAGCTCCGCTAACACCATTTACTAGTCCATTCCAATATTCTTCAATATTATTTCCGATTGGCGTCAATGCACCAAGTCCAGTTATTACTACTCGCTTTAATTCCATAAAAGTATTACTTTTTTGCTTCTTCAATATAGCTAATTGCTTGACCTACAGTTCCGATGTTTTCTGCTTGATCGTCTGGGATTTGGATATCAAATTCTTTTTCGAATTCCATAATCAACTCAACAGTATCTAATGAATCTGCTCCTAAATCATTTGTGAAGCTTGCTTCAGCAGTTACTTCATTTTCGTCAACGCCTAATTTATCAACGATGATTGCTTTTACTCTTGATGCAATGTCTGACATAATTTTTTTAATTTTAAATTTTAAATCGTGGCAAAAATAATAAACTTTCAATTAAAAAATGGATTTACCACAAAAATGTGATTACTAATGTAAAAAAATATCTTTAATTTTTTTTGTAAGCATCTGTTTTATTAATTTTTATTATTTCTTTTGTAGCTACAAAAACTTTCTATTTACAATGAAAAAACTCGTTATTCTTGCTTCTGGATCTGGTTCAAATGCCGAAAATATTATTCGTTATTTCTCAGAAAATAAAAACATCAAAATTACTGCTGTTTTAAGTAATAAAAAGGATGCTAAAGTTCTTGAAAGAGCTAAAAACCTAAAAGTTTACAATAAATCGTTTACCAAAAATGAGTTTTTTGAAGAAAATACTGTTTTAGATTTTTTAAAGGAAAATGCTGATTATGTTATCCTTGCTGGTTTCTTATTAAAAGTACCTGAGGCCATTATTAATTCTTTTCCTAATAAAATCATCAATATTCACCCTGCTTTACTACCTAAATTTGGAGGTAAAGGAATGTATGGAATGCATGTCCACAATGCTGTTAAAAAGCAAAACGAAACAGAAACAGGAATTACAATTCATTATGTAAATGAAAATTATGATGAAGGTGCTACTATTTTTCAAGCAACAACACCTGTTTTAAAAACAGATACTCCTGAAGACATCGCAGCTAATATTCACAAATTAGAATATGCTCATTTTCCTGAGGTAATAGAAAAAACAGTCACAAACGCATAACGTAACAATACATTTAAAATTTATTTTGGCTAAAAAATACTACGTAATATGGGAAGGCAAACAACGAGGAGTTTTTACTTCTTGGAATGTTTGTAAAAAACATATTGATGGATATCCTAATGCCAAATACAAATCTTTTGCAGACAAAGAACTCGCTGAAAAAGCTTTTAAGGCTACTTATGAAGATTACAAAGGGCTAAACACTAAGAAAAAACAACTTTCTAACGTAGAAAAGGCTGCCTATGGAAAACCTCTTTTAAATAGTATTGCTGTAGATGCCGCCTGTAGTGGAAACCCAGGTTTAATGGAATATAGGGGTGTTGCCACAAGTACAACAACTCAACTTTTTATACAAGGACCTTACAAACAGGGAACTAATAATATTGGTGAATTTTTAGCACTTGTACATGGCTTGGCCTGGTTGCAGCAAAAAAAGCAACCTGAAATGCCTATTTATTCAGATTCTAAAATAGCAATTTCTTGGGTTCATCAAAAAAAATGTAAAACCAAACTACCTCTAAATCCAGAAACAGAAGCTTTATTTAACCTTATTAAAAGGGCAGAATCTTGGTTAAAAAACAACTCTTATAAAAACCCAATTTTAAAATGGGAAACCAAAGCTTGGGGTGAGATTCCTGCTGACTTTGGCAGAAAATAAACCTTTTAATCAGCTAGCAAATCAAAAATACAAGATAAAAACGTCGTATTTAATCTAAAAATTGTAGTTTTATACGCAATCACCAACTAAAGCAACACCTGTTGCATAAAAAAACCAAATGTTCTTTTTAGAAACCAAACAACAAACAAACCGCTTTTTATCTATTAAGCAACTAGTAATCTTAACGCTTTTACTCTCATTTTCTTTTATGAATGGACAGGGAGATGATGATGATTTGTTTGCCGAATTAGATGCTATTTCTGAAACAGAAACTTCAGACGAAGTAATTGCCGCTTTTAAATCTACACGATTAATGTTAGGACAATCAACTGAGCGTGTTCGAAAAGATCAATTACATTTTAGAATTTCCCATATGTTTGGAAAAATTAATGGTATTGATAATTTCTTTGGTTTAGATGATATATTAAACATGCACTTCAGTTTTGAATATGGGCTTACAGATAAAATTCAACTAGGACTGATACGTTCTAATAAGCCTGATAAAACTTATTCTTTATCTTCTAAATTCACACTACTTAGACAAACTATAAAGTCAGAAATGCCAATAAGTTTATCTTACTACGCTTCTATTGACATTAAAACACGTGAATATTTTCCTGAAGAAAGAGACGACTATTTTAAAGGAAGGTTAGATTATGTAAACCAAATACTTATTAGTAGGAAAATGAACGATAAATTATCACTTCAACTTTCTCCTACCTGGGTACACATAAACTTAACTGACAATATTGAAGATCCAAACGATGTTATTTCAATAGGGGTTGGAGGGCGTTACCTTATTACAAAATCTACATCTATCAACGTAGAATACTTTAGAACTCTGAATAGATTTGAAACCTATGATCCTTCTCATGATGCTCTAACTTTTGGGGTAGATATTGAAACAGGAGGACATGTTTTTCAGTTATTCCTTTCAAATGCCTATGCATTGCACCCTGGTAAATTTGCCATCAACGACAATCCTCCGTTTTTCAATGGAAGAAACATAAACTTTGGATTCAGCATTTTAAGAGCTTTTAATCTAAGAAAATAATGAGAAAATATTTTTATATCATAGGGCTTTGCCTCCTTACAACAGTTGCTTTTGGTCAAAAAAGAATTGCTAGAAACGGTTTTTCATCCTTTGTATCAAAAACACCTATAGAAACTTTTACTGCCAGAAACAATCAAGTTGCCAGTATTCTATTAACAGATAAAAATAAAGTTGCTTTTAATGTAATTATGAAGTCTTACAAGTTTGACAAAGCACTTATGGAAGAGCACTTTAATGAAAAGTATGTAGAATCTGAAAAATTCCCTACTGCAAAATACAAAGGAGAAATTATTTCTAAACACGTACGATTTAATAAAGTTGGAACTTATTCAGATGTTAAAATTAACGGGAAAATGATTTTTCACGGTGTTACAAACCCATTAAATGTTATTGCAACGATTACCGTTAATGAAAATAAAACAATAACTCTTGATAGTAACTTCCGTATAAATTTAGAAGAATACTCTATCAAAGTTCCTAAAGTAGTAAAGGAAAAAATTTCTAAAAATGTAAAAGTTAAAGTAAACGTAACTTACAAATAATGCTTAAAAAGACAATTCTTCTATCAATTATCTTAGGTGTTTTTACCATTGGATATGCTATTTATCAATACAATAAACCCCATAAAAGTGTACTCCAAAAAGAAACTTTTATAACCTCAAATGCTTTAGAGTTTTATAATTTTTATAAAGAAAACCCTGATAAAGCAGCAAAAGAAATTTACAATCAAATTTTAACTTTACAGGGAAAAGTATCCTCTATAGAAAAAGCAACTAATAAAGAAACAGGTGACCAAAGCCTCACAGTTATTCTTGATGGAGTTGTTAAATGTGATATGATTATTAATGCAAAAAACTCAAATCTTTCTGAAAACGATATTGTAACTATAGTAGGTGAATATAGTGCCTATGATGATATGTTTGAAGAATTAAATTTAATAAGATGCGAATTACAAAACGAATAGGGATATTACTCTTATCAATGACTTTTATTGTTGGGTGTGAAAGCCAATCTGCTGAAGAAGTTTACGAAACAAATGATACTGAAGCAGAAGCTTTTTATAACAACTCATTAAAACCTGTTATAGATACACAGTGTATTTCTTGTCACAACTATCATTTATCTGGAGACAGTCGTTACGATACTTTTGAAAAAACAAAAAATTCCATTTCTCAAATCCTTGAAAGAATTCATGCTACCGATACTAGTATCATGCCTCCTGAAAGTGCAGAGCAAACACTTACCGAAGCTGAAATAGCTTTGTTTGATGAATTTGCAACTATTTTAACAAGTGATGGAGAACAACCCACCAAAACAACCACATTAAGGTGGACTGCTTATAAATACCCAACATCAAGAGCTGCTGTTAGCGGAACTTTTGATGATATTACTGTTCAATTAAACAATAGTGCTACAACATCTTTAGATCTTTTAGAAGGTGCTACTGTAGAAATTGATACAGAAACAGTAAGTCTTGGACCTGGTGAAAAGAACTCTAATATGCGTTATTTTTTCAGTTTTTTCTCGGATAAAATAAATGCTAAAATTGTTAGTTATACAGCAAATGAGGCTATTGTAGAATTTGAAATTAACTCTGAAAAAGAAACAGCAACCTTTACTATTGATTTAACAGATACTGAATTAACTCTAACAGGTACAATAGACGATATGACTGTGTTTACAGATTGGACAGATGCATTGGAAAAACTAGATGTAGTTTGTGGAACCTACCACCAAAGTAAAGTGTGGGATGATATTGCTCTTTCATTTACAATAAACTTGTAAAACCAATACAACCTAAAAAAATAAAGGCTTCTCTATTGAGAAGCCTTTATTTTTTATAAAATTATGAGCTACTAGCTCAACATCATTTGTGCTTTTTTAACAGCTGCTACAAAAATATCTATTTCTTCTTTTGTATTGTAGAAAGCAAAAGAGGCTCTTACAGTACCTGGTATTTCATAAAAATTCATAATCGGTTGTGCACAATGGTGCCCTGTTCTAACTGCTACTCCCAACTTATCTAAAATACTACCTACATCGAAAGGATGTATACCTTCTAAATTAAAAGATATTACAGCTGCTTTCTTTTGAGAAGTTCCATAAATTTTTAATCCCTCTATTTCTAGTAACTTTTCTGTTCCATACTCTAACAACTCATTCTCATAAGCGGCAATAGTTTCAAAACCTATAGCATTCATATAATCCAAGGCTACTCCAAAAGCAATTCCTCCTGCTATGTTAGGTGTACCTGCTTCAAACTTATGAGGCAACCCTGCATAAGTTGTTTTTTCAAATGTTACGGTTTCAATCATTTCACCTCCTCCTTGGTAAGGCGGCAATTTATTTAACCATTCTTCTTTTCCATACAAAACCCCTACTCCAGTAGGTCCACACAACTTATGTGCGGAGGCTACGTAAAAATCTACATCCAATTCTTGTACATCAGGCTTTATATGTGGACAAGCTTGTGCACCATCAATCAACACAGCAGCTCCTACACTATGTGCTTTTTCTATAATGTACTCAATTGGATTTATAGTTCCTAAAGCATTGGAAACATGATTTACAAATACAATTCTTGTTTTGTTTGAAATTAATTCATCATAAACATCCATTAAAAGCTCTCCTTCTTCATTGATAGGGATTACCTTTAAAATAGCTCCTGTTCTTTCACATAACATTTGCCAAGGTACTATGTTTGAATGGTGTTCTAAAGCAGAAACAATTACCTCATCTCCTTCTTTTAAAAGTGAAGTAAAACCTGTTGCTACAATATTAATACTGTGCGTAGTTCCTGCTGTTAAAATAATTTCAAAAGGTTTTTTAGCATTAAAATGTTTTTGAACTTTTAACCTTGCTTCTTCATACGCATCTGTAGCTACTTGACTTAGGGTATGTACTCCTCTATGTATATTTGCGTTAATTTTTGTATAATAATTTACAATTGCATCAATAACAGCTTGTGGTTTCTGATTTGTTGCGGCATTGTCAAAATACACCAATGGCTTTCCGTTTACCTGTTCATTTAGTATTGGAAAATCCTTTCTTATTTTTTGAATATCAATCATAGTAGTACAAATTACTGAACTGCAAAAATACTAATGTTGCAAACAACTTAACCTATGAAAACAAAATAATTGTTTTTATTTAGATTTATTATAAATAATATTATCTTTGTTTAGATTAGAAATTAAAAACAATATGTTTATGGAGAATGAATTGCAAATTATAAACAAAACTTTTAATGGAATTGTTTCAAAACATACCTACCTAAACGAATATCAAATAACTTATAAAAACCTCTGCTTTAATTTATCTTTAGAAGGATATGATAGGTTTACGAACTATATTATTCGACTCAATACTCTTTATGGAAAACACTTAAAAGAAAACCCTAAATGCGAATGTTATAAAGTGCATGTTCCTACAGCAAATAAAACGCTTGACATTACCTTTACCAAAGAGGAACTCTCTGAACTTACAAACCTATTTTCTTTAAAACCTTATGAAAGTTTTAAAAAACTCTCTATCGATTTAATGGAATATAATTTTTGTTTGAATTAAAAAAGTTGGTTGTAAAACAAGAATCCCAAACTTAAAGTTTGGGATTCTTGTTACTCTATAATATCAAAATTATTCTCTACAACTTCTTCTACATCGGTTATATAATACTTTGTATCTCCCCACCAAGGGAATGTTGAAAACCGCTCTTTATAGGTTAGCTTTACCATTTTTCCTTGTAAGTTTTTTAAATCTTCAATTACTTCTTCTTCATTATCTTCTACCGAAAATCTAAAAATTTGAGCATCTGAAACTCCTTGACTGATCTCTCCTTCCCAGGTTTTAAAAATCAATCCTTTATGAGTCACTTTAACTAATTGCCCTGCTCTATATCCTTCACTAAATATTACAAAATAAATAACTGTAAAATAAAGTGCAATCCCTAAAACTATAAAGCCTAAAAAACCGTATAAAACCTTTTTCATAATTGTCTATTAAAAAGTAAATATACCACAAATAAAAAGCATATCTAAAAATAAAAGATATGCTCTATTAATTATGATTCAATAATTTTATTCAACTATAAATCAAATAACAAACCTAAATTAAAACTAGATCTTCCATTTCTTATTGTTGTAGTAGAATTCTCGTCAAAAGCATTAGAAAAACCTGACTGTGATTGGTAATCTAATACTAATTTAGTTTTTTCAGATAACCTAAATTTATAACCTATACCTAAGGCCAAACCAAAATCAGTTGTAGCAAAAGCATCCTTAACATCCATGTCTTCATGGCCTACCTCCGCATTAATTAAAAAACCAACATATGGTCCAAAGTTAAAATGCCAACCCTTTGACTTACCAAAATGTAAATTTGCAGTAAGTGGAATTGTCAAATAACTTACTCTAAAATCTGTTATTATCATATCTGAACTCCCTTCAGGAATAACAAAACCATCTGCCCAACCTTTTTGGTCATAAATAAGTTGAAAATTAATACCCCAACGGTCTGAAAAGAAATATTCTCCTGAAGCACCTATATTTATTCCTCCCTTTGAACTTGTTGATGTATTTTCAGAAGTCACATTCGATATGTTATACCCTAAGTTCACTCCAAATTCTATATCACCCTTTTCTTGTGCGCTTGTACTAAAAACAGTTAAAAAAACAACCGCAACTACTATTAAATTTTTCATAATATATTTTTTAAAATTTCGTGCAAAACTAACCAATGATTAAACCTCTTACAAGTTCTTTTTAAAAAAAACGAACTTCTAAACTTAGTTTTATATATTTTTACTGTTCACCAAAAAAATCACTATGTCAACTCTTATTTTTATAGTCCCAATTATCCTAATTATATCTTTAGGTCTTTTTACTGTACAACAACAAACAACAGCTATTGTAGAACGGTTTGGAAAGTTTCAAAGCATTCGCCAATCAGGTCTACAAATTAAAATTCCTTTGATTGATAAAATTTCTGGTCGTGTTAGTTTAAAAATTCAGCAACTAGATGTTATTGTTGAAACAAAAACTAAAGACGATGTTTTTGTTCAACTAAAAATATCTGTACAATTTCAAATTTTACGTGAAAAAGTATACGATGCTTTTTACAAACTCCAAAACCCGCATGATCAAATTACAGCTTATGTTTTTGATACTGTAAGAGCCGAAGTTCCTAAAATGAAACTAGACGATGTTTTTGAGAAAAAAGATGATATCGCACAGGCTATCAAACGTGAATTAAAAGAATCTATGTTAGATTATGGATACGATATTGTAAAAGCACTGGTTACCGATATTGATCCTGATACACAGGTAAAAGAGGCTATGAATAGAATTAATGCTGCCGAACGTGAAAAATTAGCTGCACAATTTGAAGGGGATGCGCAACGTATTTTAATTGTAGAACGTGCCAAAGCTGAGGCTGAAAGCAAACGCTTGCAAGGAAAGGGTATTGCCGATCAACGAAGAGAAATTGCTCGTGGTTTAGAAGAGTCTGTTGATGTTTTAAACCAAGCAGGAATCAACTCACAAGAAGCTTCTGCTTTAATTGTTATTACACAACATTACGACACTTTACAATCTATAGGTTCTGATACCAATAGCAACCTTATTTTATTACCTAACAACCCTAATGCAGCCAGCTCTATGCTAAACGACATGGTTACAAGTTTGGTAGCAGCTAATAAAGTTAATGAGAGCTCTAATACCCCAAGAACAAAAAATCCAGATATAAATAACGAAAAAAATAGTTAGGTATGATTGTAACAACAACAAACACCGTAGAAACTCATAAAATAACACAATATTGCGGCATTGTTACTGGTGAGACCATTATTGGTGCTAATTTTCTAAAAGATTTTTTTGCAAAAATTACCGATGTTATTGGAGGTAGATCTAGCTCTTACGAAAGGGTTTTAAGAGAGGCTAAAGAAACGGCTTTAAATGAAATGACCCAGGAAGCTAGAAAACTAGGTGCCAATGCTATTGTTGGGGTAGACCTTGATTATGAAACTTTAGGAAAATCTGGTGGTATGCTTATGGTAACTGCTTCTGGAACTGCTGTAAAATTTTAATAAACCAATGGAAACACTATAAATCAAAAATCCCTGTTGAATTTTCAACAGGGATTTTTGATTTATAAACTTCAATATTGCAATCTAACCTAATGCATTGAACAGGTTTACTCAAAAACTAACTTACCTGAGAACCGTTTGCTACATTTTCTGTTGATGGTTGTACAAAAGCCAATTTTCCGTCTTTGGTATCTGTCATTAAAATCATTCCCTGACTCTCTACTCCTCTCAATTTTCTAGGTGCTAAGTTTACCAATACAGATACTTGTTGCCCTACAATATCTTCTGGCTTAAAGCTTTCTGCAATACCTGAAACAATCGTTCTTACATCAATACCTGTATCTACTTTTAATACCAATAACTTTTTCGCCTTTGGCATTTTTTCGGCTTCAATAATAGTTCCTGTACGGATATCCATTTTACTAAAGTCCTCAAAAGTAATGGTTTCTTTTTCTGGTTCTACTTCTTTCATTTCTGCTTCGTTTGCCAACTTAGTCGCTTCTAATTTATCTAATTGTGCTTGTACCTCTGCATCTTCTATCTTAGCAAACAACAATTCTGCTTTTCCTATCTGATGTCCTGCCTCCAACAAAACCTCTTCTTTTGCTACACTGTCCCAAACCAACGAAGGCGAAACATCTAATATTTTCTTTAATTTTTTAGATGTAAACGGCAAAAACGGCTCACATAAAACAGACAATCCCGCAGCTATCTGTAAAGCTACATTCATAATCGTTTGCACACGTTCAGGGTTTGTTTTTATTTGTTTCCAAGGCTCTTCATCTGCCAAGTATTTATTTCCCAAACGGGCAAAATTCATCAACTCACTCAAAGCCTCTCTAAAACGGTAACGCTCTATAGATTTTGAAATTACCTGAGGGTATGCTCTTAATTGTTCTAAAGTTTCCTCATCTAAATCAGTATACTCTACAACCTCTGGTACAACACCTCCATAATATTTATTGGTAAGCACTACAACACGGTTTACAAAATTCCCAAAAATTGCTACCAACTCATTGTTGTTACGTGCCTGAAAATCTTTCCATGTAAAATCATTATCCTTTGTTTCTGGTGCACTTGCTGTTAAAGCATATCGTAAAACATCTTGCTTTTCTGGAAACTCTTCTAAATATTCATGTAACCAAACAGCCCAATTTTTAGATGTCGATAGTTTATTTCCTTCTAAATTTAAAAACTCGTTTGCAGGCACATTGTCTGGCAAAATATAATCTCCCTGTGCTTTTAACATTGCAGGAAAAATAATACAGTGAAAAACAATATTGTCTTTCCCTATAAAGTGTACCAATTTTGTGTCTTTATCTTTCCAGTACGGTTCCCAATCTTTACCTTCTCTTGCTGCCCATTCTTTGGTTGATGAAATATATCCTATAGGAGCATCAAACCATACATAAAGCACTTTTCCTTCTCCTCCTTCTGCTGGTACAGGAATTCCCCAATCTAAATCACGAGTTACCGCACGTGGACGCAAACCATCATCTATCCATGATTTTACTTGCCCGTATACATTCGGTTTCCAATCCTCTTTATGTCCTTCTAAAATCCACTCTTTTAAAAAAGCCTCGTGCTTATCTAACGGCAAAAACCAATGCTTGGTTTCTTTTACCGTAGGCACATTTCCTGTAATAGTCGATTTTGGGTTTATTAAATCTGTAGCATTGTGTGATGTTCCACACTTTTCGCATTGATCTCCATAAGATTCTTCGTTACCACATTTAGGGCAAGTTCCTACAACAAATCTATCTGCTAAAAATTGTTTTGCTTCTGCGTCATATAATTGCTCTTCTACCTTTTCTACAAATTCTCCTTTTGCATTTAATTGCTGAAAGTATTCTGAAGCTGTTTCATGGTGAATTGGTGCTGATGTACGAGAATAATTGTCAAAAGAAATTCCAAAATCTTCAAATGATTTTTTTATAATTCCATGGTATTTATCTACAACATCTTGTGGTGTTACTCCTTCTTTTTTTGCTGTAATAGTAATAGGGACTCCGTGCTCATCAGATCCACCAACAAAAGCAACATCGGTTCCTTTTCCTCTTAAATATCGTGCGTAAATATCGGCAGGCACATAAACCCCCGCTAAATGACCTATGTGTACAGGACCGTTTGTGTACGGCAAAGCTGCAGTAATAGTAACTCTTTTTGGATTGCTCATTTGAAAATTTTAATTGGCTGCAAAGTTAAGGATTAATGTTGACTCATACTACCTTGAAATCCTTTGACGATTCAATTTAAAAGGTTCTTTTTTTACTAGTCTTTATTCATAAAAAAAGCTCGTTTTCAACTATTGAAAACGAGCTTTTGTGTTTTTATAATCTAGTTAATTATAGCTTTTACTATAGATCATCTACATTGTCTTTATGTATGTTAATTTGTGATTCTCCATGGTAACTAACATCCATTCCTTCTAACTCATGCTTCTTATGAATACGTGCTCCTCCTGTTATTTTTGAAACCACTATAAACACAATGTATGTAGCTATTGCAGAATAGATAATTGTTGCTCCTACAGATTTTAACTGCAATAAAACTTGCCAAGGGTTACCGTCAATCAAACCAGCTCCATCTGGGTTTACTGCACTTGTTGCAAATACTCCTGTTAAAATTGCCCCTGCAATACCTACTAAACCGTGCATTCCAAAAGCATCTAAAGTATCATCGTGTCCTGTAAATGATTTGAATTTTACAACTCCCCAGTATCCTACAACACTTCCTATTGCTCCTATAACCAAAGCTCCTCCTACATCTACAAAACCTGCTGCTGGTGTAATAGCTACCAAACCAGAAACTGCTCCAGATGCCATACCAATCAATGTTGGTTTTTTAACTATTTTCCATTCTATTATTAACCAAACAATACCTCCAATACAAGCGGCTACATTGGTAGTTAAAATTGCACTAGCTGCAATTCCATTGGCTGCATACGCAGATCCTCCATTAAATCCATGCCATCCGAACCACAACAAAGCAGCTCCAAGAATCATTAATTTTATTGATGATGGTTTGCGTTCTTCATCTAAATGCAAACGCTTTCCTAACAACAGTGATAAAACCAAACCTGCAACCCCTGCGTTTACGTGAATAACGGTACCTCCTGCAAAATCTAAATCGCCATGTAAAAACCCATCAGATCCCCATACCCAGTGACATACTGGTGCGTATACTACAATTACCCATAAAAATGAGAAAATTGTCCAGGTAGAAAATTTTACTCTTTCAATAATAGATCCAGATACAATGGCTACTGCAATAGCAGCAAAAGTTCCCTGAAACATAACATCTAATAAAATAGGAATACTTCCATTAGTATCTAAAGGTGTTATTCCGTTCAATAAAAAATAATCTAGCCCTCCTATAAAACCATTTCCTTCTGAAAAAGCCAAACTATAGCCTACAAGTACCCAAGCAATAATTCCTGTACAGAAAGAAACAAAAGACATTCCTATTGTATTTAATACCGATTTATTTTGTGTTAATCCTGAATAAAACAGTGCCAAACCTGCTGGTGTCATCATCATTACTAAAGCTGTAGACATCAACATCCAAGCAGTATCTCCCGTGTTGAGATTATTTGCATCTGTTGCTGCAAAAACAGAACCTCCAACCAAAAGAGTCATAAGTAACATTAAATTTTTCTTCATAATTTGTAATTTGTTAGTTGAACAAGCTCAACTATTGTCTAAAATTGATAATTTAAAGGCACAAAACTACGTATTTTTACGAGTATATTAAAATCTAAGTACTACAAGCTTTTCTTTGCTTATTTTTGTTGAATAAAACCAAAACCTTGAAAAAAATATTTCTCTTTCTTTGTTGCTTTCAATCACTAATTGCTCAAAAAAACATTCCCATGATTCAACCTTCATTCTTACAACAGGGAGACACCATTGCTATTGTTGCTCCTGCAGGGGTTATTAAAAATGAAAAAAGTATCTATGATGCTAAAAAACTAGCTGAAAATTGGGGCTTAAAAGTAGTTATAGGGAAACATGTTTTTGACAAGTATCATCATTTTTCTGCTACAGATAAAAACAGGTTGTCTGATATGCAAGAAGCTCTCAACAATACAACTATAAAAGCTATTTGGTGTGCTAGAGGTGGTTATGGTACCGTAAGAATTATCGATGATTTAGATTTTACTTCTTTTCAAAAACAACCTAAATGGGTTATCGGTTATTCTGATATTACTGTTTTACACAATCACATACATAATTTAGGTATTGAAACTTTGCATGGAATGATGCCTGTAAACATGGAGTTTTCAGAAGTTAGTAGGCAAGAAAGTGTAAAAAGTTTACAAAAAGCATTGTTTGGTGAACAGATAATTTACAACATTCCTAGTTCTTCTTTTAATAAAACAGGAACAGCTGAAGGAGTTTTAGTTGGAGGAAATCTGACTATTTTAGAAAACTTATTGGGAACAAAATCTTCTATAGACACTTCTAATAAAATAGTGTTTTTTGAAGAAATTGGTGAATACAAATACCATATCGACAGATTGATTAGAGCACTAGATAGAAATGATTATTTTAAAACTTGTAACGGAATTATTGTAGGTGGTATAAGTCACGTTAAAAAGAACAACCCTAGTTTTGGACAGTCTATTGAAGTGCTTATTTTAGATATCGTAAAAAAATACGATATCCCTGTTGTTTTTAATTTTCCTGCGGGACACGATCCTGAAAACAGGGCTTTATTATTGGGTAAAAAAATAAAACTTACTGTTACAAAAGCATCTTCTGAAATTCAATTTTTAGACTAGTCTGCATTTTTGTACCTTGAAAGGAAAATGGCTATTCACAACGATCTTGGAAAAGAAGGGGAACTTCTTGCTAAAGAATATCTTCTAAAAAACAACTATACTATTTTAGCACAAAATTGGAGGTTTTTAAAAGCAGAAATAGACATTATTGCTCAAAAAGGGGATACACTGGCTATTGTTGAAGTAAAAACCAGAACAAGTGCTTATTTCGGAAACCCTGAAGAGTTTATTAGCCCTAAAAAAATAAAGCTACTAGTAACTGCTGCCAACGAATACGTAATTTCTAACGACTTAAATGTTGACGTTCGATTTGATATTATTGCTGTTATAAAAAACAAAAAAGTAACTCAAATAGAACATCTAAAAAACGCTTTTTTACATTTTTAATTTTTTACTATTTTTAGTAAAAAAATTCTATGATAACGTATTTTAAAACCTCTCTCCTATACTTTTTCTTTTTATTCAACCTTTTTAATCTAAATGCTCAGTGGACCTATCAAAAAAATGTAGTCCCTTTTACTGGTGACCTTATCATTACTTATGATGTTATTTATGAAAAAAAGCTTACCGAACAACAGAAAAAACACCCAGCCTACATCGATGAAATTGTTGTAAACTTCAACAAAAAAAACTTATTAGTTGAAAGAGTTTTTAAACATAAAATAGACAACAATTTCAAGTTGTTTAATTACTCAGAAAAAAAAGCATACTCTTGTTATACCTCTAGTGGGCGAAAATTAAGTACTGCTTATAAATTTCAAGAACCTAAAACTGAAACTGCTCTCCAAAAAGGAAAACAGAAAAAAATAGCGGGTATTACTTGTGATGTCTCTCTAGTAACACAAAGAGGTAAATCTTATGAAATTTGTCACACTAAACGCTTAGGCCTTAGGTATCCAAAAAACTTTAACGTTGATGGTTTTATACTAGAATATCCTGGTTATCACAAGTTTTTAGGGGCTTACAAAATAATTGCCAAACAAATAACCAACCATCAATTGTCTGATGTAGTCTACTCTCTCAAAGGCTACTATATTAGCGAAGCAGAAGACCTTGTAGAAAGGCATGAAAAATACAAGGAAACGTCTAATGAAATGATTGGATCTACAGTTCCTAAATATAAATTCAAAACACTTACTAATAAAGAATATAATTCTAAAGAAATGACTGGTAAGGTTGTTGTATTTAATTTTTGGTTTACAACCTGTCCTCCTTGTAAATCTGAAATACCTGTATTAAACGACTTAAAAAAGAAATACAAAGATAATGACGACGTGGTTTTTATTGCAATTGCTCTAGACCCTACTTACAAACTTTTAGATTTCTTTAAAACTACACGTTTTGATTATGATATAGTAGCTAACGGCAATAAAATTAGTGCTCTTAGAAAACTAAAAATTACTGCATATCCCACAAATATTATTGTAGACAAAAATGGTATTATACAGCATTACCATGTTGGTGGTGTTAGTAAAGGAAGTATTCACAATATTTCTCGTAAAATTGACGAGGCTCTAATAGCGCCTTTAAAAAGTTAATTATTTTAAGCTGTTGATACTTTCTTTTAGGTTTTCAAAACCAGAAGGTTTGTCTAAAATAACTTTATGTTCGTTTAATAAAATATAAGTTGGTGTTGCAGAAATATCATAGGTTTCTACAATTTCATTTTCCCATTTATTTAACTTTAAAACATGAATCCAACCCTTAAAATTAGGTTTTAATATTTCCCATCCTTTAGGGCTTTTCTCTAAAGCTATTGCAACTACTTGAATATCTTTTTTATCTGCTAAAAACGTATAAATTTCTGGTAATTGGGCTCTACAGTGTGAGCAACCACTACTCCAAAATACAAGTAAATAATTTTTATGCGTATTTAGCTCTGATAGTTTGTGTGAAACACCCGCTTCTTCCCAAGTAATTTCAGGAGCAACTTTACCAATAGTTACAGCAATTCTATCTAAAACATTCTCTTTATATCCTTCCCTTTTCTGTATTTCTGGTAAAGTATCGTAATATTTTTCAAATAAATAAAGCAACATTTCTTCGTCTTCGTACTTTACAAACTCTTCAATCAAAACTTCTGTTAAGTCTTTTCGCAATTCTAGCCTGTTTGCACTTTCTAAAACTTTACTTACCGACTCTTTATAAATTTGCTGCTGAATATCTTTATCTTCAGAGTAGTTTATATAAAACACGTAATCTACTATCCTGTCTGCTAAAAAAGAAGAGCTTTGCAAAACAGTATCGTTAAAGTTTATATACCTAAAAAAGTTTTCTTTGACATTTTTTAAATACACCTGTGGCTCTTCTACTATTGTTACTGAATTATATCGTTTGGTTGCTTTTATAAAATGATAAGCCAATGTTCCTTTTGATTTCTCTTCATAACCTGCCTGTAAAGAGTTTAAAGAAGCCAATACTTCGGTATATAAACTATTGTGTTTTAAATCTGATTTTTTAAAATGTACCGCCTGCAAAGAGTCTATTTTTTGTTGCTGCTCCATGATCACACTCAAATACGATTGATACAATTTATTTTCTTCTGAAACCGAAAAAACAACAGTTCCTTCTGCGTAATTAGGGTCAAAAGAAAAAGCAACATTTTCTTTATTGAACAAAAAATCTAGATGAGCTCCTTCCTTTAGGCTATATACCACTCTATACATACCTTGATGCGCCTTTGCTGGTAACTCAAAACTAAAGGTATTGTCCTTTATTTTTGTGTTTTTTATATAAAACTGTCTACCTTCTTTTACCTGATATAGTATTGCCCATTTATAACCTTTGGTATTTTGAGTAAGACTTCCTTCAATTGTATATTGTGCTTTTGCAAAAAATGTTGTTAAAAACAATAGAAAAAATAAAATTCTGGGTTTCATAACGAGCTTCTTTTTAAGAATTGTACTTACTTATTCGTTTTCTTCTGGGGTAAAATACTTTACAATAGCTTCTTTCATTAAAACCGTTTGTTCTCCTGGCTTTAATGCTGGTAACTCCTCAAGCACCTTATAATGAGGCCAACCGTCAGGATCTATAAAATCAAATTCATAATAACCATAAGGTTCTAAGAGTCTACAAATAGCAATATGCATTAGGTTTATTTTTTCATCTTTTTTAAAACTCTGTACTCCTTTTCCCAGTTCTTGAACTCCTATTAAATAAATTATAGAGTCTAAATCTAATGTTTCTCCATCAGCAAATTTATTCGACAAAAAAGTGACTACACTTTCCCATTCTTCTTTTAATTGTATATCTCTTGACATTTGATCTCTTTTAAAATGCAAAGATACTATTTAGCGAGTGATAATTATACCATAAAAAAGAGCTCTAAACACTCGATACATTAATTGTATATTTACAAAAAATTTGAACACATTCATTCATGAATACTTTTGACATTGTTATTGCTGCCTTATTACTCTTTGGTTTTATTAGAGGGCTTTTTAAAGGTTTATTTATTGAAGTAGCCTCTCTTGTTGCTTTAATTGGAGGTGTTTATGGTGCCATTCATTTTTCTTTTTACGCCAGTGATTACTTAAAAGAAAAAGTAACGTGGGAAGAAAACTACATTACCTTAGCTTCTTTTGCCATCACTTTTATTGTAATTGTTATCAGTGTTTCTTTACTAGGAAAAATTTTAACCAAAGTAGCTAGTTTTGCTGCCCTAGGTCTTATAAATAAATTGTTGGGCGGTATTTTTGGATTGGTAAAAATAGGATTGATTATAAGTGTTGTGGTTACTTTTTTTATAAAAATAAACAGCACTCTTCCTTTTGTTGGTGAAGAGCAATTAAAAGATTCTGTTTTAATGGAACCTATCAAAAACCTAGCTCCTACTATATTTCCTAAACTTGTAGATGAATATGACAAACAAGGTTTTTAAATCTATCAGTATTTTAGGTTGTGGTTGGCTTGGCTTACCACTTGCCAAACACCTTGTTTCTGAAAACTTTAAGGTAAAAGGTTCTACAACCTCTGAAAATAAACTCAAGGTTTTAAAAGAGGCTTCTATTGATCCTTTTCTTATTAAAATAGATACTAATGAAGGGTTAGAGAAAGAAATTCAACAGTTCTTAAATTCTGATTTTTTACTTATCAATGTTCCTTTTGGAAAACAAAAAGAAAACTTTGATGCTTATAAAAAGTTAATTGGTTTTATAGAAAACTCACCTATAAAAAAAGTGATTTTTATTAGCTCTACTTCTGTTTATAAAGACACAAACGGTGTTATTATTGAAAATGCCAATTTTAAAATAAACCCTGCCAAACAACAACTAGTTGATCTTGAAAATTTGTTCTTAAACAACACTCATTTTTCAACCAATATTATTCGTTTTTCTGGTTTGTTAGGTGGCTCTAGAAACCCTGGTAATTTTTTTAAACCTGACAGAGTTGTACAAAATGGGTTGGCGCCCATAAATCTAATTCACCTTGACGATTGTATTGGAATTATTTCTGCAATTTTAAAAAACAACCACTGGAATGAGGTTTTTAACGCAAGTGCTGATTCGCACCCTACTAGAAAAGAATTTTACACTGCTGCCAGCATTCAAAACAAAAAAACACCTGCTACTTTTTTAGAAAATACAGACTTTTCTTTTAAAGTTATTTCAAACGAAAAAATAAAAAGAATTTTAAACTATCAATTTATACACTCTGATTTAATGAAGATGCTCGAAACTTTTAAAGTTTAAGCTTCTAACAAATTACCCAATGCTTTTTGAAGGGTAGGATATTTAAAAACAAACCCTGCTTCTATAATTTTTTGAGAAGACACTCTACTACCTTCTGTTAATATAACCGCCATTTCACCAAATATCATTTGCAAAAATATTTTAGGTATTCTAGGCATAAAAAAAGGTTTTTTCAACTTTAAAGCTATTTCTTTGCTTAACTGCTTGTTGTTAACTGGTTCATTAACTACTGCATTGAATACACCTGATATTTGTGGTTGGGCAACCCCAAACAAATACATTTCACACAAATCATGTAAATGAATCCAAGGAACATTTTGTTTTCCTGTAGCAATGGCTGCTCCCAACCCTAAATTTATAGGAGCTACTATTTTTTGCAAAGCACTTCCTTCTTTTCCAAAAACTACTCCTGTTCTTAATTTTACAGTTCTTATTCCTAAAGTTTCTATTTTACCTACAGCACACTCCCAGCGCTTGCATACCTCTGATAAAAAATCATTCCCAGGTTCTGTAGTTTCTTTAAAAATGGCCTCAGATGTTATAGTGCCGTAATACCCTATTGCTGATGCTGAAATAAATGCTTTTACTGAATGTTCATTTTTTGATAATGTTTTAAACAACAACTCTGTAGTAAGCACTCTACTATTTAAAATAGCTGCTTTTCTTCTTATAGACCATCGTTTTTGAGCTACATTCTCTCCTGCTAAATGCAAAATATAATCTGCTTTCAAAACGGCTTCTTTTTCTATTCTATTTTTTCGCGTATCCCATTTAAAGTATGTTATATCTTCTGTAGATACTTGTTTTTTTCTTGATAAAATAAATACATGGTACCCTCTATTTATTAATAACTTGGTTAAATACCTTCCCACAAAGCCCGTTCCTCCAGTAATCAAAACATTTTCTTTCATAGCTCACTGTTCTTTTTTCAAATATACCTCTATTATACAAAACTAATTTTTAAAATGAATTTTAAAGTATATTTGCTCTTTAACACTTATAACTTTTACTTATGAACCTAGAGTATATTAATGAACAAGCAACACAACTTGTTATAGAATATGGTCCAAAATTAATTGGAGCTATTTTAGTATGGATTATTGGATCTATTGTTGTAAAAACAATAACAAATACTTTTGTGAAAATTTTAGACAAAAGGAATACTGACCCTTCTTTAAAACCTTTCTTAAAAAGCTTGGTAAATGCTTTGCTAAAAATAATGCTTGTTATTAGTGTATTAACAATGCTTGGTATTGAAATGACTTCTTTTATAGCCATTTTAGGTGCTGCTGGTTTAGCTGTTGGTATGGCACTTTCTGGAACACTTCAAAACTTTGCGGGTGGTGTTATGATTTTGATTTTTAAACCTTTTAAAGTTGGCGATTTTATTGATGCTCAAGGGTATTCAGGTACCGTAAATGAAATTCAAATCTTCAATACTATTTTAAAAACACCTGATAACAAAACAATTATTATTCCTAATGGTGGTTTGTCTACCTCTTCCATGGTAAACTACTCTGTTGAAAAACACAGACGTGTAGACTTTACTTTTGGTATTGGTTATGGTGATAGTACTGAAAAGGCTACTGAAGTATTGCACAAAATTATTGCTGAAGATAAGAGAATTTTAAAAACTCCTGCTGAACCTTTTGTTGCTGTATCTGGCTTAGGTGATAGTTCTGTAAATTTTGCAGTTCGTGTATGGGTAGAAGCTCCTAATTACTGGGATGTGTATTTTGAAATGAATACCAAAGTGTACAATACTTTTAATGCTGAAGGACTCAGTATTCCTTATCCACAAATGGATGTACATGTACATAAAAACTAAAACGAACAGAAAAGACATCTTTATAGGATGTCTTTTCTGTTATTTATAAAACTTGTAATTATTGAACCTATTAAAAATGAAATTAAAATTTAAAAGAATCATTTCTAATGGAAACTTTATACCCGAAATTGATGGGTTAAGGTTTATTGCTATTACAAGTGTTGTACTTTACCATTTAAATACTTTCTTGACAAGAAAATATTTGAATACAAACGATATTCCTTACGACTTCGATATACTAAACCAGATATTATCTGTTGGTCATTTGGGAGTTCCTTTATTTTTTGTGATAAGTGGGTTTATTTTAGCTCCTCCTTTTGCTAGTATGTACATACATAAAAACTCAAAAGTTCATCTTAAAGACTACTTTTTAAGAAGGCTAACAAGGTTAGAGCCTCCTTATTTGTTAACCATGACAACACTGCTCTTTGGATATGTTTATATTGCTAAAAAAATTTCATTACACGAAGGTATCATCAGTTATTTATCTTCCATAACCTATACCCACAATTTTATTTACGGAAAAAAAGTTTTACCCTTATTAAATGGCGTTGCTTGGAGCTTAGAGGTAGAGATTCAGTTTTATATCCTAATGCCTTTTTTAGCAAAACTATTTTTAATAAAAAACACCTTTAAAAGAAGAGGTTTTACAATTGGACTATTACTATTCTTCTTCTTTTTAAACCTTTTAGAACTCTTACCGTTTGTTTCGGTAATAAACTATATGGAGTATTTTTTAATTGGTATTCTATTAACTGATTTTTATATCTATAATACTACACTATCTAAAAAAACAATCTTAAATAGTACGCTCTCTTTTTTCTTTTTAAGCTCTATTTGGCTTTTAGAAATAAACAAACCTGACACAATAATTCCTCAGATAGCTTTTAAGTTATTTCAACTATTTTCAATATTTGCTTTTTATTATTTAGTAATAATACATCGTTCTGTAAAATTACTATCCAATCGGGTTATTACAAATATTGGAGGAATGTGCTATAGCATATACTTACTACATTCTCCTTTAATTAGTTTGTTAGGAAACCCCCTCATAAATATAAAATTCTCAGAAACTCCATCAATAAATATCATCGTATATACGTTTCTTTTATTGCTTTTTGTCATGCTTGTTTCTTCTAGTTACTTCTTACTAATTGAACGCCCTTGTATGAATAAAAACTGGTTTTATAACCTTAAAAATAAACTACCTCGCTTTTTATAACCATCCCACACTAAGCTTGTATTTATTTTCTCAACCTAAAAATGAACATAAGTGACACAGTAAAGAAGCTTAAAGTTTTGGGCTGAAACTAAAAAGCCACATTAATGTTATTGTACTGAATTCTTTGGTAATTGATTATTTCTTTCTCAAAATAAACATACAATATTTCATCTCAAATTTGTATTCAGATTCTTTTTCCTCGTATTTATAAGTTAAAGAAGAATCATTTAAAACCTCAAAATCAATTCCCGAATTATCAATTGTGTTCTTTAATACACTCACTTTTTTTCTGTGTCTTGAATACAAAAATAAAAGAATGAATTCAGTAGCCTTTAAGAACTAAAGCTCTTTGATTGCTGTTTTAGAAACCCAACCTATTTTTCCATCAGAGAGCTTTATTTTTTTCCAAATATCTACCTTATCCAAAACAAGTACCTTAGTTCCTTCATGCAAATCAAAAACAACTTCACTATTTTGTGTAGGCGCATTTTTAACAGAGGTTTTCATATCAAAAACAATCGCTTCTATTGTGGTTTTTGATACATTGTATTCTTTAAAAGAAAATACCAAACCAAACAGCATTATAACTCCACTTAAAACGGTTATAATAAAATAGGTTCTTCTTTTGGAAGGTGTGTATGAAAAATAAAAAAAGAGAAAAAATAGAACTCCTAAAATAGCTGTTGTAACTGCTATTACTGCCCATTGGTTGTATGTCAATTGCTGAATAATATTTTCATACAATTTTTGAAATACCGTTTTTGGTAAAACTTCAAATGTATCTATTGCCATTCGATTGGCTAATATTAAATTAGCTTTTGCATCTTCGTTTAAAGGGTTTAGTTGCAATGCTTTTTCATAGTTGTAAATACTTGGAGCCACCTTGTTTAATTTATAATAGGCATTTCCTAAATTATAGTATAATTCTGATGAAACAGCTCCGTTTTTTTCTATCGTTTCATAAAGGACAAGTGCTTCTTCAATTTTATCATTTCTATACAACTCATTTGCTTTTACAAACAATTCCATATTTGTTTGTGCATATGTGCTTATTGAAAGTACAAACACAATGAGTAGTGACCAAAAATTCAGCTTTTTCATATCTCTTAAAGTTGTTTGTCTAGTTTTGTAATTACTTCTTTAGCCTTTTCAAACTCTTTATCCATCATTCCGCTTGTTATGGGTGAGTAACGTGCCAAATCACAATCGTCTAACACTTCTATAAATTCTTTTATAGATTCGGTTGCTACTTGTTTGCTCTCTAATAACTCTGTAATTCTCTCTTTAGAAATCTCAGAAGTTTCTATACGTAATTTTGCTTTTAAATAATTGTGCAACGCTTTTTCTAATGCTATGTAAAAAGCTTCTTTTTTACCCAATTGTTTTTTAGCTTCTGACAGGTATTTACGTGCCAATTTATCTGCTTTCCTAGTTCTATTCCCTACCAAATCATTTGCTCTTTCTTTCTGCTTTTTACCTATAATAATAGCTATTGGAATTGCTAAAAATGGCAATAGTAGTAAAATGTAAAACAGTGTTGATTTAAAGAAATCTCCCTTATTTTCTTCTACAAAAACAGTAGCTGTTTGAATGTATCTGAAATTATTATTGCTTGCAACTACATTCTGTTTTACAACTGTATTTCCTGTTGTATTAGAGAAATCTGAATTTGAAGCCAATTGTTTTCCTTCAGTAACATTTATAATCAATTCATCTGATTTTAAGGTATGGTACTTTTCTTCTTGTGGGTTAAAGTATGAAAACGATACAGATGGTATTTTATATTTTCCTTGATATTGTGGTACCACTGTGTATTGATCTGACACCTCTCCCCTTAAGCCTTTAATGGTAGAAGCTGTTGTTATTTTTAAACCTTCTTTATGTTCTGGCGTATAAACTTCTAACTCTTTAGGTGTTGTTATTTTGGGAAGGGTAAATAGTTTTAAGTTTCCTTTTCCTGAAATAGCTACTTTCAACTGTGTAGATTCATTGGCTTTTAAAACTTCTTTGCTTGAAGATACTTCTAATTTATAATCTCCTACAGCTCCTATAAAATTCAACGGTTTTCCTTCAATAGGTAACGATTTTACATAAACATTTTTCTTAGAGGTACGTAATGATTTTCGTACATTCCTTGTAATTGGGTTTCCAAAAAAATCTCCCCTACCTGTTGGCACTCCTACTACTAAATTTACCTTAACTGGTTCTATTTCTAATTTTCCTGATTTTTGAGGTATCAATACTGCTTTCTTTAAAACAGCATAGCGGTAATTTTCTCCTTGGTATTTTCCTTCAGAAACTTTGAGTTCTTGTATTTTTATATCCTGATTCCAGAATCCTTCGTATTCTGGTAATTCATCTATATTAAAATCACTAATGGCTACCTTGTCACTAAAATACAATCTGTATTCTACATAAATTCCTTCCCCTACAAAAGGTTTGGTATCGGATACAGAAACCACCATATGTACATTTTGATCGGCTATATAATTAGGGTCATTAGGATCTTTTGGTAACTCTACAGCGTCTAAAACTTGTATTTTTACGGTATTTGATTTTACAATTTCATCTCCATATTCTATTGTTGCTGGGGGAATTGTAAAGGTTCCTTTTTTAATAGGTTCTATAATGTAACTATAGGATTGTGAATAACTAGACCTTCCGTTTATCCACGATTGATTTACAGATTGACTTGGTCCACCCACAACATCAAAGTTTTTAAAATCTGGTGGCGAAAAGTTATCTGCTCCTTGTCTGTTTACCACAAATTCTATTCGTAATCGTTGGTTTACTCCTAACTTGTTTTTACTTACTTTGGTTGTAAATTCTAACTGCGCTAGGGCACTTTGTGCTACTAATAAAAATAATATATAAATTACTTTAAGCTTCATTTTATAATCTATAACTGGTTTTACCAATCTTTTTCTTGTTGTACTTTTTGTCCTTTTGCTTTTTGAGCATTTACTTTTTGCTGTGTTTTCTTTTCTTCATTATTCATGGTTTCTAACAGCTGTTTTATTTGCTCTTGAGACATTTTACCTTGTTGCGGTTGTTGTGCTTTTTGGTCTTTATCTTTTTCTTGATTTTGCTGATCCTTATTTTGGTCTTTCTGATCAGAGTTTTGTTTGTTCTGCTCGTCCTCTTTTTCGTTTTTGTCTTGGTTCTGTTGGTCTTTAGAATCTTTATTATCTCCTTCGCTGTCCTTGTCTTTATCTTGATTCTTATCGTCCTTATTATCTTTGTTGTCTTTATTTTCTTGGTTTTGCTGCTGTTGCTCTTCCAGTTTTTCTTTAGCATATGCTAAATTGTAACGTGTTTCATCATCTGAAGGAGCATTTCGTAAACTATTTTTATAAGCCTCTACTGCTTTGGCATATTCTTTTTGTTGAAAAAAAGCATTTCCTATGTTATGAAAAATCGCTGCTTTTTTCTCTTTAGAGCTTTCTCCTTTTAATCCTAATTCGTATTGAGCTACGGCTTCTTTATAATTTTTTTGTTCGTAAAGGGCATTTCCTAAATTATAGGTTGCCTTTTTATATGTGGGTACTTTTTCTAATGCTTTTTTATAAGATACTGCGGCTTCGTCAAACTTTTGTTGTTTGTAAAATGTATTTCCTTCTCTCAAAAAATTTCGTGCTTCTCTTTTATCTGCAATTGTATCTTGCGCTTGTTGGGCAAACGTATTACAACTGATAAGAGCTATTAAAAATGTATAAATTAACTTCATTTCTTACAATCCGTTTATTGACCTTCTTTAAATAAATCAATCTTTTTTAACCATTTCGTTTTCTTTTCTAACAAAAAAATATCGAGTATTAGAAAGAACAATCCAATAGCTACAAACCATTGAAACTGATCTTTATAATCTGAAAATTGTTTGGTTTCAAATTCATGTTTTTGTGCGTTGGTAACTACTTTTTCTATTTTAGAAACTGGTTTTTCTGTTATATTACCATCTATATATACGCCATTGGCTTCATTGGCAATATCTTTTAATACATCTGCTACTCTATGTGTTATAACAACTTCTCCTTGCCTGTCTTTTTTATAGCCTACTAAAGATCCTTTGTTTTTAATTGGTATGGGTGCTCCTTTTTCTGTTCCAACTCCTATTGTATAAACTTTTACACCCTCCTTGGCAATTCCTTTTGCTATTTCAATCGTATTTTCTTCATGGTCTTCTCCATCTGAAATAATCACTAAAAATCGATTGGTTTGTTCATCGTTATTATAATAGGTTCTTGCCAAGTCTAAAGCTTCATTAATGGCTGTTCCTTGACTAGAAACCATATCTGGACTGGCATTTTGTAAAAACATTTTTGCTGCTCCATGGTCGGTTGTAATAGGCAATAATGGATATGAATTTCCTGCATATACAATAATACCTACTCGATCGCTGCCTAATTTGTCTATAATTTTAGACATTATTTGTTTTGATTTCTCTAATCGATTAGGGGCAATGTCTTCTGCTAACATACTTTTAGAGATATCTAATGCAAAAACAATATCTACTCCTTCTCTTTTTACTGTTTTTAACTTAGTTCCCATTTTAGGGTTTACTAATGAGACTATTAAAAACGAAAGTGTGAGGCTTAAAAAAATTAACTTTAAAGTAGTTTTAAAAACAGAGTGATTCGGTGCTATTTTTTTTAATAGCTCTGTATCTGAAAATTTTTTTTGCGTTCTTTTTTTCCACCACAAAACTCCCACCAATACAACTACTAATACAGGAAATATTGCAAATAAATAAAAATATATGGGTTCTTCTAATCTATACATTTGTTCTTTATATAAAGCTTTTAAATAGGGTATTTCTCAAAACATATTCTATAACTAATAGCCCAACTGCTAATAGCACAAATATTCTGTAATTTTCTTCGTAATTGTAATATTTAAACTCTTCTATTTTTGTTTTTTCTAACTTATTTATTTCATCATAAATAGCTTTTAGCTTAGAATTGTCTGTGGCTCTAAAGTAAAGACCTCCCGTTTCTTTGGCTATGTGTTTTAATAGCGTTTCGTCTATTTCTACTTTTTGTTTTCTGTAAGAAATATTTCCTCTCCTATCTATACTATAAGGAAATGGAGCCATACCATTGGTTCCAATTCCTATGGTATATACTTTTATGTTCATTTCTTTTGCTAGTTCCGTAGCTGTTTTAGGGTCTACAAATCCTGAATTATTAACTCCATCTGTTAATAAAATAACCACTTTACTTTTTGCCTTGCTGTCTTTTAACCTGTTCACAGCAGATCCTAACCCCATACCAATAGCCGTACCGTCTTCTATTTGTCCAAATTCTATAGAGGCAATGCTAGAGTTTACAATTGTTTTATCGCTTGTAATAGGGGTTTGTGTAAAGCTTTCTCCTGCATATACTACAATTCCTATTCTATCATTTGGTCGTTTGCTAACAAAGTTAGCTGCAACTTTTTTTAATGCTTCTAATCTGTTTGGTTGTAAATCTTTTGCCAACATACTTCCTGAAACATCCATTGCCATTACAATATCTATTCCTCTGTTTCGTTTTAGTACGTTTGCTTACGCTTACATTTCTAGGTCTTGCCAAGGCAACTAACAAAGCTACTACTGCTACTATTCTTAAAACCGCTAACAAAGGTTTTAGATAGGTTAGTACAGATTTTTCTAATTGAAACCCTTGTGTACTGGAAATTGTTAAACGCGCCGAATTTTTATTATTTGTATAGAAATACCAAAAAATCAACAATGGTAGCACTAAAAGCCCCCACAGAAATTCTTGATTTTCGAATTCAAAATTATTCCAATTCATAACTTTTATATTTCTATTTTAATTGATCCTATAACGGTATCCATATTGGCACTTATTTCTGGTGTTCCTTCTGGATACATTAACATTACTTGCCAAGAATTTTGTTCGTGTACAAATCCTATTATTTTAAATAGCTTTTTAGGTTTGTTATTTTCTTTTAACAACCCGGTAATTAACGTTCCTTCTACATCATTTTCAAGTGTTATGGATTGTCTTTCGTATTCAAAATCTGAAATATTTGGTAGGTTTTGAACTTGTTGAATACTTCCTCTTACAACTTGTTCTAATTGTAAAGGTGCTCCACTACTACTTTCAAAAACTGTTATAGCTGCTTGTACTCTAGTTTCTGAATTGCTATGTAAGTACACACCAAAACTTGAAAAGATTCCTTCGGCTCCTTGGGGTACTGTTTCTGTTTGGGTTTGAAATTTAAACGGTGCAAACAAAGTCATAGCTGGTGTACCAAACGATTGTTCTTGCCAATTATTTGCTACAACTTCTTTGGTTGTAGATGACATTGCCCCATAGTTTTGTAAATTATTTTTAAGTGGTTTTACCGCTTGATAGGTACAGGTTGTAAGGATAGTAATTATTAAAATAAAAAGACCTGTATAGGTAAGTGTTCTCTTATTTTTTTGATCCTTTGTTAAGGCTTCTTCTTCTTTTAAATAGGTAGAAACCTCATCTTCATTTAATAAATTTTGTTCTTTGTAACCCGTAATTATAGGTTGTAACGTTTCTACAATATCTCCTGCTACACGTCTATCATTTCTAATATCACCTTCTAACGGACGCATTTTTGCAAATTTTACAAAGTCTGCATTTCTTAAAAAGATTTCTAACTTTTCTATAGCTTCGTTAGATACTCCTATAGATTTCTGAGAGTTCTCAGATTTTATCATATGTATCAACTCATCTGTAGTTGCTTCAAGTGTATGCAATTCTATTTCTCTTCCTATATAAGTTCTTATAATTTCTGTCAGTTCTATATAGTACTCTTTTACTTGGTTATTTTGCCATAGCTCTTTTTCATCTAACGTTGTAAATTTTTCTATGGCTTCTTGGTAAGGTGGTATATAATTATAGGCTTCCCTATCGTCTACTCCATAATATTTTTGAAGTACGTAGTATAAAATTAATAGTGCTATAATTATAGCCAAGGCTATCCAAACCCAAATAAAATAAGGAACATAATCGTCAAAAACTTTAGGTTCTGCTTTTATTCCTTTTATTGGAAATAGTTTTTGCTTTACTGTATCTACCTCAACAGTAGCTACTTTTATTTCTATAGAATCTGTTATATACAGGTTGTTATTTACCAATACTTGTTGCTGTGGCACAAAAAAGTTACCGTGATCAAAACTTGTTAAAACATAGTTTTTTTCGAGTGTATTGGCTAATGTATCTATTTTACTAGAATGCACTACTTCTAATTTTCCTAAACTGTCTAGTTCTGGAAAAACAACTTCTGAAATTCTATTTACAGCTATTTTATACTGAAATTGTTCTCCTATACGTATTTGAGTTGTATCAATTTCTGTAGTAATTGTAGGCTTTTCTTGTGAAAAACCTATAAAAGACAACAAAGTAAACAGGAATAGTAATTTTTTCTTCATTATAACTTTTGTTTGGAAATAATTGAATTAAGTTCCTTTTTGTTTAAAGTATCCTAATAGCTTTTTAACATAACCTTCATCTACTCGCATACTTATACTCCCTGAACCGCTTTTGCTAAATGTTGTTTGATAAAAGTCTACCATTCGTAAATAGTTTGCTTTATAAGCTGTTCTTACTTTTTTAGAACCGGTATTCACCAAAATAGTTTCGCCTGTTTCTGCATCTAACATTTGTACCATTCCTAAATTTGGAATGTCTTCATCGTGTTTATCAAAAACTCGAATACCTGTTACATCATGTTTTTTACCTACTATTTTTAGTGTTTGTTCATAACTGGTATCCATAAAATCTGACAATACAAATACAATGGCTTTTTTAGTTAGTACGTTTGATAGGTATTTTAAAGCTTCGTTTATATTGGTTTTCTTACTTTTTGGTTGAAACTCTATCAACTCTCTAATGATTCGTAACACATGACTTTTCCCTTTTTTGGGTGGTATAAATAACTCTACCTCATCAGAAAATAAAATCAATCCTACTTTATCGTTGTTTTGAATTGCTGAAAAAGCCAACGTAGCAGCTATTTCGGTAATGGTTTCTTTTTTAAATTGACTGGTGGTTCCAAAAAATTCTGATCCACTAATATCTACAGCCAACATCATGGTTAGTTCTCTTTCTTCTTCAAAAACCTTTATATAGGGTTGGTTGTAACGTGCTGTTACATTCCAATCTATATTTCTAATATCATCACCAAACTGATATTCTCTAACCTCACTAAAAGTCATACCACGTCCTTTAAAAGAACTGTGATATTCTCCTGAAAATATATGATCGGAAAGTCTACGCGTTTTAATTTCTATTTTGCGTACTTTTTTAAGTATTTCCTTTGTTTCCAATGTACAATTGTTTAGTTATAGCTGTGGTTCTTTTGTTTTTAAACAGATGAACAATTTTACGATCTAGTTTCTAAGGAACTTCTATTTCATTAACAATCTGGTTAATTATTTCTATTGAAGTGATATTTTCTGCTTCGGCTTCGTAAGTAACACCTATTCTATGGCGTAAAATATCATACACTACTGCTCGTACGTCTTCTGGTATTACATATCCTCTTCTTTTGATAAAGGCATAGCATTTGGCTGCTTGTGCTAAACTGATACTTCCACGAGGTGATGCTCCAAAGCTTATGAGTGGTTTTAATTTTTCTAAATTGTATTTTTCTGGATAACGTGTAGCAAAAATAATGTCTAGAATGTATTTTTCTATTTTTTCATCCATGTATACTTCTTTTACAACCTCTCTAGCTTTTACTATTTGTTCTAAAGAAATTACTGGGTTTACGGTAGCGTAAGATCCTGATAAGTTTTGCTGCATTATAAGCTGCTCTTCTTCTAACTTAGGGTAATCTATAACTACTTTTAGCATAAACCTATCTACCTGTGCTTCTGGCAACGTATATGTTCCTTCTTGCTCTACAGGGTTTTGGGTTGCCATTACTAAAAATGGTTCTTGCAATTTAAACGTTTCATCACCAATGGTAATTTGACGCTCTTGCATGGCTTCTAATAATGCTGATTGTACTTTTGCTGGTGCTCTATTAATCTCATCTGCTAATACAAAGTTTGCAAAAATGGGTCCTTTTTTAATTTCAAATCCATTTTCTTTCATATTATATATCATGGTTCCTACCACATCTGCAGGCAATAAATCTGGTGTAAATTGTATTCTACTAAAATCTCCATTTACAGCTTTTGACAGTGTATTAATTGCCAATGTTTTTGCTAAACCAGGAACCCCTTCTAACAAAATATGTCCGTTCCCTAACAAACCTATCAATAACCTGTCAATCATATGTTTTTGACCAACGATTACTTTGTTCATTTCTGTTTTTAATAAATCTATAAAAGCACTTTCTATTTCTATTTTTTCATTGATGGCTCTTACATCGATACTGGTAGTTTTATTTTCCATTTTATATATCTTAAAATCTATTTTGCTCGTTTTTTCAGCAAAAACAAATCTACAATTTTACATCAAATGTTTTGTTAAAATTTGGTTAAACAAAATGTTTAAGGCTGCTAACCTCTTTAGTTCTTTTTTTTAATAAAAAAGACATCTTATTAATACTAAAGTGTTAAAAAAATGTTATGATTATTTTGATATTCTAATATATTATTACAATATTTGTTGAAACCAATCAAAAGGTAACCAACCCAAACTTAATAAAAAGGAGCTCATATGAGCTCCTTTTTTTATTTAATAGAATTATAAAATCTTAATTATTTCTCTTCAAAGGTTTTTACTTGCATAGATTCTCCATCAAAAACTCCGTAAGTAAAATAAGAAATCCAATCTCCTAGGTTTACATATTCTACATTTTCTCCTATAGAGAGTGTCATTGGTAAGTGTCTATGACCAAAAACAAAATAGTTGTATTTTTTTTCTTTGAGAATTTCTTTTGAATATAAAATTAACCATTCGTTGTCTTCTCCTAAATAAACCACATCTTCATCTCCTGATATAAGTTTATTTTTTACGGAAAGGTATTGTGCCAGTCCAACTCCTAAATCGGGATGAAACCATCTGAAAAACCATTTTGCAATAGGGTTGGTAAATACTTTTTTCATGCGTTTGTACCCCAAATCTCCAGGTCCTAGCCCATCTCCATGTCCTATTAAAAACTTTTTCCCTTGTAATTCAAACTCTTTAGGTTCGTGATATACTGGAATATTTAGTTCTTTTTCAAAGTAATCAGACATCCATAAATCGTGATTTCCAACAAAAAAATGAATAGGAATACCACTGTCTCTTAATTCTGCTAATTTTCCTAAAACTCTTACAAATCCTTTTGGAACCACTGTTTTGTATTCAAACCAAAAATCAAAAAGATCTCCTAGTAAAAAAATTACTTCTGCATCTTCCTTTATAGTATCCAACCATCGTACAAATTTTTGTTCTCGTACTTTACTTTTCTCTGGTGTAGGTGCACCAAAATGCTGATCTGATGCGAAGTATATTTTTTTATTTTTTGTCAACCTTTTAGTTTTTATACAAATATAGCATTTACTAATTCTATTTTTTTTCTAACTCTAATACTTTTTGAAGCATTGTATCTGAGCTTTCTTGTATTTTATAATATGCATTGTCATCATACAATTGGTTTGCTATCAATGCTTTTAAATAGCCTTGCAATACTTTTTCTTTATCTGCTGTTAATGTATCCTTGAGTTCTATATAATTTAAATACAAGTCCAATATTTTACCAGAATTAAAAGTAGTATCAAAGGTTTCAAAATTCATATTCAAATACATTTGCCTGTTAGTATCTATATAATCAAAAACAAACTCATTCAAAGACTTAAAGTATCTATTCTGTAAATAATGAGTAGTATCTATAGCTACAAAGACATCTGGAATAATTCCTCCTCCTCCATAAACTACTTTCCCTTTAGAGGTTCTAAATTTTAATGAATCGGTTGTTTTTATACTGTCTTTTGATAATAACTCACCATTTAACAAACGTTCGCTATAATCTTTATTATAAGCTTCATTATTATTTAATTCATATGGTTTTTGAATAGAGCGTCCTGTAGGTGTATAATACCTTGCAATGGTCAATCGTACTGCCGATCCATCTCCTAAATTGAACTCTTGTTGTACCAATCCTTTTCCAAAAGAACGCCTTCCTACAATAGTTCCTTTGTCATTGTCTTGAAGTGCTCCTGCTACAATTTCACTTGCCGATGCTGACCCTTCGTCTATCAAAACATATACTTCTCCTTTTTCAAAATTACCTCCTGAAGTTGCAAAGGATTTTTCTATACGTTCTTTGTTATTTTTTGTAAAAACAATCAGTTTTCCTTCTTCTAAAAACTCGTCAATTATTTGATTGGCTACATGGATAAAACCTCCTCCATTTTGACGTAAATCCAATACCAAGTTTTTAGCTCCTTTAGATTTTAGTAGTTTTAAACTTTCTAAAAATTCAACATAAGTTGTTAATGAAAAACGTTCAATTTTTATGTATCCTAAAGTAGTATTTAACATATAAGCTACATTGATACTCTTTATAGCCACTTTACCTCTATGAACTAAAAATGATAGTTTTTTTTGTGCTGATTTTCTATAAACTTCTAAATTAACAGATGTTCCCGCTGGCCCTTTTAATGTTTTTATAATATGAGAACTTTGCAGTTTTTTACCGTATAAAGTATCTTTATCTGCTTTTAAAATTCTATCTCCTGCTACTATTCCTATTTTTTCACTGGGTCCGTTAGGTAGTACTTTTGTTACAACTAAAGAATCTTTATACATTAAAAATTGAACTCCTATTCCTTCAAAATTACCTTGCATATTTTCCTTATTCGCTAAATACTCATCTCTAGAAAAATAAACAGAGTGTGGATCTAATTTGGCTACAATTCCTTCTGCAACATTGTCTAATAACTTATCCGTATCTACAACATCTACATAATCATGCTCTATAAGCTGAATAAGGTTTTGTATTTTTTGCTCTTTATTATATAGAGCAGCTCCTTTGGGTTGGTAATTAAAAAAAGTTCCTATTGCCATACCTATAACAACAGCAATCCCAAAATATATAGGTAAGTAATTATGCTTCATCTCTTTGTAAATGTACTACTTCTACACCTGCTTTTTCTAAAAACGCCACTCCAGATATATCTTTGTATTTTTCTGCATACACCACACGTGTAATTCCTGCTTGTAAAATTAGTTTACTACAATCTTTACAGGGTGACAGTGTTATATATAAAGTTGCTCCTTTTGAAGATTGTGTAGAACTTGCTACTTTTAAAATGGCATTTGCTTCAGCATGTAATACCATCCATTTGGTTTCTCCAGATTCGTTTTCGCAACAATTGTCAAAACCTGTTGGTGCTCCATTAAACCCATCAGAAATAATCATTCTTTCTTTTACAATCAAAGCTCCTACTTGTTTTCTTTTACAATGAGATAGTTTACCCCATTCAAAAGCCATATTTATATAAGCTTTGTCGTATTTCAATTGTTTTTGATCTGTCATTTTTCTAACGATTATTTTTTAAAAAACTCTTATAAAAGCTTCGTATCTATTTGCTAACATAGGTATTACAATTCCTATTACTATAGATGATATTACCAATACCCAATCTCTTTTTGAGACTTTAAATAAAGTGTTGAAAAACAAAAATAGAACTAATAAAACAGCTACAATTATCAACTGCGCTATTTCAATTCCTAAAGCAAATTCTACAATTGGTAAAAATTTTGACCTAGATCCAGATAATAACATTTTTAAATATACCGAGAAGCCCATTCCGTGAATCAATCCAAAACAAAAAGATAAGAACAAAGCTATTTTAGAAGTTACGTTCGTTTTTATCCCTATAAAAACATTTAAACATGCGGTACAGAAAATAGTTACAGGAATTAAAAATTCTACCAAGTTTATATTAAAACCTATAATATCATAAGCTGCCAAAAATAAAGTTAAGGTATGCCCTATGGTAAACAAGGAAACCAAAGCTATTATCTCTTTCCATTGTTTTAAAGAATATGCCACTACCAATACACATAGAAACAAGATATGATCGTATGCCTGAAAATCCAATACATGGTTTAATCCCAAACGCATGTATAATATTAATTCGTCCATTTTTATTTTTTTTCAAATGTAAAAAAATATGAACTCTTTTATTGGCTGAAAAACAAGATATATTGGTCTAGTTCTTGATAATTTCTGAAATAAATGAAGTAATATTGCATAGTACCTAAAAAGACGCTAATTTTTATGAAATCATTTATTCCTTTTTTAATTATTGCAACTCTTGTTATTTCTTGTAAAAAAACAGAGAAAAAGAAAATTGAAAAACCTTCAAACCAAATAGAAGTAGTAAAACCAACAGAAGAAAAAAAAGAGACTGAAACTCCTGATAAAACAGAAGAAAAAGCTCCTGTTACAAAAGAAAAACCTATTGTAGAAAAAAAGGTTGTTATAAAACAAATTAAAGGAATGGTTTATTTTAAAGGAGGTACTATTACTGTAGGAAGTAATGATGGACCTACTGCAGAAAAGCCTGCTTTTACAAAAACGGTACAACCTTTTTACTTAGACAAAAACCTTGTATCTGTAGCCGATTTTAGAAAATTTATAGAAGCTACAAATTACAAAACAGAAGCTGAAAAATTTGGAGACTCTGGAGTGTATGTTTTTGAAGAAAATAACTGGGTGTTATTGCCTGGTACTACTTGGGAATATCCATTAGGAGAAACTAAAGAAAAAGCCAAAGACAATTATCCTGTAACTCATGTAAGTTGGAACGATGCCAAAGCATATGCTAACTGGGCTGGTAAAAGATTGCCTACAGAATTTGAATGGGAGTTTGCTGCTAAAAACGGAAAAAACAGAAAATACCCTTGGGGAAATACTGTTTTATTAAACGGAAAACACATGGCAAATGTATGGCAAGGAAGTTCTCTTAAAGATAAAAAAGCATTGGATGGTTACTTATTAACATCACCTATTGGAGCTTTTGGAGAAACAGATGCTGGATTAACAGACATGTCTGGAAATGTATGGCAATGGTGCGAAGATATTTACGGATCATACCCTGGTAACCCTACACAAGAACCAAAAACACCTAATGTACGTGTACTTAGAGGGGGGTCTTTTATGTTTGACAGAGCTTTAGAAAAAAGTTTTACAACAACATTTAGAGCCAAAAACTCTATAGACACCTCACTATTCAATACAGGATTTAGATGTGCTAAATAAGCGATACTTTTAATTTTTTTACAGCATTTTAAATGAATTACACTGCAAATACACCTTTGAAACATTTTATTAAAACCCTTGTTCTTTGTACTGTTTTTTCATTTGTTTTTAGTGCCTGTAAAAAAGAAAAAGAAGCTTATAAAAAAATACCACCTACAGAAAAAAAGAATGTCTTTGCATCTACCAATCCTATTCCTGACGATCATTTTTTAGGAGACCAATCTTGTAAAGAATGTCATGAAAATGAATTTAACAAATGGGAAGGTTCTCACCATGACAAATCTATGGACATTGCTACTAGAGAAACAATTCTAGCAGATTTTAAGGGTGAAAAATTTTTTAGTCAAGGAGTACAATCTCACTTTTATCAAAAAAATGGCGACTTCTATGTAAATACAGAGGGACGTGATGGAAAATACCACGATTATAAAATAATTTATGTTTTTGGTATCACTCCTTTGCAACAATACATTGTACAATTTCCTGATGGACATTACCAATGTTTAAGAACCGCTTGGGATACTGTAAAAAACAAATGGTTCGATTTATATCCTGATTTTAAAGTAGTACACTCAGAATGGTTACACTGGTCTAGAGGTGGATTGAACTGGAACAATATGTGTGCCGATTGCCACTCTACCAATGTTCGTAAAAACTACGACGAAAAAACACACAGTTACAATACCGAATTTGCCATTATAAATGTAAACTGCGAAGCTTGTCATGGTCCAGGAAAACAACATGTTGAAGATGTAAAAAAATTAGGCGATAGTTATAGAGATACCGGAACCATGCAAATGACATTAAATACCAAACCTAAAGAGTTGGTAGACCAATGTGCTAGATGTCATATGAGAAGGGAACAAATTTCTGAAAGGTTTAATTTTGAAGGTACTATGCTAGATCATTATTATCCTCAACTTTTAGCAACTCCTACCTATCATGCAGATGGACAAATTTTAGACGAAGATTATGTATACGGTTCTTTTGTACAAAGCAAAATGTACCACAATGATGTTACTTGTACAGACTGCCATAATGCACATACTTTAGAAAGAAAATTTGAAGATAACAGACTGTGTGCACAATGTCATATTTCTGAAAAATACGATACTCCTGAACATCATTTTCACGAAAAAAATACAGACGGTGCTAAATGTATCAATTGTCATATGACGGGTAAATACTATATGGGGAACGATTTTAGACGCGATCATAGTTTTAGAATTCCTAGACCCGATTTAAGTTTAAAATACGATACTCCTAATGCTTGTTCTGGATGTCATACTGATAAAGATGACGAATGGGCTTGGGAAGCTTTTCAAAAACAATACGGAAAACCTGATTATACACACTTTTCTGAATTATTAGCCGAAGGATTAACGGGGGGTCCAAAAGCACAAGAATCGTTGACAAAATTAGCCAAAGATACTTCACAACCAGAAATAGCAAGAGCCTCTGCTGTAAAAGAATTGTCTAGATACGGAAATCAAGTAACTGTAAACGAGCTATTGGCTTTTTTAAATGACACATCTGATTTGATACGTGCTAGTTCTGTAGATGCTTTAAATGACATTTCTAACCCAACATACCTTCAACAGTTAATTCCGTTACTAGAAGACCCTAAAAGAAGTGTACGCGTAAAAACATTCAATGCTATTGGTGCTTTAAGCGAAAGTCAGATACCTCAACAATACAAAGCTTCTTATAAAAAAGTAGCCAAAGAATACATTACTTATTTAGAAGGTATTTCTGATTTTGTAGGAGGTAGAGTAAACAAAGCAAACTTCTTATTAAAGAAAGGAAAACTTACAGCCGCAATAAAAGGCTACGAAAGTGCTTTAGAAATAGATCCTATCAACAATCTTGTAAGAACCAATCTAGCAAATCTGTATTACCAAAATAAAGACTTACAAAAAGCTGAAAATGCTTTTAAAACCATTATAAAAACAGAACCTGGATACGGACCTACTTATTATTCTTACGGGTTGTTATTGGCAGAACTCAATAGAACCAATGAAGCTATTGAACAAATGGAATTGGCTGCTGTATATATGAAAGAAAATGCACGTATTTATTACAACTTAAGTTTGTTATACGATGGTATTCAAAAACCTCTTAAAGCTGAAAAAACATTGTTAAAAGGATTAAAAATAGTACCTGATAACGAAAGTTTATTATATGCTTTGGCATACCATTATGCCAAAAACTCTAAAAAAGAAAAAGCTAAAAATATTGCTTTAAAATTGGTAAAATTATACCCTAACAACTCTCAATATTTTAATTTTTTAAGTCAGCTAGAGTAAACTTTTTTCTATTCTAGAACTACAAAAAAAAAATTAGGCAATGATAAACGATCATAGAAAAGTATCGTTATCCCGTTATAAACACCCAAAAATGATACCTTTAGTATCTTTATAACAAGTTGTAAATAATATAAGAATGACCTCAGATCCATTTCTAAATATTGATTTTTTCCGAACTATTCTATCCGTTGCAATTGGTGGAATCATTTCCTTGTCTTCAGTTTTAATAATCGAATCAAGAAAAAAGAAAAACAAAAAGTCTTATATGCTAATTTAATCGGAACACTAAATTATTTGAGAAGAATTGAAAAAACCTGTATTCAAGATGATATGGGGTATGCATATAATAGACAGTGTTTTGAAATGAAAAAAGATGAGATAAGTAAAAGACAAGCTGAATATCATTTAAAAAGAAGAAATAATGCTATTTTAAATATGAATATTAAGGCAGAAGAATTTGATTCCTTGTGTATACAATATGAACTAGAATATGGAACTGACTTATTTTTTAACAAATTGACTCAAGAATTAAAAAACTGGCCAAGACCTAAAAAAATAAGGTATTTTGGTATTGACTCTTTAAATGATTTGAATATAAAATATGAGAATGACACGAAAAAATTATCAAATAATACTCAAGAATATTGGGATGAAAGAATTAAAAAATTAATTAATCATATAAAAGAGAAATTAAAATAAATACTCTTTATAACAAAGAACCGAGTTCAAAACCAACTGTTTTCTTCATTAATTTTATCCAATAATATTCTTGACTCAAAATGTATAATTTATATTTTGAGCTTTTTTTTATGATCTTTTCTACTTATTTAGGAAATACAGAAACATATATTTCATCATATTACCCAATTTAGCAATTGCAAATGCTTGTTTTAGTAACTTATTAGAAACGGCAATGAAAACTAATTTCTTACATGATAAAAAGTTGTAATTGAAAAATTTTTAACTAAAAACAATCTCATGAGATATTTAATTACTGGTGCCAACGGTGCAATGGCACAAGAAACTATAAAACATTTAATAAAAAATGGCTCAACAGATATTGTTATGGCTGTTAGAACCAAAGAAAAAGGAGAAAGTGCTAAAAATAAAATTCTTAATGATATTGGATCTATTAAAAATATCAAATTATCTATTGTAGAAGGTTTTGATATGAATAAACCTTTAGAAATAAAAAAAGCAATTGCTTCATTAAAAAAACAAAGCCCATTTCAGGTGGTGTTTTTGGCTGCTGGATTTGCCGTCTTCGAACCAGATTATCAGAATGTAAACTTTAATGGAAAAAAGATTGAAAAAACAATTTTTCAAAATTTAATAGGCAGTCATATCATATTCAATGAACTGAAAAAAAATAACCTACTTGATAAAAATGCGAGAATTGTTTTAGCAGGAGGTGAAGGTGCAAGAGGAATAAAAGGTATGATTGAAAAACCTGAGTTTTCTTCAGCTAAAGAGTTCCGCGAATATATTTATCTTAAATCTGATAAATTACCAAAATACAACCCTATGAATGCCATAGGTATTTCAAAATTTATTGGGGGCTTATGGATAAAAAAAATGGCAGAACAAAAAGATAATAATTTTGAATTTGTATGGTTTTCACCAGGTTTAACTTCAGGTTCTGCCGGATTAAAAAATTTACCAATATTAAAAAGAAGCGTTTTCTCATTAATGTTTAAAATAATGAATTTACTGGGCAAATCTCAACCACCTGAAAAAGGAGGCAAAAAATATGCAGATTGTTTGCTCGGAAAAATCGGAAAAAATGGCGAATTGATTGGTGCTCCTAAAGATAAAACAATAGGAAAATATACAGAACAAACTCCTTTAAATCCCTTATTGAACAATCGAAAACTAAAGGATGAATTATGGAAAGTTCTACAAGAAATTGAAGGTTAGTGATAAAAAATGGTATACAACAAAATATATATCATAATTGTTTAATTAAAGTTCTTTGCTTCTTTATTATGCCCACTCACGCTTATTTAGTATTTTGAAAACTAATTAAAACTTAAAATAAGTATGAAAAAAATCAGTACACTAATTGCAATACTCTTTATTTTAGGACTTACTGCTTGTACCAATACAAACAAGCAAAAAATAGAAAATACAACTACATCCTTAAATAAAAATTCAGAAAACATGAAAAATTACCTTTCTATTTTTGAAATTCCAGCAACAGATATTTCAAGAGCAGTAAGTTTTTATCAAGCAATTTTAGACCTTAACATTGAAAAAATGGAAGTTCCAGGTATGGAAATGGGTATACTCCCCTATGAAAACCAAATGGTTAATGGTGTTATCATAAAAGCTGAAGGATACCAACCCTCAGCAAACGGAATAACTATATATTTAAATGCAGGAGACAATCTTCAAATAATCCTCGATAAAGTTGAACCAAACGGAGGAAAAATAATTATTCCCAAAACACCTCATGCCGATGAAAGTGGATACTTTGCTATATTCCTTGATTCAGAAGGAAATAAAATGGGACTACACGCTACTAATTGAAATCATAGATTGCCCCATATCTAAAAAATTAAAAGCGTACATATACAATATATGTACGCTTTTTTTATTACCTCTAATAGTAAACTTATTTTAAATTATTAATATCCTATTAAACCTTTTATTATTTTATCAGTCTTAAAATAACTAATCTTTAATTTCTTCTTTATGACAACCAAAGAATTACATCATTTATACTGGCGTGCTGGATTTGGAATTGGTTACAGTTCTGCAAAAAAATTAGAAGGACTCTCCAGAGAAGAAGTTGTTAAAAAACTTTTTTCTGATCAAACAAGTTACAACCCAATAGACATAGATTTTTCTGTTTATAAAGAAGCTATTAAAAATATAAATTCTAAAAAAAGAACCTCAGAACAAAAGAAAATAGAACAGAAATATTTCAAAAAAAAGTCCAAAGATTTAAACCTTCAATGGATAGAACATTTAACAAACTCTGACGCTATATTAAGAGAAAAAATGACCTTATTCTGGGCAAATGTTTTTGTTTGTGCCGATAACAATGCCTTTTTTTTACAAAACTACAACAACACCTTAAGAAAAAATGCCCTCGGAAATTTTGGAGATTTTGTAAAAGCCATAGCTCATGAAGCTTCTATGAATAAATATCTAAACAACAAACAAAATAGAAAAGACAAACCTAATGAAAACTTTGCCAGAGAATTGATGGAACTCTTTACATTAGGAGCTGGTAATTATACAGAACAAGACATTAAAGAATCTGCCAGAGCTTTTACAGGTTGGAATAATAAAAGAGATGGTAGTTATGTTCTTATAGATAGACATCACGATTCTGACGAAAAAACATTTTTCGAAAAAACAGGAAATTTTGATGGAGATGATATTATAGATATCATCTTAGAACAGAAACAATGCTCTAAATACATTTGTACTAAAATTTACAAATACTTTGTAAACCCTAAGATTAATAAAAAACGTTTAAAAGAAATTACAAACCTATTTTATCAAGATTATGATATAGAAAAGTTAATGCTTCATATCTTTAATTCAGATTGGTTTTATGACGATAAAAATATAGGGGTTAAAATAAAATCTCCTATAGAACTCTTAGTAGGTATAAGACAGGTTGTACCTGTTAAATTCACAAAACCTAAACAGCTTTTCTATATTCAAAAAATGACAGGACAAATATTATTTAAACCTGATAATGTTTCTGGATGGAAAGGTGATCAAAGTTGGATAGACTCTAATACCTTGATGTTCCGTTTAAAATTAGCATCATTAGTATTAAACCAAGCACAAATAAACCTACAAGACAAAGGAGAATTAGAAGATACTTTTGAAGAATTTTACAATAAGAAAAAGAAAAGCAGCTATTTAAAAACCGAAGTTTCTTGGAATATTTATTACAAAGAACACTCAAAATTAAGTCCAGAAGACTTAAAAGAACTCCTTATTTTAAGTGAAATAGACTCCAATACAGACAAACTATTAACAAACCTAAAAGTTGAAAATATAAAGGATTATTGCATTCAATTAATGTCTATTCCAGAATACCAACTTTGCTAAAACCTAGAAAAATGAAAAGAAGAGATTTTTTAAAAAATAGTGCTTTGGCTAGTAGTATGTTTATGGTGCCAAGCTTTGTAAAAGCCTTTGAAAGTATAGCTTCAGAATCTTTAGGATTTAAAAAGTTAGTACTTATTCAATTGGCAGGAGGAAATGATGGTTTGAATACTATTATTCCTTATAGAAATGATATTTATTACAAACAAAGACCCAAACTTGCCATTCATAAAAATGAGTTGTTAACAGCTTCTGATGAATTGGGATTTCATAAAAATTTAGCCCCACTTAAAAACCTTTATGATCAAGGATATTTATCTATCATAAACAATGTTGGTTACCCAAACCCAAACAGATCGCATTTTAGATCTACAGATATTTGGCATACAGCAAGTGATTCTAACGAATTTTTATCTACAGGATGGTTGGGTAGATATATAGATTCACAAGGAAAACTACCACACACAGGAATTGAAGTTGATGATAGTTTGTCTTTAATTATGAAAGGAAATCATATCAACGGAATTGCAACTCAAAATGCCAAAACCTTATTTTCTAATACCAATACCCCCTACTTTAAAAAAATATTAGAAAACCAAAATTCAAAGCATTTAAGTGAACACAATCTTGGTTATTTATACAAAACCATGATTGAAGCAAACTCCTCGGCAAAATACATTTATGAAAAAACAAAAACGTATAAAAGTAAAGTTACCTACCCAAATAATAAATTTAGTGCCCAATTAAAAACAACTGCAGAATTTATAAACTCTCATTTAGACTCTAAAGTATATTACCTTACCATGGGAGGTTTTGATACACATTCAGCTCAAGAATCAAGACACAACAAATTATTTGAGGTATACGGTAAATCTATAGAAGCTTTTGTAAAAGATTTAGAACAAAATGATACTTTTAAAGATACATTAATCGTTACTTTTTCTGAATTTGGACGTCGTGTAAAACAAAATGGATCTGGAGGAACAGACCATGGAACAGCTAATAATTTATTTATTATTGGTAAAAACTTAAAGAAAAAAGGTTTTTACAACGAACAAGCAAATTTAACAGACTTAGATAACGGAGATTTAAAATATACTGTAGATTTTAGAGATATATACGCTACCATTCTAGATAAATGGCTAGAGGTAGACGATAAAAAAATCTTAGATAAATCTTTTGGAAAAATGAACTTTATCTAAAAAAAATAAACTGTCAGGTCAAGTGAATTTGTGAAGTATGAACAAATTTGTATCGAGACCCATAAAAAAAATCGAAGAGAAAATTCCTCTTCGATTTTTTTATATGAAATTACAGTAATTATGTATTAACTACACGATATTTTAGAAACTCTATTTTGATGACGTCCACCTTCAAACTCTGTAGCTAAAAAAGTTTCAACCATTGCCAAAGCCTGTGGAATAGATGTATAACGTGCCGGAATACACAATACATTGGCATTGTTATGTTGTTTTATCAATTCAACAATTTCTTTTGTCCAACACAAACCAGCTCTTACATTTTGGTATTTATTAGCAGTCATAGCAACACCATTTGCACTACCGCAAATTAAAATACCCAAATCTACCTTACCTGTATCAACAGCTTCAGCAACCTTATGCGCAAAATCTGGATAATCAACACTATCCAAAGTATCCGTACCATAATTGGTCACCGTAATACCTTTATTTTCTAATAATTTTACAATTTCAAATTTATAATCAGGACCTGCATGATCATTCCCTATAGCTATAGTCATCTTTATTATTTTTTTAAAGTGCAAAAATACAAAATAGTTTACTTTTCTTATAGTAAAAGCTCATATTCCAATTATTTACCTTGAATTTGGTGTTCTAAAAAGCACATCTCGATACAATTTCTCCCTAGAGTCGAAATCACTCGATGCGACACCCCTAAACTGTCAGGTCGAGTGCGATGACGAAGGAGACGTGTATCGAGACCTAATTCATATTTTAAACAACACTACACACACATCTCGATACTTTTTTATCTCAAAGTCCAAAAACACTCGATGTAACAATACTAAAATGTCAAGTCGAATGAATTTATGAAGTATGAATAAATTTATATCGAGACCTACTTTATTATAAAAATTATAGTATTAAATTCACATGATAAACAGCTATTAACAATGCATATGATAACTTTTAGTTAAACCTTTGTTAACAAACCTCTTAAAGAAAACTTAAATATGTTAATAAATACCTATCAAAAAAGAACAATTAAATTTTGATATAAAAGTTCAAAAAACAATACAGCAGAGCACCTATACAAAGCAAATTTATTTTCGATTTTTTAGCAACCAGTTATCAACATTTATAAAACCATTTATCAATACTAAAAAGTAAAACAGTTATCCATAAAAGTATGTCAATAGCTATTTTAAACAACTTGTTAATAACCTTATCTTATTCCTTAAAAAACAAACTATTAAATACCTTACAAATTGTTAATAGCTGTTTATAAAAACGAAATATTGAGAATATCTATTCTTTTCTAAAAAAGTTATGCTAGCTATTAACAGACAATAATGAACAATAATTATTTTTTTAATTTTAAAAGAAAAGAAATATATATATAACATATGTTTATAACTGTTTTAGGTCTAAAAGTAAGAGTGACTTTATTTAATATATTTGCAAAAAATATATTTTATGAAAAAAAATTACTTATTGAGTATCCTACTGTGTTTAGGATTTAGTCTTATTGCGCAAACTACCTATGTTCCTGATGACAATTTTGAACAAGCTTTGATAGATTTAGGATACGATGATGTATTGGATGATTATGTATTAACAGCGAATATTAGTTCAGTTACAACTTTACTTATTGAATCAGAAGGAATCTCAGATTTAACAGGAATAGAAGGTTTTACAGCTTTAAGGTTTTTATATTGTGGCTCTAATAATCTAAGTAGTTTGGATGTAAATTCAAATACAGCTTTACATACTTTATATTGTGATTCTAATAATCTGAGTAGTTTGGATGTAAGTTCAAATACTGCTTTAAAATCTTTAGATTGTTACATAAATAACCTGAGTAATTTGGATGTAAGTTCAAATACAGCTTTAGAATATTTATATTGTGATTCTAATAATCTAAGTAGTTTGGATGTAAGTTCAAATACAGTTTTAATTGGTTTATCTTGTGGCTCTAATAATCTAAGTAGTTTGGATGTAAGTTCAAATACAGTTTTAGAGGACTTATTTTGTGGCTCTAATAATCTAAGCAGTTTGGATGTAAGTTTAAATATAGCTTTAGAGTCTTTACATTGTTTCGAAAATAATCTAAGCAGTTTAAATATAAAAAATGGAAATAATACAGCTATTAACAATCGTCGCTCTTTTAAAGCAAGGAACAACCCTAATCTAAGCTGTATAGAAGTAGATGATGCTACCTATAGTACTACCAATTGGACGAATATAGATGCAACAGCAAGTTTTTCAGAAGACTGTAATTATTTATCAGTAGCAAAATTTAATAGCAATTTGTATACTGTTTATCCAAATCCAGTTACAGAGGTATTACATATCCAAAGTAATGAGGTTATAGATTCTATACGATTACTAAATATGTATGGCGCCGTAGTTTTAACAAGTACAGAACAAGAAATAGATTTAAGTCAATTACCCTCTGGAATGTACATTTTAGAAATAATATCCAAAGGAAAAGTAGCCAACGAAAAAATTATTAAAAACTAATAATATAAACCTATGTTTAGGTTGTAAAAAGATCCTATGATATTCTATATCGTAGGATTTTTTTATTAAAAAAAAAGTGTAAATTGTTGAACCTTAAAAAAATGATATGAAAAAAAGTTACTTATTGAGTATCCTACTATGTTTAGGATTTAGTCTTACTGCGCAAGTTACTTATGTTCCTGATGATAACTTTGAACAAGCTTTGATAGATTTAGGGTATGATGATGTATTGGATGATTTAGTAACAACAGCAAATATCAGTTCAGTTAGAAATTTATTAATTGGATCAAAAGGAATTTCAGACCTAACAGGAATAGAAGATTTTTCAAATTTAAGAAAACTAGATTGTTATGATAATAATTTATCTAGTTTAGATATTACTCAGAATACGAATTTAAAAAGATTAAACTGTTATGATAATAATTTATCTAGTTTAGATATTAGCCAAAATACAGGATTAATAAGATTACATTGTTATACCAATAATATAAGTACTCTAGATGTAAGTGTAAATACAGCTTTAAATGATTTAAGTTGTTATGATAATAATTTAAGTACAATAGATGTAAGCACAAATGTTGATTTAGTTCAGTTTTCTTGTTCCTCTAATAATTTAAGTACTCTAGATGTAAGTAATAATACAGCTTTAACTTTTATAAATTGTTCCTCTAATAATTTGTCAAGTTTAGATGTAAGTTTAAATACTGCTTTAGCAGGTTTAATTTGTTCTTCTAACAATTTAAGTAGTTTGGATGTTAGTAATAATGAAGGGTTGGTATATTTATCTTGCAAAGAAAATAGTTTAAATAACTTAGATGTAAGTATAAATACAGCGTTAACATATTTATCTTGTTCCTCTAATAATTTGTCAAGTTTAGATGTAAGTTCAAATACAGCTTTAACAGCTTTATATTGTTATACTAATAATTTAAATAGTTTAGATGTCGGTTCAAATACAGCATTGAAAGGTTTATCGTGTTATGAAAATAATTTGTCAAGTTTAGATGTAAGTACAAATACTGCTTTGATTAGTTTATTGTGTTCCTCTAATAATTTAAGTAGTTTGGATGTTAGTTTAAATACTACTTTGATTAGTTTATTGTGTTCCTCTAATAATTTGTCAAGTTTAGATGTAAGTACAAATACTGCTTTAGCATATTTATCTTGTTCCTCTAATAATTTGTCAAGTTTAGATGTAAGTACAAATACCGCTTTAGCATATTTATCTTGTTCATCTAATAGTTTATCTAATTTAGATATAAGTTCAAATACAGCTTTAACAGCTTTATATTGTTATACTAATAATTTAAATAGTTTAGATATTAGTACAAATATAGCATTGACAGGTTTATCTTGTTACACAAATAATTTAAGTAGTTTGGATGTTAGTACAAATACTGCTTTAACATATTTATCATGTTCAAATAATAGTTTAACATCTTTAGATTTAAGTAATAATACTGGTTTAGAAATATTATATGCTATTTCTAATAATTTAACTCGTTTAAATGTAAAAAATGGAAACAATACGCTTATTGAAAATGAATATTTTCGAGTAAATAACAATCCAAATTTAACTTGTGTAGAAGTAGACGATGTTACGTATAGTACCACTAATTGGACATATATAGATGAAACCGCTAGTTTTTCGGAAGACTGTAATTATTTATCAGTAGCAAAGTTTAGTAGCAATTTGTATACTGTTTATCCAAATCCAGTTACAGAGGTATTACATATCCAAAGTAATGAGGTTATAGATTCTATACGATTACTAAATATGTATGGCGCCGTAGTTTTAACAGGTACAGAACAAGAACTAGATGTAAGTCAACTACCAGCAGGTATGTACATTTTAGAATTGGTATCCAAAGGAAAAGTAGCCAACGAAAAAATTATTAAAAACTAACCCGTTGTGCATTTGAGTTAAAATCTGTCAATTCGAGTGAATTTTACAATTGAAAAAAGTAAAATTTGTATCGAGAATACGATTTTTATAATTTCTATTTGTTTTCGATACATTTTTATTTCCGTTGCTTTCCAAAAAAACATTCGAACTGACATTGGTGAATAAAGAACAAAACCCAACATAATTATGTTGGGTTTTGTATTTCATAAAATAGCTGTTAAAATTTATGTTTTGAGCAACACGGTTAATTTTGTAGCTTTCAAAAAAAATACGCTTATGAATTTATCTGTTCCAAAAGAAAATATACTTTTTTTAGATATTGAAACAGTCCCTGAAATAGAAAAATACGAGGATCTTTCAGAAGTTAAAAAAGAATTATTTGCTTTAAAAACCGCTTACCAGAGAAAACCCAAAACAGTTACCGATACAGAAATAACTGTAGAAGAATTTTATTCCAAAGCAGGAGTATGGGCAGAGTTTGGGAAAATAGTATGTATTTCTGTAGGCTATTTTGTATCAAATGAAAACAAGCGTTCATTTCGAGTAAAATCTTTTTTTGGAGATGATGAATCTAGCATTTTAAATAAATTTAAAAACCTGTTAGAAGAACATTTTAACCATGCCAATCATTTATTATGTGGACACAATGCAAAAGAATTTGATTTTCCGTTTATAGCAAGAAGAATGATAATTCACCAAATAACACTGCCTCAAAAATTAAATTTATTTGGTAAAAAACCATGGGAAGTTCCACATCTGGATACTTTAGAAATGTGGAAATTTGGTGATTTTAAACATTATACCTCTTTAAAATTATTGACAACAATTTTAGAAATACCGTCACCAAAAGATGATATTGATGGCAGTCAAGTAGCTTCAGTTTACTATAAAGAAAAAGATTTGAAAAGAATTGTAACCTATTGTGAAAAAGATACCATTGCTGTGGCTCAGTTATTTTTAAGGTTTAATAATGAAAATCTATTAGAAGAAGAAGAATTGGTTTTTACAAAATAAGAGTATATGAAGAATCTTAATTTTTTTGAAAGCTGTTATCAAGTAGCCAAACAAATACCCTATGGTAGAGTTACAAGTTATGGAGCTATAGCAAAATATTTAGGAGCCGCACGTTCAGCACGAATGGTAGGTTGGGCAATGAATGCATCGCATGGAAACTCAGAAATTCCAGCACATAGAGTTGTAAACAGAAAAGGTTTGTTAACAGGAAAACATCATTTTGAAGGCACAAACCTAATGCAACAATTGTTAGAAAGCGAAGGGGTTGTAGTTGTAGACAATCAAATACAAAATTTTGAAAAATTATTTTGGGATCCTTCAGAAGAGTTAAAAAGTATCTAAGATTTTAGATACAAAAATTGCCATGCGGTTTTCTAAAGTTTTACTAGTATCTTTGCATTCGTAAAAAACAGAAAAAATTATGAGTATTCATAAAGAAGATATATACAAGGTATTAGAAACGATTACCGCTCCAGGAGAAGGGAAAAGTTTGATAGAAAATAACAATGTAAAAAACGTAGTTATTTTTGGAGATGAGGTTGTTGTAGATGTTACTATAAGTAACCCAACATTACAAGCAAAGAAAAAAATAGAAACAGAAATTGCAAAAGTAATTCAACAAAAAGTGAATGAAAAAGCAGTTGTAAAAGTAAATGTATCTACAAAAGCTGTTGAAAAAGAAAAAAATCCGAATGAAATAAAAGGAGATAAACTTCCAGGAATTCAAAATATCATAGCTATTGCCTCAGGAAAAGGAGGAGTAGGTAAATCTACCATTACAGCAAATACAGCTGTAAGCTTAGCTAAAATGGGTTTTAAAGTAGGAGTTTTAGATGCAGATGTATACGGACCATCTATGCATTTAATGTTTGATGTAGCCAAAGCAAAACCTATTTCAGTAAATGTAGATGGGCGTTCTAAAATGGAACCTGTAGAAAATTATGGAATCAAATTATTATCATTAGGATTTTTTACAAACCCAAATGAAGCAGTAATATGGCGTGGACCAATGGCTTCAAAAGCATTGAATCAAATGATTTTTGATGCAGCTTGGGGAGAGTTAGATTTCTTATTGATAGACCTTCCTCCAGGAACAGGAGATATACACTTATCAATAGTACAAGCATTGCCTATTACAGGAGCTGTAGTAGTAAGTACACCACAAAATATAGCATTGGCAGATGCTAAAAAAGGAGTGGCTATGTTTCAACAAAAAAACATCAATGTACCTGTATTAGGTATCGTTGAAAACATGAGTTACTTTACACCAGAAGAATTGCCTGACAATAAATATTATATCTTTGGAAAAGATGGAGCTAAAAACTTAGCAGAAGATATAGAAACAGCATTTTTAGGAGAAGTACCTTTGGTACAAAGCGTAAGAGAAGCAGGAGATGTTGGACGTCCAGTAGCATTACAAGAAAGTACGCCTTTAGAAACATCATTTACAGAAATTACAAAGAATATGTTAAGTGAGTTGGTAAAAAGAAATGAAGATTTACCAGAAACGGAAGTTGTTAAAATAACAACAATGAGCGGATGTTCATCTAAATAATTTGGAAAAAGACATGAAAGAACAAGAATTGACAAGTATAGTAGAAAAAGCATTAGAAGAAATTAGACCTTTTTTAGTGGCAGATGGGGGAAATATATCTTTAGTATCTATTGAAGAAAATATAGTAAAGGTAAAACTAGAAGGAGCTTGTGTAGGATGTTCTATAAACCAAATGACATTGAGAAATGGAGTAGAAGCTTCTATTAAAAAACACGCACCTCAAATAGAAAAAGTTATTGATATAAGTAGTGTTATGTAATTTTTTACAATACACGAATAACTTTAAATTTTAGAAAAGCTTAACAATATATTGTTAAGCTTTTTCTATTTTTGAGAGTATAGCTTTCATTTTTTGAATGAAAAAAATAGAATTTTATGAAGAAACGAGCATTACTTTTTTTAGTATTTACAATACCTTTTTTACTTTTCTCCCAAGAAGAATCCTTTAAAAAAGGAGAATGGTTAAAATACCGTGTTCATTATGAATTTGTAAACGTAGGTTATGCCACACTTACTGTAGACCAAACAAATAAAGAAGGACAAGATTTATACCATGTAGTAGGAGAAGGGTGGACGAAAGGAGTTGCCAGTTGGTTTTTTAAAGTAGAAGATACTTATGAATCTTATTTTGATAAAGAAACAGGGTTTCCTACACACTTTGTACGCCGTGTAAATGAAGGAGGCTATATTATAAATAGAGATATTTATTTTGATCAAGAAAAAGAAACAGCTTTGGTTGAAGATCACAAACAAAATACCAAAGATACTTTGCCTATCAATCAAGTACATGATATGATTTCTACGCTATATCAACTTAGAAATAAAAATTTAGAAAACTTAAAGGAAGGAGATAGTTTAAGTTTAAAAATGTTTTTCGATTCTAAAACATTCCCTTTCAAACTCATTTATTTAGGAAGAGAAACAATCAAAAGTAAATACGGAAAAATAGCATGCTATAAAATGCGCCCTTTGGTACAATCAGGACGTGTATTTAAAGAGAATGAAAGTGTTACTTTTTGGGTTTCAGCAGACAAAAATAAGATACCTATAAGAATAAAAGGATCTCTAGCTGTAGGCTCTATAAAAGTGGATTTAGACGACTATAGAGGTTTGTCACACTCTTTTAGTGTATTATAATAAATAGTTGTAATTTTGCAGGCTAGTAAAACACTACAAATTTTCAGTCTTTTGAAACGAATATTATCAATTCTAATACTTTCTTTAATAGCATTTTCTTGTGGAAAAGAAAATAAAGAAGGTACCCTTAATGAAGCTGGAGAAATTGTACCCAAAGCAATCTATAAATTTGGATACAAATTAAACGATTATATTGTAATTAATGATACAATAAAAAGAGGAGAAAGCTTTGGAGTTATTTTAGATAGAAATCATATTTGGTATCCAAAAGTATTAGAAATATCTAAAAAAATTAAAAGTACATTTGATGTACGTAGATTAAGAGCGGGAAGACCTTATACAATCTTAGCAAAAAAAGATTCCACAGAAAAAGCACAAGTTTTTATTTATGAAGACGATAAAATTAATTTTACAGTAATTGATTTTAAAGACTCTTTAATTACAGCACACAAAGGAAGAAAAGTTGTAAAAACAGAATTAAAAACAGCCTCAGGAGTTATTACAAGTTCTTTATCAGAAGCTTTGGATAGACAAGGAGTAAATCAAATTATAGCAAATGACTTATCAGAGATTTACGCTTGGTCGATAGATTTTTTTAGACTTCAAAAAAATGACAAATTCAAAGTTATTTACGAACAAAAATATATAGAAGATACCATACCAGCAGGTATAGGACGTATAAAAGCAGCCTATTTTGAACATGTTGGAAAACCTTTCTATGCATTCAATTACGTGTCTGATACAATTACAGGAATAGAAGAATATTACGATGAAAATGCAGGACACTTAAGAAGAGCCTTTTTAAAAGCACCTTTAAAATTTAGTAGAATTTCTTCACGTTATAACTTAAAAAGAAAAATAGCTTTATACGGTCGGGTAAAAGCACACAAAGGCACGGATTTTGCTGCACCAGTTGGAAGTCCAATTATGAGTACCGCAAATGGTAGAGTCATAGAATCTAGATACAAAGGAGGGAATGGAAATTATGTCAAAATAAGACACAATTCAACATATACAACCCAATATTTACATATGAAAAAACGTAAAGTTAAAGTAGGTGATTATGTAAAACAAGGAGATGTTATTGGTTGGGTTGGAATGACAGGAAATACCTCAGGTCCACATGTATGCTACCGTTTTTGGAAAAACGGAATACAAGTAGACCCATTAAAACAAAAGTTGCCAGCTGCAGAAGCGATGAAAAAAGAAATAAAACCTAAGTATTTGGCTTATATAGAGCCAATAAAAAAAGAAATAGATGGTATTCCATATACCAAATAAAACATAAAATAAGGATAAAAAATGGCACTTAACAATGTAAACCCGTCAAAAACGGAGTCTTGGAAAAAGTTAGAAAATCATTTTAATGATATAAAAAATGTTCACTTAAGAGATTTGTTTTCTAATAATGAAAATAGAAAAGAAGACTTTAGTGTAAAGTTGAACGACTTTAATATAGATTTCTCAAAAAACAGAATTGATGCTACAACAATGAAATTGTTGGTTGAATTAGCAAACGAAGTAGAATTAAAAGATGCTATTTCTAAATATTTTGGAGGAGAAAAAATAAATGCAACAGAAGGAAGAGAAGTATTACATACAGCTCTAAGAAATACAAAAGAAGTTTTAGTAGAAGGACAAAATGTAGTAGAAGATGTACAAGCTACATTGGCTCAAATAGAAACTTTTACAAACAAAGTAGTATCAGGAGACTGGAAAGGATACACAGGAAAAGAAATTACAGATGTTGTAAACATAGGTATTGGAGGATCTGATTTAGGACCTCAAATGGTAGTAGACTCTTTAAAATACTACAAAACACCTTTAAATGTACACTTTGTATCTAATGTAGATGGAGATCATGTTTCAGAAGTGGTTAAAAATTTAGACCCAGAAACAACACTATTTTTAATTGTTTCAAAAACATTTACAACACAAGAAACAATTACAAATGCACTGACAATTAAAAAATGGTTCTTAGAATCAGCTACAGAAGCAGATATTGCAAAACATTTTGCTGCAGTTTCTACAAACCTAGAAGCAGTTGCTAATTTTGGAATAGATACAGCAAATGTATTTACAATGTGGAACTGGGTAGGAGGTCGTTTTTCATTATGGAGCGCCGTAGGTCTATCAATCAGTTTAGCAGTAGGATTTGATAACTTTAAAGCCTTATTAGAAGGAGCTTCAGAAATGGATGCCCACTTTGAAACAGCAGACTTTGAAGAAAATATACCTGTAGTATTGGCTTTATTAAGTGTTTGGTATAACAATTTCTTTGGAGCAGAAACCGAAGCAATTTTACCATACTCTCAATACTTAGAAAAATTAACACCATACCTACAACAAGCTATTATGGAAAGTAATGGTAAAAGTGTTGATAGAAATGGAGAGGTTATAGACTATCAAACAGGAACAATTGTTTGGGGAAGCACAGGAACCAATATGCAACACGCATTTATGCAATTGGTGCACCAAGGAACAAAATTAATACCTTGTGATTTTATTGGGTATGAAGAATCATTATACGGTAAAGACGAGCACCACAATAAGTTAATGTCTAACTTTTACGGTCAGCAAGAAGCCTTATCAAACGGAAAAACAAAAGAAGAGGTAATTGCAGAAGGAAAAACAGCAGAAGCAGTAGTACCTTTTAAAGTATTTGAAGGAAACAAACCAAGTACAAGTATTTTGATTAAGAAATTAACACCTAAGTCATTAGGAAGTTTAATTTCTATGTATGAACACAAAATTTTTGTACAAGGTATTATTTGGAATATTTATAGCTACGACCAATGGGGAGTAGAACTAGGAAAAGTATTGGCAAATAAAATTTATGCAGAAAAATACACTTCATAACGAAGTTCATTTTAGCTATGTTTAGAATAAAATAAATCATTAAAAAGCTTTGTAATAGTGTATTACAAAGCTTTTTAATATAGGTATTATAGCCAAATACACCTATATAGATTGTAAATTCTGTACCTTTGCAGAAAGTAAAAATGATGAAAACTAAATTCGTAGGTTTTTTCTTCTTTTTAAGTAGTTTACTTATAGCACAAACTACACATATATCCGATACCAATTTTGAACAAGCGTTGATAGATTTAGGTTATGATGACGTATTGGATAACTCTGTAATAACAGCAAATATCAATACACTTACAGAATTAGATATAACCTCAAAATCTATATCTGATTTAACAGGAATTGAAGCTTTTATAGCCTTAAAAAATTTATCGTGCTCAGATAATAACTTAACAAGCTTAAATACAAATTCAATAAATACCTTAGAGTATTTAGATTGTTCAAACAACAACCTAACCAGTTTGAACATCAATTCAGGATTGAAATATCTGTATAGTTCCTCTAATAATCTATCCAATTTAGATATTAGTCAGGCAATAGCACTACAAACAATTTCATGTACTAATAACAATTTATCAGTTTTAAATACAAGTTCAAATACCAGTTTAGAAAAATTACTTGTATCCTCTAACAACTTAACAAGTTTAAATATTGAAGCAAATACAGCGTTGAAACTATTAAGTTGTTCATCCAATAATTTGACAAATTTAAATACAACTTCAAATACAGAATTGATATATATATACTGTTCAAATAATAATTTAGAAACTATAGATGTAGTTACGAGTACAGATTTAAAACATTTGTATGCTGTCAATAATAATTTGACCAATTTAGATGTAAGTTCAAATACGGTTTTAGATAGAATATCTTTGACCGATAATAATTTAGCAAGCATAAATATAAAAAATGGATCAAATACAGGTATTTATAATTATGCCTTTGAAATGAATAACAATCCAGAATTAACATGTATACAAGTAGACAATGCTACTTACAGTACTAATAATTGGACAAATATAGATGGAACAGTCAACTTTAGTGAAGATTGTGAATACGATTTATCAGTAGAAAAAATAGAAAAAGAATATTACCACATATACCCAAACCCAGTTGTAAATACGCTAAAAATAGAAAGTTCAGAAGCTATAGATACTGTTGTTATTTTAAACCTATACGGATCAGAAGTAGTAAGAACCACAAGTACAAAAAATATAGAACTTCATTATTTACCTCCAGGAGTTTATGTTGTACGCTTATTATCACAAGGAAAAATTATAAATAAAAAGATAGTTAAGCAGTAATTTAAAATATATCTTTGTTGTTAAAAACAACATGAAAAAGAATTACTTTTTAGGTTTTCTTTTGTTTTTAGGAATAAGTCTTACAGCTCAAGTAACTTACATACCTGATGACAATTTTGAACAAGCTTTAATAGATTTAGGATATGATACAGTATTGGATGATTATGTATTAACATCTAATATAAACACGGTAACTTATTTGGGGGTTTATAATAAAGATATTTCAGATTTAAGAGGAATAGAAGGTTTTACAGCTTTAACTAGTTTATCGTGTAGCACTAATAATTTATCCAATTTAGATGTAAGTACTAATACTTTTTTAAAAGAGTTAAATTGTTCTAACAATGATTTACTCAGTTTAGATGTAAGTACTAATATTCTTTTAGAAGAATTATATTATTCGAATAATGAATTATCTAGTTTAGATATAAGTTCTAATACTGCTTTAAAAAGTTTAGAATGTTCAAATAATAACATATCTAATTTAGATGTATCTAATAATGTTTTATTAGTAAGTTTAGATTGTTCAAATAACAATTTATCAAATTTAAATTTAGGTATTCATACAGTTCTAGAGGAGCTAATCTGTTCAAATAATGAATTACCTAGTTTAGATGTAAGTACAAATACTTTTTTAGGAGAGTTAAGTTGTTCAAATAATAATTTATCCAATTTAGATATAAGTACAAATGGTTTTTTAGTAGATTTTAACTGTTCTAATAATAATCTATTAAGTTTAAATATAAGTTCTAATACTCTTTTAGAAAGTTTAGAATGTTCAAATAACAGTTTATCCAATTTAGATGTATCTAATAATATTTTATTAGCAGGTTTAGAATGTTCAAATAATAATTTATCCAATTTAAATTTAAGTGTACATACAGTTTTAGAAGAGTTAAAGTGTAATAATAATAATTTGACAAGTTTGAATGTTAAAAATGGAAATAATGCAGCTATTGATAATATGTATTTTAAGATAGATGACAATCCAAATTTAATTTGTGTAGAAGTAGATGATGTTATATACAGTAGAAACAATTGGACAAACATAGATGCCGTTACAAATTTTAGTGAAGATTGTGCTAGTTTTTTATCAATAGAGGAGTTTGGAAAAGAAAAATATGATACCTATCCTAATCCAGTTATAGATATTTTACATATAAAAACTGACGAAGTTATAGATGTAATACGAATCTTAAATGTATACGGGTCTATAATATTAACAAGTAATAGAACAGAAATAGATTTAAGTCAATTACCTTCAGGAGTGTATATAGTGCAATTGGTTTCAAAAGGGAAAATAACAAGTGAAAAAATCTTAAAAATCTGAGTTTAATGTAAGAAATCATTGTCTGTTCGAGTGGTTTCAAAAGAGAAAATAATAAGTAAAAAATCTTAATAATTCTGAGTTCGATGTAAGAAATCATTGCCTGTTCGAGTGGTTTCAAAAGAGAAAATAATAAGTAAAAAACCTTAAGAATTTGAGCTCGATGTAAGAAATTATTGTCTGTTTGAGTGATTTCAAAAGAGAAAATAATAAGTAAAAAATCTTAAGAACTTGAGTTTAATGTAAGAAATTATTGTCTATTCGAGTGGTTTTTCGGAGAAAAATTGTATCGAGAATCAATGATTTCTCAGATTAAAAATAGATTTTCAATATAAATTTTTTTGCATTTCTACTAATGCACTCAATAAACTCAGGTTAAAACAGTAAAAATCATAAATTAAAAAAATAGAAGAGAATTTCTCTTCTATTTTTTACCAACTACCAACTACCAACTACCAACTACCAACTACCAACTACCAACTACCAACTACCAACTACCAACTACCAACTACCAACTACCAACTACCAACTACCAACTACCAACTACCAACTACCAACTACCAACTACCAACTACCAACTACCAACTATTAAAAATAGTGTAGCTTTGCAAAAACTTAAACTCAATTATTGTAGTTTATCAATATCAGTTTGTGTATCTCCAACTTTGAGGTGCTATTGTATTAATTTTAATTTAACAACGAAGCTCCATTAATAGTTGTAGATTTAAGAAAATTTAGAAAACACATATGTCTAGAAATAAAAGAAAGGGAAAAGGAATTTTCAAGAAAAAAGGAAATGTTATAAAAGACTTGACACGAAAAATACTAAGAGTATTCAGTCAAAACCCTTCAAAAATATTTAATTACAAACAAATAGCAGCCAGAATTAATGCAGAAGATGCCAATGGAAAAGGGCAAGTAATTAAAAAATTAGAAGAATTAAAAGCACAAGGAAAGTTAGAAGAAGTTGATAGAGGAAAGTATATTTTAGTAGAAAACAAAAACTACCATACAGGAGTTTTAGATGTTACCTCTAATGGAAATGCATATTTTATATGTGACGATTTTGAAGACGATGTGTTTATACCCTCAATAAATGTAAATAGAGGATTGCACAATGATACAGTAAAAGTATATGTGTATAACAAGCGTAGAAGCTCTAAAAAAGAAGGAGACGTAGTAGAAATTATAGAAAGGGCAAAAACCGATTTTGTAGGAGTTTTACAATTGAGTAAAAACTTTGGATTTGTAGTACCAGATAACAATAAAATGTACGCTGATATTTTTGTATCAAAAGACAATTTAAATGGAGCAGAAGATGGAGACAAAGTAATAGCCAGTATTACCGATTGGCCAGATAACTCTAAAAACCCATTCGGAACCATTACCCAAGTACTAGGAAAACCAGGAGAGCACAATACAGAGATTCATAGTATTTTGGCAGAATATGGATTGCCATATGAATTTCCACCACAAGTAGAAGCCGAAGCAAAAGCATTAGATACTACAATTACAGAAGAAGAAATAGCCAAGCGTAGAGATATGCGTGGCGATTTAACCTTTACAATTGATCCAAAAGATGCCAAAGATTTTGACGATGCCCTATCCTTCACGGTTTTAGAAAACGGAAATTACGAAATAGGAATCCATATAGCAGATGTATCACATTACATACCGTTAGACTCAGAATTAGAAAGAGAAGCTTATGAAAGAGCAACCTCAGTTTATTTGGTAGATAGGGTAGTACCTATGTTACCAGAAATGTTGTCTAACGGAGCATGCTCATTACGTCCACACGAAGAAAAATTAACTTTTTCAGCAGTATTTGAATTGAATGAAAAAGGACAGTTGGTGAACGAATGGTACGGGCGCACAGTTACCTATTCAGACGAACGCTTTGCTTATGAAGAAGCACAAGTAGTTATTGAAGAAGGAAAAGAAGATACAAAAGTTACCATACCAGAAGAAATATCTATACGAGAAGGAGGAGCTTACGAAGTAGCAGAACCCGTAGTAAATGCCATTTTAAAAATGGATACACTCGCAAAAACCCTTCGAAAAAAACGATTAAAAGCAGGAGCCATTACTTTTGATAAAGTAGAAGTAAAATTTAATTTAGATGAAGAAGCCAACCCGTTAGGAGTTTTCTTTAAAGAATCTAAAGATGCAAATAAGTTGATAGAAGAATTTATGCTATTGGCAAATAAAAAAGTATCAGAATTTGTAGGAAAAAAAGCAGGAAAACCTTCAAAAAATACATTTGTGTATCGTGTACACGATGAACCCAATATAGATAAATTAACAGCCTTACAAGGCATTATAGGAAAGTTTGGATACAGTATAGATATTAAGTCAAGAAAATCTACCTCCGATTCTTTAAATCAATTATTAGAAGATGTACACGGAAAAGGAGAATCAAATATGATTGAAACCTTAGCTATTAGGTCTATGAGTAAGGCAGAATATACAACCGAAAATATTGGGCATTATGGCTTGGCATTTGAATATTACTCACACTTTACATCACCAATACGTAGGTATCCAGATGTAATGGCACATCGTTTGTTACAGCATTATTTAGATGGTGGAAAACCACCAAAACAAGAAGAGTACGAAGAAAAATGCAAGCATTCATCTGAAATGGAATACTTAGCAACCAAAGCAGAAAGAGACTCTATAAAATACATGCAAATAAAATATATGCAAGACCATCAAGATGCCGAATTTAAAGGAGTCATATCTGGTGTTACAGAATGGGGTATTTATGTAGAGATTATTGAAAATAAATGTGAAGGAATGGTAAGAACACGTGATATAAAAGACGACTATTATATTTTTGATGAAAAACAATATGCATTGGTAGGACAAGCAACACAACACAAATATCAGCTTGGAGATGAGGTAACTGTAAAAGTTAAAAATACAGACTTAGAAAGAAAACACCTTGATTTTACTTTGATCGAATAATTAAAAAATTAGAAAACATAATGAAAAAAATAAGCACTTTACTAACATTACTTTTTTTAGCAACAAACCTATTTTCTCAAACAGACATATCAAAAACCTTAGGAGATTTTGACGAATTAAAAGTTTATAAAGGATTAAAAGTAAAATTGGTAAAATCTACAGAACAAAAAATTGAAATAGTAGGACCAAAATCAGAAGATGTAGTTGTTAAAAATAAAAATGGAACCTTAAAAATAAGCATGAATCTTTCAGGAACTTTTGAAGGAAAATATGCAGATATTACGGTATTCTATAACAAACCAATAGCAGAATTGGATGCCAATGGAGGAGGAGTTATTATTTCAGATGAAACAATAAAACAAACAAAAATAGAGTTAAATGCCCAAGAAGGAGCCTATATAAAATTAAAAGTAGCTATTGATTATTTAAAGATAAAAGGAGTTTCAGGAGGAAGTATTTCTTTAACAGGAAAAACCAAATCTCAAAATGTAACATTAAATACAGGAGCAACTTTTGAGGCACATGATTTAATTTCAGAACAAACAATTATTAGTTCAGCAACAGGAGCACGTGCAACAGTACACGCAACAGAAGCTCTAGAAGCCAAAGTTACATTAGGAGGAACAATAGCTTATGTAGGAACTCCAATAGCCTTAGAAACAGAAAAAGTTTTAGGAGGAAAAATAGAAGAATATACAGCTAAAGAAGACGCTAAATAATTAAGTTGTACAAGTAAACTTTCAAACAAAGTTATTATCTTTGTTTCTCACAAATGAATTAAAAATGAATTTACTAAGTATTTTTTTAGGAATGATTGGTGGTCCTCAGGTAATCATTATTGTAGTTGTAGTATTACTACTTTTTGGAGGTAGAAAAATTCCAGAATTGATGAGAGGTTTAGGAAGCGGTATTAAAGAATTTAAAAACGCATCTAAGGACGAAGAAAATCCAGAAGAGAAAAAAGAAGACAAAGCATAAAAAGCTTTTTTAATACAAAAAAATCGAAATAGAAATGAATGTTTTTATTTCGATTTTTTTGTATCAGAATATTTTAATGAATGAGTACATCCAATTTTCTTATAAAAGACAAGACCAAGGCTATTGATACTATAAAAATAGCCCCTTTTCGAAAAGAAATACGAAAAACAAAACCACACAAACACAATAAATATTTAGAGTTGGTTTATTTTTCTAGAGGATCTGGATGCCATACAATTGACAATCAAAAAATAGCAGTAAAACCAGCAACATTTTTTGTAGTACGTAAAGAACAAGTTCACTTTTGGGATTTAGAAAAAGAACCAGAAGGATTTGTAATTATTATCAAGAAAAAATTTGTAGAAAATAGTTTAGACAAAGAGTTAAAAAGACTCATAACAATTATAAGTGCACACCCATATCTGTATTTAAAAGAAAAAGAAACCGTAGAGCAATTGTTTCATTTATTGGTAAAAGAATACAGTAAAAACAGTACTGAAAATGTAATGTTTATTGAAGGTTTAATAAAAGCATTATTGGCTAAATTATTAGTTTTAGAAAACGTAGAAAAATCAAAAGATACAAGCTTTTTTTATAAATTTTTAGACTTGTTGAATGAACAAAAAACATTAAAAAATAATATAGAATACTACGCTAGTTTATTAAATACAACACCCCAAAATTTAAATGCTAGTTGTAAAAAAGAATGTGAAAAAACGGCTTCAGAAGTTTTGTCAGAATACTTAATAAGCGAAGCCAAACGTTTGTTAATTTATACAGATTTAACAATTGTAGAAATTTCTTTAGCACTTTCTTTTAAAGACAATTCACACTTTACAAAGTATTTTAAAAGGTACACCCATACAACCCCTAGTAAATATCGTTCAGAAATGAACTAAATACCATTCCTTTTTCAAATAAACCATAATTAAGTACGTATTATTTTATAGTTTTACCAGCTTAATAACTAGAGTTCTATAGTCTAAAATATGTCAATTCAATTAAGAAAAAGAGATAACCAGATTAAAAGAATTTATTATAATTAAATTATCATGTATCAATTAAAAAAACAAGTAGCCCTATTAGGAGTGTTGTTTATCAGTATTTCAACAATGTTTGCTCAAAAAGCAAGTGTAAATGGGAATATTTTAGATAAAATATCTAATGAAATTATACCCTTTGCCACATTGCAATTAACATCACCAGAAGTTAATAAAGGAGATATTTCAGACTTTGATGGTGCATTTTCATTTCAAAATTTACCCTACGGAAAGTATAATTTAATTGTTTCATACATAGGGTATCATTCAGATACTATAAAGAATATAGTACTTTCAAAAAAATCAAAAACGGTTACATTAAAAGATATCAAACTAAAAGTAGCTACAGAATCTTTAGCTGAAGTTAAGGTTAAAGCTTTTAGTAAAACACAGGTTACAAAAATAGATAGAAAAAGCTATAGAGCTACTGACTTTGAAACAGCCAAAGGAGGAAATGCAGCAGATGTATTAGGAAAATTACCTTCAGTAAATGTAGGACCAGACGGAAATGTATCAGTACGTGGAACTTCTGATTTTATGGTGTATTTAAATGGAAAGCCTACAAATATAGACCCATCAACTTTATTAAATCAAATATCTAGTAATGATATAGATAAAATAGATATTATCTCAGTTCCTACGGCACGTTACGATGCACAAGGAAAAGGAGGAATTATCAATATAACAACTAAAACAAAAGGAATTGAAGGTTTTTCTGCCACAGCAACAGGTACCTTAGGAGGAGCACCATGGGCTAATAAAACAGATAAATACAGTGGTTATGAATTGAATGATAACCGTTATGTAGCAGGTATCAATCTTCTTTATAACACAAAAAAATACTCTTTACACGGATCATTTAATTACAATGAAAAAAATGTAAACGGAATGCGTATTGGTAAAGCCAGAGTTTTGGTAGATGACCAAACAGACCCTTTTACATATTTCCATATGAATGCACAAGGAGAAAGGCCAGAGTGGTACAAGTATTATTCAGCTAATGCAGGAGTAGACTTTCACTTAAGTGAAACACAAGAATTATCGTTTTCTTATTTCTATGGAAACAGAAACAACGGTAGATCTGCCTTTTATGTTTACAATACTTTTAATGCAGATGCTAATGGAAATGATATAACTGGAGTTGATAGAGATGAAAAGTATATTTACAATCCAAATACAGACAATAGATATGGTGATTACCATACAGTAAGTGCAGATTATTCTTTAGACTTAGATGAAGATACAAACTTGAAGTTCTCAGGTACTTTTGAAAGCTCAGGGTTAAGTAGAGAATTATCTAATACAAATTATTTTTACGATTCTAAAGAAGATATAGATAATGATATTGAAAATGGATATGAAAACGCAGACCCTATTCAATCGTATTCATTATCAGATGACACACCATTAGAAGGAGTTCGTTTTTCTATGGATTATGCCAAAGATTTTGAAGATGGAGGATCTTTAGGAATAGGAACACAAATACAATATTTTGGAATTAAAGGAGATTTTAAGTTTGAAAATGATTTGGTAACAGAAGATTTAAACAATACCATTGATTTAGATAGAACAGTATACGCAACCTATATAGATTATTCAGGAACAAAAGATAAGTTCAGCTATATTTTAGGATTACGTACAGAATACGGAAATCAGAAGACCTATATAGCCAATACATCTTATTTAGAAGACTTTGGTTTGTCTGATGCAAACAATTACAATCAAGACAAGTTCGATTTTTTCCCATCTGTACATGTAAATTACCAAGTAAATGATGATAGCAAGTATATTTTAGCAGCAAGTAGAAGAATTAACAGACCATCATTAACAAAGATGGCACCCTTTTTATACCGTCGTCATTATGAAGTATATGTTATTGGAGACCCAACATTAGAAGCAGAATATATGAACAACGTAGAGTTGTCTTATGAAACCAATATAGGGAAGCAAAATATCAATTTAACAGGATTTTTTAGAGGAACAGAAAATGCGGTTTTTAGAGTAAATACAACCACAACAGAACTTCAAAATCCAGATATGCACGCTATCTTAAAAGAAGATACTTTGATACGTTCCTATACCAATGCAGGAAACTCTACAGCCGTAGGAGGAGAGTTAACAGCGAATTTAGTGGTAAGCTCTTTTGCTAAATTTTTAGTTGGAGGATCTTTGTACAATTATCAAATTAAAGGAGATGTATTTGGTTACAAAGTAGACCAAGAAAGTACCAACTGGACATTGAAAGGAAATATGAATTTAGACCTTTCAGAAGAAACAAGCTTTACTTTTGATTACAACTATAAATCAGCAACAGTAACATCGCAAGGATCTAATGAAGAATTTCAATCAGCAAACGTAGCTTTCAATTACCAACCAGAAAGTTTAAAAGGATGGGATTTTACTCTAAGAGGATTGGATATTTTTAGCACCAATTTACAAGGCTTAGATACCAATGCGTTTAATAACCAGAACCAACAAATATTTTATCAAGAAACAGAATACCACCGTAATGGACCCATTGTAGAATTAGGAGCAACTTATACATTTAATAAGTTTTCAAAATCTAAAAAGAAGAAAAAGGTTCAAGCAGAAGAACACTTTAAATAAGCCGAGGTTTGTCGGTTTAAACAACCTTGAAGGCTGAGCTTGTCGAAGCCGGAGAAGTTAGAGCATAAAAAAGCCCATTTAATAAATGGGCTTTTTTGTGTTTTATAAAGTATCTATAGCTTTTTGAATTCTTTTGAGGGTTTCTTCCTTGCCAATCATAAAAGCAATGTCAAATAAGTGAGGGCCCTTTAAAGCACCAACCAAACTTAAACGTAGTGGTTGCATAACCTTTCCAAATCCAATCTCTTTAGAGGTGATCCATTCCTTTACGATACGCTCAATGTTTTCAGAAGAAAAATCATCTATAGATTTTATAACTTCAATAACTTCAGACATTAAATTTCCAGTATCAGCTTTCCATTGTTTTTTAGAAGCCTTAGCATTAAATTCAGTAGGACTTGCAAAAAAGAAGTCGCTCAATTCCCACAAATCTTTTACAAAAACAGCACGTTCTTTTACAAGACCAACAACTGTTTCTATATAATTAATTTCAGAAGAAATACCTTTTTCCTCTAAAATAGCAGCAAATAAATTGGCAATATCTTTATTGTCTTTTTGTTGTAAATATTGTTGATTGAACCAGTTTGTTTTTTCAGGGCTAAATTTAGCACCAGATTTACTTACTCTATCCAAAGAAAAACTTTCTGTCAATTCCTCTAAAGAAAATATCTCTTGATCCGTACCAGGGTTCCAACCTAACAGCGCCAACATATTTACAAAAGCATCGGCTAAATAACCATCCTCTTTATAACCTCTAGAAACCTCTCCATTGGCTTCATTAGTATACTCTAAAGGAAATACAGGGAAACCTAATTTATCACCATCACGTTTGCTTAATTTACCTTTTCCAACAGGTTTTAATATTAAAGGAAGGTGAGCAAATTCAGGAACATTCCATTCCAAAGCTTCGTACAATGCAATATGTAAAGGAAGAGAAGGCAACCATTCTTCACCACGAATTACGTGAGAGATTTCCATTAAATGATCATCTACAATATTTGCCAAGTGATAAGTAGGCATACCATCGCTTTTAAAAAGAACCTTGTCGTCTAACAACTCTTTTCTAAAAGTAACATTTCCTCTAATTAAATCATCCGCAGAAATAATATTAGAAACCTCTGCAGAAGGGTCAAACATTTTAAAACGTACTACATATTTTTCACCAGCTTCAATTTTAGCAGCTACAGCTTCTTTAGATAAAGTCAAAGAATTATTTAAAGAGTTTCTTGTACTGTGGTTGTAAATAAAAGGCTCTTTGTTTTCCTCTGCTTTTTTTCTTTCAACATCAAGTTCTTCTGCTGTGTCAAAAGCATAATAAGCATTACCGTTTTCTATCAACTTATCAGCATATTGCTTGTATAAGTGTTTGCGTTCAGATTGACGGTAAGGTCCAAATTTTTCATTTTTTCCAGGAGCTTCATCAAAAGGGATTCCACACCATTCCATAGCATCTACAATATATTTTTCTGCATTTGCTACATAACGTGTTTGGTCAGTATCTTCTATTCTTAAAATAAAAGTACCACCATGTTTTTTAGCAAATAAATAGTTGTACAAAGCGGTTCTAACACCACCAATGTGTAAAGGACCTGTAGGACTAGGTGCAAATCGGACTCTAACGTTGTTCATTTTTTTCAAAATTTAGGTTGCAAAAGTACAAAATATAGCCTTTGGTTGGTAAAATAAGTTTGTCTTAGAGAAGAGGTTTTGAAGATTGTTTTTGGTTTTTTTAGAGCTTATAACAACTCAAAACTTTCCCGTATCTTTGCAAAAATTTTAACGATGATAGAGTTTAATTACGAATTGGATTTTGAGCTTTCTAATGAGCTTGTTTTTTCTCAATGGATTGAAAAATGTATTGAAGAATATGGGTTTAGGTTAGGTGAGTTGAATTATATTTTTTGTGACGATGCTTACTTGTTAAAATTAAATGTTGAGTTTTTAGATCACGATACCTTAACAGATATTATTAGTTTCGATTATACGATGGGGAAACTTGTTGGAGGCGATATTTTTATATCTGTAGAACGTGTTATTGAAAATGCCAAAGAGTTAGGTATTCCTTTTGATGAAGAATTGAAAAGAGTAATGATTCATGGCGTTTTACATTATATGGGATATAAAGACAAAACAGTAGAAGAGAAAGAAGAGATGCGTTCTCAAGAAAATAAGTGTATTGAATTAAATTAAAACACTGTTTTATAGTGTTTTGTAAAATTTGTTCCACGTGGAACCTTGAATATTATGAGTCTTTTTACAGATGTTTATGATGTAATTGTTGTTGGGGGAGGTCACGCAGGTAGTGAAGCTGCTGCGGCAAGTGCCAACATGGGTGCAAAAACCTTGTTGGTAACAATGAGTTTGCAAAATATAGCTCAAATGAGTTGCAACCCTGCTATGGGGGGAATTGCAAAAGGACAGATTGTTCGTGAAATAGATGCTCTTGGAGGGTATAGCGGTGTTGTTACAGATGAAACGGCTATTCAGTTTAAGATGCTAAACAAATCAAAAGGACCGGCAATGTGGAGTCCAAGAGCTCAAAGTGACCGTATGCGTTTTGCTGAAAAATGGCGTTCTATGTTAGAGAAAACAGAGAATTTAGATTTTTATCAAGACATGGTTCGTGGGTTGTTAATTGAAGATGGAAAAATTCACGGAGTTAAAACAACTTTGGGTTTTGATATAAAAGCAAAAACAGTAATTATAACTGCAGGTACTTTTTTAAATGGTTTGATTCATATTGGAGAAAAAACATTTGGAGGAGGTAGAGCAGGTGAAAGTGCTTCAACGGGAATTACAGAAGACTTGGTAAAAGTTGGTTTTGAAGCAGGAAGAATGAAAACAGGAACACCGCCACGTGTAGATGCTCGATCTCTAGATTTTTCTAAAATGATTGAACAACCTGGAGATGATATTCCAGAGAAGTTTTCTTATTTATCTACCACAAAGCCTTTGGTAGAACAAAGATCTTGTTATATGTCTTACACTTCGCAAGAAGTACATGATTTGTTGCGTACAGGGTTTGATAGATCACCAATGTTTAATGGAAGAATCCAGAGTACAGGGCCAAGATATTGTCCGTCTATAGAAGATAAAATAGATCGTTTTGCGACAAAAGAAAAACATCAAATTTTTGTAGAACCAGAAGGTTGGGATACAACAGAGATTTATGTAAATGGTTTTTCTACATCACTTCCAGAAGATGTTCAAGACAAAGCTTTGCGTAAAGTAGCAGGATTTGAAAATGTAAAGTTTTTACGTTTTGGATATGCAATAGAATATGACTTTTTTCAGCCTACACAATTAAAGCATAGTTTAGAAACAAAGCTTGTTGAGAATTTGTTTTTTGCAGGTCAGATAAACGGAACTACAGGATATGAAGAAGCAGCTGCACAAGGATTAATGGCGGGTGTAAATGCAGCATTAAAAGTTCAAGAGAAAGAGCCTTTTGTTTTAAAAAGACATGAAGCATATATTGGAGTTTTGATTGACGATCTGATAACAAAAGGAACAGAAGAGCCTTATAGGATGTTTACATCAAGAGCAGAATACAGAACTTTGTTACGTCAAGACAATGCAGATTTAAGGTTAACGCCGAAGGCGTATGAATTGGGAATTGCGTCGAAAGAGCGTTTGGATCGTGTTCGTGAAAAACAAGAAAAAACAGATTTGTTTGTTACGTTTTTAAAGAACAAGAGTATCAAGCCAGAAGATGTAAATCCAATTTTAGAAGCTAAAAACTCGGCATTGATAAATCAATCAATGAAGATGTTTAAATTGGCTGCACGTCCGCAAATAGATTTTGAAGATGTAAAACAATTTCCTTTTGTAAAAGAGTTTATTGAGGATAATGGAATAGATGCTGAAATTATAGAGCAAACAGCAGTGCATGTAAAATATGCTGGGTATATAGAAAAGGAAAAGAACAATGCTGATAAGTTAACTCGTTTGGAAAACGTATCAATACCAGAGAATTTTGACTATGAAAAAGTAAAATCATTGTCTATTGAAGCACGTCAAAAATTAACAAAAATTAGACCTGTAACAATTTCTCAAGCAAGTAGAATTAGTGGAGTTTCACCAAGTGACGTTTCTGTACTATTGGTGTATATGGGAAGATAATTAAACAAAGTTCCACGTGGAACTTTGTTTCTGAAAAATATAGAAAGGCAATTTTTTGAACCAAAAGAATTGTCTTTTTTAATGTAAAATATAATAAGTGTTTCACGTGGAACATTGCAATAATTAGAGATTATGAAAACAACTGAAAAGCAAATTTTTGAAAACAATAGTACTTTTGAAACCTATGAAAGGTGTAAAGATTATTTGGTTTCAGGAGAAGAATTTGAGTTGTTGTTAGATGATAATTTAGATCTGTTAATGACTTCCCCAAAACCTAAAACAGAAGATTTGGGAAGGTATTATGAAAGTGAAGATTATATTTCACATACAGATTCTAAAAAGACTCCAATAGACTTTGTGTACCAAGAGGTGAAAAAATACGCTTTAAAGCAGAAACTAAAATTGGTAAACTCTTTCAATTCTGAAGAGAAAAAGATTTTAGATATTGGAGCAGGAACAGGTGATTTTTTGAAAACTTGTTTTGAAGATGGTTGGAATGTGTATGGAGTAGAACCTAGTGAAAAAGCAATAGAAATAGCAAAGGGAAAAATAGACAAGGGGCAGTTTTTTAATTCTGTAGAGGAGTTGAAAAAAGAAGAAGGTGTTTTTTTAGGTTTCGATGTAATAACCATGTGGCATGTTTTAGAACATGTACCTAATTTAGATGAAACTATTTTTAATTTGAAAAAACTTTTAAAACCAGGAGGAACACTTGTTGTTGCAGTGCCTAATTTTAAAAGTTATGACGCTACATATTACAAAAGCTTTTGGGCAGCTTATGATGTACCACGTCATTTATGGCATTTTTCTCAAACAGCTATTCGAAGATTGTTTTTCTTTCAGAGTATGGAAGTGGTAAAAACTTTGCCAATGAAGTTTGATTCTTTTTATGTTTCTCTGTTAAGCGAAAAAAATAAAAAATCAACATTAGGAGCTGTAAAAGCTTTTTGGGTTGGTTTGCTTTCAAATGTAAAAGCTAAAAAGACAAATGAATACTCGTCACTTATTTATGTGATAAAAAACACCAAAAACTGGCTTTCGGACGATTAGCGTTGTTTTTAAGAGGTGAAAGGTGTTGTGTGTTTGTTTTTTTGAAAAAACGTCTTAAAACGCTTTAAAAAGAGTTATTTTTAATAAGGTTTTTTTATGGGCTTTTTGAAAATGAATAAATGTTCTCTATTTTAGGTTTAAGAGAAATATCCCCAAAACACAAACTATAAAATAAACAGTTAGTGAAGTTGCACCAGGATAATCTTTTGCAATTCGTTGTCCAATGAGCATGTATAAAATAGAAGTGGCTGAAAGAGTAACTCCCAACAATGCCAGTGTTTTTTTATTTCCAAAAATTAATTGATAGCTTCCAGTACTAAGGAAGAAAAGACTAAAGGTTTCTAGTATTACCAATATTACAATTAAAGGCTTTATAAGATTCTTTATAAAAGTCTGTTTAAAACTCTCTTCAATATAAGAAATTGTACCCTTCCAGTCGGTTATCTTTTCAATCACAGAAACTCCGAATGTAATGATTAAAAAAACTAAAATAAAGAATGTTGCTAGGTGTGGGGTTAAGTGCGCCATGTTTTCTGTTTAAAAGACAAATCTCGAACAAATTAATGACAATAAGAAACCCTTACTCTTTTTAAGGAGCAAGGGTCTCTATCTATCCAAACTAACTATGAAAACAAATTAAATTTTAGTGGTAAGGGCTTTAATGGTTTCTTTTTTTGTGAATCAGTTCTTTTAATTCTTCTTTAGAGTTTATTGTTACAGTTTCTCCTTTTACAATAACACTTATAGGGAAAACAAACTCAGGATGTGTACCTTCTTCCAAAGAATCTTTATAAGCCTTAAAAGTATCTATGTCTCCAATTTCTATGTCTCCAGATTCTGTAGTTACTGTTACAGGGAATACCAATTCAGGACGTTTGTGTTTTCTTTTAGGCATCAATTCCTTTAACTCTTCTTCAGAGTTTATTGTTACAGTTTCTCCTTTTACAATAACATCTATAGGGAAAACAAACTCAGGGTGTGTACCTTCTTCCAAAGAATCTTTATAAGCCTTAAAAGTATCTATGTCTCCAATTTCTATATCTCCAGATTCTGTAGTTACTGTTACAGGAAATACCAATTCAGGGCGTTTGTGTTTTCTTCTAGGCATCAATTCTTTTAACTCTTCTTCAGAGTTTATTGTAATCGTTTCTCCATCAACGGTAACTTCTATAGGAAATACCAATGTTGGTTTTTCAACTTTATTACAATAACTTTCAAGTTCAGTGTCATCTGATATTTCAAGCTCTGTGTTTTCGGCATCAATAACAGTAACAGGATACGAAAAAGAAATGGCATCAAGACCCTCTAATAATTCTTCACTAGATAAATCGAGGTTGCTTAAACTCTCAGTTGTATTTGTGTCAATACTTTCTGATAAATTTTGTTGACAAGCTGTAAGACTTATTAATGTAATAAGTGCAATTCCAAAAGGTTTTATAAAATTTTTCATAATGATGATTTTAGTGTTTCTGTATATAAAACATCTTACTTAAAGATTACCCTACCCTAAAAATTTATTTTTTTTGAAAAAAGGAATAATACCGTTTTTAAGTAAGCGTATAAACGATGGTTTGTGTTTTAAAAAACAACCTTTTATAAAAGAGCTTAATTAGTTTCAGATATTTCACCTACTTTTGAGAAGTTAACCCTCTTTTTAAATTATGTCAAAAAGTAAATCGGTTTGTGATTCTATAGTTTTTCAAGAACTTTATGAGAACCATTCTAAAACCCTGCACAATTTTATTTATTACAAATGTGGCAACCAGGCCCAGGCAGAAGACTTGGTTCAAGAAGCTTTTATTAAAATGTGGAACAATTGTGCCAAGGTTATTTATGAAAAAGCAAAGTCGTTTTTATATACGGTTACTAATAATTTGTTTTTAAATGAAGTGGCGCATAAAAAAGTAGTACTAAAATTTAATCAGATACCAGTAAAAGAACACACCAATGAAAGTCCTGATTTTTTAATGGAAGAAGAAGAGTTTAAAGAAAAATTAGAAAAAGCAATTTCTGATTTAACAGAGGGGCAACGCGAGGTTTTTCTCTTGAATAGAATAGACAAGAAAACCTATAAAGAAATTGCTGAACTTTTAGAGATTTCTGTAAAAGCAGTTGAAAAACGTATGCATGGGGCTTTGGTTAATTTAAGAGGTAAAATAGGAAATATATAAACATAGGTTTATATGTTGTTTCTTAAGAATGAACAAGGTAGGGTAGCAGACGGTTATCTTGTTTTATAATAAAGGGATAGAGTTATGGAGCAAAAATATACAGATAAAGATGAAACTTTTTTAGCTCGTTGGTTAAATAAAGAGTTGACAAAAGAAGAATTATCTTCTTTTGAAAAAACGGATGAATTCAAAGAGTACCAAAAAATTATAAGTAAGGTAGCGTTATTTGAAGCACCTTCTTTTAATAAGCAAAAGGTATTTAAAGCTATTCAAGAAAAAACACAAGAACAGCAAAAATCTAAAGTAAGAAAACTAGTACCTAATTGGGTTATGGCAGCAGCAGCTTCTATAGCAATTTTGTTTGGAGTTTTTTATTTTATGAATACAACAAATACGGTTTATGAAACTTCGTATGGAGAGCAGTTGGCTGTTGTGTTACCAGATGGATCAGAGGTACAGTTGAACGCAAAATCAGAATTGTCATTAGATAAAGAAGACTGGAAAAAAGGCGTCAGAAAACTATCGTTAAAAGGAGAAGGTTATTTCAAAGTACAAAAAGGATCTAAATTTACTGTTGAAACAAAAGGAGGAAGTGTAGCTGTTTTAGGAACACAATTTAATGTTAGAAGTACTAAAGGTTATTTTGAAGTTTTGTGTTACGAAGGAAAAGTAAGTGTTGATAGCGATAAGGTTTCTGTAATTTTATTACCAGGAAAAGCATTTACCAAATTAGAAGGTAAAAACCCTGTAAACTCAGAATTTAAAGAAACAGCACCCTCTTGGATTTCAGGAGAAACAACCTTTCAAAAAGTACCTTTAAAATATGTAATAAAAGAATTAGAGAAATTATACCAGATAAATATTAATTTAGAAGAAGCTTACAATAACCAATTGTTTACAGGTAGTTTTACAAATACAAATAAAGAAACTGCCCTAAAAACAGTTTGTATTCCAATGGGATTACAATATGTTTTTGAAAATGAAACAAAGGTAACTATCGGTAAAAATTAATGTTAAAAAAATTCGTACTTATATTTTTTATATGCTGTTCCAATATGTTTTCTCAAGAAGAAAATATATTGGAACTTTTTGATACTATAGCTTTGGAAGAAGCTCTAGAAGAATTAGAAAAAAAATATGAAATTCGCTTTTCATACGATTCAGGGCTGATAAAAGAATACCAGTATGCACTCGAAAAATCGGAAACCGATTTAGATAAAGAGTTAGAGAATTTAAGAAAACAAACAAGTTTAATTTTTGAAAAGTTAGACAAGCGTTACATTGTTATTAGACAAAAAAAATTGACTAAAAACAATACTGTTTGCGGAGTTGTTGTTGATAAGCAAACAAAACAACCACTAGAGTATGTTACTGTACGAATAGAAGAAAAACCTAAAGGAACTTTTACGGATTACAAAGGTTCTTTTGAGTTAGATGGATTGGATTCTAATTGGACAATTTCTGTAGAATACTTAGGATATAAAAAAGAAAGGTTTAAGGTAGATCAATTGTTAAGTAACTCTTGTGCTTCAATTCAATTATTAGAAAGTCAAGAGGCATTGAGTGAAGTTTTAATTAGCGATTACCTAACAAAAGGTTTGGTAAAAAAGAAAGATGGTGGTGTAGAAATAAGCCCTAATAAGTTAGGAATTTTACCAGGCTTAACCGAACCCGATGTTTTACAGAGTTTGCAATTGCTACCAGGGATTCAAAGCCCAGACGAAACAGCCTCTGGAATGTATATAAGAGGAGGAACCCCAGATCAAAATTTAGTATTGTTTGATGGAATTAATATGTATCAGACAGGACACTTTTTTGGATTGATATCCTCAATCAATCCTTATGTTATTGAAACGGTAGATGTATATAGAGGAGGTTCAAGAGCAAAATATGGAGATAGGATAGGAGGTGTTTTGGATATCAATACAGGAGATCAAATACCTACGTTTAAAGCAGGGTTTGGAGTTAATTTAACTCATGCTGACCTTTTTATAAAAACACCAATGTTGCACAATAAGGTAGGGCTTGTTTTTTCTGCACGTAGATCTATTACAGACTTAGTAAATACAATAACATATCGAAAGTTTTCAGAAACGGTATTTCAAAATACAAGAATTTTAGGAGGTGAAGAGGAAATGTCTGCCAACTTAACAGATATAAGTAATACCTTCTTTTTTCACGATTACAATTTAAAGCTAATTGCAGATGTTACAGAAAATGACAAGCTTGTTTTTAGCAATCTATACAATAAAAACCAGTTAAATTATTCTGCATATAATGAACGTTTTGGAGAAAGTATTTCAGATCAAATAGGAGTAAATAATAAGGGGTATAATTTAAAATGGATTAAAAAATTGAGTACCAAGTTACATCAAGAATTGGCAGTTCATAGTTCAGAATATAGGTACAATTATGAAGGAAAAAGAGAAGAAGAATACGATGATCCAGACGACAATGTTATAGAGGACTTTGTAAAATATAACAGTGTTGATGATATAGGGGTTAATTACGGTTTAGAAAGTATTGTTTCAGAGAATGCAGGTTGGAATCACGGTTATCAGTATACAAAAAGTACGGTAGATTATATTTATGAAAATGACTTAAGGGAGCGGGGCAACCCAATTTTAGAAGCTTTAGCAGAAGTAAACAACACACATGCTTTTTTTACAGAATACGAATACGGAAAAATTAAAAAAGTAACTATAAACGCAGGACTTCGTTTGAATTATTTTTCAGCAGTAAATGCATTTTATTTAGAACCGAGACTCTTTATAGCAAATCAAATATCAAATTCATTTCGAATTAATTTTTCAGGAGAAATAAAAAATCAGGCAGTAAGTCAGTTGGTAGAATTTCGTAACAATGGTTTGGGGTTAGAAAATAACATTTGGGCTATAGCAGATGGTATGGGTATCCCTGTTTTAGAAAGTTATCAGGTATCTTCAGGGTTTTTATACCAAAAAGAAGGATGGAATTTAGATGTAGATTTTTATTATAAAAATACAGACGGTCTTGTGTTGTTAACACGCGATATAACTACAGGAGGGCTCCCTTATATAAGTGGTGTTAGTAAGACTTTAGGAATGGACTTTTTATTAAAAAAACGGATAGGTAATTACAGGTCTTGGATCAGTTATACACTTTCAAAAACAAAGTATCTTTACGAACAGTTAAATTCAGGAGATCCATTTAATGGAAGTTATGACATTCCTCACTCTTTACTTTGGTCGCACACTTATTTTTTAAATAAATTTGAATTTTCATTAGGATGGAGATGGAGGTCTGGAACACCTTATACTGAAGCTACAGGTATAGCAATAGGAAATAGAGGTAAAGAAAAGATAGAGTACGATTCAAACACAAACGCCCAACGTTTGCCATCATATCATAAATTAGACTTTTCATCAACATATAAGTTTAGCATGTCTAAAAATAAAAAAGTACAGGGAAAAGTGGGAATCTCTTTATTGAATGTATTTAATCAGCAAAATATTTTGAGCAGGAGTTATGAGTTAAGAATCATTAGAGAACCTCGTCAAGTAGAACGTAAAATATTGGTAGAGGTAGACCGTTTGTCTTTAGGGGTTACGCCCAATGCTGTTTTTAGGGTTTCGTTTTAAGAGAAGCAATTAAAAACAAAAAAAGCCTTGAATTTTCAAGGCTTTTTTGTTTTTATATTATCGTCTTCTACTCATATTGCGCTGTGGCATTTTAGGAGAAGAAGGTCTTGTGCTAGTACTAGGCATTTTAGGAGCTGTAGCTTTGTAAGACGAAGGTTTTCTTTTAGGTACTGATGAAGGTGACTTTTTAGGTGTCTGTATTTTATTTGCGTTTTGTATTCCTTTAGGAACTTTTCCTCCAGTATTAGGAACCGATACTTTGTTTCCTGTACTTCCTGATTTAGGTTTCCAGTTATTGTCTACTTTTCTACTAGGAGTTGCTTCTTTAGAAGGAGTTGTTTTTGGTGTGCTTGTTTTTGGAGAAATATCTTTTCTTTTTGATGTTAACTCCTGTTTGTTAGAAACCCCTTGATTTCTTTTTTCGAAAGATTTGTCAGGGTTTTTAGAACCAAAATCATTTCTTCGAGTGTCTTTTTGAATATTGACAGCAGTAGAACTTTTTCTAATAGTGGTTTTATGGTATGAATTATTGATGTTCACATTAACACGTACATTTGTTCTATATCTGTGTGGAGGGTAAGGATGCCAAGGGCGGTAGTAAGGAGGGTAATATCCCCAGTAAAAAGGAGAACGCCATGGGTTGTAATAAGGTCCCCAAAAGAATACAAAGAAAACAGGGGGGTGTACATATACAGGAGTTATTACATAATCAGGACCATACATATAAACATCACCAACTACTTGTACTGTGGTTTCATCACCATCTTTTTCTACGTCAATAGTGGCAACATCTTGAAATTTGTCTTTTCCTAAAACAGCCTGGATAGTTATTAAATGAGTTTCGTCTTTTGACGATTCTACAACCCTTAAATAATCAACCTCGCCATCCTCATTTAAATCTAGATTGGTTAATTTTTTATCAGGGTCGTTTAGTGTTTTTTCAAAATCTTCTAAATCTTTTGCCTCACCAAAAACAGAAGCAACAGCCTCAAGATCTAAATTGTCGCTAATATCACTATCAGTAGCCTCTACAGTAGTTACATCCTGTGCATATACAAAGGCTGTAAATAAAGAAAGCAATAATAAGAGTTTCGTATTCATAATATATTGTGGTTTTGTTGTTATATAAAGTTTTCGCTCAAGTATTGTGCCATAAAATTAAGACTCCTTACTATGTAGCAGCCTTGTAAGTTTTATAGAAAGGTCTAATAAAATAACTTTTGCATTTCCGTTTCTTTCAATATGATAAAGAGCATCGTTGAGTTCTTTTTCTATTTCAATAATATTTGCACTATGTATAAAGGGAGCAAATTTATCTAAAGTAAAACCTTCTGTTTCGGGTTCTAAAAATACAAGTTCATTAGCCTTGTAGTTTGCCAAAAGAGCTTGTCTAAAAAATTGCAAACAGTAGTGTAAAAATTTCTTTTGAGTTTCTCTACCAGATTTGGCAATAGTATCGCTCCATTCAATTAAGTTTTGAATTACGCTTGCATTTCCTTTGGCTTTAAAAGCTGTACGAACCCATAAGATAAACCAGCCTTCAAATACAGTATCGCTAGAATCGTGTTTTAGTAAATGTAAAGCCTTGTTGTAGTTTCCTTCAGATTGGTGTGCTATTTTAGAAGCTTCTGCCTGAAAAGAGTTTTCATTCTCGATAAGTGCATTGCAAATATCACTTTCGCTTAAAACAGGAAAATGCAAAACCTGACAACGGGATAAAATCGTATTGATAATTTGTTCCTCTTCTTCAGCAACTAAAATAAAAATTGTTTTTTCAGGAGGTTCCTCAATAAGCTTTAATAGTTTATTGGCAGCAGAAATATTCATTTTTTCAGCCATCCAAATGATCATCACTTTATAACCACCCTCATAAGCTTTTAGTTGCAATGACTTTACAATTTGTTCGGCCTCATCTACACCTATTTGCCCTTGTTTGTTTTCAATACCAATATGTTGAAACCAATTGAAAAGGCTTCCGTAGGGTTGTTCTTTTATAAAAGAACGCCAATCGTCCAAAAACAGGTTGCTAATAGGGTGTTTTTTAACCTTATCGTTTGTAGCAACAGGAAAAGCAAAATGTAAATCGGGGTGTGCAAGTTTGCTGCACTTTAAATTACAAGAATCACTATCATTGCTGTTATTGCAAAGTAAATATTGAGCATAAGCTATTGCCGTAGCAAGTGTACCAGACCCTTCTTTACCTATAAACAGTTGCGCATGTGGAATGCGCCCGTTATCAGCAGAGGTTGTAAGGTGGTTTTTTATATGGGTTTGACCAATAATATCTTTAAAAAGCATGAGCAAATATACTTTAAAGACATCATTGGTCAAAGAAGGAACTTAATTAAACATATCGCTTTCTTAAGATACAGTTATAAAACGTTGTAGTAGAATTTATATTAAGTTTAACAGTAAAAGCTCAGATTGCTTTCCAAGGTTTTGGAGGTACGGTAGCTGATGATTGGGGGTATACAGCGACTTCTGGTTTTTATGATTTAGGTGCCGATTATTGGCATATAACTACTGCAACAGATAACATAACTGAAGATGGAGCAAATGGGAATTTTGTAGGAGGTGAAGATTTAAAGAATGTAGTTAACACTACAGGTTCTACTCAGTTAACTTTTGATCCTATTGCTGTTTCTGAAGAAGTTGAAATCTCATTTAGAATTAATATTAGAGGATATGATACGGCTGATTACATTCACTTTGAGGTAGCTTCTGATAATGGTACAAGCTTCTGGAGTATCTACTCCTACTTCAAATGGTTGGATTGACGTATCGCACATAGTTGCTGCAGGACCTACACATGTTCGTGCTCGTATTGATATTTTACAAAACGGATCTGATGAAATAGGTTTGGATAGTTTCAAAGTAGTAGCAACAAACCCTTTGTCTGTTCGTGAAAATAAAATTATAGAAGGGTTTTCTTATGGACCTAATTCTGTTACAGAAAACTTAAAAATTATTGCCAGTACAATTATAGAAAAAGTAGTGGTTTATAACTTGGTAGGACAACAAGTATTGAGTAGAGCAGGAGAAGCAAATATTCAAACAATCAAATAGGTAAAGAAGTAAGTCTTTATAAAAACCAAGGAGAGGTATAGGTTTCACGAAAAATAAGGTGTTTAAAAAAATACCTTATTTTAGGTATTTCATACGTTTTTTGGGAAGGTTAGTTTTGTTTTTTAACCTAAAAAGAAAGCTATGAAGAAAATTACATTTTTATTATTTATTTTAAGTTTAACTCTTAAGGCTCAAATGGCTTTTCAAGGGTTTGAAGGTACTGCAGCAGATGACTGGAATTACTCGTTAAATGTACCAGCATATAATAACAATTCTGATACCGATTTATGGACAACTTATACGTCTTCTATAGGAACTTTGGGAGGACCTTATGCAGGAAGTACTTATTGGGTTGGTAGAGACTTGGACAATCCTTATTCAGAAGGAGTAACAGGAGACACAACACCAGACCATTATATGGATTTTGATGCAGTAAATATTGGAGGAGTTGCTGCCGATTTGAGTATCTTTTTTGAATTTGAAGGATACGACTCTAGTGATTTTATTTTTTATGAACTAGCTTATGATAATGGAACGGACTGGTCATCTCCAGATGTACATGTAGATGTGAATCCGAAACCTAGTCCCTCAAACTCAACATCTGTAGGTAATACATGGCAAGAATTTACAACTGCTATTCCTCCAGGGAATACTTATGTAAGGTTGCGAATAGGGGCACACCAAAATGGAACATCAGATTATTTGGCTATTGACAATGTAAAATTAACATCGTCAGGAATTTTAGGAGTTTCGAATACTACTATAGCAGGGTTTTCTTACGGACCTAATCCAGTTACAGAGAATTTACATGTTTCAGCTAGTACAGTTATAGAAGAAGTAATTATTTATAATTTAGTAGGGCAACAAGTATTGAGTAGAACAGGAGATTCTAACCAAATGACTTTAGGTTTAGGATCTTTAGAACAAGGAGTTTATAGTGTAAAGGTTGTTTCAGAAGGAAATATTCAAACAATTAGAGTTGTAAAAAAATAAGACAGTTATACTTCCATAAAAAAATCCCCTTTGTGTTTTGCAAAGGGGATTTTTTTATGGAAGTATTTTTGGTAGGCGAGGGGCTTTACAAAAACGTTGTAGTAGCTTTTACTTTTTATTAATAAATGTCTAAGCTATTTCATTTATATTTGTGAGTAAATATTTAAAACAGACAAGATGAAAACAGTTAAAGACATTAATTTTGAAGGTAAAAAAGCCTTAGTTCGTGTAGATTTTAATGTACCATTAGACAAAGACTTTAATGTTACAGATATTACAAGAATAAAAGCAGCTAAACCAACAATTATTAAAATATTAGAAGACGGTGGATCTGCAGTATTAATGTCACACTTAGGACGTCCAAAAGGAGTACAAGCTGAGTTTTCATTAAAACATATTGTAGAAAAAGTAGGAGAGGTTTTAGGTGTTGAAGCAAAGTTTGTAGACAGTTGTGTAGGAGCCGATGCTGAAGCTGCTGTTGCTGCTTTAGAGCCAGGACAAGTATTAATTTTAGAAAACTTACGTTTCCATAAAGAAGAAACAGCAGGAGATTTAGCGTTTTCTGAGCAGTTGTCTAAATTAGGAGATGTTTATGTGAATGATGCCTTTGGTACAGCTCACAGAGCACATGCATCTACAACTATTGTAGCACAATTTTTTGAAGAAAAAGCAGCAGGTTTTGTAATTGAAGCAGAATTGGTAAATGCAGATAAAGTATTAAAAGGTGGAGACAAGCCAGTAACTGCTATTATGGGAGGTGCTAAAGTTTCTGATAAAATTTTAATTATTGAAAAATTATTAGATGTTGCTGACAATATTATTATTGGTGGAGGTATGTCTTATACATTTGCAAAAGCAGAAGGAGGAAGCATTGGAAAATCTTTATGTCAAGAAGATTTATTAGACTATGTTTTAGAGTTAGAAGAAAAAGCCAAAGCAAAAGGAGTAAAATTAATTTTCCCTATAGATAACTTATTAGGAGATGATTTTTCTAATACAGCAAACACGAAAGTGGTATTAAGAGGACAGATTCCTGATGAGTGGGAAGGATTTGATATTGGACCTCAAACAATAGAGTTGTTCTCTGAAGTTATTAAAGGATCAAAAACAGTAATTTGGAATGGACCTATGGGAGTTTCTGAAATTCCATTATACGCTACAGGAACTATTGAAGTAGCAAAAGCAGTAAAAGCAGCTACAGAAAACGGAGCATTTTCTTTAATTGGAGGAGGTGATTCTGCAGCGGCAATTAATAATTTAGGATTTGGAGATGATGTATCTTATGTGTCTACAGGTGGAGGTGCCTTGTTAGAATACATGGAAGGTAAAGAATTACCAGGAATTGCTGCTTTAAAAGCATAATTCTAATTTAACAATACTTTAAAAGCCTTTGATTTTTGGATCAAAGGCTTTTTGTATTTTTAAACATCCATAGAAAAGAAACACATGAAATATACAACACTGCCAAAAACGAATATAAAAGTTAGTAAAATATGTTTGGGAACCATGACCTTTGGTGAACAAAACACAGAAGCAGAAGCGCACCAACAATTGAATTTTGCTATAGAAAAAGGAATCAATTTTATTGATACAGCAGAAATGTATTCTGTGCCAGGGAGAAAAGAAACCCAAGGAAATACAGAACGTTTTATAGGCACTTGGTTGAAAGACCAAAAAAGAGAAGACTTGGTTATAGCAACTAAAATAACGGGTTCCAATCCTGGTTTGGCATACATCCGTAAAAATATGGATTTTTCACCAGCCTCTATTGAAGAAGCTATTCATAACAATTTACAACGCTTACAAACAGATTATGTTGATTTGTATCAATTACATTGGCCAGAAAGAAATGCTAATTTTTTTGGAAAACTAAATTACAAACACGACTCAGAGGAAAAATGGAAAGATAATTTTAATGAGGTTATTGTAAAGTTAGACAGTTTGGTACAACAAGGAAAAATACGCCATTACGGAGTATCAAATGAAACACCTTGGGGAGTAATGCGACACTTAGAAGAAAGTAAAAAGCACGATTTAACAACTGTAAAAACTATTCAAAACCCATACTCTTTGTTAAACAGAACATTTGAAATAGGCTTGGCAGAAATAGCAATGAGAGAACAAGTAGGCTTGTTGGCCTATTCACCATTGGCGTTTGGTGTATTGTCAGGAAAATATTTAAATGGAACCATGCCAGAAGGATCACGTTTAAAGCTGTTTCCAGTATTTTCTAGATACAATAATAAAGAAGCACAATTTTTAACTCAGAAGTACGCAGAATTGGCACAAAAGCATAATATGAGTTTGACACAGTTAGCATTGGCATTTGTAAACCAGCAACCATTTGTAACAGCAAATATTATAGGTGCAACAAAAATGGAGCAGTTAAAAGAAAATATAGCAAGTATAGAGGTAAACCTTTCAAAAGAATTGTTGCAAGAAATAGACCAAATACAACTATTACAACCCAACCCGGCTCCTTAATAAGCAAGTAAAGGACAACCTAAATAAAGAAAAGACTAAAGGGGTGTCTTTTTTGTTAGGAAAGTAATATTTAAAAGGAATAAATGTTTAATGAGCTTTTTGATTAACAGGGTAACTGAGTGTACTTAATTTGTTAAATATGATAACTTTAGTTAATGGTTGTTAGGAGTACTTATATTTAAAAGGTGAAAGGTTTATCTTTGCAGATTAAAATTGCATTTTATTGAAATTATATTTTTTACTTTTCTTTTTTTCAATAGGGCTTGCTGCTCAACAAACAACCTATAAAGGAACTGTTTTTAACTCAAAAGATAAAAAACCTCTTAAAGAGGTTTATGTGTATTCTACTTTTTTGAAAAGAGGGGTTTTTACAGATATAAATGGAGCTTTTGAAGTAAGAAGAGGGGTGAAAAATGATTCTATCCTTTTTTTTAAAGAGGGCTTTGAACAACGTTATATTTCAGAGATAGGTTTAAGAACTGTTTTTTTACAAGAGAAAAAAGAAGTTTTAAAAGAAGTTGTTTTGAGTAATCAACCAAAGAACTCAGCATCAAAAGTTGTTTCAGGAGAAGTGGTGTACAGTTCGGAAGAAATAGAAAAGTTACCCTATGTTTTAGGAGAAAAAGATGTTATAAAAATTTTACAATATACACCAGGTGTACAGCCAGCAAGAGAAGGGCAATCTGGTTTGTTGGTAAGAGGAGGAAATGGAAGTATGAATTTAACCTATATTGATGATGTATATTTACACAACCCATCGCATTTAGGAGGTTTGTTTACTGCTGTAAACTCTGATTTTGTTAAAAAATTGACATTTAAAAAATCTAGTTTTGATGCATCACAAGGAGGAAGATTAGCTTCTATTACAGATATTTCTACAAAATCTGATTTTGATAAATTAGAATTACAAGGGAGTATAGGAATACTTACTTCTAAGTTAACAGTTGGAGTTCCTCTAAAATTTGCCAATACAGATGTTTTAATTTCTGGAAGAAGAACTTATTTAGATGCGATTCAGTTTTTGTTTGAAGATAATATTTCAGGTACAGATGATTCCTTTTTAGGGAAGGGGAAAAAGTACTTTTTCTACGACTTTTTGATAAAAACCAAAACAGAAATCTCTAAGAAAGATAAAATAGAATTTTTATTCTATAATACAGAAGATAATTTTAGAGATACAGAAGGTATCAATAGGCAAGCCACAAAATGGAACAACCAATTAGTGGGCTTTAATTGGGAGCATAAAATTTATAAAACAATAAGAAATAAAGTATCAATATCTAAAAGTAACTATCAGTTTAGGTATGATGGCGACTCTTATCCTTTTGTATATAATTTTAGGTCAGAGTATAATGTATATACTATTAAAGAAGAGGTTTCTATGTATGAAGGAATTCATTTTTTAAAGGTAGGAACTGAATATAAATTAATAACGAACTTACCTAAAAATGTTACAGGTGTTATAGGAGAAGATCCTTTGTCTATTCAAAATGAAGCACCCTATAAATACAATGATTTAAGTTTTTATATAGATGATAGAATAGAATTAACAGAAAGATTGAAATTAAAACTAGGACTTAGGTATACCTCTTTCAGTGCCCAAGAAAATGAGAATTTTGGTAGCTATCAGAATAGTGTTTTTGAACCAAGAATTAGCCTTAATTTTGAGGTTTTTCCAGAAGAATATATAAAATTTTCATACCAAAATTTATATCAATATGTACATCAGGCAATTGTATCTACATTTCAATCCCCAATAGATTTTTACCTGCCAAGTAATGCGGACTTAAATCCACAAAACTCAAGTCAAATAACCATTTCGTATGCTAAAAACTGGGAAACATTTCATCTAGAGTTAGGTTCCTATTACAAGTCAATACGAGATTATACAGAATTTAAAAACGGAGCCATAGGCAACTTATTTAACTCCAATGTATATGATGATATTGTTGTGGGAAGTTTAACCTCTTTTGGAACGGAGTTGTCTTTACAGAAGAAGACAGAACATTTTACAGGAATGTTAAGCTATACCTATTCAAAAACTAGAGCTGTTTTTGATGAAATTAATGAAGGGAACCCTTTTCCTGTAACTTTTGATAGGCCTCATAATTTAAATGCTATTATAAATTACCAATTATCTAGCCGTTTTTCGTTGGGTGTTTTGTTCTCTTTAATGAGCGGACAAACGTATACACCACCTAAAGATATTAGAATTGTTGATGAGGAGCCAGTAATTGTATTTGCAGATAAAAATAGTTATCGATATCCTACTTATCATAGAATGGATGTGTCTGCTTCCTATGTGTTGAACAATAAAAAACGATGGAAATCAACTCTGAATTTAACATTGTACAATGTTTATAATAATAAGAATCCGTATGTAATTAATTACAATATAAATGGAGATATCAATAGTGGAGCTATAGGAGCTCAACCAGAAATAGAGTCCTTATATCCCTTTATACCTACTATAAATTGGATTTTTTCATTTAAATAAATATGAAGTATAGAGTATATAATTTTTTAATTTTACTAGTCTTAGTTGCTTGTAATGAGTTTGAAGTTCCTTTAAATAATACAAAAGGACTTACAGTAGAAGCTTATATAGAGGCAGGAAAAACACCTAAGGTTTATTTAACTTCTCCTATTCCTATTTCTGGAGCAGAAGAGATTGATTTGGCTAAGGCCATTGAAGGAAATGCTAAGGTAGAAATAAGCGATGGTACAGTAACTGAAATAGCAATTTTTGATGCAGACAATTCTAGGTATCCAAACAGATACTATCGGTTTTTAGACATTAAAGGAAAGGTAGGAGGAGTTTATACGTTAACAATAACCTTAGAAGATGTTGTTTATGAGGGGGTAACCACTATACCTGTAGCTCCAGTAATAAATGAGGTGTCTTATATTGAAAAGGTTACGCACGAAGGAGAATTAGGTGGGCGTAATATAAAAATAGATTTTAAAAAAACGATGGAGAACCAATATTGTAAAATTTTTATAAAAAGAAGGTCTGAGGAAAAATATGCCAAAGCAAGCCCTTTTTTGGTAAATAACTTATTTAGTGGAGGGGCTGGTTATACCGCTTATATAGATTATATGATAGAGGATGCTCTAGGTCGAAAGGTTACTAATTTACATTACGGAGAAGAGTATTCCATTTTGGTACAAACGATAACAGAAGAAGAATATAATTTTTGGAAAAGTTTATTAGGAGATGCTACAACATTGGTGAAGTTACCTAGTTTTTCTTTAGAGGTGCCTACTAACATCTCAAATGGAGCTTTTGGTTTTTGGGGAGGATATAGTAGTTCAGAAGAACTACACTACAAAATAGGAGATTAAAAATAGTTTTATTAACTACTTACTGTATAAGTAATACTTTGTTAAGAAGAGGGGTAAATTGATTTTGTGTCAACTTATTTCAGGACGGGACAGACATAATAAAAAAGGCAGTAATTTTTAATTACTGCCTTTTTTAGGATAAGATTGTAAAAAGAGTATTAGTCCTCTATAAGGTTTTCAAAATTAATCAATACATCTTCTAATTTTGTTTGAATACTATTAAAACCAGTATCAAAATAAGCTTCTATAGTAGATTTTGTTCCATCTTCAAATACAAATTTTAAATTAGGACTTTCTACCAATTTTTCAGTTGTATAATAGTTGCTTGGGGAGTAAGAGTAGTAGTAGTTTTTACTAGAATATATGTAGTTTCCATTGTATTGTCCATCTGTGTAAGTAGTTTCAATATAACTATATATATTAAAGTTAATAACAGATTCTTCGATAATTACTCTATTATAATCTTTATAATATACATCAAAAGTGTATACGTAATTATTATCTACCCATTCAGAGTTGGTTATGTTATACTCAACATAATAACCATTATAATATCCTGTAGGGTATTGGTTTTGTATGTAGTTATAAGGATTGTAAGCTGTAACAACATCTTCTTCAATAATTGTTTTGGGGTAATAGTATAGATAATAGTTGTTATAATAAATTGAGTTTTCAAGTTCTGCTTGTGTATCCAATAAATCTATTTGATTGTAGTAATTACCGTTAGGTCTTTGGTCTCGTATTACGTATTTAGCTTCGTCATGGTATTCATGTACATCTTTTAGTTCAGATTCTTTATAAAATTCACCATCGGCAACTTTTTTGTCGTTTACAGATAAAGAAACATTTAAACGTTCGTTTAATAATTCAATTTGTTCATCAGCAGTTGCTTCATCATCAATAGTTTCAGGAAGGCTTGCTTCAATTGAAATTGTAGCACTTAGCATTGTGTAACTAGCACTTATTGTGTTTAGTAATGTATTTGTTTCGCTGGTGCTTTCACCTGTATTGTTTATTTCGGTATAGTTTCCATTTGCTTTTACAGAAGCTCCAATTAGGGTTGTACCATTTAGTTTTATAGCAGAGTTTACAGTTGTTTCTGTGTTATTTGTATTAGATAGATTTGTTTCAAAAGACAAACCTCCTAAAGTAGTTGTATTGCTTAGGCTTGATGGTATGTATTTGTCAGAAGGGAAGCTAACAGCGTACTCTTGACTAAAAACGGTTGTACCATCAACAGTCAGTACAACATTAATACTTGTAGGTATTTCTTCACCAGAAGGGTGTGTTAAAACAGAAAAGTTAGAAACAGTTAAAACAGCATTTTTGTTGTTTTGAGTAACCGTGTAAACGATGTTATTTCCAGAATCGCTCGTTCTTACAAATTTATTTTCTGAGATACTCCATATCCAGTTTCCAACCAGTTCGTTGTATTCATCTTGTAATCCTTCAGCAGGTTCACTAACAGAGGTTATTTGAGATTTAGCGAATAGTTGTGGTGTTTTATTTTTAAAGGAAAGAGTATTACTCAAACTTTTAGAAACAATACCTGATTGACTGTCAGGATTGTCAAGTAAAAATTTAGCAAATTCTTCTATTTCGGTTAATGCAGGGTCGTTTGCAAAACCATCAATTTCATTTAAGGCCGCTATCATATTGTCTTCTAAAGCCTGTTTTCCTTGTTCTGGGCTATACGGAGTTGTGTCTGCAGGTTGTACCTCTTCTTTTGGAGACTCTTCTTCGATAGAATCTTTAGAGCTACAAGACATTAAAATAGTGATGCTAATTGAGAGTAGTAATAATGTTTTTTTCATGGGAAAATATTTTTCTTGCGAAGTTACAGAAATTAATCAGAAGTATGTTTTTTTATGTTAAAACTTTAGATGGGGTTAGAGAGTTTTTTGAATAAGAAAATTTATTTTTGAGGTTCTAACCAAACTATACTTAATGAAATACTTTTTCTATTTCCTTTTTGGAGTTTTTCAGTGTTCTTACGCACAGCAGTTTATTCAGGTAAATGAAGATTTTGAAAAGGTTTCTGTGAAAGAAAATTTGGTCTATTTTTTAGACTCATTACAAGTAGAAAATAAGGAAACGATACCATTTAAACAGTTTCAACCTTATACTAAAAACTTTCCCGGGGTAACCAATTCTAGGTTTTGGTTTCATTTAACAATGAAAAATACAGATACTACCAAACAAAATTTGAGGTTTAGTATTAAAACAACGGCTTTTAAAGATTTAACAATTTATAAAAACACGGAAGGCGAACTTCAAGAGTTTTTTGTGTTTAAGGAAAAAAGGGACAAAAATATAGAGGTGCCCATTAGGTTAAACGTCAATGAGCTGCAAGATTATTATTTTAAGGTAGACTTTACAAAGAGTGTTTATTTTCCCTTAGAAATTTTTGAGGAATCCGCGTACAAAAGTTTTTTAAGCTCCAGACAGTTAATCTGGGGGATTTTTTATGGATTTTCTATAATGGTTTTGCTAATAAACATGTTTTTTTACATCAATACAGCAAATAAATTTTTCTTGTATTACAGTTTCCTTTCATTAGGAATTACCTTAACGATAGCAGAGTTAGACGGAGTGTTTTTTGAACTTTTTGGAGATACCTCTCTTATCAAACATATAGATGTTTTATTGAATTTTTTGACAGCCGTAAGTCTTTGTTTGTTTACAACAAAAGCAATACGGTTAGAAACCTATTGCTCTAAACTTAAATACTATGCCCTTGGTATACTATTGTTAAATGCTTTGTGTTTTTTGATGTATGTTTTTTCAGAAGATATAATTTGGTATACCTTAGGAGAAGGGTTCAATACAGTTATTTTGGTTATGTATTGGTCATCCGCACTTTTTTTGTTTAAAAAAGAAGTGTATGCAAGGTTTATGATTGTTGGTTATACAGTAATATTTGTATCCAATATACTTTATGTATTACCAGCAGAGTTTGGGTTTTCAGCTATTAATTTTACAGACAACTATTTTAAAGTAGGAAGTTTTATTGAAATGGCTATTTTTTTATACGCCATTTCTTATAGGCATAAAGAGGAGGAAGTAGAACGAGAAAAACTGAACAAAGAATTACTAAAAAAGATAAAAATAGAAGAAGATCAAAAGAAATCTTCAGAAGAAATTTTTAAAGAGTTTGTTGAAAAAAACAAGTTTTCTAAAAGGGAAACTGAAGTTGTAAGTTTAATTTTATTAGGGCATACTAATCGTAAAATATCAGAAGAATTATTTATAGAAGAAACTACGGTAAAATACCATGTTTCTAAAATTTTTCAAAAATTAGAAATCCGTAAAAGGACAGAGGTCTCTTTTATGTACTCTAAATTTAAAGAAGGAGTTTAAAAATGTTCCCAAAAAGGGATAAAAATAAGAAAAGAGGTCTGTGAAAGTGAACCTCTTTTTTTGTGGAGAAAACTTTGTTTGTATAGGAGAATAAAAAGAAGTTAATTAGTAGTCTTATGGGCAATAAAAACTATTTTTGAATCTCTAAACCTAGCTATTTTTGAATGAAGTATTTTTTGTGTTTTCTTTTTTTAATTATTCAAAATAATTATGGACAAAAAGAGGTTGAAATAGATAAAAACTTTACACATAAGAAGGTAAAAAAAGAGCTAGATTATTTTATAGATTCTCTAGAGATAGAAACAAAAACATCTATTGAAGTAAAAGAATTTCAACCCTATATTAGAAACTTTCCAGGGCTTATAAATACTAAGTTTTGGTTTCGAGTACAATTAAAAAATACAAGCTCAGAAACTAAAAAATTAGTGTATAGAATAAATACAATTGCTTTTGAAGGATTAAAAATTTATAAAAAAACAAAACAAGGGTTTCAGGAAATTTATTCATTTGAAGAGGAGATGAATAAAAATATAAAGATCCCAATTCGTTTAAAAGGAGAAGAATTACAAGGGTACTATTTTGCTGTAAATTTCACAAAGAGTATTTATTTCCCTATAGAGCTTTTTGAAGAAGAAGAGCATAAAAGTTTTTTAAACTCTAAGCAGTTAGTGTTGGGGCTTTTTTATGGGTTTGCAATCATGGTATTATTGATAAATTTGTTTTTTTATATAAATACAAAGGACAGTTTTTTCCTCTACTATTGTTCGCTTTTGGTAGGTATAACATTAACGTTAGCGGAGTTAGATGGTTTGTTTTTCTTGGCTTTTGGAAATACACATTTGATAAAACATGCGGGCATATTTTTAAATTTTTTTGTAGCCGTAAGTTTACTGTTGTTTACAACAAAGGCCATACGATTAGATGTTTATTACCCAAGCGTTAAAAAATTAGGGATTGGTTTGTTGTTATTAAATGCAACATGTTTTCTAACATATGTTTTTACAAATGATTTGTTGTGGTATACTTTAGGAGAAGGAGTTAATACAATTATTCTGTTTATATATTGGATTTCAGCATTTGTATTGTTTAAAAAAGAGATATATGCTAGGTATATGGCATTGGGGTACACGGTTATATTTGTATCAAACATACTGTATGTATTGCCTTCAGAATTCGGTTTCTTTAGTATTGGTTTTACCGATAATTATTTAAAAATAGGAAGTGCAATTGAAATGGTTGTTTTTTTATATGCAATATCATATAGGCATAAAAAAGTGGAATTAGAAAGGGAAACACTTGCTAAAAAAGACAGAGTAACAAGTGCTTTAGAAAAGATTGAAGAGGAAGCTATAGATGTAATTTTTGAAAAGTTTGCAATGAAATACAATTTCTCCTTAAGAGAAAAAGAAATTGCAAATTTAATTTTAAGAAGGTATACCAATGGTGAAATTTCACAGGAATTACATATACAAGAATCAACAGTGAAATACCATGTTTCAAATATTTTTTCTAAGGTAGAAATCAATAAAAGGACGGAGTTGAAATTAGTGTATTCAGACTTTAAATCAACGATTTTAAGTTCAGAAAAGGGTGAATAGTTATTAAAGTAGTTTTATAATGGTTTTGGTAAAAAATAACTATATAAACGATACAGTTGTATGCTTTACAAATAACGATACATTATTAAACAAGGGGTTTATAGTTTTTTTTGAAGTAGTAATGACGTATTAATAGGACAAAACCTAGACGAAAAAGATAGGGGTTAAAAGGAAGGGTACATGTAATTTTGTTATGAATTTAAATAATAATTTTATGAAACAAATTTACTCAATTTTCAATTTTAAAAGAAGAGATAAGTACTCTATAGCTCTTTTTTTATTTTTTACAGCAATAATTTCTTATGGGCAACAAACCTTAGGTACAGCCATAGATTTGTCTAGCTATATTTCTATAGGGAGTTATAATACGGGAACGATTAATACATCTGATGGAGAGACTATTACAGGTGTAGGTGCAGGTGCTTGTAATCAAATTCCTTGTTGTAGTACTTATGTATACTATATAAAGCCTACAATAGATGTACATGTACGAGTAGAAAATGATAATTTCACTTCTTTAGCAGGTTTTATTATGGCATACGAGTCTGATGTAGAAGCAACGGATTTTAGTGATTTGACATATATACAAGAGCTAGGGAATTTTTGTGGATATAGAGATACTTTACAGCTAGGAAAAACAAGGAAATTTAATCGTTATAAGGATGCGATACATGTTTCTGAAGATGCCCCATCCTCATCTAATTTTTTAGAAAAAGATAAGTATTATTATTTTTTTGTGAACAATTATAATAACCAAATTTCTAGGGGAGCTCCATCATCATTTGAATTTGAATTTGTGCCAGAATGCCCAGAAGGCTTTACTTGTGAGTTTTATTCAGAAACTATTTGTGGAGCAGATAGCTATACTTCTCCTTCAGGGGCTGTGTATACAGAAGCAGGGAGTTATGAGGAGACTATAGGAACTGTTAAAAAATACTATAATGTTGCTTTTAAAAGAACGGATGCAGTGCAAGATTTTATTGCAGATGAAACTTTAGCAGAGTCTAAAGATTATACAGTAATAACTCACAAAGTTTCTTATTTAGATTTTGACAAGTCAAGTAGTAGATATGCAACCTTAGACAATTTACAAGATGACTTAGAAGGAACAAACCGCTCTGTATTTATGTGGGTAAAAAAACATACCAATGTAGCATCATCAGGTCAGGTATTATTTGGAATAAACTCTTCATCAGGAGGAAATGTTTGTAATTTACAAATCTCTACATCAGAAAAAATACAGGTTTATGATGGATCAAATTCAAGAGGGAATTCTATTTCTATAGATAATGACTGGCATTATGTGGGGTATACGTACGATGCAACAACCCATGAAACAAAAATATATATGGATGGAGTGCTTAAACATACATATACAAATAATCAGTTAACAACAGCAACAAGTGTATATTCATTAGGGCAAGAATACGATTCAGGACTGTCTACAGGAAATTATTTTGACGGTTATATGACAGAAGTTTCAGTTTGGAATGAAGTTTTAAGTGAAACAGATATTGCAACAGCAATGGCATCTAAAATAACAGCAACACACCCTAAATATGCAAATTTAAAAGGATACTATAGTTTCCCAAGCTGTGCAGATGGAGAAACAGAATTAAAAGACTGGTCGGGAAATGGAAATGACGGTGTATTGGTAAATTTGGAGCGTCCAATAACTACAACAGAAGCAATAGCTACATTTGACAGTTCAGATTGGTTTACATATTCATGGTTAAAAGACGATGTAGAATTTGCAACAACTAAAACAGCAACGGTAGATAATGTAGGAAATTATACAGGAGTTTTCACAAGAGATTATTTACAATTAACAGAAGAGTTTGTGATTGACGGAACGGTTTTAAGTGCAGAGCAAGCTCGATTGGCAAAAGAGCCAAGATTATCTATATATCCAAACCCAGTAAATGATGTTTTAAAAATAGCAATAGCAAATCAAGAGTTAGAGTTTGTAAGTATAAAAAACGCACAAGGACAAGAGTTGCTTAGAGCTAGTCAGAAAGAAGTATCTACGGCACATTTAAAATCAGGAGTTTATTTTGTTCAAGTAAAAACAAATAAATCACAATCTGTATTTAAAGTAGTAAAACAGTAGTAGATTAGAATTTATATTGGTTTAAAAAGAAAAAGAGGTTCGCGAAAGTGAACCTCTTTTTTTTAGTTGAAGTTTTTAACCATGTGGAAAAATGAGGAGGTATTTAGATGATTTGTTAGCCGAAACTTAGAGGCTCAGAATCAATAGTGGCTTCAATGTTTTATTGTATAACTGAAAATAGCCAATAGTATACTAAATTCAACTATTTTCTTTCCAACTCATGATATAAGTCATGGTTTTATATATGAAATAAAACAACTTTTGTACTGTATAATAAAGTTAGGAGATTTCCTTTTTTATTCTAAATACAAAAAGTATGAAGAGACTGATTCGGTTTTTTATTCCACCTAAAGAATGGATAATTCCAGGAGTAATTATATTAGGAGCAATAACAGGGCTTGTTTTTTATGCCATGGTAGAATCTAAGGCAATATCTTATTTATCTGACGACCCTAAAACCTGTGTAAACTGTCATGTAATGACACCTCAGTATTCCACATGGTTAAAAAGTTCACATAGAGAGTGGGCAACCTGTAACGATTGTCATGTACCGCACGACAATGTTTTTAATAAGTACCTATTCAAAGCAAAAGACGGTATGTATCATGGGTATGTGTTTACAACAAGAGGAGAGCCAGAGGTAATTCGAATGAAAGAAGCAGGTATTGAAGTGGTACACAACAATTGTATCCGTTGTCACGAAGATCAAGTAACAGATGCAAAATTAAGTGGTCAGGTAAAAAATCACTTTAGTAGCAGAACAGATCGTAAATGTTGGGAGTGTCATAAAGAAGTTCCACACGGAAAAGTACACAGTCTTTCCTCTGTAAAATATTACGGAAAAGTACCAGGAGAACATCAAGAAACCATACCAGAATGGTTAGATACATATTTAAAAGAATCAAAGAAAACAGAAAAATAAATCATTATGAGTAACCAAAGAAAACCTTGGATCAATTGGGTGTTGTTTTTTTCATCTTTAGTAGTTGTGTTTTTGTTAGGACTTTTAGTCTCTTCAATTACAACGCGTAAAATGGAAGCAAAATTTGCATACACACCTGTAAATAAAATAGATCAGTTTGAGCCTAGAAATGAAGTTTGGGGAGAAAATTTCCCAAGAGAATTTCAATCCTATTATAAAACAGCCGATTCTACTTTTCAATCAAAGTACAACGGAAATGCTATGATTGATATGTTAGAAGTAGACCCTCGTTTGGTGGTACTTTGGGCAGGGTATGGTTTCTCTAAAGATTACAATCAAGGACGTGGACACGTGTATGCTGTAGAAGATATTCACAATACATTGCGTACAGGAGGACCAACCGGAGAAAAAGATGGACCAATGCCTTCAACATGTTGGACATGTAAATCTCCAGATGTTCCAAGAATTATGAACGAACAAGGAGTAGAAGAGTTTTATAAAGGAAAATGGGGAAAACTAGGAAAAGAAATTGTAAACCCTATTGGATGTGCAGATTGTCATGATTCTGAAACTATGAATTTGAAAATTACACGTCCAGCCCTAATAGAAGCTTTTGAAAGACAAGGAAAAGATATTAAAAAAGCAAGTCATAACGATATGCGTTCTTTGGTATGTGCACAATGTCACGTAGAATATTATTTCGACAAAAACTTACCAGGAAAAGAAGGAACACCGTATTTAGTTTTCCCTTGGGATGAAGGGCAAACAGTAGAAGATATGGAGAAATATTATGATGAAGTTGGACATGTTGATTGGGTACATAAATTGAGTAGAGCACCAATGTTAAAAGCGCAACACCCAGGATACGAAGTTTACAAAATGGGGATCCACGGGCAAAGAGGCGTTTCATGTGCAGACTGTCATATGCCTTATAAGACAGAAGGAGGTCAGAAATTTACAGATCACCATATACAATCACCATTAAACAACGTAGCCAATTCATGTCAAGTTTGTCACCGTGAAGAAAAAGACGTGTTGACTAAAAATGTATACGATAATCAAGATAGAATTATTGAAAATAGAGACCAGTTAGAAAGGCTATTAGTACGTGCACATGTAGAAGCAAAACAATGTTGGGATTTAGGAGCTACCGATGCACAGATGAAAGAAATTTTACACGGAATTCGTTTAGGGCAATGGCGTTGGGATTATGCAGCAGCATCACACGGAGGGTCATTCCATGCACCTGTTGAATTAGGAAGAGTTATTGCAAAAGGAATTGATATTACGCAAGAAACACGTATCAAATTGGCAAAATTATTAGTAAGTTTAGGTTACGAAGGAGATGTTCCTTACCCTAATATTGCAACAAAGGCAGATGCTCAAAAATTTATTGGATTGCCAATGGAAAAATTAGAAGCAGAAAAAGCCAAGTTTAAAGAAGAATTGTTACCAAAGTGGAAAGAAGCCGCTAAAGAAAGAGAAGCAAATTACTAAGAAATATTCATTGATATGAATGACATTAAAATTCAACGTAACCTATGGGAACACCCTTGGGGTTACGTTGAATCTTTTTTTATAGGAATAGGATTGTTAATAACAGGTTTTTTCTTGGAGGCTTTTGTGCCATCAAGTAACCAGTTTATCTTAAAGTACCCATACAATGTGTATTTTATATTGGGATATATTATCCTACTGTTTATAGCCTATAAAAAGTTTTCAGATATTCAGTTAATTCGATGGCTAACAAAAGTACCAGCATCTATTTCATCCATAGTTTTAGTAACTAGTATGGTGATGATTATGGGAATTGTACCTCAAATACCTTCTGAAAATAAAATGATTACCACCTTAGGCTTGAATCATATTACAACCCATTGGGCTTTTTTATTGATGCTCTTTCAATTTTTAACCTGTTTAGGGTTGGTTACAATAAAACGAATCTTACAATTTAGTTGGGATAATGTAGGCTTTATACTAAATCACTTAGGCTTGTTTATAGCTTTAGTAGCTGGTATTATGGGAACAGGAGATTTGCAAAGATTGACGATAGACGTGTATGAAGGAAAACCGAGTTGGGTAGCCAGAGACACGGAAAACAAGCTTGTTGAATTACCTTTTGCTTTTTATTTAAACGATTTTATAATTGAAGAGTACAATCCTAAATTGGCTTTGGTAACTAATAAAACAGGAAATATAGCCCACAACAATGGAAAGAACTTATACCTTGTAGAAAAAGGAGGAACTTATTATTTTGAGGATTACGAGGTGGTTGTTGAAGATTATTTAGTGTCTTCAGGAAAACATGGTGAGAACTACTTTTTTGTAAATGAAATAGGGTCACCACCATCAGCCTTGGTAAAAGTTGTCAATAAATCCAATGATACTATTATCAAAGGCTGGATTAGTAGTGGTAGTTTTCGGTACCCCTATGAATCTTTAAAAATAAGTGAAGACTACTCTGTGGTAATGACGGTTCCAGAAGCTAAAAAATTTAGTTCAGATATTGATATTTTAACACAAGAGGGGGAGCGTATCAAAACAATTTTGGAAGTAAATAAACCGTACAAATTTATGGGGTGGAATATTTACCAATTGAGTTATGATGATACCATGGGAAAATGGTCTGATTTAAGTGTTATTGAATTGGTTAGAGATCCGTGGTTACCTGTAATTTATACAGGAATATTTTTAATGATTGCAGGGGCAATTTATATGTTTTGGATAGGAAATAGAATAACAAAAGAATAGAAAAAATGACGTGGATAGATTTTCCTTTGTATAGTGGATGGGTAGCTGTTTTTTGGCTGTTAGGCTTAATGCTTTTATTGGTTTCTTATCAAAAGGAAAAACTGTTATTACCAGCTCAGGTTTTGTTGTTTGTTGGTTGGGGTGTTTTAATGATTTTTGTAGGGAAATTGTGGCTGGAATTGGAGAGACCTCCCATGCGTACCTTAGGAGAAACACGATTGTGGTATGCTACTTTTTTACCGTTAATAGGATTTATTACCTTTTTTAGATGGCGGTACAAGTGGTTTTTGGCATACAGTATAGCTATGGCATTTATGTTTTTGTTGATCAATTATTTAAATCCAGAAACCTACTCTAAAACCCTAATGCCAGCATTGCAAAGCCCGTGGTTTGTACCACATGTGTTGGTGTATCTTTTTTCATACGCAGTTTTGGCAGCTTCAAGTATTGTAGCTATAAAAGGCTGGTTAGATTTTTATAAGGGGAAATTTGCATTAGAAACCTTAAGGTTAGCAGATAATTTAGTGTATATAGGATTTGCTTTTTTAACATTAGGTTTGCTTTTTGGAGCTCTTTGGGCAAAGGAAGCTTGGGGGCATTATTGGACTTGGGATCCTAAAGAAATTTGGGCATTTTTAACGTGGATGGGCTATTTGATATACATCCATTACAGGTATTTTCATCCTCAAAAAACAAAGCAAGCACTTATGATATTAGCACTTGCTTTTGTAGTGTTATTGGTATGTTGGTTTGGGGTTAATTATTTACCTGTAGCAACCACCAGTGTACATACGTATACACAGTATTGATTCCCTTTTTTCTTAAGGAAGTACCAAGTACCTAATAGATTTCTTTTAAGTGATCTTGGGGCTGAGCTTGTCGAAGCCCATCAATATTGTATTGAAAGGTATATTTTCTAGTACCCTAGTTTTTCTCGAGTTCTTTTTAAAACATCAGCAGCTATTTTCTTAGCCTTAGCAGCTCCTACCTCCAAAGCTTCGTCTATTTCGTTAAGGTTATTCATATAATGTTTGTAAAGCTCTCTTTCTTTTGAAAACTTTTCAACCAACAATTCATAAAATTCTTGTTTGGCATGTCCGTACCCGAAGTTTCCACCCAGATATTTTTCTCTTAAGGCGGCTATTTGTTCTTGGGTAGCTAACAGGCTATACAAAGCAAATAAATTACAAGAATCAGGGTCTTTAGGATTTTCCATAGGAGTGCTGTCCGTTTGGATTTTCATAACCTGTTTGCGTAATTTTTTATCATCTAAAAAGATGTCGATAATATTCCCTTTAGATTTGCTCATTTTTCCACCATTTGTTCCAGGAACATACATGGTTTCTTCAGATATTTTAGCATCAGGTAAAACAAAGGTTTCCCCCATTTGGTGGTTAAACCTACTAGCAACATCACGAGTCATCTCAAGATGTTGTAACTGATCTTTTCCAACAGGAACAATTTCAGCATCGTACAATAAAATATCAGCAGCCATTAACATAGGGTAAGAGAATAGTCCAGAATTTACATCTTCCAAACGATCTGCTTTGTCTTTAAAAGAATGTGCAAGAGTCAATCTTTGATAAGGAAAAAAGCAACTTAAATACCAAGTAAGTTCTGTTGTTTCAGGAATATCACTTTGGCGGTAAAAAATGGTTTTGTTAATATCTAGCCCAAATGCAAGCCATGCTGCTGCAGTGCTATAGGTGTTGTTTTTTAGTGTTTTTCCATCTTTAATTTGAGTTAAAGAATGCATATCCGCAATAAATAAAAAAGATTCATTTGCTGGATTGTTAGCCATTTCAATAGCGGGAATAATAGCCCCTAATAAGTTACCTAAGTGAGGGGTACCTGTGCTTTGTACACCTGTTAAAATTCTTGACATTTATTTTGTATTTGAAAAGCAAAAATAAGCAAAGTATCTATTACTTTTTTATAGATATGGATTAATAATGACTCGAATAACAAAGGCTTTTGTAATGATAAAACTAAGTGTTGGTATAATGTGTTACTTTTGACTTTATGATACAAAAAGGAATTGTAAACTTTTTAAGAATATTTTGGCGCATTTGGTTTTATGTGCTGTTTACGGGGGGTATTGTGATTGGGTCTCCAGTTTTATTAGTTGTTACGGCTAGAGAAAAATGGTACCCTATATTTTTTAAGTTGGCAAAAGTTTGGGCAAAGTTTATCCTTATAGGAATGGGCTTTCGAGTAAAGAAGGAATTTGTGGAAAAGATACCTTTAGGTAAAAGCTTTATGTTTATAGCCAATCATACTTCAATGATTGATATTATGTTGATGTTGTCTGTTGTAAAGAATCCATTTGTATTTGTAGGAAAATCGGAGTTGGCAAAAATACCTGTCTTTGGTTTTTTTTATAAGCGAACATGTATTTTGGTAGATAGGGATAATATGGAAAGTCGAAAAGCTGTTTTTAAGGAAGCGCAGCGAAGAATAGATTTGGGATTGAGTGTTTGTATTTTTCCAGAAGGATTGGTTCCAGATGATGAGTCTATAGTGTTAGATACATTTAAAGGAGGAGCTTTTAAGTTGGCTATAGAGCATCAAATACCTATAATTCCCATGAGTTTTTATGATTGTAAGAAGCGTTTTTCATATACTTTTTTTAGTGGAGTTCCAGGTTTATTGAGGGTTAAAATTCACGAAGTTGTTCCAACCAAAGGGTTGGATAGAAGTTCGATAAATTCTTTGAAAAAAGAACTGCATAAATTTTTATATAATGATTTAATTTCGAATCAATAACGCTTTTAAAGCTGTACTTTTTTTTGTAACTTATATAAATGGATTTTAAAGTTACATATTATCATAAGGACGAAGAAAAGTGGAATGTTGTTTCCCATGCTTTAGGAATATTCTTAAGTGTGTTGGCTTTTCCTTTTTTGATACGTAAGGCATCTCAATCAGAAGATCCTTTGGTTTTGTTGAGTTTTGTCATTTATGGGCTGAGCATGATTGTATTGTATACAGCATCAACACTTTATCATAGTGCTGAGAAATTAAAAATCCGTTATTACTTAAATATTTTTGATCATTCTGCTATTTATATTTTGATTGCAGGAACCTATGCTCCATTAGCTTTGGTGGTATTACAAGGGGTTGTAGGTTGGGTAATTTTTATACTGTCTTGGGTGTTTGCAATTATAGGGGTAGTATATAAAATATATTTTATAGGAAAATACCGAATGCTTTCGGTGATTACATATGTGTTAATGGGCTGGATGTTAATTTTTGCATTGAATCCTTTATTGGAAAGTTTTCCAGTAGAGGGGTTACGGCTACTGTTAGCAGGAGGGATTTTTTATTCTGTTGGGGCAGTGTTTTTTGCTATTCCTAAAATACCTTACAACCATGCTATTTTTCACATATTGGTTCTTTTAGGAAGTTTGAGTCATTTTATAGCTATATATAAGTTTGCGCTTTAATGGTAAAAGTGGTTTTAATAGGTTGAAAGTGAGATAGTTTGTTTTTTTTTACGTTTTTATTTTGAAATTAAATTAAAAATGTCGAATTTGATATTATAAATCTTAGGGGTAGGATTTATTTATGGCTCGAGCTTTATTTAATTATAAAGTTCGGGCTTTTTTACCATTTAGAATAGGGTGTTTTGCTAATACAAGAGTTGTAATATTTTATATCTCCAGTTACTTCTTCTCCTAACCAGTTAGGTTTTTCAAAATTTTCATTTTCGTCAGAAAGTTCTATTTCAGCAACAACCAAACCTGTATTTTCTCCTAAAAAGACGTCTATTTCAAAAGTGTGGTTTTTGACTTTTACTAAATACCTGTTTTTTTCAATGATGCTTTTTTCGCATAAGTTTAATAGAGACTCCCCTTCGTTTAGGTCAATCTCTTTTTCCCATTCAAATCGAGAAGTTCCAGAGGCGTTAGATATTCCTTTTACGGTAATGTAACTTTTAGTGTCTTTTATTCTAATGCGAACAGTACGTTCTTTATTAGAATTTAAAAAACCTTGTTTTATATAGTTTTTTTGAAAACTCTGTTCAATAAAGTCATTGTTGTTAACTAAGAACTTTCTTTCTATTTCTAAATTCATTTTTAGGACATAAATTGGTGATTATAGCGAAAATAATACTTTTTACTATCTCAACTATATTAAATACCTTTGGAGCTTTGTTGTTTTGTAAGTTGACTTTAAATGGAAAAACGATAATTCCTATAAGGAAAATAGAGGTGTTTAAGTATAGAAATAACACAAAGAAATAAAAGTGCTTATCTTCAAAGGCTCGTTGATAAGGTTTTTATATACTAGGTGGAAAAAGAGGTATTGAAAAATTAAACAAAATATAAGTTATACAAATGATGAAAAGTGGGAAAAAGATTTTTTTTAAGTTAGCTCTATTGTTGTTGTCCACTTCTTTAGCAGCTCAAGTTGATTATAGTGATCATTGGGAAGACTATTTTTCGTATAATAATGTGAAATCTATAAGCGGTAATGGAAATGTGTATTATGCAGTAGTTGACAATTCGGTTTTTAGCTATGATAATTTATCAGGAGAAATAAATAAAATTTCTTCTATAAAAGGACTTTCTGGAGAAGAAACCTCGACAGTTCACTACAGTGAAGAACAACAAAGTTTGATCATCGGATATTCTTCAGGGCTTATTGAAATTGTAAAAAGTAATGGGGCTATTATAAGGGTACCAGATATTGTTAATTCTGATGTTTCTAATGAAAGAAGAATTAATTCTATATATGAGGATAATAATGAGTTGTATTTAGCAATGCCTTTTGGGATTGTGGTGTATGATTTGGTGAGTTTAGAATTTGTAGATACCTATTTTATAGGTGAAAACTCCTCAGAGGTAAAGGTTAATGAAATATTGGTTTTTGAAGAGAAGGTTTATGCGGCAACAGATTCTGGGGTTTATATAGCAAATCAAAATACGAATTTAAAAGATTTTAATAATTGGGAACAGGTATTTATAGGAGAGTTTAAAACAGTTATAGAATTTGATGGTAGCGTTGTTGTCTCGAAAGAAGATGAGTTATATCAGATAGAAAACGATACATCATTAGTGTTAAAAGTTACGTATTTTAATGAGATTATTGACACTTCTTCTAATGCTGAAAATATTATTGTAGGGGATGAAGAACAGGCAACAGTTTATGATCTTAATTTCTCTGCGGTTTCAGGAACTGTGCCTTCTGACTATACAGTGAGTTCGGTTTCTTTGAGCACATCTTATTTTTTTATAGGTACCGAGGAAAAAGGTATGTTAAAAGTAGCTTTTTCAGAACCTACTATTTTGGAAGAAATCCACCCTGATGGTCCAAGTTCAAATAAATTATTTTCTATCACAGCTTTAAATGATGACTTATGGGTGGCTTACGGTGGTCAAAATGGTATTAATATGGGGGATAAAAAAGCTGGAGTAAGTCATTTTAATGGAGATAATTGGGTAAATATACCTTTTAGTAATTCATTTCCAGCTTACGATATAAGTGAGATTACAATTGACCCTAATGAAGAGAATACGGCATATGCCAATTCCTATCGTTCAGGAATATTAAAATATGTAAATGATGTGCCTCAAGTGGTTTTAAATAATAATAATAGTGGATTGGACGTATGGGCTAATTGGGAAATTTGGCGTCCAAATGCCTCGTTAATTACAAATTCAATTTTTGATGCGGAAGGAACTCTTTGGGTGGCGAATTCTTGGGCGGACGAGAATAATTTTTTAAATAAAATGGAAAACGATTTGGTTACTTTTAGGGTTAGTGCGGGAAATCTTATAAATGAGCCTCTTAACGATATTCAGTCTATTGAAATTGATAACGATAATAACATTTGGACAGGAACAGGGTTTGGCGCATTTGTTTATAATGAAGTAAAAAATGAAGTTGTCCGATTGGAAGCAGGAGTTGGACAAGGAGGGCTTTCAAGTTCGAAGGTTAGGTCTTTGGCAATTGATATAGATAATAAAGTTTGGATAGGTACAGCTGAAGGTTTGGTTGTTTTTGATGATGTTGATAATCTTTTTGAAGAGACAGGTTTTCAAGACGCAAGAATTGTTGTTAAAGATGAAGAAGGAGATGGTGTTGGAGAGCGTTTGTTAGGGACTTCAGATGTTTTAAGTATTTTGATTGACGGAGGAGGTAATAAATGGTTTGGAACAAATTCAGGAGGAGCTATTAAAACCAATTCAACAGGGCAAAGAACACTAGAGGTGTTTAATACAGATAATTCACCATTGCCTTCAAATACGATTACAAGGATTCAAATGAACAAGCAAACAGGTAAAGTTTTCTTTGGGACACCTAATGGAATTGTAGCTTTTAACAGTAATGTGATACCTCATAATGAAGTTTTAACAGAGGTGTATGGTTATCCAAATCCAGCATTAAAACAACACAGTACAATTTCTATTACGGGGAAAGAAGGAAGGGGGCTTCCTGTAGGTGCCAATATTAAAATCTTAGATGTAGCGGGTAATTTAGTTTTTGAGATGAATGCAGGTCATGGAGATTCTGAGTTTGGAGGTAAAGTAATTTGGGATAAAACTAACTTATCAGGGAATAAGGTTGCTTCTGGAATATATATAGTTCTTATTTCAGATGAAGATGGAAACCAAACAGCTACTACCAAAATAGCAATCATTAATTAATGGTTGTCACAACAAAGGCAATTGTATTAAACTCTATTAAATACAATGATACCAGTTTAATTGTAAGGTGTTTTACGTTAACTGATGGAGTAAAAAGTTATTTGTTAAGGGGGGTATTGAAAAGTAAAAAAGCAAATGTAAAGGCTGCCTATTTTCAACCATTAACATTGTTAGAAATAACAGCTAATCATACTAATAAGGCAACATTAAACTCTATAAAAGAAGTAAGATTATCGTCTGCTTATGAAACATTACAGGTTGATTTTGTAAAACAGACAATTACTTTTTTTCTAGCAGAATTTTTAAACTCAGTGTTAAAAGAGGAAGAAGAAAATGAAGAGCTGTTTTCTTTTGTGGCAACTTCTTTACAATGGTTAGACTTACATTCGGGTATAGCCAATTTCCATTTGGTGTTTTTGGTAAAATTAACAAAATACTTAGGGTTTTATCCAGATAATTCAGAGAAAGAGAATTCTTATTTCAATTTAGTTGAAGGGAGGTTTTCAAGTCAAAATTTGAGTAAAAATTTCATTTTTGGAGAAGATTTAAAATTGTTTAAAAAACTTTTGGGCATAAATTTTGATACAATAGAAACGCTGTCTTTAAATGTCTTAGGAAGGCAGCGATTGTTACAAATAATAATAGAATATTATAAACTTCAAATGGATAGTTTTAAAAAGCCAAAATCCATTCAGGTTTTAAAAGAATTGTTTTGATGTTTAGGATTGTAGGGCTTGTTTTTCTTTTGAGTTTTCAATTGTATTCTCAAAAAATCTCAATAAAAGATAGAGAGTCTAACTTGCCTATTGAAGGGGGCTTTGTTTTTAATCAAGATAGATCTGTTGTAAAATATACAGATGAAAAAGGTATCGTAGAAATTTCTTCTTTTAGTAAAAATGAAACAATTTTTATCAATCACCCTCAATTCATAGAGCAGTCCTTTACATATGAGAAAGCAGAAGCTATAGAGTATGAATTTTTCTTAGAGAAGAAAACAGAAGAGTTAGATGAGGTTGTGTTGTCTTTTTTTAAAGGAAAATTACAGAAGGATAAAGTAGCAGAACAAACGTTTGTTTTTACCAAAAAAGAAATTGAAAAAATATCTCCCCAAACATCAGCAGATTTATTAGCGGCTACACCAGGAGTAAAAGTTCAAAAATCACAATTTGGAGGAGGAAGTCCTGTTATTAGAGGAATGGAAGCCAATAGAGTCTTGTTAGTTGTGGATGGGGTTAGAATGAACAATGCTATTTACAGAAAAGGGCACCTTCAAAACTCTATTACTGTGGCGCCAACGATGTTAGAAAGAGTTGAGGTCTTGTTTGGTCCTTCTTCCGTTATGTATGGGTCAGATGCTTTAGGAGGGGTTGTTCATTATTATACAAAAACATTAAGGACTTCTAAAGATCCAACGGTTAATTCAACGCTATTTTCACGAGTAAGTTCTATAAATAATGAGTTTACAGGAAGTGGAGCAGTAGAATTAAGTTTTAAAAAGTGGGCCTCTTATACCAGTGTCTCATACAGTAGTTTTGGAGATTTAAGAATGGGGAAAAACAGATCGCATGGTTATGAAGACTGGGGAAAAGTATTTCGATATTCAGATAATTCAGAGTTTGTATACAATGCGAGTTCGGTAGTGAATGAAAACCCATCTATTCAGAAAAATACGGGTTTTTCTCAAAAAGATTTTCTTCAAAAACTGTACTTTTCTCTTTCAAAAAAAACAGAGTTGTTGTTTAACTTTCAATATTCTACATCTTCAGATATCCCAAGGTTTGATAAGTTAACAGAAACAAAAGAAGGAGAACTAAAATATGCAGAATGGTTTTATGGACCTCAAAAAAGGTTGTTATTGTCTTCTCAATTAAAATTTAGTGAATTGAATGATTGGTTAGATAAAGGGGTATTGACATTTGCATATCAAGATATTGAAGAATCTAGAATTAATAGAAAGTTTTCAAGTATAGATAAGCGGTCTTATGGTTATGAAGATGTAGATGTATTCAGTATAAATGGGGATTTTTCAGTAAGCTTAGGGAGAGAAAAAAATAAAACAGTATCCTATGGTTTTGAAACAGCTTTTAATAAAGTAGCATCAGAAGCATATGGAAAGGTACTAAAATTGGACCCTGATTCGAATGCTATTATAGGTTTTGATGGAGATTTTGCTGTTCAATCAAGATACCCAGACGGAGGGAGTAATTACTTAAATCAAGCATTTTATATAGGATATAGACAAGATGTTTTGGAAAAACATACGATTAATACAGGAGTGCGATGGACGTATACACAATTAAATGCCAGATGGGAAGATACCACTTTTATAGAGTTGCCAGAAAGTGATGTTTCCTTGTTCAACAACGCTATTACGGTTACTTTAGGAGATATTTACAGGTTAAATAATACAACTAGAATTAGTGCTGTTTTATCATCAGGATTTAGATCCCCTAACATAGATGATATAGGAAAAGTTAGAGAAAAAAACGGAAAAGTAACAGTGCCTAATACTTCATTAAAGCCAGAATACGCATATAATTCGGAAATAGGATTTGTAAAAGATTTAAAAAATAAAACATTTACCATAAGTGGAAATACTTACTATACTTTGTTGAAAGATTATATTATTAGAGCCCCTTATTCAGTAAACGGAAACACTACTGTTCTATATGAAGAAGAAGAGGTGGAATTGCAAACAAACATTAATAGAGGAAATGCTTATATCTTTGGAGGTACTTTAGGATTTAATGGGGAGTTTACAAATAATTGGTTTACAGCAGGAGCCATAACATATACAGAAGGTAGGACATATGATACGGATGGTCCACTATCCTCTATTCCACCATTATTTGGAAACCTTTTATTAGGGTATAGAAGGGGGAGAATAGAAACAATAATAAATTATGAGTTTAATGGAGTTAAAAAAGCAAGTGACTATAATTTAGAAGAAGGGATAGATAATATAGAACAAACGCCTATTGTAGGAGAAGATTCAGACCCAGATAATATCAAATATGCAGGAACACCAAGCTGGTCTGTAATAGGAGCTTCTGTAAAATATGAGTATAAAACATGTTTAGAATTATTATTGCAGGTAGACAATGTTTTGGATAAACACTATAAAGAATTTGCTTCAGGGTTAAGTGCTCCAGGTAGAAATTTTTCTCTTTCAGCAAAATATATGTTTTAAAGGCTTTTTCTAGTTCATGAAAACAATTTTCCTATTTTTGTTTTGATGAAACTAACCTACGGGAAATCAGAAAAATTAAAAAGTAAAAAAGCAATAGAGCAACTTTTTATGGAGGGAGACTCAGTCTCTTCTTATCCTTTTAGATTGGTCTATTTAGAAACTGAACACACCTCTCCAAGTCTTATTCAAGCAGGAGTTTCAGTACCAAAAAGAAAAATTCCCAAAGCAGTACATAGAAATAAAATAAAACGATTGATGAGAGAAGCTTATCGGTTGAATAAGCATGCTTTTGTAGAAGGGAAAACTAAAAAATACACTTTTATGTTTCTGTATTTGGGAAATGAGATATATGATTTTGATGTTTTAGATACAAAGATCAAAAAACTAGCAGTTAAGTTTTCAAACAAAGTTCTAGGTAGTTCATAAAATGGAGTCTAATAACATATATTTATAGAAAATTATTTCTCATGAGTTTTACCAAGCGAACTAGAGCCCAAGAATCGTCAACTGCCATTGAGCACTTGTATGTTTCTATGCGCCATATGTTCACTAGAGGTTTTTACAAACCCATGGGAGTTTCAGGAGAAACCTTAAGAACATCTCTTTTGGTATTACGTCCAGAAATATACGGATCCATAGCAGAAGAAAAATCAGAATTAAAAGGATTGCTGTATGTAATGGATAGGCTGCCAGAAGGCATAGAGCAATGTCAATACATCAATTTAACATCAAATGAAGGTTATTCACAATCATCTTTTAAAGTAATTGTACCCCCTAAAAGAAGAAGAAACTGTTACCGTATAGATACTTCTCAAATGAATATTCAAATTACAAGAGGAAGATCAGATATCTATGATGTGCTAACACATTTAACTTTTCTGTTTATAGAAGCAACCAAAATAATGAAACGGGTTTTGGTAGATGTTAAGGCTTTAAAATATAGACGAGAGTGGTTGCTTTTAGAAGAAGTAGTTGTAAAAAATGTAAAAACAACTCAAAAAGAAAGAGAAGTGTTGTTTATGCATTTGGGAAGTATTTTGGAGAGAACCTATTTAGAAGTTCTTGAAATTTATACAGAGTTTAGTACCAAAGATCATCCAGACCGTTTCTTTCACTTTATTTATGATTTAGGAAAATCAGCTATTAATGAAGTTTTAAAAAAAGAAGAAAGGAAAGTAACTTTCAGTCCTTTGTTAGCAGAAGAATTAGGACATCATATTTATGGTGAAGTTTGGGCAAACAATGTAAAAGAAGTGCTCCAACAAGAAGGATTGATACAAAAGCCGATTCATATTATTAGTGCAAATATGCACAGTGTTATGAATTCTTTATACGCGAAACAGTGTTTAAGTGATTTAAAAGTCCAAAGTGATTATGAGTTGTTTGAGTTGTTGAGTAAAGATGAAAAATTACGTTCAAGAGTACATAATTTTGCAAAAGAAAATGGACTAACCTATATCAAAGATTTTTCAGGAGCTAATATAAATGTTCAGCTAATAGACACCTCTAAAATAAATTTAGCAGAAACCGGTTTTACCTGTGAAAAATGTGTTAGCCCAGAAAGCCCAGTATTGATTGTAATGGACTATGCTTTTGGAGAACAAGCTTATGAAACCATGGAAGAAATTTTAAAACCTTATGAAGATGATAAAGGGAAAGAGTTTTTCTTAGACGTGGTGTCGATTTCTATTATGGGGAAAGCTGGAGTTTTGGAAGGAAGTAAGGGAGATATAATGATTCCTAGAGCTCATATTTTTGAAGGGACAGCGGATAATTATCCTTTTATTAACGAATTAACACAAGAAGATTTTAAAGCATCAAAATCAAATGTATTTGAAGGTTCTATGATTACCGTTTTGGGAACTTCATTACAGAATAAAGATGTATTAAAGTTTTTTAAAGAATCTACCTGGAATACCATAGGATTAGAAATGGAAGGAGCCCATTATCAAAAAGCCATTCAGGCAGCTTCTAAAATAAGAAGAAATATATCTAAAGATGTAAAAGTACGTTATGCATATTATGCTTCGGACAACCCTTTAAAGACGGGAAGCACTTTGGCATCAGGAGGATTAGGTAGTTCAGGTGTACGCCCCACATATGAGATTACTCAAAAAATAGTAACCCAAATTTTTAATAGTTAATAAGAAATGTTTAAAAGGGGGTTTGATATTGTTTTTTCTTTGGTTGTAATTGTAGGTATGCTACTTTGGATTACTCCCATTATAGCCATTGTGATTTACTTAAACTCAGGCGAACGTCCCTTTTATATACAAGAACGAGTAGGTAAAAATGGTCTGCTTTTCAAAATTTATAAATTTAGGAGTATGAAAGGGGTACCCCCTGTAAATGACCCTTTGTTGTCGGATGAAGAATCTATGAGAATTACTGGGTTTGGAAAAATATTGAGAAAGTATAGAATTGACGAATTTCCTCAATTTATAAATGTTTTAAAAGGAGAAATGAGTATCGTAGGACCACGTCCAGAAAGACAATATTTTTTAGACCTTATCATTAGTCATATTCCACAATACAAACAATTGCAAAAATTACGTCCAGGTATTACATCATTAGGACAAATACGTTATGGTTATGCGGATAGCTTAGAGCAAATGAAATTAAGGGCTAGATATGATTTAGTTTATCTAGATAACTTATCTTTGTGGACTGATATTAAAATTATCCTGTATACCATTGTTGTGGTTTTTAGAGGGAAAGGAAAATAAAAAGAAAAAACATGAATATTCTTATTTTAGGCTCTGGAGGAAGAGAGCATGCATTTGCATTAAAGTTATCTCAAAGTAATAAATTGTCAAAGTTATTTATGGCGCCAGGAAATGCTGGGACAGCAGAAATAGCAACAAATATAGCAATTGATCCTGTAGATTTTACAGCTGTTAAAAAAGCGGTTTTAGAGAATAATATTACCATGGTAATTGTAGGGCCTGAAGCACCATTGGTAGCGGGAGTACACGATTTCTTTTTACAAGATGAAGACTTGAAAAACATACCTGTAGTAGGGCCTAAAAAGGATGGAGCAGAATTAGAAGGAAGTAAAGAGTTTTCTAAAAAATTCATGCAAAAACACGGGGTTCCTACAGCAGCATATGATGCTTTTACAGTAGAAACTTTAGAAGAAGGAAAAGCCTTTTTAGAAACATTAAAACCGCCATTTGTATTAAAAGCAGATGGATTGGCAGCAGGAAAAGGAGTTTTGATTTTGGAAACATTAGAGGAGGCAAAAGCTGAATTGGAAGATATGTTGACCAATAAAAAATTCGGAGAAGCATCTACAAAAGTTGTTATTGAAGAGTTTTTAGACGGAATTGAATTGTCTGTTTTTGTATTAACAGATGGTAAAAGTTATAAAGTACTGCCTTCAGCAAAAGATTACAAAAGAATTGGAGAAGGAGATACAGGTTTAAATACAGGAGGTATGGGAGCAATTTCTCCAGTACCATTTGCAGATGAAGATTTCTTAGCAAAAGTAGAAGAGCGTGTTGTAATTCCTACAGTTGAAGGATTGCAAAAAGATGGAATTGATTATAGAGGATTTATTTTTATAGGTTTAATGAATATTGATGGAAACCCATTTGTAATTGAGTACAATGTACGTATGGGGGATCCTGAAACAGAAGTAGTAATTCCTAGAATAGAATCTGATTTGTTAGATTTATTTGAAGGTGTAGCAACACAAACATTGCACGAAAAATCTTTTAATGTAACGTCTCAAACAGCTACTACAGTAATGACTGTTGCAGGAGGTTATCCAGAAGCATATGAAAAAGGAGCTGTAATTACTGGTTTAGAAAATGTAGAAGATACTACTGTTTTTCATGCAGGAACAAAACAATCAGAAGGAAAAATAGTAACCAATGGAGGTAGAGTAATGGCGTTTACTTCTTTAGGTGATTCTATAGAAGAAGCGTTGAAAAAATCATACAATAGTATTTCAAAAGTTTCATTTGATAAGATGAACTACCGTAAAGATATAGGATTCGATTTGTAAGAATCATTAGAATTTTTCTTAGATTGAATTCTTTTAAGAACTATGTCTGAATTCAAAAATATATACAACCCCGTAGATGCTTCTACGGGGTTTTTACAACCTAAAGTTTTGATAGCACCATTAAATTGGGGTTTAGGACATGCCTCTCGTTGTGTGCCAATTATACATTTTTTGTTAGAAAATGGTTTTGAGCCTGTTTTAGCAAGCGATGGTGAAGCATTATTATTTTTACGGAAGGAGTTTCCTAATTTGGCATTTTTAGAATTACCACCTTACCAAATAAGATATTCCAATAGAGGAATCTTTTTAAAGTGGAAACTATTGATGTCTGCTTTTAAAATTAAAAAAGCAGCTAGAGAAGAAGAGCTCGTTGTAGCCAATTATTTAAGAGAAAATAAGTTGGTTGGTATTATATCGGACAATAGGTTTGGTGTCCGTCATAGTAGTATTCCTTCAGTTTATATAACGCATCAAATAAATGTGCTATCTGGGGTTACAACGACGCTTACAAGTAAAATTCATAAAAAAATAATTTCCAAATTTACCGCTTGTTGGGTTCCAGATGTAGAAGGGGTTAATTCCTTATCAGGAAAGTTGTCCGAATATCGAAAAGATAAAATGAATCCTGTTTTTTTAGGTAGTTTAAGTAGACTTGTTTTTAAGAAGGTTGAAAAAGTATACGATATATTAGTACTCTTGTCAGGACCAGAGCCACAAAGAACATTGTTAGAAGAAAAATTAACAAAAGAGCTTTTTAACTATCAAGGAAAAGTTCTTTTGGTAAGAGGAGTTGTAGAAGATGAAGGAGTTTGTATTGCTGAAGGAGCTATAACCAAAGTGGGGTGTTTGTTAACTGCTGATTTGGAAGAAGCAATAAATGCTAGTAGCCTTGTTATAGCACGATCTGGTTATAGTTCTGTAATGGATTTGGCCAAGTTAAAGAAGAAAGCCTTTTTTATACCTACTCCAGGTCAATCGGAACAAGAGTACCTAGCAAAATACCTTGCTGAAAAAAAGATAGCTCCATTTTGTTCTCAGCAAGACTTTAAAATAACTCTGTTAGAAAAGATGTATTCTTATACAGGGTTTGTGAAAGAATATCATAAAAATCTAGATAAGAGCTTGTTATGCTTTTTTCAAAGTAAATGAAAAAGTAGTTCCTTTTCCGTATTCACTTTCTAAACTAACAGTTTCTTTATGAGCTTCAATAATATGTTTTACGATAGAAAGTCCTAGCCCAGAACCTCCTTGATCTCTAGATCTACTTTTATCTACTCTGTAAAAACGTTCAAAAATACGACTGATATTTTCTTCTTTGATACCTTCTCCGTTGTCGGCAACTTGAATTACAATTTTGTTTTTTCCTTTAGGCTTTATACTGACCATGGTAACTCCACCAATTTTTCCATATTTAATAGAATTTTCGATGAGGTTAATTAACACTTGTTCAATTTTGGCAGCATCGCCCGAAACAAAGATTGGAAACTCATAAAATTTATCAAAACGTAAGGTCATGTTTCTTTTTCGAACTTTCATTTCAAAGAGATCAAATACGTTTTGAATCATTTCAAGACAGTTAAAAGGCTGAATGGTTAAGTTTAAGTCGTTACTTTCTAATTTAGAAATCATATCTAAATCTTTTACAATTGAAGCCAGTCTTTCTACTCCAATATTTGCACGCTCTAAATAACGATCTCTAATTTCTTTGTCTTCAGCAGCACCTTCTTTTAAGGTTAAAATATAACCTTGTACTGTAAATAAAGGAGTTTTTAATTCATGAGAAACATTTCCTAAAAACTCTCTTCTATAGGCTTCACGTTCGTTTAGCGATTCTATTTCTAATTGTTTGTCTTCCGCAAATTTTTGCATTTCCTTAGAAAGAGATTCTATATCTGGTGTGATAGATCTTTTGTTGAGGTTGTTTAAGTCTAGTAGTGAGACATCTTCGTATATTTTTAAAACACGTTTGTAAATAAACTGTTCTACACGTTTTTGAAGAATTACAAAAAGCGCAAAAAAGATGATTCCAGTAGCGTATAAAGTAACCTCAATATCAACAATATTATATTTAAAGTATAATAAAAAAGAAAAACCTCCGACTGTTAATGCGGTAAACAGAACGGAAGTTATAAAGGCGAAAGCGTAGGTCTTTTTAATTTTCATTTAATACAAATTTGTAACCTACTCCTTTTACGGTTTTAAAATAATCGTCTCCTAGTTTTTCACGTAGTTTACGAATATGAACATCAATAGTTCTTCCTCCAACAACCACTTCATTTCCCCAAACTTTATCTAAGATGGTTTCTCTTTTAAATACTTTATCAGGTTTTGAGGCTAGTAAAGAAAATAGCTCGAATTCTTTACGAGGCAATACTATTTTTTCATTGTCTTTAATAACCAAATAAGCTTCTCTGTCAATAACAATACTACCTAAAGTAGTTTTGTCTATGTTGGCATTGTTTTCTTTAACTCTTCTTAGTAGTGATTTTACTTTGCTAACTAAGATTTTAGGTTTTACAGGTTTGGTGATGTAATCATCAGCTCCTGCATCAAAACCAGCAACTTGAGAATAGTCTTCTCCTCTTGCGGTTAAAAATGAGATAATTGTATTCTCTAGCCCTTCGGTAGCTCTTATTTTTTCACAAGCCTCAATACCGTCCATTTCAGGCATCATGATGTCTAATAAAATCAAATGAGGTTTGTGTTTTATAGCTTTTTCTATGGCTTTAATCCCGTTACTAGCAGTATGGATTGTGTATCCTTCGTTTTTTAAATTGTAACCTACAATTTCTAAAATGTCTGGTTCATCGTCTACAAGTAATATTCTGATATCGTTTGTTTTCATACAAAAATCATTTTCTTATCAAGGCAAAACTAATTAATAAATTGGTCGAGCATATCCACTTTACAATCATTTAACGTTCTTTTTCAAATTTAACATTAATTTCACATAACAGTAAACTGTGGGTAACTTCTTTGTTAGCTATTCTATAGAATTTTGCACCGTTAAAAAATGAGATATCATAATGAAAAAATTATTGTTTTTAAGTATTGTATTGCTAACGTCATTTCTTTCTGCACAAGAGAAAGGATTTGTTACAGGAACTGTTACTGATAAGGAAGCAAACAATGAGCCTTTACCATTTGCAAATGTATTTGTAAAAGGAACTTCAATAGGAGTTACTACCGATTTTGATGGAAACTATACATTGAGTTTAGATCCGGGAACGCATACAGTTGTGTTTAGTTTTATTGGATATGAATTGAAAGAAAAAACAGTTGTAGTACTGGAAGATGAGTCTATTCAGTTAAATCAAGTTTTAAGCGCTAGTCAAGGTGTTGCAATGGATGAAATTGTAATAAAGGCTTCGGCTACTAAGGAATCTGTAAAAGCATTATTAGGAGAACAGAAAAAAGCAACTGTAATTGTAGAGAGTGTAGGAGCTCAACAGTTGTCGTCACAAGGTGTTTCTGATGCGGCAGCGGCAACAACAAAGGTTACAGGGGTGTCTAAACAGGCAGGTTCAAGTAAAGTATATGTTAGAGGTTTAGGAGATAGGTATAATAGCACGACTTTAAACGGTTTGCCATTGCCTTCTAATGATCCTAGTTTAAAAAATATTTCTTTAGATTTATTTTCTACAGATGTTTTACAAAACGTAGGAATAAGTAAAACTTTCTCATCAGGAATTACAGGAGATTTTGGTGGAGCAAATATTAATATTGTAACAAAGTCGGCTTCAAGCAAAGCAAATTTTGCTGTTAGTGTTTCTACAGGGATGAATTCTCAAACGACTTTTCAAGACTTTAAAACGATAGATGGAACTAATTATTTAGGGGTGGCATCTGGTTTGAATCATCCGATGACTTCATTAACTAAATATAATTTTGAAGATAGTTTTTCTTTAAACAATTCTACAGCAACACCAACAATTGGAATTTCATTAAATGGAGGAAAAAAATATTTCTTTGATGATGGTTCTACTTTTTCGTTCTTCTTAGTTGGGTCGTTTGATAATAAGTATAAATTCAACGAAGGGTTTAGTACAAATAATTTATCGGTTGGAGATGATGGTGAAGTTAAAAAAGGAAACGATTATTACGATGCTAAAGAATATACTTATTCAACTTCAAAACTGTTGATGGGTAATTTTGAATATGCTTTTAATAGCGATCATAAACTTTTGTACAATTCTATTTTTATTCAATCTAATAGTCAAAAAGTACAAGATTATTTTGGAGATACACCTGATAATGATAATACAAATGTTGTATTGCAAACTCAAAATCAAAATAGGTTGTTGGTAAATCAATTGATTTCTGAAAATAAAATGAGTGAATACTTAGATTTAAATTTAGGACTTGCCTTTAATAATATAAAGAATGACGAACCGGATAGAAGAAGGAATTCATTTATTTTAGATCCAAGTTTGAGTGAAGCTAAATTTGCTACAGGAAGTCCAAGGAATAATAGTAGATATTACCACAACTTGAGTGAGAATGATTTGGCTGTAAATTTAGATGGGAAAATATATTTAGGTGAAAGAGGAGAAGAAGAGACAAAAGGAGCAGTTAATGTAGGATATTCATTAAGAAATACGGAAAGAGATTTTGAAGCGATTTATTTCGATCACACTATTTTAAATAGTTCAGTTATTGTTGATAGAGGAGATTTAGATGCTTATTTCAATCAAGAGAACCTAGATTTAGGAAATAGTACTAATAATGAAGGTTTTAAATTAACTACAGGGTATGGTTTTGGTTCAAGCGCATTGGATCCTTTTTTCTATACAGGATCTAGATTAATTAACGCCGCTAATGTTAGCTTAGATTATGATTTAACTGAACAGTTGTTTGTAAATGTAGGTGGTAGGTTTGAAAAAGTAGATATGGATGTTAATTGGGCAACCAATCTTACAGGAGGAAGGGTTGAAGACGCTCAAATAAACGAACAGTATTTGTTACCAGCAATTAATTTAAAGTATAGTGTAAATGATGAAAATCAGTTTAGGTTTTCTGCCAGTCAAACATATACTTTTCCACAATTTAAAGAAATTGCAGAGTTTGTATATGAAGGTGTTGATTATACAGAACAAGGAAATTCAGATTTGCAACCTTCAGAGAATATTAATCTTGATTTGAAGTATGAATACTTCCCTTCTAATGGAGGATTGTTTAGTGCATCTGTTTTTGGGAAGATGATTGAAAACTCGATTAATCGTATTGAGTTAGTTTCTGCTTCTGAAAATCAATTTTCATACTATAACACGGGAGATGCTCAAGTATATGGGGTAGAATTGGAGTATAAAACAAATTTATTAACGTTAGGAGATGTTGATAGTGATGTGTTTAATAAGTTAAATTTAGGGGTTAATACAACTTTCATGTATACAAATCAAGACTTTGAACCAGATGGATTGTTTAGTCCAACAAATACAAGTTCTCAATTAGAGGGAGCTGCTCCTGTAATTGTAAATACAGATTTATCATACTTAGTGAAAAACGGAGATAAAGAAACAGTTGCAACAATTGTTTTTAACTATCAAGGGGATAAGTTATATAGTATAGGTAGTAAGTCGGGAGATGTTGGTTTAGAAGATATTGTACAGAAGTCAATTGCAACGTTAGATTTTGTAGGTAAACATAGTTTTAATGAAAAAACATCTTTGAAATTAAGTGTTAAAAACCTTTTAAACCCGTCAATAGAAAGAGTAAGAGATTTAGATACTCAATTAGTAAATAGGTCTTATAAAAGAGGTATAGATGTAGGTTTATCGCTTGGATATAGATTTTAAGGACTACTTTTTAAAAGATAAGTTAATTAATAATACAAAAGAGGGTTTCGGTGAATACTGAAGCTCTCTTTTTTGTACGGTTGGTTGTGTTAGTTAGGTTTTATGTTAACATTTTTTTTACATATTGTGTTGATTCTTAACAGGAAGTTAACGGGTGCTTAACCTCAAAAACAACAATCTGTACGTTCTTTGTAGCATCAAAAAACAAAACAAAATAAAACAAAAAATTTATTAAAAATGAAAAAACAAATTTTATCAATTTTAGCCATTGTAGCTTTTGCATTTACAAGTTGTGATAAGGATGATGATACTTCAGGGGGAGATGATGGTGTGAAAGTTATTTCTTCACAAGAAGATATTGTTCCTGGAGCTTTAGAGGGAGAGATACAAGGGAATGTTACCTTATTTAAGGATACAGAATATTTGTTAACAGGTTCTTTATTGGTTAAAGAAGGTTATGAGTTAACGATACAAGCTGGTACAACAGTTAAAGTTTCAGCAGGAGAAACAGATACTTATTTAGCAGTAGAGCAAGGAGCTAAGTTATTGGCAGCAGGTACAGCGACTGATCCTATTACTTTTACATCTAATGCGGTTAGTCCAGCAGCAGGAGATTGGGGAGGTATTGTACTTGCGGGTAAAACACAGACAAATAAAGGTGATTCTGTTCAGTCTGAAGTTGCTGGTTTAAATTATGGAATGCCTGCAGGTGAGGCAGATCCAGCAGATGATTCAGGTGTTTTAACGTATGTTATTACAGAATATACAGGAGCTAAAATTAATGGAGATGCAGAGTTCAATGGTTTGTCTTTATATACGGTAGGAACAGGGACTACAATCAATAATATTGTTATAAAGAATGGAGCAGATGATGGTATTGAGTTTTTTGGAAGTACTGTTAGTGTTGAGAATATTTTATGTGTAAATATTGCAGATGATATGTTTGATTTTACAGGAGGGTATACAGGAACTGTTACAAATGCTTTTGGAGTAAGAGAAGATGGTTTTAATATAGCTACAGATGACCCAAGAGGTATTGAGGGAGACTCTAACTCTTCAGATAACACAGCAACACCAGTTTCTGAGCCTACATTTGAAGGAGTAACAATTTTGAATTTAAATAAGACAATTCCTTTGAAAGCAGGAGCAGAGATTCGTAGAGGAACAAATGCTACAATTAATAATGCAGCATTTATTGCTTATGATGGAGCTGAATTTGGTAACTTGATTGATACTAAGGATGATAAAGGAAATGGAACATTGACAATTACGAATGCATACAAGCAGGGTACTGTTGGTGATAATAAAGTAGGAGGAGCTATTACAGGTGATGTAGTTGAAGACGCTGATATGTTTGATGGTTCTGATGTAGAAGATGGAAGAGGAGCTGATTTAGGTGAGTTTGCTTGGTCAGGATACACTTTACCATAATTAATGTATAATAAGCTGTAACTAGCTTGTGTTAATACTTTAAAGCTACTAAGAATGCTAATTCTTAGTAGCTTTTTTTGTACACGAGGGAAATCAAATTTATTGTTGCTTTTTTACTAAAAAAAATAACAATTAGGTAATGTTATGAACCTATATAATTAGGATATTTGGTAGCGTTTAAAAACGTACATTTGTGTCTTTCAATAATTAAAAAGAGTATGGATAATATTTATATGTTAATGATCATTGCACTTGCACTTTTAGCAATTGCAGATTTGATTGTAGGAGTAAGTAATGATGCCGTTAATTTTCTAAATTCAGCAATAGGATCAAAAGCTATTTCCTTTAAAACAATTATGATTGTAGCAAGTTTAGGGGTTTTAGTAGGAGCTGTTTTTTCTAGCGGGATGATGGAGGTTGCTCGTAAAGGAATTTTTAATCCAGGGGAATTCTATTTTAATGAAATCATGATTATTTTCATGGCAGTAATGATCACAGATATATTGTTATTAGACTTTTTTAATACAGTAGGAATGCCAACATCTACAACAGTTTCAATTGTCTTTGAATTGTTGGGAGCAGGGGTTGCTATGGCATTACTTAAAATATACAACACAGGAGGAACAGAACAATTTTCTGATTTAATATCTTATATAAATACAGAAACAGCTACTAAAATTATTTTCGGAATTGTACTTTCGGTATTGATAGCTTTTTCTGTAGGAGCTTTTGTACAGTGGGTTACACGTTTGTTGCTGTCTTATAATTTTGAAACAAAAGCAAAGTGGGTAGGAGCCTTATTTGGAGGAATAGCTTTAACAGCAATTACTTATTTTATTTTTATAAAAGGATTGAAAGGAACGTCATATGCAAAACAACATTTTGATGCGCTTGGAGGAATGACAATGAAAGAATTTTTAGAAAATCAGGTGCTTTCTATTGTATTGGTGAGTTCTGTTTTTTGGTCAGTAATTTCTTATGGATACATACACTTTTTAAAAGCCAATGTGTACAAAATGATTATTGTGGTAGGGACTTTTGCATTGGCGTTGGCGTTTTCAGGAAATGATTTGGTAAACTTTATTGGAGTACCAATAGCAGCATGGGAATCTTATTTAGCTTGGTCATCATCAGGAATTCCAGCTGAAGAATTTAGTATGGGAATTTTGTCAGAGAAAGTACCTACAAATAACTTATTATTGGTTCTTGCAGGAATTATAATGGTGGTTACATTATGGTTTTCTAGCAAAGCAAAAAATGTTGTAAAAACATCGATAGATTTATCTAGTCAAGGAGCAACAAAAGAACGTTTTCAACCTAACTTTTTATCAAGAGGAATTGTGCGATTTGCAATGGGGGTTTCAGATGTAACTTCGTTTATGATTCCAAATAAATTTAAAGACAAAATAGAAAAACAATTTACCACACCTGTCATTGTGCTTTCCAAAGAAAAAGTACATGAGTTACCAGCATTTGATATGGTGAGAGCAGCAGTAAACTTAATGGTTGCGGCGGTGTTAATATCTATCGCTACATCCTACAAATTACCATTGTCTACAACCTATGTAACATTTATGGTTGCTATGGGTACCTCTCTTGCAGATAGAGCCTGGGGGGCAGAAAGTGCAGTATATAGAGTAGCAGGAGTTATCAATGTAATAGGAGGTTGGTTTTTTACAGCATTGAGTGCCTTTACAGCAGCAGCTTTGGTGGCTTATTTGCTAAATTTAAATTTAAAATTGATGTTCCCTTTATTGTTGATTGTAGCAATAGGGTTGTTATTGAGAAACTTTTTAGCGCATAGAAAGAAAGCACAAGGAGCAAAAGCTGAAGATAGTTTAACCAAAGCAGAAAGTACGTCTGTGCAAGGAGTTATTCAAGAAAGTGCAGCTACAATTGCTTCTGTAGTAAAAAGAGGAGGTAAAGTATATGGAAATGCCTTAAAAGGATTGGCAAAGCAAGACTTAATTCTTTTAAAGAAAAATAAAAAGACTATAGAAAAGCTTTCAAATGAAGTGGATGATTTGAGAGATAATATTTTCTATTTCATTAAAAACCTTGATGAATCAAGTGTTACAGCAAGTAGTTTTTACATCAATTTGTTGAGTTATTTACAAGACATTACGCAATCATTAGAGTTTATCGTAAAGGCAACAAACAAGCATGTAAATAACAACCATAAAAAGTTAAAGGTAAATCAAATAAAGGAGCTGAAAGAAGTTGAAGGTGCTTTGTTAGAAGTTTTTAATAAAACTCAAATAGCCTTTGAAGAAATGTCTTTTGAAAAAATAGCTGATATTTTAAATGATAAAGAAGCCTTTGAAATTGTTAGTGAAAAAATTCAAAAACAAATAGAACGTACTCGTACAGAAGAATCGAGTCCTAAAAATACAACCCTGTATTTTGGACTGTTATTAGAAACAAAAGATTTATTAACAGGAACAATGAACCTGTTACAAGAATACTACGAAGCTAATAAAACATCTGAAGGAGCGATTTAATACCATTTTGGTGTAAAGAAAATAGAGATCCCGTAAGTTTTTTCAAAAGAAGAAAGTTTACGGGATTTTCTGTATAAAATGACAACGTACTTTTCATTACATTTGCGGTATAAAAAAATATTTTATAATGAAACAAGTACATTCTTATTGGGCCTATTTAGTATTAGCAGTTTTAGTTATTACGGTTATAAACGCTATCATAGGCTTGGCATCAAAAAAAGAGTTTAAGTCTAAAGATTTACGATTAGGACTGTTCACTCTTATTTTTTCACATATTCAATTGTTAATAGGTTTAGGATGGTATTTTATGTCGCCTCTATACAAGGCTATGAAAGTCTCAGGAATGGGAGTTATGATGAAAAATGCTCAAACAAGGTTGTTGGTTGTAGAGCATCCGTTAGCAATGATTTTGGCAATTGTATTAATTACTGTGGGATGGTCTAAGCATAAAAAGAAAACAGAAGATGCAGCAAAATTTAGAACATTTGTAGTGTTTTACGGAGTTGCATTGTTGTTGGTCTTGTCTAGAATACCTTGGAATCAGTGGTTCTAAAATTAGTATAACATGAGTTTTATAAAGAGGTTACTTTCGTATCCATTGTCCATTTTACATTATTTGTTTTTTGGATTAATGATTAGTTTGTTTCATCCATTACAATGGTTTATGTTGAAGTTTTTTGGGTATACTGCTCATAAAAAAACGGTAGACTATTTGAACTTAACCCTTATTTGGAGTTTGTATATTTTAGGAACTCGTGTGAAATTTGTGAATAAACATAAGTTTCCAGAGAACACACCTTTAATTATTGTATCAAACCACCAGTGTTCACACGACATTTCACCAATATCGTGGTATTTAAGAAAAACACAACCTAAGTTTGTTTCTAAAAAAGAATTGGGAAAAGGAATTCCAAGTGTGTCTTTCAATCTAAAGAATGGAGGATCTGTATTGATTGATAGAGATGACCCAAGGCAAGCTTTGGGTGCTTTGGCAAAATTTTCAAAAACACTAGAGAAAAACAATTGGGCAGGGGTTATTTTTCCTGAGGGGACTCGAAGTAAAGACGGGGTTCCTAAGAAGTTTTCTGAAAACGGATTAAAAATTTTGACAAAATTTGCTCCTTCAGCTTATGTTGTTCCTTTGACAATTAATAACGGTTGGAAATTAGTTTCTAGAGGTCAATTTCCAATGAATATAGGAGAAAAAATAGAGTTTATTGTACATGAGCCTATTGCGGTAAATTCAATGGAATTCAAGGATTTATTTGAAAAAGTAGAAAAAACAATTAAAAACTCAGTAACTTTGTAAATCTAACCTCATTTAAAAACAGAACCTATGTCTATAAATAACGTGCGAAAGGAAGTGATGTTATCACTTGAAAAAAATATAGAAACCACTTTTGGAAAGTTTTTGATTTCACCAGAAGAAATTTGGCAGCCTACAGATTTTTTACCAAATCCGCAGTCAGATACTTTTATGGATGAAGTACAAGAAATTAGAGAGCTTTCAAAGGAGTTGAATGATGATTTTTGGATTTCGCTTGTTGGAGATATGATTACTGAAGAGGCTTTACCAACTTATGAATCTTGGTTGTTAGATTTAGATGGAATCGACCAACATGGAGAAGAGAAAGGATGGTCTAATTGGATTCGTCGTTGGACGGCTGAAGAGAACAGACACGGTGATGTTTTGAATAAGTATATTTACTTATCAGGACGTGTAAATATGCGTGAGGTAGAAATAACAACGCAACATTTAGTAGCAGACGGGTTTGATATTGGTACGGCTAGAGATCCTTATAAAACTTTTGTGTATACAAGTTTTCAAGAGCTAGCAACATATGTTTCGCATAATAATGTTGCAAAGTTGGCACGTAAAGCAGGAATGAAAGGGTTGGCAAAAATGTCAAAAATTATTGCAGGAGATGAAATGAGACACCATTTGGCATATGTTGAGTTTATTCGTCAAATTTTTGCAGTAGATCCTAGTGAAATGATGATTGCCTATTGCGACATGATGAAGCATAAAATTGAAATGCCTGCAATGTACTTGAGAGAGTCGCATGAAGCAAAAGCATCTTTGTTTGATAAGTTTTCAGATGTAGCACAAAGAGCAGGAGTGTATACAGCTTTTGATTATATAGATATTTTAGAAAAACTAAACAAAGCTTGGGAGATAGATAAGTTTACAGGGTTGACTCCTGAGGCAGATAAAGCAAGAACTTATTTAATGCGTTTACCAGAAAGAATGACAAGAATAGCTTCTAGAATTACGGTTCCTGATACGGACTATAAATTTAAATGGATGCAACCATTGACGGTAAAATAAATTTAAATAAAATAAAAACAGAAAACCTCACAAGCTTTAAGCTTGTGAGGTTTTCTGTTTTTTTAAGCATGTACTTCAATACTATAAGAAGCGGTAAAATTTTTGTTAGGAGCTAAAGAAATGATTCCTTCCTTTTCTTCAATTTTTTGAGAAGAGTTTATATTGTCGGCAATACCTAACCAAGGCTCTAAACATACATAAGGAGCATTTGGTTTAGACCAAATTCCCAAAAAAGGGAAATCTTTAAAAGATACCGTAATTAACTTTCCTTCCTTTTTATTGATAAGACTTATTTTTTTTGATTTTAGGTTCTTGAAAATCAAAGCATCATTGCTAAAACTGTCCTTGTGAAGGTCTAATGTTTGGGTTTCGTTTAACACCTCAGTAGTTGTGTTGTTTAACAAGCCGTCACTATTTAGATTCCAGGTGGCATCAGTTTCGGCATATTCGAACTCCAAAGAACAATTCTCGTAGCTTTCATCAGGGTTGACTAGAGAGCAGTTAAATGCAGGGTGTTCTCCTAAAGAAAAGTATAAGTCTTCAGTTCCTTGATTAAATACTTCGTGTGTAACTTTTATGTTGTTTTCAATAAGTTCGTAGCTGGTTCTAAATTCAAAATCATATGGGTATACTTTTTTAATTTCTTCAGAGCTTTTAATAGAAAAAGTTACTTTGTTATCTGTTTTTTCTAAAATTTCAACAGTGTTACTTTTTCTGAAGAAACCATGTTGTTTTTGAGAGTATTCTTTGTTGTTGGCTATAAAAGTGTCGTTTTTTAAGCGACCAACAAAAGGAAATAATACAGGAGCTTGTCCGCCCCAAAACTTGGCATCACCTCTCCAAAGGTATTCAGCATTATTTTTAGTAGCTACAATGCTAGAAAGCTCAGCAGCTTGTTCTTTAATTTTAACGGTTAAAAAAGAGTTTTTTAAGGTTTGCATGGGTTATAATTTGATGTTAAAAGTATCTCGATCATTTAAAAATTGAAATTGATCTCGAATAGAAATAAGAGAGTCTTTATATAAAGTAGAAGAGATAATTTCTTCTTTTTCTGTTGTTGAAATTTGAATTGTTTCACCTAGAGGGTTTATTATTTGTGAGTGCCCAATGTATTCTAGGTTGTTTTTGTCTTTTCCTGTTCTGTTTACCGCAATGCAATAGCACATATTTTCAATAGCCCTAGCTTTTAAAAGGCTGTCCCAAGCATAGGTTCTACTTTTGGGCCAGTTGGCAACATAAAGAGCTATGTCGTAGTTTTCGGTATTTCTAGACCAAACAGGAAAGCGCAAGTCGTAACAGATAAAAGGAGCTATTTTCCACCCCTTGTAATGTATCGTTGTTTTTTCTTTTCCAGGAGTGTATATTTTGTCTTCCCCTGCATATGAAAACAAGTGTCTTTTATCATAGATAGTTATTTTACCAGAAGATTCTACAAATAAAAAACGATTGTAGTATTTATTGTTTTCAGAAATCACCAAGCTTCCAGCAATGGCTGTATTTTTTGATTTGGCCATTTTTTGCATCCATACCACGGCTGTTCCTTCCATGTTTTCGGCTACAGACATTGGTTGCATGGTAAAACCAGTACTAAACATTTCTGGCAGCACAATAAGGTCTGTATTCGTTTGAATACTATTGATTTTTGCTTCAAGATAGTTGAGATTTTTAGGGGTGTTTTCCCAAAAAATATCCGTTTGAATGAGCTGTACGTTTAGTTGATTTTGCATAATATTTCTGCGGCTTTTTTTAAGGTTTCGTTCTTTTTAGCAAAACAAAATCGCAATACTTTATTGTCTATTTTATTTGTGTTAAAAGGAGAAATAGGAATAGAAGCTATTCCATTTTCTTTTGCCAATTCTGTAGCAAAACTCACATCGTTTTTGTCTGTAATAGAACTATAATCTAAAAGTTGAAAATAAGTTCCCTGTGTAGGTGTGAATTTAAATTTAGAGCCTTTTAACGAGTTTAAAAACAAATCTCTTTTTTCTTGATAAAATTGATTCAATTCTAGATAATGTTCAGGTTCTTTTAAATAATTGGCAAGGGCTATTTGAAAAGGGTGACTGATACAAAAAACAGTAAATTGGTGGGCTTTTCTAAATTCGTGCATCAGCTCTTTAGGAGCTAAACAATATCCTACTTTCCAGCCTGTAATATGAAATGTTTTTCCAAAAGAACTAGTTATAAACGTTCTCTTCTTAAGTTCGGGATATAAACAAGCACTTTGATGCTTTTCATTGTCAAACAAAATATGTTCATAAACATCGTCGCATAAAACAAGGATAGAAGTGTCTTTTAAAATTTTCTCTAAAGCTAAAAAATCTTCTTTTTTTAACAGAGTTCCCGTAGGGTTGTTAGGAGTGTTTAAAATAATCATCTTGGTTTTTGAAGAAATTTTTTCTTCAAATTTTTCCCAGTCAACTTTATATTCAGGTGCTTTTAACTGAAAGAAAATGGGTATTCCTCCGTTAATTTCTATAGCAGGTTCGTAACAGTCAAAACAAGGTTTTAGTAGCAATACTTCATCATTCTGTTTTACAAAAGTAGAAATAGCAGTATATATTGCTTGTGTGGCACCTGAGGTTATGGTGATTTCATTTTCAGGGCAGTAGGTGTTTCCATATAAATTGTCCATTTTTTCAGCAATCGCTTCACGTAGTTCTATAGCTCCTGTCATAGGTGCATACTGATTGTAGCCTTTTTGCATGGCTTTAGAAGCTTCATGGAGTAACTTTTTAGGGCTGTCAAAATCAGGAAAACCTTGCGATAGGTTAATGGCATTGTATTCTTTTGCAAGTTTGCTCATGGTTGTAAAAATGGTGGTTTTTACATTGGGCAATTTAGATTTGATACCTGTTTTAAAAACTGTCATGGAATTTAGATTGATAGTAAAGATATTAAATTATACGGTTGTTTTTGTTGAAATTTGTAACTTAGAAAACCTAAAAAACAATAGATATGAAACCAAAAACAGCCCAAGAGTCTTTAGCAATTTCTACAGATTTAGTATTGCCAGGAGATACCAATTCTTTAAATGGTATGTTTGGAGGTGAGCTACTTTCTAGAATGGATCGTATTTGTTGTATTGCAGCATTGAAACATTCAGGAAAAACCTCAGTAACAGTATCTGTTAAATCATGTGGCTTTTAGTAAGGTAGTTCCTTTGGGAAGCGTGGTTACTATTGAAGCAAAAGTATCTAGATCATTTAACTCTTCTATGGAGGTGTATGCAGATGTATATATTGAAAAGGTAGATTGTGGTGAGCGAGAAAAAGTAAACGAAGGTATTTATACGTTTGTAGCTGTAGATGAAAATAGAAAAACAGTAAAAGTTCCAGAGTTGGTTCCGGAAACAAAACTAGAAAAGAGCCGATACAAAAATGCTTTAAGAAGGCGCCAATTAAGTTTGCTGTTGTCAGGAAAAATAAAGCCCGAAGAGGCTACAGAGTTAAAATCGTTGTTTTATTAATTTAAACAAAATAGTCCTCGAATTAGTTAACTTCTACAGACCCTACAAAACTAGCAACTGTCTCATCGAGTTATTTTGACCGTAGGGAGAAATTGTATCGAGATGCAATACGTACAACAAAACATGATTTTTTCTTCGTCAGCGTACTCAGTTTAACAAGACTAGGAAGCAACTGTTTCATCCATTCTATGATATTTAGGACTGTCACATCGAGTTTTTTTGACTTTAAGGAGAAAAAGTAGAGAGATGTAGTATGTCTTTGTAGGATAAAATTAGCTCTCGATACAAATTTACTCATACTTCACAAATTCACTCGAGCGGACAAACGAAAAAACGCCTATTACATCAAATGATTTAGAGCTTAAGAGAAAAAATGAAAGATATACAATAAAAACAGGTTTCGATACACGCTTTCTTTGTCAGCGCACTCGACCCTACAAAACTAGCAACTGTCTCATCGAGTGATTTTGACCGTAGGGAGAAATTGTATCGAGATGCAATATGTACAACAAAACAGATTTCGATACATGTTTTTTTGTCAGCGTACTCAATATTTGATAGGCAGCCCAATATTTTGTTGTTTAAGGGAATGCATTTGTGTGTTAGGGAACAAATTACTGACGACATTCTGTACCGCTATTAAGTTGTTCTATGCTGGGGTTGTGTGCATTTCTAGGTACTGAGTAATCTCTAGATATTGAGTAATCGAATAAAAAGTTTAGGTTGCTTAATGCGCAAAAATCAGATAAGAGATCGTTATAATTAATCCTTAGGTCAGAATTAAGTGAGTTTAGACCTTGCAACCCGTTTATGCTGGTTAGTGCATCGTTATTACTGATGAATAAACCATTGTTGATAGATTTTGTAATCCATCTACATTTTCTAAAGCATTATTGTTACCAATATACAAACAATCACCTATTGAAGTTAATCCTTGTAGCCCTTCTAAACTTGTTAATGCATCGTTAGATTCGATAGATACAGCATCATTAATAGAGTGTTGTTTTGGATTTAAATTATGTAAACCGTTTAAATCTGTACATCCTTGTATACTTATGTCTCCTATGACTTTTTGATAAGGGACTTGTGTAAAGAACTCTAGTTGCTCTTGGTTTTCTATAAAAACATTTCCAATATATGTTAAAGATGTGTCTGTTTCAGTAGGGTCTGTTTCTATAAGGTCATTGTCATTTTGTTGGCAACTTAAAAAAGCAAAGAGTAGTCCAATAAAAGGTAAAGCGTGTGTATCGTAGTTGTATTTTTTTAGTTTTACAATGGCAATAACCACGATCTAGGGTTTTCTTTGGCAGTATCTTTCCAGATTTGGAATTTTAACACTGTTTTTCCTGTTACTTTATCGGTGTATATTTTTCCTAAAGATTGTTTAAGGCTTATTTTGTCACCTTTTCGTACATGAACTGTTTCTAGGTTGCTGTATAATGAAATATAGTTACCGTGTTGTACCATGACGGTTTTAACACCATTTGAAGCCACCTGAATAGCAAGAACACTTCCTTCAAAAATAGCTTTTGCATTAGATCCTTGGCTGGTTGCAATGTGTATTCCATTACTTTGTATGGTAATCCCTCTAAGTGTTTTGTGTGGAATTTTTCCAAAATTTCTAATTACAAGAGCGTTTACAACAGGCCAAGGCAGTTTTCTTTTGTTTTGTTCAAACTTAGAAGCAAGAGCTTTGGCTTGTGGTGTTAGAATAAATTTAGCAGATTTTCCAGCTTTGTTTGCTTTGTTGGCAGCAGCAATAGCTTCCCTAATTAATTTTTCTATTTGTTTGTCTAGTTTTTGCTCTTCTTTTTGTTTTTGTTCAATTTCACTGATGTATTTTTTCTCTTGCGATTTTACAACAGCAATCAATCGTTCTTGTTCTTTTTTCTCAGCTTCAATAATAGTTTGCTCTTCTCTTTGTTCGGCAAGAAGGTTTTCTTTTTGAATTTTTTGAACTTTTAAATCGTCGTTTAAAGTTTTAATTTTCTTTGTTTTTTCTTCAATATCTAAACCTTGTTTTTTTCTAAACTCTCTGTATTGTTTCATATACATAAGGCGTTTGTAGGCTTGATGAAAATTTTCTGAAGATAGGATAAACATGGTTCTACTTTGAGTAGATTTATTTTTGTATGATTTGTAAATCATAGCAGCATAATCTTCCTTTAAAAGAGCCAGTTCTTTTTCTAGAGCTTTGATTTTTTTTGTATTTGTAGCAATTTTAGAACCCAAGTAGCTAGATTCTTGACGGATGGTATTGATCAGTTTTATCCTGATTTTTATTCTTTGATTGATGTTGTCAATCTCACTCAATAAGTTTTTTTCTTCTTTTTTCGTATTGAATAAAAGCGTGTTTATTTGTTTGATCTCTTGTTGTAACGCTGTTCTTTTTCTTTCTAGCTCCTTTTGTTTTGTGCTTTGTGCAGTTGCATTGAAACAAGTACACAAAAGAAAAAAGAAAACAAGTGCTTTTAAAATCCTTAAAGTTTTAAAAGTATTGTTTGATATAAGGTTAGAAGAGATAAAAATCATCAGTAAAATTAGTTTTTATAACCTGTAGGAATGCTATAAGGAAACGTTAGTTCTTTGTTTAGCTCAACGGATTTATAATCGATTTCTATAAGAATATTTTCGTTAGCTTTTGAAGCTGTAATTTCTAAATTTTTTGGAATATCAACTCCTTCAACTGTTTGGTATTCTTTATAAAACAAAGAAAGTTTTTGTTTTTCTATTGGATTGGTGATTTTTTGTTTTTCTATTTTATAGTTTAAAGGGTGTACCCAGTAAAACATATTGTCTAATGAGTTTTCAATAGCAGTTAGTAAATAAGCATTGTTGTTTACTTTGGCGGTTAACTCTTTAGGGTTTAATTCAAAAACAGCATCACCAAGAAGTATGTTTTGAAGCATATCAAAATTAACCTCTGTACCTAAAAGTTTGCTTAATGAAGTAAAATCACCATCGTAATAAGTTTTGGTAATTTTTACGTAGTAACTCACTCTGTTAGGAGTTATTATTGCTTTTAATACAGGAAATCCAAAATAAGAACCACTTAACCAAATGGTTTTATCTTTTTCCATTCTAAGTTTTAAACTGATATTTTGGGATTGATTTCCCTTTTTGTAATTCAGTTTTAAATCAGCACTTAACGTTTTTTGATTAAAATTGTTTTTGGTGTGTGCTTTTACAATTTTTTTAGAAGACTGCTCAGGAATGTTGTTCCTGTCGGTAATAGTTTTAGCTCCACCACAAGAAAAAAGAACAAAAACAGGGATTAAAAAAAGGAAGTACGTTTTTTTTGAGATCATAGGTGTTTGCTTCAAAATTCTAAAATTAATTGGCGGCTAAATTTAGTGGCACAAGATACAACTATTTATGCGTTTTACCTGTGGGTATAGCGTTGATTAATTTACGAGTGTATTTTGAAATAGGATTTTTGTAAATCGTATCTGCATCGCCTACTTCTTCTATCTTTCCTTGGTTCATAACCACTAATTGATCGGACATATATTTGACAACAGATAAATCGTGTGATATAAAAATATAAGTAAATCCTAAATCGTTTTTGAGTTTGTTTAAAAGGTTTAACACTTGTGCTTGTACAGAAACATCTAATGCAGAAACAGACTCGTCGCAAATAATTATTTTTGGTTGTAGAGCAATGGTTCTAGCAATACCGATACGCTGTCTTTGTCCGCCAGAAAATTCATGAGGGTATCTGTGATAATGTTCTGCAGAAAGTCCCACCTTTTCTAAAATAGAAAGTACATGTTGTTTGCGTTCTGTATGTGTGTTAAAAATTCCATGGACAGTCATGGGTTCTAAAATAGCCTCTCCTACAACTATTCTTGGGTTTAAAGATGAAAAAGGATCTTGAAAAATAATTTGAATGTCTCTTCTGAGCTCCTTTATTTCACTAACAGACAGTTGTGTAATATCTTTTTCTTTGTAAAAGATAGCTCCAGAGGTGGCTTTTTCTAAATGTACAATGGTGCGTCCTAGGGTAGATTTTCCACAGCCAGATTCTCCAACCAACCCGAGTGTTTCACCTTCATAAAGGTCGAAAGAAATTCCATCAACAGCTTTTACAAAAGTGTCTTTTTGAAACCACCATTTTTTGTTTCCGAGATATTCTTTTTTGAGGTTTTTTATAGATAATAAAGGCTTTTTAGCGTAAATTTTTTCATGAAAAACAGCTCTTTCCGAAGAAGTATATACATTTTTTTCAACGGTGTTTTCTATAAAATCTTTTACAGTAGGTAGTTTTTTTAAACGTTCTGTATTGCTTGGTTTAGATGCCAATAAAGCTTTTGTATAATTGTTTTGAGGTGTGGTAAATAATGTAGTAACATTGCCTTGTTCTACAATTTTTCCTTTGTACATTACTAGTACTCTGTTGCAAATTTCTGAAACGAGAGAAAGGTCGTGAGAGATAAAAATAATACTCATTTCTGTTTCTTGTTGCAATTCTTTTAGTAAGAGTATAATTTCTTTTTGTACCGTTACATCAAGTGCTGTAGTGGGTTCGTCTGCAATAAGAATTTGAGGTTTGCAGGCAATAGCCATGGCAATCATGACACGTTGTTTTTGACCTCCAGAAATTTGATGTGGATATTGATCGTACATTTCTGTAGCTCTTGGAAGTTTTACTTTTTTAAAAAGTTGTATAACTTCTGTTTTGGCTTCTTTTTTAGAAATGTTTTTGTGTTGTAAAATAATTTCTAAGACTTGGTAACCACAAGTTAAACTAGGATTTAAAGAACTCATAGGTTCTTGAAAAATCATAGATATTTTATTACCCCTTATTTTTCGAAACTCTTTTTCTTTTCGGTTGGCAAGCTCTAGGTTGTCAAATAAAATAGATCCTTCGAGTTCTGTTTTGTTAAAAGGAAGCAATCCTAAAAGTGCTAAGGATGATACAGATTTTCCACTACCAGATTCTCCTACAATACCTAGAATTTCATTTTTGTTCAATTCAAAAGAAACGTTGTGTATTACCTGATTTTTATTCCCTTCGGAAGGAAAAGAAATATTGAGGTTTTTTATTTCTAGTAAAGGTTTTGTAACTCCCATTTTTACAAGGTATTATTTTTGAAATTAGAAACTCAAATGAAGACATAAAAGTACACGAAATAATTGTTTCTTTGCAACAAACTATCTAGAACAAATAAGACTATTGTTTTTAGGCGTATTTGTTTGTAAAAAAGTGTTCTTGTGAATTATTTATCTGTAGAAAATATCTCCAAATCATATGGAGAACGTGTGTTGTTTGATAACTTGTCTTTTGGAATTAACAAAGACCAAAAAATAGCTTTTGTTGCTAAAAACGGAACAGGAAAAACATCTGTACTGAATATAATAGCGGGTAGAGATACTTCAGATACAGGGCAGGTAGTTGTAAGGAAAGACATTCAGGTTGCTTATTTGGCACAAGATGATGTGTTGGACCCGGAAAGTACTATTGAAGAAATTGTTTTTAAATCAGACAATCCAACTTTAAAAGTTATTCAGCAATACGAAAAAGCTTTAGAGAATCCTGAAGATACTGATGCCTATCAGCGTGCTTTTGAATTGATGGATCAGTACAATGCGTGGGATTTTGAATCGCAATACAAACAAATTTTATCAAAATTAAAGTTCGATGATGTTCATTTGAAGGTTGGAAAACTTTCTGGAGGTCAGAAAAAACGTTTAGGGTTGGCAACAGTGTTGATCAATAAACCTGATTTGTTAATTTTAGATGAACCTACCAATCATTTAGATTTAGAGATGATTGAGTGGTTAGAGGCTTTCTTTAAAAAAGAAAAAATCACTTTGTTTATGGTTACACACGATCGTTATTTTTTAGAGCGTGTATGTAATGAAATTATAGAATTGGATGGAGGTGAATTGTATCGATACAAAGGGAACTACTCTTATTACCTTCAAAAGAAAGAAGAGCGTATTGCTTTGGAACAGGTAACGCAAGAAAAAGCAAAAAACTTATTTAAAAAAGAACTGGACTGGATGCGTCGTCAACCAAAGGCACGTACTACAAAGTCTAAATCTCGTATAGATGATTTTTATGTAATTAAAGAAAAGGCACATAATAGAAGAATTGAGCATAAGGTTCAGTTAGAGATTAATATGGAGCGTTTGGGAAGTAAAATTCTTGAAATGCATAAAGTCCACAAGTCGTTTGGTGATTTGAAAATACTAGACGGATTTGATTATGTTTTTAAGCGTGGAGAGCGTATTGGTATTATAGGTAAAAACGGAACAGGAAAATCAAGCTTTTTAAATGTAATTACTGAAAAATCATCGGTAGATCAAGGAAAGGTTGTTTTAGGTGAAACGGTAAAATATGGATACTATACCCAAAAAGGAATTCAAGCCAAGCCAGGACAAAAAGTAATTGAGGTTATCAAAGAATTTGGTGATTATATTCCTTTAGCAAAAGGGCATAAAATTTCGGCAGGGCAGCTTTTAGAGCGTTTTTTATTCAGTAGAAAACGTCAATATGATTTTGTAGAGAAGTTAAGTGGAGGAGAGCAAAAACGATTGTATTTATGTGCTGTTTTAATTCAGAATCCAAACTTTTTAATTTTGGATGAGCCTACAAATGACTTGGACATTGTAACTTTAAATGTGTTGGAAAATTTCTTGTTAGATTTTCCTGGAAACCTACTTGTGGTTTCGCATGATCGTTATTTTATGGATAAAATTGTAGATTCTCTTTTTGTATTTAGAGGACAGGGAGTTGTTGAAAATTTCCCTGGAAACTATTCTGATTTTAGAGCTTATGATGATTCTAAACCAAAAGAGCCTACTGTTAAGGCAGTAGCAAAACCAGTTGAAAAAGTAGCAGAGAAGCCCAAAGCAAAAGTTCAGTTGAGCTACAACGAAAAGCGAGAATATGGAACTTTAGAAGGTGATATAGCAAAATTAGAGAAGAAAAAGGAAGTTATTGAAGCACAATTTGCCAATGGAGAGGTTGCTGATGCGGATATAAATGAAGTATCTGTAAAACTTCAAAAAATTATAGAAGAAATAGAGGTAAAGGAAGAGCGTTGGTTTGAGTTGTCTTCAAAACTGGAAGGGTAGGATTGTATATGGGCTTTAGTAGTTTTTTTCTTTCTTGGAAGGAATACTGCTATTTGATGACACTTATTTTATAGGATTTATGACAAGCAACACAGTTGTTCAAAAGTGTGTTGAGTTGTAATTGAGTATTCTCTTTGTTAAAATTTGTTTTTGTGTCTTCAGAAATTTTATCGAATAAGCCGTGTGTTGAAAAACCCAAAGCTTTAAATCCTGAAGGGAATGTTTTTAAAAGCCCTTTAGGTGATTGTTCAATTACAGATCCTCCAGATTTATTTCCCGCTGCAATAATTTTTTCAGGGTTGTTTTCTAAAAGACCTTCGTTGATTTGTTGAACACTTTCTAAAAAATCACGCATTTCAGTGAGTACAAAATCTTTGTTTGCTTCAGACATTGTTATGGCAGTTCTATAATCGTTAGATACTTCTGCTGTTTCTCCTTTGATAAGGAATACGTAAATCAAACCTATGTTTAATAGTAATGATACAGTAGCGATTATTAGCGTAGTTTTTTTCATCTTTTGGTTGGTTTTAAAAGTTGATCAAAGCTACATCTTCTAGTTGTTCTTATAAGTAACCTTTGTTACGTTTGGTGAAAAAGAAACCCCAGAATATTCAATGAATATTCTGGGGTTTCTTTTTTATATTATTTTAAAATAGAAGGTTGTTAAAAAAGGAACTATTCCTTTTTTAACATAGCGTCCCAGCCTTGTGCTGTTAATTCCATTTTTTGATTGGCTCTGGTAACTAAGTTTATTCCTTCACTTTCAGTAGTCATATGACCAATAATAGAAAAGTTAGGATTTCCTTTAATCTTTTCAAAGTCGGTTTGTGGAATGGTAAATAACAATTCATAATCTTCACCACCATTTAAAGCAACAACTGTACTATCCATATTAAATTCTTCACAAGTAGAAATTACCTGAGGGTCTAAGGGCAACTTGTCTTCGTATAAATTACAACCTACTTTAGAGTTTTTGCATAAATGAATGGTTTCAGAAGAAAGTCCGTCCGAAATATCAATCATACTGGTTGGTTTTATGTCTAAATCATTTAAAAGCTTAGGAATGTCTTTTCTGGCTTCAGGTTTTAATTGACGCTCTATTAGGTATGTATACTGTTCTAGGTCTGGTTGTTCGTTTGGGTTTACGTCAAAAACCTGACGCTCTCTTTCTAAAGCTTGTAAACCAAGATATGCAGCACCTAAATCACCTGAAACAACTAATAAATCATTTTCTTTGGCACCATCTCTATAAACAATGTTTTCTTCTTTAGCAGTACCCAATGCTGTAACACTAATTAAAAGTCCTGTTTTAGAAGAAGTAGTATCTCCACCAATTAAATCAACATTATAATTAGCACAAGCCAATTGAATACCAGCATATAATTCTTCCAAAGCTTCTAACGGAAAACGGTTAGAAACGGCTATAGAAACTGTAATTTGAGTGGCCTCTCCATTCATAGCGTATACGTCAGAAAGATTTACCATAACAGCCTTATAACCCAAATGTTTTAAAGGCATATAAGTTAGGTTAAAATGGATTCCTTCAACCAATAAATCTGTTGTTACAAGAGTTTTATTGTCTTGATGATCTATAACAGCAGCATCGTCTCCTACACCTTTAAGAGTAGATGTATGCGAAATTTTAAAATGCTTTGTTAAGTGGTTTATCAATCCAAATTCTCCTAATTCAGATAAATCTGTTTTCTGCGGTGTTTTATCTTCTAACATATGTTCCAGTTGTTTTGCTTTTGCAAAAATCTTCCTTTTTTTTCAATAAATAAAAGAATTGAACTTTAAAAAGAATAATTTTTCATTTCAAAAAAGGTGAAGTTTCAATTTGGATCAAAATTCTGAATCAGAATAATTTAAATGGTTTTTAAGGATGTTTGCACACGAATGTTTTTCTGAAAATAACCTTAGTAGAAGGGGTTGTAGAGTTTTTTTTTGTTAGATAAAGAAACTCTATTCTTCCATAAATAAATCCTACAAGCATTTAACTTACTTTAAGAATAACATATTGTATCTTTGTAGTCACTTAATAAGTAAGATGTTTTATTATGATAAAAGTTTCTGACATAGCTAAGAAAAAGGTTGTTGAACTAATGGAAGAAGATGGGTTTGATGCAGCTAAAGACTTTGTGCGTGTAGGTGTAAAGAGCGGAGGTTGTTCGGGTTTATCGTATGATTTAGATTTTGATAGCAAGCAGAAAGAAGACGATAAGGTTTTCGAAGATAATGGAGTTAAGATTATTGTAGATAAAAAAAGCTTTTTGTATTTGATTGGAACTACCTTAGAGTATTCAGGTGGTTTAAATGGTACAGGTTTTGTTTTTAACAACCCCAATGCAAGTAGAACTTGTGGATGTGGAGAATCATTTTCTTTGTAATTAAATGATTTAAGTATTGAAAATTTAAAGATTGCTTTAATGACAAAATCTTTTGAAGAATTCGATGTTTATAAGAAAGGCGTTGTTTTAGCAAAAAATGTTTTTAAAACTTTAGAGAAATCTTCTTTTGATAAAGAATTTGGTTTTAAAGATCAATTAAAAAGAGCTGTGGTTTCTATAACAAATAATATTGCAGAGGGTTCAGAGTACAATAGCAATAATCAATTTGTGAAGTATCTGAAAATAGCAAAAGGAAGCTGTGCAGAAGTAAGAAATATGTTAATTTTGTCAGCAGAATTGAATTTTTGTGAGCAAGTAGATATAGAAGAAAGTTATAAGTTAAGTATTGAGATTTCTCAAAACTTGTCAAATTTTATAAAATATTTAAAAGAAAATAATCTAAAGCGATAAAAATCTTTTAATTATTGAATATTTAATTATTGAATTAAATAAAATCATGTCAAAATATACAGAAGACGATTTAAAAAAAGAATTAGAGACTCAAGAATATGAGTACGGTTTTTATACAGATATTGAATCGGATACTTTTCCGAAAGGATTGAATGAAGATATTGTTAGAGCAATTTCTAAAAAGAAAAACGAACCTGAGTGGATGACTGAGTGGCGTTTAGATGCTTTTAGAATTTGGGAACAAATGGAAGAACCAGAATGGGCAAATGTTCATTATGAGAAGCCAGATTTTCAAGCAATCAGTTATTATTCAGCACCTAAAAAGGCAGACCCTAATAAATCTTTGGATGATGTAGATCCAGAGTTGTTAGAGATGTATAAGAAATTAGGTATTTCTGTAGATGAGCAAAAAAGATTGCAAGGGGTTGCAGTAGATATTGTTGTAGATTCTGTTTCTGTAGCAACTACTTTTAAAAAGACATTAGCAGAAAAAGGAATTATTTTTATGCCAATTTCTGAAGCAATTCAAGAACATCCAGAATTGGTTAAAAAATATATGGGAACTGTAGTTCCTAAAACAGATAATTTTTATGCAGCATTGAACTCAGCGGTATTTACCGATGGGTCTTTTTGTTATATACCAAAAGGAGTACAATGCCCTATGGAGTTGTCTACTTACTTTAGGATTAACGAAGGGGGTACAGGTCAGTTTGAACGTACGTTGTTAATTGCAGATGAAAGTAGTTATGTAAGTTATTTAGAAGGATGTACAGCACCAGCACGTGATGAAAATCAATTGCATGCAGCTGTAGTAGAACTAATAGCTTTGGACGATGCAGAAATTAAATATTCTACAGTTCAAAACTGGTTTCCTGGAGATAAAAAAGGACAAGGAGGGGTTTATAATTTTGTAACGAAAAGAGGAATTTGCGAAACGAATGCTAAAATTTCTTGGACACAAGTTGAAACAGGTTCGGCAGTAACTTGGAAATACCCATCATGTATTTTAAAAGGAAATAATTCAGTAGGAGAATTTTACTCAATTGCTGTAACAAATAATTTTCAGCAAGCAGATACAGGTACGAAAATGATTCATTTAGGAAAGAATACTAAAAGTACGATTATCTCTAAGGGAATTTCAGCAGGAAAATCACAAAATAGTTATAGAGGGTTGGTGCAAATAAATGCAAGAGCAGAAAATGCACGTAACTTCTCACAATGTGACTCATTGCTAATGGGAGATCAATGTGGAGCACATACGTTTCCGTATATAGAAGCAAAAAATACAACAGCACAGATAGAGCACGAAGCTACAACAAGTAAAATTGGAGAAGACCAGCTGTTCTATTGTAACCAAAGAGGTATTGATACAGAAAAAGCCATTGCATTAATTGTAAATGGATTTAGTAAAGATGTATTGAATAAATTACCAATGGAATTTGCTGTAGAAGCACAAAAATTATTAGAAATCAGTTTAGAAGGATCGGTTGGGTAAAACGTTGAGTCGTTATACTGTGTAAGGATTAATAAAAGTTTAATAATTGCACATTGCACAATTATACAAATTAACAATAGAGAGATGTTAAAAATAGAAAATTTACAAGCAAAAATAGAAGATAAAGAAATCTTAAAAGGATTGAATATCGAAGTAAAAGCAGGAGAAGTACATGCTATTATGGGGCCAAATGGGGCAGGTAAAAGTACAATGGCTTCTGTTATAGCAGGTAAAGAAGAATACGAAGTTACAGGAGGTTCTATTGAATTGAATGGAGAAGATATTAGTGAAATGGCTCCAGAAGAAAGAGCACATGCAGGAGTATTTTTATCTTTTCAGTATCCAGTAGAAATACCAGGAGTTACAGTAACAAACTTTATAAAATCATCAATCAACGAAACTAGAAAAGCAAAGGGATTAGAAGAAATGCCTGCGAAGGATATGTTGAAAATGATTCGTGAAAAATCAGAATTGTTAGAGATAGATCGTAAGTTTTTATCACGCTCTTTAAACGAAGGGTTTTCTGGAGGAGAGAAAAAACGTAATGAGATTTTCCAAATGGCTATGTTAGAGCCAAAGCTTGCTATTTTAGATGAAACAGACTCAGGGTTAGATATTGATGCTTTACGTATTGTAGCAAATGGGGTAAATAAATTAAAATCTAAAGACAATGCAGTAATTGTGATTACACATTACCAACGTTTGTTAGATTATATTGTTCCAGACTTTGTACATGTATTACACGACGGAAAAATTGTAAAATCAGGTCCTAAAGAATTGGCTTTAGAATTGGAAGAAAAAGGATACGACTGGATTAAAGAAGAGTTGAACGCATAAATGTTAAGTTTTGGGTTCTGTCTTGGTTTTTAAAACTTTAGATTTTGGACTTTGGAGCTTTAGACTTAAATAAAATGGAATTAAAAGAAAAATTAGTATCCTCATTTTTAGCTTTTGAAAATAAGGTAGACATTGACATCGAGTCGAATGTACACGATATTAGAACCAAAGCTTTTAAGGATTTTGAAGATAAAGGATTTCCAACAAAAAAAGATGAAGAGTGGAAATACACAAGTTTGAATTCGGTTTTAAAGCCTAATTACAATGTGTTTCCTAAGGCAGAGGTTTCTTTGGAATATAAGGACGTAAAAAAATATTTTGTCAATGAAACAGATTGTTACAATTTGGTTTTTATTGACGGTGTTTTTAGTTCTTTTTTATCAAATACAACCCATGATGGTTTGGATATTTGTGTAATGTCATCAGCATTGTCAAAGCCTAAATATAAAATGGTTGTAGATGCTTACTTTAATAAGTTGGCTTCTAAAAATAACAGTCTGTCTGATTTAAATACTGCTTTTTCTAAAGAAGGAGCTTATATTAACATTCCTAAGAATAAGGTGGTTCCTAAGCCTATTCAAATATTGAATTTTTCTACAGGAAGTGAGCAAGAACTGTTAATTCAACCAAGAAACTTAGTTATTGTTGGCGAAAATGCACATGTTCAAATTATTGAGCGTCATCAAAGTTTGTCTTCTAATACCACTTTAACAAATGCTGTTACAGAGATTTTTGTAAACAAAAGAGGTATTGTAGATTATTATAAAATGCAAAATGATGTAGAGAATGCTTCGTTGATAGACGGTACTTATATTTCTCAAAAGAGAGATAGTATTGCTTCTGTTCATACATTTTCTTTTGGAGGAAGTTTGACACGTAATAATTTAGAGTTTATACAAGAGGGGGAGCATTGTGTTTCTAACTTAAACGGAATTTCTATTTTAAATGGAAAGCAGCATGTAGATAATCATACTTTGGTAAGGCATACAGCACCAAACTGTGAATCTCATGAGATGTATAAAGGAATTTATGACGATAAGTCTACAGGTGTATTTAATGGAAAGGTAATTGTAGAGCAAGCCGCTCAAAAGATCAATGCTTTTCAACAAAATAACAATGTAATTGTTGGAGAGAAAGCATCTGTAAATGCAAAACCTCAATTAGAGATTTTTGCAGATGATGTAAAATGTTCTCATGGTTGTACAATTGGTCAATTAGATGAAAGTGCATTGTTTTATATGCAACAAAGAGGGATTCCTAAAAAAGAAGCAAAAGCGTTGTTGATGTATGCTTTTTCTAATGATGCCTTAAAAGACGTTAAGATTCCTGAATTAAAATCAAAAATCAATGCTATCATCGCTAAGAAATTAGATGTTAAAATAGGGTTTGATTTGTAGTTCTATAATTTAGAATTGATATTAAATAAAAAGACCTCCTAATATTTTAGGAGGTCTTTTTGTTTAAGGATTAAAAGAATCACATACATCTTTAACAAGTTCATTTATATAATCATAAGACTCTGTTCTCGACTTGTGTGTAAGTCCCGTTCTTACAATAACTAAATCCATTGAAGGGATAATTAATATTCTTTGTCCGTGGTATCCATCAGCATAATACATGTCTTTTGGAGCATCAGGTAAAAAGGAGCCTTCATTTGTCCAGAAATGACCTCCATATTCATTGTTAGAAGCCTTTGTAGATGTAGCAGCGTATTTAGCCCAAGATTCGTTAAAAATTTGATTTCCATTCCAGTTTCCTTTGTGAAGGTATAACAATCCGAATTTAGCCCAGTCTCTTGTAGTTGCCCAAGCATACGACGAACCTGCGTAATTTCCAGTCATATCGGTTTCAAGAATCATGGAATTCATTCCAATTTTATCAATTAATGTTTTGTAAGGAAAATCTAAATATTCTTGATGGTTTGAAAATTGTGCTTTTACAATACCAGAAAGTAAATTGGTTGTTCCTGAACTGTAATTAAAAAAATTACCTGCTTTGTGGGTTGCTTTTTTTTGAGCTTGAGAAAGTGTCATGTCTTTCTCTAAAAACAACATTTTGGTAACATCAGAAATCTTTGAATAATCTTCGTCCCATTGTAACCCAGAAGTCATGTTTAATAAATGGTTACTAGTAATTTCAGAACGTTCGTCATTTTTCCAATTTGTAAAGTTGGTAACATCACATACTTTTGAATGAATGTCAAAACCTTTTTCTTTTTCTAAGATTCCAAAAAGAGTAGCTAAAATATTTTTAGTCATAGACCATCCTAAGAGTTTGGTGTCTTTATCAAAGCCTTTCGCATACTTTTCTGCAATTATTTTGTCTTTGTGGATAATGAGTAAGGAGCGTGTGTGTTTTGTCTCGTTAGGAATGTTTTCTGCAAAAGCATTTGTTACCGCTTTTTCTAATTTCTTGTAATCGATATACTCAAAGCGTGTATCTTTTTGAGGAAGGTTTCCATAAGGGAATTCAAGGTTGTTTTCTAAAAACGTTCTATTGGGAGTTAATTGCTTTTTAGTAGTGTCAAAAGTATCGTTGATCAATACGGCCCCTAAACCTTCTCTGTAAACAGCAGTTCTTTTCATGATACCAAAAACAGAAGAAGTAGCGGTTTTGTTTTTGTAGTCAACAGTTGTTTTAGCTAGTTTTATAAGAGGTAAGTTATGATCAATAGTATTGATAGCATTGGCAGACCTGTTGGCTATAAAAACATTCGAACACATGTTTTTAGCCGTGTACCCAGCAATAAGGTTTAGTTTTGGGTATTGTGTGTAAACAATAACCGCAAGTAATAATACAGAGACAAATAGTATCATATATGATTTTTTTAATTGCTTCATAATAAAAGTTTTATAGCAATTAAGATACTAAAAAAAGTGGTGGTTGCTTTGCTAGATTATTAAAAAATAAAGGCTGTTTTATACGCCAGTACTTCCAAAGCCACCTTCACCACGTTCAGTTTCGTCTAGCTCATTTACAGAAATCCATTCCGCACGTTCATGTTTTGCTATGACAAGTTGCGCAATACGTTCACCGTCGTTAATAGTAAAGTTTTCATTAGATAGGTTTACTAAAATAACACCGATTTCACCTCTATAATCAGCATCAACAGTTCCAGGGCTGTTTAAAACAGTAATTCCTTTTTTGGCGGCCAGTCCACTCCTAGGTCTAACTTGTGCCTCTGTACCAACAGGTAAAGCTATAAATAGTCCCGTTTTTATAATAGCTCTTTCCAAAGGTTTTAGTACAATGGCTTCTTCAATATTTGCTTTCAAATCCATTCCGGCAGAAGCTAATGTTTCATAATGAGGCAGAGCGTGTTTTGATTTGTTGATAATTTTAATATCCATATCAAGTGCGTTTTAAAATTTGTAAGAGTTCTTTTTTTTCTTTGATGTATATGATGATTATAAATAGAATAATAAACAAGGTACTCATCCAAAGACTGCTGTTAAAATATAAGAAAGAAATAGTACTCAGGGTTATAGAAAGAAGTAGATAAAATCCAATATTTTTAATTTCATAAGGAATAGGATAATGTTTTTGACCTATGAGGTAAGAAATACACATCATACTCCCATAAGCACCTAATGTAGCCCATGCAGCTCCAATAAATCCGATATAAGGAACTAAAATATATAGGAGTGAAATAGTAATAAGGGCTCCTATAACAGAGATATACATTCCGTATTTTGTTTTATCTGTAAGCTTGTACCAGATAGATAGGTTGTTGTAAATTCCTAAAAACAAATTGGCAATTAGTATGATTGGAACAATAGAAAGCGCTAAAAAATAATCACTTTTTCCTAAAAATAGTTGAGCAATATATTCCATATAACCGATGATACAGAGTATAAAAAAAGACCCTATAATAGCAAACCACTTTAATATAAGGGCGTAGGTTTTAGGAGCGTTTTTATTAGTAGCATGATTAAAGAAAAAGGGTTCTGCACCCAATCTAAAAGCCATGATAAATAACGACATAATGACTCCTATTTTATAAGTACCAGCATAGGCACCCATGGTACTTTTTCCTAACCAATTTTCAAGTACTAATTTGTCTAAATTTTCATTGGTTGTATAAGCAATACCTGCTATTAATATAGGCCAAGAATAATGTAGCATCTGTTTTAATAAGTTTTTATCAAAAGAGAGTTTGAATTTGAAAATTATAGGCAGTACAACAATAAATGTGATTCCACTGGCAATGGTATTTGCAATAAAAATATATCCTTCTTTAAAATTAGGATTGTAGTAAGTATTGATGCTATCAGGGATTTCTAAAGAGCTTTTTATAGTGATGGGTAAAAACCACAAAAATAAAATATTGAAAATAGCATAGATGGCAATGTTCAAAACTCTGATCAGTGTATATTTTTTTGATTTTCCTGTAACTCTTAAATAAGCAAAAGGAATGACAACTAAAGTGTCTAAAATAGAAATCCAAACAAGTAGTGAAAAATAGATAGGATTTGAGAAGCCTAATAATTCTGAAAGTTCATTTTGAAAAATCAACAAAGAACTTAGTGCAATAAGGCTTGTGAATAACAAACTTAAAAAAGAGGTAGATACAACTTTTCCTTGTTCTTTTTCAGTGTTAAAAAACCTAAAGAACGCTGTTTCCATTCCGTAAGTAAGTAAAATATTAAAATAAGCAGCCCAAACGTAGAAAGAGGTGTTTACACTGTATTCACTTGTTGATAAGGAACTGGTATGAAGTTTTACTAAGAGCACATTGATGGCTTTAGGTAAAACGGCAGCAATTCCGTAGATAAGTGTGTCTTTAAAAAAACGTTTTAAAGTGCTCAATTTTAGTTGTTATAATTTTCGCAAATATAGGCTAATTATAAGATAAGCTAATGGTTTTGTATTAAAGAGCTTATAGGAGGATGGTTTCATTTTAATTCTTATTTTTGAACAAGGAACAAAAGGATTTAAAAATACATGGATAAAGCTTTAAAAATAGCTGTTTTTGGTGGAGGTAGTTGGGCTACTGCAATTGTAAAAATGTTGTGCGAAAATGTAGCAACAGTAGGTTGGTATATGCGTAATGAAACTTCGGTTGCATACATCAAAGAAAACAAGCACAACCCCAATTATGTGACTTCTGCTGAGTTTAATACAAAACAGCTTTTTTTAAGTAGTGATATTAATGAGATGGTTGCTTATGCAGATGTTATCATTTTAGCAATTCCATCAGCTTTTTTGAGTTCAGAATTGTCAAAGATAACCGAGTCTTTAGAAGCTAAGATTCTTTTTTCTGCAATTAAAGGAATTGTTCCAGAAACAGGTTTAATTGTAGGAGAGCATTTACATAAAGAACAGAAAATACCTTTCGAAAATATAGGAGTTATTACAGGTCCGTGTCATGCAGAAGAAGTAGTAATGGAGCGTTTGTCTTACTTGACGATTGCTTGTCAAGATGAACAAAAAGCAGTTTTATTGAGCAAAGCATTGGCAGGCGATTATATAAAATGTAAAGTTTCTGATGATATTATAGGTACAGAATATGCGGCAATGCTAAAGAATATTTATGCAATTGCAGCAGGTATTGCACATGGTTTAGGTTATGGAGATAATTTCCAAGCGGTGTTAATGTCGAATTCTGTAAGAGAAATGAAACGTTATATAAAGAAGGTACATAAGATGAAACGTAATATTAACAATTCTGCGTATTTGGGAGATTTGTTAGTGACAGGTTATTCTACTTTTAGTAGAAACAGAATGTTTGGTAATATGTTAGGGAAGGGGTATACTGTAAAAGCTGCCATGATGGAAATGAGTATGGTTGCAGAAGGGTATTACGCTGTTAAGAGTGCTTATGAGATAAATCAAGTAAACCAAGCCAATACACCTATTATTGATGCGGTATATGCAATTGTTTATCTTAAAAAGAGTCCTAGAAGACAGTTTAAATTGTTAACCGAACTTATTGATTAAAAAACTAAACACGAAGGGCTTGGACTTTCCTTTGTATGAAGGTAGGTTAACATTCCTGTTTTTTTATCTATTGAAAATACGGCAATAGAATTGCTTTTTTGATTGGCAGCTAATAAGAATTTTCCACTAGGATCTAGTGTGAAATTTCTAGGCCAATTTCCATAAGTACTTATGTTTTGGATTTGTTTTAGAGATCCGTCTTTTTTATCTCTTTTATAAACAACAATAGTATTTGCTCCCCTGTTAGATCCGTACAGAAATTTATCATCTTTAGACAAATGTATATCAGCGCATGAGTTTATGCCTTCGTACCCTTTTTCTAACGTGGTTACATCTGTAACTCTAATATAAGCGTCTTTCTCTTTTTTAAATGTAGTAACTGTACTACCGTATTCATTAATGATGTAAATGAATTTTCCTTTTTTGGTAATGTCAAAATGCCTCGGACCTGAGTTTTTAACTAGGGGAAAACTTTTTTTAGAAATGTAACGGTTGTTGTTGAATTCAAATTCTTCAAAAGAGTCAATCCCTAAATCAGCAACAAATAACTTTTCTTTATAAAATTGAGCAGAGTGGGTTTTTGCTGATCTGTTTTCTCTATCTAATTTGGTAATTTGAAAAGCTCTTTCAATATCTCCATTTAAGGTAAGATTGTAAATGCTAAAATTACCTCCTGTGTAGTTTGAAACCACAAGCCTTGTTCCGTCTTCGTCAATACCCAAGTGACAAGGATGTGCTCCATTAGAGCTTCTTTCAGAGGTTTTATCTAAAGTACCATCCGCTTTTATTACAAAAGAACAAATAGCTCCACTTGTTAAACCTTTGTAATTGTCTAATTCACATACGGAATAGAGATATTCCTTTTCTGGAGATAGCACGATATAGGAAGGGTTGTTTATTTTGGCAACCAGTTTATGATCAGTTAAGTCTCCAGTTACAGTGTTGAATTGAAATAGATAAATACCTTCACCTTCACCATCTGTGTATCCGCCAACATACATGGGAATAGTTTGAGCTTTGAAAACAAGAGAAAAAAGGATGAGTAGTAAGGTTAAGAGAGATTTCATAGTTTGGTTTGTGGTTTTTCCAAATATACAGAATTAAAATAATTAAGGGGGTATAGCAACGCTATACCCCCTTAATTATTTTGTGTTGTAAAGGTTTATTTTATTAAAACCCCTTCCTTTTTCAATAAAGGAATCATTCTTAAAGCGCCTTCCTTAACAGTTCCTTTCTTAAAAGTATATTTTTTATCATACATTTTATTTCCCTCAAAAAAAGTAACTTCAAAACTATTGTTTAGTCTTAAAACAGCAGGGTTTATGTATTCTACTTTGGCAAAAGATTTTGCAGGTAGTTTGTCTATTTTTTTACGCAGAATAGAAGTTGTAAGCTTTGTTGTTTCTTCATCTCCTTTAGAAACAATCAAACACATTTCTAAATCTACTTCTTTGTTATTTATGATATAAGCATTCCAGTCATCACATTTAAAATCTTCATTGTATTCTTTAACAATTGCCATAAATACACCTGTAACTTCTGGAATTTGAATGTCTTTTTTCATGTATGCTGAATTTGTTTCAGAGTAGATTAAAGAACTGATTTAAATTGCTCTAAGAAACGTACATCGTTTTCATAAAACATTCTAATATCTGGAATCTGGTACAACAACATAGCAATACGTTCAATACCCATTCCAAAGGCATATCCGCTGTATTTTGTAGGGTCTATATTGGCATTCTTAAGAACGTTAGGATCTACCATTCCACATCCCATAATCTCTAACCAACCAGTACCTTTGGTTATTTTATAGTCTGTTTCTGTTTCCAATCCCCAGTAAATATCTACCTCAGCACTAGGCTCTGTAAAAGGGAAATAAGAGGGGCGTAAACGGATTTTAGATTTTCCAAACATTTCTTTCGTAAAGTAAAGCAGTGTTTGCTTTAAATCAGCAAATGAAACATCGGTATCTATATACAATCCTTCAATTTGATGAAATATACAGTGAGCACGTGCAGAAATATCTTCATTTCTAAAAACACGTCCTGGAGATAAAGTACGAATTGGAGGTTTGTTGTTTTCCATATAACGTGTTTGTACTGATGAGGTATGAGTTCTCAATAGTAAATCAGGATCTTTTTCAATAAAAAAAGTATCCTGCATATCACGAGCAGGGTGGTATTCTGGTAAATTTAATGCTGTAAAGTTATGCCAATCATCTTCAATTTCTGGACCTTCAGAAACGGTAAAACCAATTTTAGAAAAAACTTCTACAATTTGGTTTTTAACGATTGATATTGGATGACGAGAACCTAATTCAATAGGTTCAGAAGGTCTTGTTAAATCTCCGTAAAAACTGTTATTCTCTTCATTATTTTCAAAAGAGTTTTTTAACTCATTAACCTTTTCTGTTGCAACGGTTCTTAATCCGTTTAAGGCTTGACCTACTTCTTTTTTTAAGCCATTTTCAACAGTTTTAAAATCGTTGAAAAGATCTTTAAGTACCCCTTTACTTCCTAAGTATTTTATTCTGAAAGCTTCGACTTCTTCTTTAGAAGTTGCTTTAAAATCTTTTACCTCTCCAATGAGTTCGTTTACTTTATCTAACATCGTTCCATTTAATTAGGCTGCAAATTTAAAAAAAGAAACAGACCTGAACTATTTTTTTAGGCGAATAGTAATGTGACTTGAAAATGGAAATTTAGGTGCTGTTTTTAAAAATTTAACTTATTTGTATGATTTTTTTTCATTTGTCGACTAACGATTGGTATATCAATTTTACTATCTTAGAAACAATAATCGTAATTAATAAAACACGTACATCATTATGGAAAAAATAATCAATGAATTTATGGATCAGGTACGATCTAGAGATAATCATGAACCTGAGTTTTTACAAGCTGTTCATGAAGTTGCAGAAGCAGTAATTCCATATATAGTAGAGAATGACGTGTATTATGGAAAAAATATTTTACTTCGTATGGTAGAGCCAGAAAGGGTAGTGATGTTTAGAGTTTCTTGGGTAGATGACAAAGGAGAAATTCATGTAAATAGAGGGTATCGTGTTCAAATGAATTCTGCAATTGGCCCTTATAAAGGTGGTTTGCGTTTTCACCCTACAGTAAATCTGAGTATTTTAAAGTTTTTAGCATTTGAACAGGTGTTTAAAAACTCGTTAACAACGCTTCCAATGGGAGGGGGTAAAGGAGGTTCTGATTTTGATCCTAAAGGAAAGTCAGATGATGAAATTATGCGTTTTTGTCATGCTTTTATGACGGAGCTTTTCCGTCATATAGGACATAATACAGATGTTCCTGCAGGTGATATTGGAGTAGGTGCTAGAGAGGTTGGTTATTTGTTTGGGATGTATAAAAAAATTAGTAACAATTTTACCGGAGTGTTGACAGGAAAAGGAATGTCTTGGGGAGGTTCTTTAATTAGACCAGAGGCAACGGGATATGGTAATGTGTATTTTGCGCAAGACATGTTAAAGACCAAAGGAGACTCTTTTAAAGGAAAAACAGTTGTTGTATCGGGGTCAGGAAATGTGGCACAGTATGCTGTTGAAAAAGCAGTTCAATTAGGAGCAAAAGTAGTAACCATGTCAGATTCTTCAGGGTACATATATGACGAAGCAGGAATTGATAAAGAAAAGTTAGCTTTTATAATGGAGCTAAAAAATGAAAAAAGAGAACGTATATCAGCGTATATTAAGCAATATCCTTCGGCAAAATTTGTAGAAGGAAAAAGACCTTGGGAAGTGAAATGCGATATAGCGATGCCATGTGCTACTCAAAATGAATTGAATGGGGAAGATGCACAGAAATTATTAGAAAATGGATGTTTTTGTGTGAGTGAAGGAGCTAATATGCCTTCGACTCCAGAAGCTATTACAGCTTTTCATAAAGCAAAAATATTATTTGCTCCAGGAAAAGCATCTAATGCAGGTGGTGTAGCAACTTCGGGATTAGAAATGACTCAGAATTCTTTACGTTTCCGTTGGTCTCGTAAAGAGGTAGATGAAAAGCTACAAGAAATTATGATTGATATTCATGATGCTTGTGTGGCGTATGGTAAGGACGAAACAGGTTATGTAGACTATGTAAAAGGAGCAAATATTGCAGGTTTTGTAAAAGTTGCAGATGCTATGTTGGCACAAGGAGTGGTTTAATTTAGGGCATTGTAACAAAAGGTTTTTAGAAGAATAAAAAAAGGAGGTGAAGTTGTTTTACCTCCTTTTTTATGAGGTAATTTTAGACGATACATAAATTTATTTAAAATCGTTTTAGAGAGGTTACTGTTATTTGAAGTAGCATTGTTTTATTTTTGTAAAAAATATTTTTTGGAAACACCTCAAGAACATCTTCGTAAAATTATTCATGTAGATATGGATGCTTTTTTTGCTTCTGTAGAGCAGTTGGATAACCCTGAATTAAGAGGAAAGCCTATTGCTGTTAGTGGAGGTGAAATTAGAGGGGTGGTTTCGGCAGCTAGTTACGAGGCACGTAAGTTTGGTGTACGATCTGCAATGGCTGGAGCAATGGCAAAAAAACTATGTCCAGAATTAATTTTTGTTCCTGCTCGTTTTAAAAGGTATAAAGAGATTTCGGCTCAAATTAAAAAGATATTTTTTGAGTATACAGATTTGGTAGAGCCTTTGTCTTTAGATGAAGCGTATTTAGATGTTACTACAAATAAAAAAAACAACCCTTCGGCAACTTTGATTGCAGAAGAAATTCGACAACGAATTTTTGATGAGGTTGGGTTAGCTGCTTCAGCAGGAATTTCTGTAAATAAGTTTATAGCCAAAATAGCTTCAGATATAAATAAACCGAATGGTCAAAAAACAATTCCTCAAGAAGAGGTTCTTAGTTTTTTAGAAGAATTGCCTATTGAAAAATTCTTTGGAATAGGAAAAGTTACAAGAATAAAGATGTATAATTTGGGAATCTTTACGGGAAAAGATTTGAAAGAAAAATCAGAAGCGTTTTTGACAAAACATTTTAATAAATCAGGAGCCTATTATTATGCCATTGTTAGAGGAATTCATAACAGTGAAGTAAAACCACATAGAATTCGAAAGTCTGTAGCAGCAGAGCATACTTTTTCTAAAAATTTGACTTCAGAAATATTTATGTTAGAAAAGCTAGAGCGTATTTCTGAAGAATTAGAACAGCGTTTGATAAAATCTAAGGTAGCAGGGAAAACGGTAACTTTAAAAATAAAGTATAGTGATTTTACACAGCAAACAAGAAGTAAAACATTGCCCTATTTTGTAAAAAAGAAAGAACTTTTGTTAGCCACAGTTGAAGGTTTGTTGTATCAAGAAAAAATGAAAGATTCGGTTCGGTTATTAGGGATTTCTGTAACCAATTTAAATACTCAAACAAATAAAAAAGAGGCTGTTATTGATGTGCAATTAAAATTAGATTTTTAGGTGAAAGAAGAGCATATAAAAAAAGAATTATTTCAGTTTTGTGAAGACTTTGTGAGTGATAAATTAGAAAATATTACAACAACGATTCAGTCACATAAAAATGCTTTACAATCAGAAACGAAGAGTTCTGCAGGAGATAAACACGAAACAGGAAGAGCCATGTTGCAATTGGAAATGGAAAAAGCAGGACAGCAATTGAATCAAGTTCAACAAATGAAGTTGCTTTTGGAACGTATAAACATTGTAGAGACAACAGAAATAGTTCGTTTAGGAGCTTTGGTGAAAACAAATTTTGCCAATTATTTTATAGCAGTAAGTACAGGAAAAATTACCTGTGATAAGGTTATTTACTATGCTATTTCTCCAAATTCACCTATAGGAAAAATACTTTTAGGAAAACATAAAGGAGATGAGGTTCTTTTTCAAGGAAGAAATTTGAAAATAGAAGAAGTCTTATAAATAAAAAACGGATTGTAATTTACAATCCGTTTTTTATTTTCTGTTTTTAGAAGCATTTTTCAACAACCTCTTTCATAACAGAGTAAGAAGTTGAAGCCCCAGGAGAAGCTCCTAATAACGCTCCAATAGTTTTGTCTTTTGATATAATAACTTCTGTACCAAACTCTAGTTTACCAGATCGTTTTTTGTCCTTTTTTATAATTTGAACACGTTGTCCGGCAACTACTAATTTCCAATCTTCATCATTTGCTTCAGGATAAAATTCTCGTAACATATCCATACGATCTTTGAATTTTAAACTTACCTGCTTTACTAGGTAACCCACTAAAGGAAGGTTTTTATAACCGGCACCTAAAAGGCTCATGATATTGTCAAATTCAACAGACTTTGGTAAATCAAACATAGAACCGTGTTTTAAGAACTTTGTAGTAAAACCGGCATAAGGCCCAAATAACAATTCTTTACGTCCATTGATCACACGAGTGTCCATATGAGGAACCGACATTGGTGGCGATCCTTTTTTTGCTTTTCCGTAAACTTTAGCGTTGTGCTGTTCAATAACTTCTGGGTTGGTACAACGCAACCACAATCCACTAATAGGGAAACCTCCGTAACCTCTGGCTTCTTTAATGTCAGATTTTTCTAATAATGAAAGTGCGCCTCCACCAGCACCAATAAATACATAATTGGACACTATTTTCCAGTGTTTACCTACATTTTGCCCTTTAATAGTTAACAACCAACGCTTGTTTTTTGTTTGTTGTAAGTTGTAAACATTGCTGTTGTTGATTAGTTCAACATTGTCTTGTTTTCCTAAGAAGCGGAATATTTGTTCGGCAATTTCACCAAAGTTTACATCAAACCCTTTTTCAACATACGTAGCGGCAACTTTTGCTTTTTTCTTTCTACCTTCCATCATTAAAGGAAGCCACTCTTGAATTTGCTCAAAATCTTTTGAAAAAATCATTTCTTTGAAGTGAGAAATCTCTTTCAGAGCATTCCATCTTTTTTCTAAATAAGCAATGTTTTCTTTTCCTTCAACAAAACTGATATGAGGAACTGAATTGATGCATTTATTAATATTATGGATGTATCCTTTTTCTGCACAATCTTTCCAGAAGCCTAAAGTTTCGTTGAATTGTTCAGCTGTTTTTACAGCCTTACTAGTGTCAACTTTCCCTTTTTTTTCTGGAGTATAGTTTAACTCACAATTTCCTGCATGGCCAGTACCAGCATTATTCCAAGCTTCAGAACTTTCTTCTGCCATTTTAGGAAGCTTTTCAATAACGGTAATTTTTTTACCAGGGAATTTCTCGTATAGTAAAATTGCAAGTGTAGCACTCATGATACCACCTCCAATTAACACGAAGTCGGAGTGTTTTAGTGTTTTAGACATTTTTGGGTCTTAAAAAGTTGTTGTTGTCGTTGTTCGTACAAATATAGTGGATTATCATGATATTTGTCACATATGTTTTTTGTAAGATTGTAGTAAGTTTACGACAAAGATTAAAATTAAATAAGACCGTAATTATGACAGAATTATTGACGAAGGAAGCTTTTCTTGAAAAGGTTTTCAATTTTGAGAAAAATAAAGAGTGGGAGTTTGCAGGAGAGATACCTTGTATTATAGATTTTTATGCAGACTGGTGTGGGCCATGTAAGTCACTTGCTCCTGTTTTAGAGCAATTGAGTGAAGAGTACAAAGGCAAAATAAATATATATAAAGTAGATACAGAGGCAGAACAAGAGTTGTCTGGGGCATTTGCTATACGAAGTATTCCGTCAATGTTGTTTTGTCCTGTAGGAGAAAAACCACAAATGGCACAGGGGGCTTTGCCTAAGCAAGATTTAGAAAGAGTTATAAAGGAAGTCCTTAAAGTAGAAAAATAAATTTTTTGTTTTCAATTTTGCCGCTCTTTATTAAAGTGTAATAAAGGGCGGTTTTTTATTTATAAAAGTTTTAAAAAAAGGAATTGAAGATTTAGTTTACTTTTGTAAAAAAATAGAGAGCATACGTGAATACTAGTATTTTTAAAGATTTAAAAGAGTTTGATTTTAATCAGCTGGCATTGGAGGTTTTTCAATATCAGGTTAAAAATAATTTGGTGTATAAGAAGTATGTTTCTTTATTGAATATAGAACCTTCTGAAGTGAAAAAAGTAAGTGAAATACCTTTTTTACCAATTCAGTTTTTTAAAAGTCATGAAGTTATATCAGGAAACAATTCTATAGAAGAAGTATTTTTGAGTAGTGGTACTACAGGTATGCAGCAGAGTAGGCATTTAGTATCGGATGTTGCTGTTTATGAAAAAAGCTATTTAAAGGGGTTCCAGCATTTTTATGGAGCTGTTGAAGAATATGTGGTTTTGGCATTGTTGCCAGCTTATTTGGAAAGAAAAGGATCTTCTTTAGTTTATATGGTAGATGATTTGATTCAAAAATCTAAGCATTCCGAAAGTGGTTTTTATTTAGATGATTTAGAAGGGTTAAAGAAAAACTTACTAAAATTAGAATCTGAAGGAAAAAAAGTATTGCTAATAGGAGTTTCATTTGCGTTGTTAGATTTGATTGAATTGCATCAGTTTTCTTTGAAACATACTATTGTTATGGAAACAGGAGGAATGAAGGGGAGACGTAAAGAAATGATTCGTGAGGAATTACATTCCGTGTTAAAGAAAGGTTTTGGAGTACTAGAAATTCATTCGGAATATGGAATGACCGAATTGTTAAGTCAAGGATACTCAAAAGGGCACGGTGTTTTTAAAACAGTACCTTGGATGAAGGTATTGATAAGAGATACAGAAGCCCCTTTAAGTCTGTTACCAAAAGGAAAATCAGGAGGAGTTAATGTAATTGATTTAGCAAATTATAATTCGTGTTCTTTTATAGCCACTCAAGATTTAGGAAAAATACATACTAATGATACATTCGAAATCTTAGGGCGTTTTGATAATTCTGATATTCGAGGTTGTAATTTGTTAGTGCAATAGAACTCTGATTATTAGGTTAATCGTTCCGACGAAGGAGGGGGTATCAAGATCCTTCGGTATTGTGTGGTATTACATTTCGATACAATTTCTCCCTACGGTCAAAATCACTCGATGAGACAGTTGTTTGTTTTTTTAAGTCGAGTGCGCTTACGAAGGAAGCGTGTATCGAGACCTATTATTTTTTGCATTTTTTGTAATTCCCCTTTTTTGTTTTCGACTATGAGTAAAACAAAATTCAAAATTACATATGAAAACCTATTTCTCAATTTTCCTGTTTTTTTCCGTTATTTCAGCGTTTTCTCAGAAAGAATACAATACCAATAAAAAAGGTTTTATAGCTGATGGTTATGATGTGGTGTCTTATTTTAGCAATAAGGCTGTTGAAGGGGATAAAGAATTTACTCTAGAGTATAAAGGAGTCAAGTACCAATTTGTTTCAGACGAGAATTTGAAAAAATTTGTTTCGAACCCAAAAAAATACACTCCCCAGTATGGTGGGTGGTGTGCGTATGCTATCGGAGCTAAAAATGAAAAAGTAAAAATAAACCCTGATACTTTTGAAATTAGAGATGGAAAACTGTACTTGTTTTACAACGCTTGGGGAATTAATACTTTAGAACTTTGGAATAAAGAAGGGGCAGAAGAATTACAAAAGCAGGCAGATAAAAATTGGAATGTTCTTAAATAAAAGAACTTTTATAATGATTGTGAGACAATATAAATTTTAGTCATAAAAAAAGGGTTGAAACTAAGTTTCAACCCTTTTGTTTTTTATAAGATGACTTAGTTTACCTTTAATAAAAAGTAACTCTTTTTCCCTCGTTGTAACAAAACATATTTGTTAGCAATTAAATCATTGGTTGTTATAGAGAAACCGTCTTTTACTTTTTCTTTATTTACAGAAATAGAGTTTTCTTTTAAAGCTCTTCTTGCCTCTCCATTAGATTTTAAGAAACCAGTTTCAGCAAAAGCAGCTACAATATCTAGCCCTTCTTCTATTTGATTTTTTTCAATTTCTGCTTGTGGTACTCCAGAAAATACATCTAAGAAAGTTTGTTCGTCCAAAGATTTTAGGTCATTGGCAGTAGATTTTCCAAATAAAATATTAGATGCTTTTAATGCGTTTTCGTAATCTTCTTCAGAATGTACAAGTATCGTAACTTCTTTAGCAATTGTTTTTTGTAACAATCGTGTATGCGGAGCCTCGGCGTGCTCTGCAATTAGTTTTTCTATCGTTTCTTTGTCTAAAAATGTGAATTTCTTGATAAAGTCAATAGAATCTTCATCAGAAGAGTTTAACCAGTATTGGTAAAATTTATATACAGAAGTTCTGCCTTTGTCTAGCCAAACATTTCCTCCCTCTGATTTTCCAAACTTTGTACCGTCAGCTTTTGTAATCAATGGGCACGTCATAGCATATGCTTTTCCTTGCGCTTTTCTTCTCACTAATTCTGTACCTGTAGTAATGTTTCCCCATTGATCAGAACCTCCCATTTGCAGTTTGCAATTTTTGTGTTCGTATAAATGTAAAAAGTCATATCCTTGGAATAGTTGGTATGTAAATTCAGTAAAAGACATTCCATCACCCTCACCACTTACACGCTTTTTTACAGATTCTTTGGCCATCATGTAGTTTACCGTAAGATGTTTACCAATGTCTCTAACAAAATCGATTAGAGAAAATTCTTTCATCCAATCGTAGTTGTTTACAAGTTCAGCAGCATTTGCAGCATCGCTATTAAAATCTAAAAAACGTTCTAGTTGACTTTTAACTCCTGCAATGTTTTTATTCAAGGCTTCTTCGTCTAACAAATTACGTTCAGCTGATTTTCCTGAAGGATCTCCAATCATTCCCGTAGCACCACCAACTAAGGCAATAGGTTTGTGTCCCGAACGTTGAAAATGCATTAAAATGATGATAGGTATCAAACTACCAATATGTAAAGAGTCTGCAGTAGGATCAAATCCAATATAACCCGTAGTTACCTCTTTGTTTAATAGTTCTTCAGTTCCAGGCATCATGTCGTGTAACATGCCTCTCCATTTCAATTCTTCAATGAAATTTGTTGTCATTTTTGTCAGATTTTGGGCAAAGATACTGTTTCAGATAGTAATTAACAATCTGTAAATGTTAATGAGTTTATTGTTTAAGGATAATTACTTATTGCCTATTGTAAAATGGTAATTTTAGTATATTTTCGTTGCATGATTTTAGTAACAGGAGGTACCGGAATGCTAGGAGCACATTTGTTGTTTCAGCTTGTGAAAAAAGGTGAAAAAGTAAGGGCTATTAGAAGGTCTACAAGTTCGTTAGAACGTGTAAAGAAGGTGTTTGGGTATTTTTCTGATGATGCTACTGTTTTGTTTTCTAATATTGAATGGGTAACTGCTGATGTTACAAATGTATCCTCATTAGAGCAGGCTTTTAAAGGAGTTAAGAGGGTATATCATGTGGCTGCCTTGGTTTCTTTTGATGAAAAGGATCATAAAAAAATGCGTGCTGTAAATATTGGAGGAACTGCTAATGTGGTTAATTTATGTATAGCCAACGCTGTTGAAAAGTTGTGTTTTGTAAGCTCTATAGCTGCGGTTGCAAAAACGGTTCATAAGGATTTGATTGATGAGGAGGATGAGTTTAACATAGAAACCAATAACTATAGTTACGCCATTACAAAGTATGGTGCAGAAATGGAAGTTTGGAGAGGTGCTCAAGAAGGGTTGGATGTAGCAATTGTTAATCCAGGTATTATTTTAGGAGCAGGGTATTGGAAAGAAAACTCAGGATTGTTATTCTCAAATGTATACAAAGGTTTCCCTTTTTATACAGAAGGTGTTACAGGGTTTGTAGGGGTGAATGATGTGGTTCAGGTGTTGATGAAGCTTATGAATAGTTCTGTAAAAAACGAACGGTTTATTTTAGTATCTGAAAATTTAAGTTTTCAGAAGGTGTTTGGACTTATTGCAGATCAGTTTGGAAAAAAACATCCTACAATTAAAGTAACTCCTTTTTTAGCGAGTATAGTATGGCCTTTTACTTTGTTAAAGGCTCGATTAACAAATACTTCAAATACATTTACAAAGCATACAGCTACTTCTGTAAATAATAAGTTTTTTTACGATGCTTCTAAGCTTAAGGAAGCATTGGGGTTTGAGTTTGAAACAATTCAACAAGTTGTAGAAGAAGTTGCTAAGTTTTATAAGTCAGAAATATCTTCGTCTAACATGGTCATGTCTTCAAGAGATTGAGGATCTATATTTTTGAGTTTTAAAATACTGTCTTTTCTAATGGAGTCTTTGATTTTTTGAATTTTTTCGTATTTCGTGTGTAGTTCGGTAAGTCTTGCCTCCACTTCTTTATAAATAGCTTCATATTCGTCTATTCTACTAGTGTAGTAGTAATTACTTGTTCTAAATCGGGCGCTGTCAATACCATACTTTTCAAAAACCAAATGTGTATAATTCACATTTTTTATTTCCTGATTGTTTTTTAAAGGTTTTGCAGCAGTAGCAATGTATAAATCGGTTAGTAGGTTAACCATTTCATCTTTGCTAATGAGATCTTTAGGTTTTTTTAAAATCGTATTACTAGTACACCCATAGGTGGTAACTAGTAATACGATGATGTAAAAATATTTTTGCATTACGACCTGTTAAATTCGAGTCTTTTTCCTTTTGTAGTATCGTTGAATACTCCTTCGTTATAAATTAAGTTTCCGTTTACAAAGGTATGTGTAATTGTAGATTTAAATGTTGTTCCTTCAAAAGGAGACCATCCACATTTGTAAAGTGTATTCTCTTTAGTAGCTGTCCATTCTTTATCCATGTCAACTAAAACTAAATCAGCATAATATCCTTCTTTGATGTATCCACGTTTTTTGATTTCAAAAAGAATAGCGGGATTGTGACATAGTTTTTCTACTATTTTTTCGATACTAATTTTACCGTCTTTACTTGCGTTTATAAGAGCTGGTAAAGCGTGTTGTACTAAAGGCCCTCCACTTGGTGCTTTGGTATATACTTGTTGTTTTTCTTCTAAGGTATGAGGTGCATGATCTGTTGCAATCACATCAATTCTGTCGTCTAACAAGGCTTCCCAAAGACCTTTTTTATCGTTAGCTGTTTTTACAGCTGGGTTCCATTTTATAAAAGTGCCTTTTTCCTCGTAATCACTATCATCAAAAGTTAGGTGGTGTACACAAACTTCAGCAGTAATTTTTTTATCCCTTAAAGGGATGTCATTTCTAAAAAGGTTTGTTTCTTTTGCTGTTGATAGGTGAAATATATGTAAACGTGCTCCCGTTTCTTTTGCTAATTCAATTGCTTTTGAAGAAGATAGGTAGCAGGCTTCTTCACTACGAATAATAGGGTGGTATTTGATAGGAATATCGTCTCCAAACTTATCAAGATGTTCTTTGAAGTTTCTTTTGATGGTATCTTCGTCTTCACAGTGAACAGAGATAACCATTTGAGTAGATGAGAATATTTTTCTTAAAACATCTTCATCATCTACAAGCATATTTCCTGTAGATGATCCTAAAAATAATTTGATACCAGCAACAGTGTTTGGATCTGTTTTTAACAACTCGTCCAGATTGTCGTTTGTGCCACCAAACATAAATGAATAGTTTACATAAGATGTTTGTTTAGCAATTTCAAATTTGTTTTCAAGTAATTCTTGTGTGGTTGCTTGAGGTACTGTGTTGGGCATTTCTATAAAAGTAGTAATACCTCCAGCTGCAGCAGCTCTACTTTCGGTTCCAATATTTGCTTTGTGGGTTAGCCCAGGTTCGCGAAAGTGTACTTGATCATCAATGGCTCCAGGTAAAAGGTGTTTTCCTTTAGCATCAATTACTGTTGCATTTTCAGGAATTTCAATATTGTTACCTATTTCTGAGATAAAATCTCCATTAATTAATACGTCTCCTTTGGTAGTTTTACCTTCGTTAACGATCTGTGCGTTTTTTATAATTGTAATGCTCATGGTATAATAGGTTTATTATAATGACAGTCCTTTAAGTCTCATTTTAATAACTCCAAAAATAGCTTCTGAAATAATACTTCCACTCATTTTTGAGGTTCCTAAGGTTCTGTCAGTAAATACGATGGGTACTTCTGTTATAGGAAATTTGTGTTTCCAGGTTTTAAATTTCATTTCAATCTGAAAGGCATATCCAACAAATTGTATTTTATCTAAATTGATGGTGTTTAGAACATCTTTATGATAACAAACAAAACCAGCTGTGGTGTCGTATAAAGGAATTCCAGTGATAATTTGAACGTATTTAGAAGCAAAGAAAGAAAGTAATAATCTTTTGATATTCCAGTTTACGACATTTACTTCGTTGTTGATGTATCTTGACCCGATAGAGAGTTTAGCACCTCCTGTTTTACAGGCATCATATAGTTTTATAAGGTCTTTAGGATTGTGAGAAAAATCAGCATCCATTTCTATAATATAATCATATGTTTTTGAAAGAGCCCATTTAAATCCATGTATATAAGCACTTCCTAATCCTTTTTTACCAATTCTTTTTTCAAGGAATAAACGATCAGGGTATTCGTTTATGAGTTCAGTAACAGCTTCAGGAGTTCCATCTTTTGAGTTGTCGTCAACAATTAAGATGTGAAATTCTTTCTTTTCTTTGAATACCGCATTGATAATTGATTTTATGTTTTCAATTTCATTTAGTGTGGGTATAATGACAAGAGTATCTGACATGTTGTTAAATTAAATGTAGGTACAAATGTATGATTTTTTATTCCTAATTTTGTGTTAAACGGGATTAGGGTAATGTTTTTATATACTTAGGCTATAATTAATGAATTTTGGGTTGGAAAGAGTGTCTCAAACACCTGATTGGGTTGTAGGAGTTTTATTGTTAGTTTTTGTATTGTTGGTGTTTGTAAAGCATTTTTATGCTGAACGATTTAATGCGTTATTAGGAGCTTTTTTTTCTAAGCAGTACTTTTCAGAATACGAGAATGAATTGTTAGATTTTTTTAGTGTATTTAATTACTTACTATTCTTTATTCAAAACCTATTGATTTCTTTGGTTTTGTATTTTTTTTTATCTCAAAAAGTGGAAATGTTTTATTTTCAGGATTTTGTAGGATATCTAAAAATTTTATTAGGTGTAAGTGTTTATTTGCTTATACACGTTTTTGTGAGCGCTATTTTGTCAAGGGCTTTGAGTTTGTATTCTGTTTTTAAGTATATTAATATTCTAAAATATAGCTACTTAAAGGTTGTTTTTTTGTTTTTTACTCCTTTGGTTATTTTGAGTTATTATGCGTTTTCAAATAGTTTGTTTTTTTTAAAAATTTCTATTGTTTTTTTGTCTTTTCTTTTGGTTCTCCGTTGGGTTCTAATAATTTACCATAGCAAAAATATAATCATAAGCAAATTGTTTTATTTTATTTTGTACCTTTGCGCACTTGAAATAGCACCGATGTTAATTTGTGTTAAATTTTTATCGAAGTAAAAATAAAAAGAGTATGAAAGTGAAGACGATTTTGGTGTCACAGCCAGAGCCTAAAGAGAATTCTCCATATTTTGAATTATCTGAAAGGCAAAAAGTGAAAATTGATTTTCGTTCTTTTATCCATGTTGAAGGAATTCCTGTAAAAGAAGTTAGAACGCAAAAAATTGATTTAAGCGAGTTTACTGCGATTATTTTGACTAGTAGAAATGCTGTTGACCATTTTTTTAGAATAGCTGAAGAAATGAGATTTAAAGTGCCAGATACTTTAAAGTACTTTTGTCAATCTGAAGCTGTAGCTTATTATTTGCAAAAATATGTGGTTTACAGAAAGCGTAAAATTTATGTGGGTCAAAGAACTTTTCCTGAATTAGGAAAATTGATAAAGAAGCATAAAACAGAGAATTTCTTATTGCCTTCTTCTGATAAGTTAAAAAGTTTGATTCCTGAGACATTGAATGAATTGGGGGTAAAATGGAAAAGGGCTGATTTGTATAGAACAGTTGTAAGTGATTTGTCTAATTTAGAAGATGTTTTCTATGATGTTCTAGTTTTCTTTAGTCCTTCAGGGATAGATTCGTTGTTTCAAAATTTCCCAAATTTTGAGCAAAATAATACCCGAATTGCTGTTTTTGGAAATTCAACGGTTAAGGCAGCTACAGATGCTGGTTTGAAAATTAATATTCAAGCTCCAACACCAGAAACTCCTTCTATGACAATGGCGTTAGAAAAATATATTAAAGAGGCTAATAAAAAATAAAACGGTTTATCTGTTTGTAAGAGAAAAGCACATTATCAATTAATTGATAATGTGCTTTTTTATTTAGAAAAGAAGATTATAAATTTCTTCTATTTTAGAAACAAGTACAATTTCTATTTGATAGTTGGACTTGTTAAGTTTGTTGAATTTGGAAATAAATATTTTTTCGAAGCCAAGCTTTTCTGCTTCTGAAATTCTTTGATCTACTCTGCTTACGGGTCTTATTTCTCCAGTTAGTCCAATTTCTGCTGCAAAACAGTAGTTTTGAGGAACTTCGTCGTCGTTGTTAGAAGAGAGTATTGAGGTTATAACGGATAGGTCTATTGCAGGATCATCAACATGTATTCCTCCTGTAATGTTTAAAAAAACATCTTTAGCTCCAAGTCTAAAACCTGCTCTTTTTTCAAGAACAGCCAATAACATATTTAGCCTTTTTAAATTGTATCCAGTAGCTGATCTTTGAGGAGTTCCGTATACGGCAGAGCTAACTAAAGCTTGTGTTTCTATCATTAAAGGTCGCATTCCTTCAAGAGTTGCGGCAATTGCTGTTCCGCTGGTGTCGCTGTCTTTTTTACTGATAAGTATTTCTGAGGGGTTTTCAATTTCTCTTAGTCCAGAACTAAGCATTTCGTAAATTCCAAGCTCTGCAGTTGATCCAAATCTGTTTTTTTGTGATCTTAATATTCTATAAGTATGGTTTCTGTCTCCTTCAAATTGAAGAACAACATCTACCATATGTTCTAGTATTTTTGGACCAGCAATAGTCCCTTCCTTGTTAATGTGTCCTATTACTAATACAGGAGTGCTTGTTTCTTTAGCAAATTTTATAAGTTCTGCTGTGGTTTCTTTTATTTGTGAAACAGTTCCGGGAGAAGCATCTATGTTGTTTGTGTGTAGGGTTTGTATTGAATCAATAACTAAAACATCAGGTGAGTTTTTTTCTATGGATTTGAAGATGTTTTGTGTATTGGTTTCTGTTAGGATTAGACAGTTAGAGTTTTCGCTTTTTAAGCGTTCTGCTCTCATTTTTATTTGTGACTGGCTTTCTTCACCTGAAACATAGAGAACTTGATGTTGCATTTGCAATGCAATTTGTAGCAATAGAGTAGATTTTCCTATTCCAGGTTCTCCGCCTAATAAAACGATAGATCCAGGTACAAGTCCCCCTCCAAGTATGTTGTTAAGCTCTTTGTTTCTGGTGTGTATTCTTTGCTCTTGGTTTATTTCAATTTCTTGAATTTTAAGAGCGGTGTTTATTTTTTTTGTAGATGAAGATTGTTGCCAATTTCTTTTTTCTTCTTTTTGAATAACTTCTTCTGTAATGGTATTCCATTCGTTACAAGTTGTGCATTTTCCCATCCATTTTGAATGTTGTGCACCCGCAGTTTTGGCAAAAAAAAGTAGTTTTTATTTTTGTCATTGAGTTCTTTTCTACTTACAAAGAAAAGAAATTTACTTCTGTTTGTTGTAGATAGGTAACATTAAAAATGCCAATCCTCCGAATACAAGAACCATTACGGTTTGTGAGGCCCACATAATCCAACCAAAGCTAAGGCCTGCTACTTCAGAAATTCCGTAAAGTAAAAGAGCTTGTTGAATAGCTAAAGGATAAGAGCCTATTCCTCCATTGGTAGCAGCATAACTCATGGATCCAATAACAAAGCTAATAAGTACAGCGTTTATAGATAGTCCAGATGTTTCAGGAATGGCAAAAGTTGCTGTATAAAGCATTAGGATATACATTACCCAAATAAATATGGTATGAAAAATAAATGCCCATTTTTTCTTCATTGTAAGTATGCTTTTTATTCCATCGATAAGACCTGAGGTAAATGTGCGAATCTTTACAAAAAAAGCCTTTTTAGATTTTTTAATAGATCTAAAAAATAAGTAAATACCTGCAGATAATATAAGTACTACAGATATAGTATATGCTGGGTTGTTGGGTAGTTTTGAAAGGAGTAGTTCTTTTATGAGTTCGTATTGTGCTAAAAAAGCAAACGCAAGGATATTAATAACATAAGTACATCAGCAACTCTTTCGGCTACAATTGTTCCAAAAGCTTTTTCAAAGGGAACGCCTTCATATTCTGTAATAGTTGCAGCTCTTGATATTTCTCCAGCTCGAGGTATACCTAGGTTTACCAAGTAAGCAATAACAACTGCCATTGCGTTGTTTAGGAATTTAGGTTTGTATCCAAGGGGTTCTAACATAAAGTTCCACCTATGAGCCCTAGATAGGTGGCTTATAATACCAATGGTTAAGGATAAGAGTACCCACCAGTAATTGGCAGATTTAAAAGAATTTTTTAAATCCTCAATGTCATTTGGAGTTAGTTTAGATAAGGATATCCAAACAAGAAAAATTCCAAGAGCAAGAGGGAGTATTTTTTTTAAAATGCTTTTAATATTTTTGGGCACAATTTTATGTTAAAGAGTTGTCTTTTTCGTTAGGGAAAACTAATGAAGGTTTGAAGTTTTTAGCTTCTTCAAATTCCATAGTGGCATATGAAATTATGATAATGATATCTCCTTTGGCAACTTTTCTAGCTGCAGGTCCGTTAAGGGTAATTTCTCCACTTTTTCTAGGACCAGGAATAGCATAAGTTTCTAAGCGTTCTCCGTTGTTGATGTTTACTATTTGAACTTTTTCTCCCTCAATAATATTTGAAGCATCCATTAAGTCCGTATCAATAGTTACGCTACCGATGTATTCTAAATCGGCTCCGGTAACTTTTACTCTGTGTATTTTTGATTTTACTACTTCTATTTGCATGGTGCAAAATTAATGAATTTGTACGATATGTTGATAGTTTATAAAGCTATGTTGTCTATAAGTCTTATAGATCCTGCAAATACAGCAATAAAAGCTCGGTATTTTGTGTTTGTTTTTTTTGAAGTGATTGTTTTTAAAGTGGCTTCGTCTGCAATTTCAAAGTACTCTAATTCTAAGCTTGGGTGGTTTTTAAACTCGTTTGTCAGCCATTTATTTGTTTCTGAAATAGATTTCGTTTGAAATAAAGATTTTGCAGTTTGTAGCGTTTGGTAAATAAAAGGAGCTGCTTTTCTTTGAGTTTTGCTGAGTCTCATATTTCTAGAGCTCATAGCCAATCCGTCTTTTTCTCTAAAAATTTCGCAACCAATAATATTAATAGATAGTTTGTTTTTTGAAACAAGTTTTCTGATTATTTGAAGTTGTTGAAAGTCTTTTTCACCAAAGTATGCATTGTGAGGACGTGTTATTTCAAATAGTTTTTTTACAATAGTTCCTACCCCATTAAAGTGATCATCTCTGTGTTTTCCTTCCATTTCATTTTCTAGACCATCAAAAGAGAATTTTTCAGATACAATTGAGTTGTTGTATATATTTTCTGCTTTTGGGGTAAAAACAAAGTCAGATCCCATTTCTTGAAGAGTTTTAAGGTCACTTTCAATAGTGTTCGGGTAATTGATTAAATCTTCTTTTTTGTCAAATTGAGTTGGGTTTACAAAAATGGAAGTGATTGTAAGGTCGTTGTTTTCAATTGATTTTTTAAGAAGCGAGATGTGTCCTTCATGAAGAGCTCCCATCGTAGGAACAAGACCTATAGTTTTATTAAGTGATTTTAAGGAAGTTATAATTGAAGTCATTTCTTCAATTGTGGTAACTACTTTCATGCTTTCAAAATATAAAAATGTGTGCAAACTTAGTATTTTAACGTGAGTTTAGCATAAAAATTCGTATTTTTGCATGATTCTATTTAATTCAAAGAGTTTGATTCATGAAAGATAAGAAAGTTTTGTACGTTTCTTCTGAGGTATTACCATACTTACCAGAGACAGAAATGTCATCAATGTCGTTCGAAGCAGCAAGAAAAGCGCACCACAAAGGAGTACAAACAAGAATTTTTATGCCTCGTTACGGTGTTATTAATGAAAGAAGGTATCAACTTCATGAAGTAATTCGACTTTCAGGAATGAATTTGATTATTAATGATATGGATATGCCTCTTGTAATTAAGGTAGCTTCAATCCCTAAGGAGAGAATGCAGGTGTATTTTATAGATAATGAAGAATACTTTAAAAGAAAAGCTACTTTTAAGGATGAGAATAGCGAGTTGTTTTCTGATAACGATGAGCGAGCAATTTTCTTTGCTAAAGGAGTTGTAGAAACAGTAAAAAAATTAAATTGGGCACCAGATATTATTCATGTTCACGGTTGGATGGCTTCATTATTACCGTTGTACTTAAAAGAATATTATAAGGATGATCCATTGTTTAGTGAAAGTAAGATAGTAACATCTTTATACAGTTCTGATTTTGAAGGAGCTTTGGATTCAAACCTGATAAACAAAGTAAAGTTTGATAATATTTCTGAAGATAAAGCAAAAATATTAGAAGTTCCAAGTCACGAAAATATTTTAAAAAGTGCTATTGAAAACTCTGATGGAGTTATTAAAGCTAGTGAAGATATTTCAAGTGAATTGACAAACTATATCGAAGAGAAGAACAAACCTTCTTTGGATTTTCTTCCAGAAGATTCTTATGCAGATGCATATTTAGAATTTTATTCAAACGAAGTACTGAATTAGATATATTCAAATACCGATTTATGGAAAAAGGGATTGCGGAATCAATGAAGAAAATTTGTTTTCTTTTTTTGACAGGAATTTTATTTGTTTCATGTGAATCAGATTTAGATAACTCGGGTATTGATTTTACTTCAAGAGGAGAAACTCGTTTTACGTCAAATACTTATACTGCTGAATTTTCATATAATTCTGAAGAAATTACTTCCGTGCAAGGAAATGATTTAGAAGAATATCTTTTTGGAGTTTATGAAGATGAAGATTTTGGGAAAGTAACAGCTTCTTTTGTAGCGGAGTTGGTAATGCCATCTAATATTTATAGATCAGAAAATGATCTTGTTGGAGGGGAGGGGATTACTGTAGAATCTAATTTAGAAGAAGTTGTATTGTATTTGCCTTATAAATCTACTTTAGTTTCAGGGAATGAATCAACAGGTGAATATACGTATACGCTAGACTCTATATATGGGAATGCTAGTGCTTCTTTCGATTTCGAGGTACATCGTTTAGGTACGTTTTTAAACCCATTGAACCCTGAAGACCCATCAAAAGCAAATGTGCTTTATTCAGATAAGACGTATGCTAAAGAATCTTTATTAGCTACAGTGATTGGCTTTGTGCCGAATGTGGGTGATGTTGAGCAAATCAAAACAATAATCACTAGAAATGCAGAAGGAGGTACAATTACAGAAGAGGTGTCGTTGACTGACTTAGCACCTAGAATAGCTGTTCGTTTAGATATTGCTACTTTTCAAGAAAATATTTTAGATAAATTACCATTAAAAGGCGAAGTTATACCCGACAACTTTAGTGTTCAAAAAGCTTTTAGCAAATATTTTAATGGAATTCATGTAGAAGTTACCTCTGAAGATGGAGCTTCTATGTTTCCGTTGTCTTTGTCAGATGCTTTTGTTGAAATGTATTATTCAAATACAATAAAAGGAGATGCTGGTGGGGATGTTTTAGAGACAGGGAAAACGATGAAGTTTGAACTGTTGGGTGTTACATCGAATGTATACAAACATACGAGAGAAATAGCTGATGAAGCTGATAAGATTTATGTACAAGGTACAGCAGGGTATCAGGCTACTATAGAGTTTCCTAATTTAGATGAGGAAGAGTTGAGTAATCTTCGATCAGAAAAATGGTTGATTGCAGATGCTGTTTTAAAAATTTATGTAGCTAAAGATGCCTCTGAGGTAAGTACTGCTATGCTCCCTGAACGTTTATTTTTGTATAATGGTACAGATGAGATTCCATTATTGGATGATTATTTGGCTACAGCAACAAGTCAAGGGTTTCTAGGAAAAGATGATTTAGGTTATTATTATTCTTTTAAATTAACACAATATATTTCTAACTTGTTAGATTCTTCAAGTTCAGAAAATATTGATGAGTTAGTACTTAGGGTCTATAATGATGGAGATGCGCCTACAAGTGCTACAGATACTCAAATAAGTACAAAAAATTGGTATCCAAAAGGAGTGATTCTTTATGGGGGAACCGAAGAGAAAAAAGCAACATTAAAAATTAAATATTCTAAATTAACAGATTAAGAATGTGTGGAATTACAGGTTATATTGGAGGTAGAGATGCTTATCCAATAGTTATTAAAGGTCTAGAAAGACTTGAGTATAGAGGGTATGATAGTGCAGGGGTTACTTTGTATAATAACAATGAGTTAAAAGTTTTTAAAACAAAAGGAAAAGTAGCAGATTTAAAAGCGATTGTTTCTGAAGGTGATAAAAACGGGGCTATTGGTATTGGTCATACAAGGTGGGCTACGCACGGTGTGCCAAATGATGTGAATTCACATCCTCATGTTTCCAATTCAGGAGAGTTGGCAATTGTTCATAATGGTATTATTGAGAATTATGATGTCATTAAAAATGAATTGATTGAAAGAGGTTATGAATTTAAAAGTGATACTGATACCGAGGTATTGGTGAATTTGATAGAAGAAGTTCAAAAAACTGAAGGATGTAAATTGGGAAAAGCAGTTCAGTTAGCTTTGAATCAGGTTATTGGAGCTTATGCAATAGCTGTTTTTGATAAAAAGAAACCAGACGAGGTAATTGCTGCTAAATTAGGAAGTCCTTTGGCTATAGGTGTTGGAGAAAATAACACTGAGTTTTTTATCGCATCAGATGCATCACCATTTATAGAGTATACAAAAGATGCTATTTATCTTGAAGATGAAGAGTTAGCTATTATTAAGGTGGGTAGAGACATTAGAGTTAGAAAAATACATGATGACTCGCAGGTTGCACCAAATGTACAGGCGTTAAAATTAAATTTAGCAGAAATAGAAAAAGGTGGATTTGACCACTTTATGCTAAAGGAGATTTATGAGCAGCCAAAAGCAATTGTAGATACTTATAGAGGTAGGTTATTGCCTAACGAAGGTATTGTAAGGTTGGCAGGAGTTGAAGAGTATATTGAAAGATTCAAAAGTGCTAATAGAATAATTATAATTGCTTGTGGTACTTCTTGGCATGCTGGATTGGTGGCTGAATATTTGTTTGAAGATATTGCTAGAATTCCTGTAGAAGTAGAATACGCTTCAGAATTTAGATATAGAAACCCTATTATAACTGAGAAAGATGTTGTAATCGCAATTTCTCAATCGGGAGAAACAGCAGACTCATTGGCGGCAATCAAAATGGCAAAATCAAAAGGAGCTTTGGTTTTTGGTATTTGTAATGTTGTAGGGTCTTCTATTGCTAGAGAATCTCATGCAGGAGCTTATACGCATGCAGGTCCAGAAATAGGAGTTGCTTCAACAAAAGCCTTTACAACTCAAATAACATTGTTGACTTTAATGGCAATGAAATTAGGAAAAGAGAAAGGAAACTTATCTAATTCTGATTTCCATGCATATCTTCAGAATATGGAATTAATTCCATCTAAATTGGAGAGGTTGTTAGAGCAAGATGCAAAAATTAAAGAAATTGCATCAGAGTTTATGGAAACGCCAAGTTGTTTGTTTTTAGGACGTGGATTTAATTTTCCGGTAGCTTTAGAGGGAGCTTTAAAGTTAAAAGAGATTTCTTATATCCATGCAGAAGGGTACCCAGCTGCAGAAATGAAACATGGACCTATTGCTTTGATTGAGGATGGATACCCTGTAATTGTTGTGGCAATTAACAAAGGACACTATGAAAAGGTAGTGAGTAATATCCAAGAAATTAAATCTAGAAAAGGGAAGATTATAGCAATTGTTACAGAAGGAGATACTACTGTAAAAGAAATGGCAGACCATGTAATAGAAATTCCAGAAGTGGAAGAAGCATTGAGTCCGTTGTTGACAACGATTCCATTACAATTATTTTCTTATCACGTTGCTGTGCTAAGAGGGTGTAATGTAGATCAACCACGTAACTTAGCAAAATCAGTTACCGTAGAGTAGTAGAATATAAAAACTTATTTATAAAAAAATCCAACTTATTAAGTTGGATTTTTTTTGTCGTGTATCATTACAGATGTGTTGTTGTTCCATTTGGTGAGAATGTCGGTAGCTACCTGAGTGCCGCTTCCTGCAGCAATAGCATATTGGCTTCTGAGTCCAGCAAGTGTTCCTGCAACATAAACCCCTTCAGCAACTAAAAAATGGTTATTTTTTAATTGGGTGCGCTTTTTTTCAGGAGGAAGGTTTTTGTGAAGTTCTGCATATGTTTCAAAACCTTTTATGCTAAAGTTTTTAGGGCCTATAGCTACAACAATATTTTCAGCTAGATGAGTATTTCTGGTTGTGGTGATTTTAAAATTTGGGAAACTTCCAGATATTTCAAGTACTTTTTCCAATTCAATTTGTTCTACATGAGGATAGTTTTCTTTAAGTTGTTTTTTTCCAATTTCAAGGATGCTGTCTCCTTGCGTGTTTTTTTCAAGACCCAATACATTGTTTAAAACAGCATTTTGTAAAGAGGATGACTTTTGATGTGTAATAATTCCTATTTTTTTGTTTATAGAGAAAGGTTCATTTTTAGAAGAGCCAAGTAATAAGGCGCAAGATATTCCAGCTACGCCTCCTCCAATTATAAGAACGTCGTATTTCATTATGTAAAGATTGTGTTTAAGGGTTTAGATGTAAATGTAATTATTTTTAAAAGTAAAAATAAATGTACATTTGCAAAATGTTTCAACTAGGAAAAACAATCGTTTCAGAAGAGATTATAGAAAAAGACTTTGTGTGTAATTTGTCTGCATGTAAAGGAGTGTGTTGTGTAGCAGGAGATGCTGGTGCGCCTTTAGAAAAAGGTGAATTGGCTATTATGGAAGAGATTTATGATGAAGTAAAACCGTTTTTAAGAGAAGAAGGGGTTAAAGCTATTGAAGAACAAGGTATTTATACGACAAATGATTTCGGAGAACATGAAACAACGTTGATCAATAACGAAGATTGTGCTTATGTGATTTTTGATGAAAATAAAACTGCGCTTTGTGCTATAGAAGAAGCTTATAATAGTGGAGTGATTTCATGGAAAAAGCCAGTATCTTGCCATTTGTATCCTATACGAATTCGGGAGTATTCAGAATTTTCAGGGCTTAATTATGATAGATGGGAAATTTGTGATGATGCTTGTTCTTTGGGGAAAGAGTTACAGGTACCTATTTATAAGTTTGTGAAACAAGGTTTGGTGCGTAAGTTTGGAGAAGATTGGTATGCTGAACTTGAAAAAGTAGCAGAAAAGTATCACGAATCAAAAAAATAAAAAAGCTTTTTTTAAAGTTATTTTTTTTGATAATTTTTGAATTTTACTTCGGGTTTAGTTGTTTTTTTTGAGGGATATCTTTCTTTTTTCCCAAAAAAACGAAGCATTTATAAAGTTGCTTTTTTAACGCTTTAAAAAGCAGAAAACACCATAAAAAATCTTTCTTTTATTTGTATTTTTGTAGTCTTCAATTTTTGGAATGGCTCAATATGGATGTTTTTTTAAAAGCGCTTCTATGTTGATATCTGAAAATTTTATAGAGCTTTAAGGTTTTGTAACTATTTGTTTTTGAGTGGTTTGACTGTTTATCTTATACCTTTGTTAAGAACTTGGTGTTATTGTGAATAAGTATAACTTTTATTTAGAAACATTTTTTTCAATCTTTGTTAAGCTCAAAAAAGAACATAAAAAACTAATAGATAAAAACTCTCGAAAAATGTCTCAAATAGAACCAATTTTACAGCCAAACGATCAAAGATTTGTTATTTTTCCAATACAGCATCAAGATATTTGGGAGTGGTATAAAAAACAAGAAGCTAGTATCTGGACAGCAGAAGAAATTGACTTACACCAAGATGTGGTAGATTGGGAAAACAAGTTAAATGATGATGAGCGTTATTTTATAAAACACATTTTAGCATTTTTTGCAGCTTCTGATGGTATTGTAAATGAGAATTTAGCTGAGAATTTTGTGAGTGAAGTACAATATTCTGAAGCAAAGTTTTTCTATGGTTTCCAAATTATGATGGAAAATATTCATTCAGAAGTGTATTCACTGTTGATAGATACTTATGTAAAGAATGAGGCAGAAAAAGATGAATTGTTTAGAGCTATTGAGATATTTCCTGCGATTAAATTAAAGGCAGATTGGGCTTTAAAATGGATTGAGTCAGATTCTTTTGCAGAAAGATTGATCGCTTTCGCTGCTGTTGAAGGAATTTTCTTTTCAGGTAGTTTCTGTTCTATTTTTTGGTTGAAAAAGAGAGGTCTTTTACCAGGATTAACATTTTCGAATGAATTAATTTCTAGAGACGAAGGATTGCATTGTGATTTTGCAGTTCATTTGCATAACAATCATATTGTAAATAAAGTACCTAAAGAGCGTATTACAGAAATTATTGTAGATGCATTAGATATAGAACGTGTGTTTATTACAGAATCATTGCCAGTTAGTTTAATTGGAATGAATGCAAAGTTGATGACACAATACTTAGAGTTTGTAACAGATAGGTTGTTGTCAGAGTTTGGATGTGATAAAGTATATAACGTATCAAATCCGTTTGACTTTATGGATATGATTTCATTAGAAGGAAAAACAAATTTCTTTGAGAAACGTGTTTCTGAATATCAAAAAGCAGGAGTAAAATCTGGAGGAACAGGTTCAATTAGTTTTGACGCCGATTTTTAATAAAATAAATTAAAGTATAAAGTCTTGTTTAAGGTTGGTAAACAAGAATATAAAATAAACACCTAAAAAGAAGAACATATGTATGTTGTAAAAAGAGATGGGAAGAAGGAGTTAGTGATGTTTGATAAAATTACTGCTAGAATTAGAAAAATCTGTTATGGGTTAAACCCTTTAGTAGATCCAGTAAAAGTTGCTATGCGAGTAATTGAAGGGTTGTATGATGGAGTAACAACTTCAGAGTTAGATAACCTGGCTTCTGAAATTGCAGCTACAATGACAACGTCTCATCCAGATTATGCAAAATTAGCAGCACGTATTTCGGTATCTAATTTACATAAGAACACAAAAAAAACATTTTCAGAAGTAATGGAGGATTTATATGTGTATGTAAATCCAAGAACAGGTAAAAAAGCCCCTTTATTGTCTGATGAAGTATATGAAATTATTAAAAAGAATTCAGACTTTTTAGACTCAACAATTATTTATAGTAGAGATTTTAACTATGATTATTTTGGGTTTAAAACACTAGAGCGTTCATACCTATTAAAACTAAACGGAAAAATAGCAGAACGTCCACAGCATATGTTAATGCGTGTAGCAATTGGAATTCATATGGATGACATTGATGCTGCAGTTGAAACATATGAGTTGATGAGTAAAAAGTATTTTACACATGCAACACCAACATTGTTTAACTCAGGAACACCAAAACCTCAAATGTCATCATGTTTCTTATTGCAAATGCAAGACGATAGTATTGATGGGATTTACGATACATTAAAACAAACAGCAAAAATATCTCAATCAGCAGGAGGTATTGGATTATCTGCACACAATATTAGAGCTACAGGTTCTTATATTAGAGGAACAAACGGTACTTCTAACGGAATTATTCCAATGTTAAAAGTATACAATGATACAGCACGTTATGTAGATCAAGGAGGAGGAAAACGTAAAGGGTCTTTCGCTATTTATTTAGAACCTTGGCATGCAGATGTGTTTGATTTCTTAGACTTAAGAAAAAATACAGGAGCAGAAGAAAAGAGAGCGCGTGATTTATTCTTAGCATTATGGATGCCAGATTTATTTATGAAACGTGTGGAAGAAGATGGAATTTGGACGTTGATGTGTCCAAATGAATGTCCAGGGTTATTTGATACATATGGAGATGAGTTTGAGAAATTGTATGTAAGCTATGAGCAAGCAGACAAAGGAAGAAAAACAATAAAGGCTCGTGAGTTGTGGGAAAAAATTCTTGAAGCTCAAATAGAGACAGGAAATCCATATATGTTGTATAAAGATGCAGCAAATAGAAAATCAAATCAGAAGAATTTAGGAACTATTCGTTCGTCAAATTTATGTACTGAAATAATGGAGTATACAGCAAAAGACGAAGTTGCTGTATGTAATTTAGCCTCAATTTCTATTCCAATGTTTGTTTCTGAAGGAGCAGACGGGAAGAAATATTTCAATCATAAAAAATTATACGATGTAACTAAGAAGGTAATTAGAAACTTAGATACTGTAATTGATAGGAATTATTACCCAATTCAAGAAGCTGAAAATTCAAATTTACGTCACAGACCAGTTGGTTTAGGAATTCAAGGTTTGGCAGATGCATTTATCATGTTGCGTATGCCGTTTACTTCTGATGAAGCTAAAAAATTGAACCAAGAAATTTTTGAAACATTGTACTACGCCTCTGTAACTTCATCTATGGAAGTAGCAAAAGCAAAAGGACCTTATTCAACATACGAAGGGTCTCCTATTTCACAAGGAGAGTTCCAATTCAATATGTGGGGAGTTTCAGAAGAAGAATTAAGTGGTAATTGGGACTGGGCTAAATTACGTAAAGAAGTAGCTAAACACGGAGTTCGTAACTCATTGTTAATGGCACCAATGCCAACAGCATCTACATCACAAATCTTAGGAAATAACGAAGCCTTTGAGCCTTATACATCTAATATTTATACACGTAGAGTATTGTCTGGAGAGTTTATTGTAGTAAATAAGCACTTGTTAGAAGATTTAGTAGAGTTAGGGCTTTGGGACAATGCAATGAAAGAAGATATCATGAGGGCCAATGGATCTATTCAACATATTGATGTAATTCCTCAAGACTTGAAAGACTTGTATAGAACTGTTTGGGAAATGAGTATGAAAGATATTATTGATATGTCTCGCCAAAGAGGATATTTTATAGATCAATCACAATCATTAAACTTGTTTATGGAAGATCCTGATTATTCTAAATTAACATCAATGCATTTCTATGCATGGAAATCTGGATTAAAAACAGGAATGTATTATTTAAGAACAAAATCTGCGGTAAATGCAATTAAGTTTTCTTTATCAAACGATAAAAAAGCAAAAGAAGATGAGCCATTAACACCAGAAGAATTAAAGCAAATGTTAATTCAATCACAGAACAATCCTGATGATTGTGAAATGTGTGGATCTTAAAAAAATGATTAGTATAAAAAAGAGCGAAACTTATAAGTTTTGCTCTTTTTGTTTTATAACAGTGTATGTGTTTTAGAAGTCTACCTGAAAACGCATTTGAAAAATAGAAGCATTTCCGTAATCTTCAATATCGGCCCAAATATGGTTGAACATAATTCTTGTACCAGGGTTTAAGTACCAGTTTACTGCAGCGGTAATGTTGTTTTCTTGCCCCCCTTGAATATCTTTGTCGTTCAAGTCAGCAGTAGAATATTTTAAAGCAACCTCCCAAGCTCCGTATTCTTTCTTTTCTAGTGAAAAGTTTTTATGAGGTTTGATTTTTCCGTAGAAATACATGTTTTTATTAAACCTTTTATACTCGCCGGTAATAAAACAGCTTAATTGTGCATAATAACTAGAAAGCTGTATGTCTTCTAAAATATTTCTATTTATTTGAGAGGTTAAGTACTCCCCTTGAAATCTCCAGTTTTTGTAATTATAAGCCGTTTCAAAACCAAAATAATTGATATGATTTACGTTCTCTATAGTTCCAGTATTTAGATACTTTACAGGGCTTAAATGTGCCTCTGGATTAGAGCTAATTTTATAAACCTGCTCAGTGTCTGTTCTGTATCTATGAGAAATACCAACATGCCATACGTTGTTAATTTCAGGTTCAGAAATTATATGTCCGGTTACCCTAGAAGTAATAGAAGATTCATTTGTTGAAATGTCGTTAACAGTTGTGTTTCCTTTAAAATAACTTGTTTGTGCGTGTAAACGATTGTTAAAAAAAGAATTAAAAACCATAGCTCCTTCGTTAAAAATAGGAAAAAAGCTAATAGGTAGTGAACGCTCTAAAAATGTAATATGTTTACGAGAAGTCAAAGCATCAATTCTCATAGGTTCTCTAATTTTACCAATTCTAAAGTTACCAATAATAGGAAGCTTTTTTATAGTAACATAAGTTTCAATAACATTTGCTTTGTTGTAATAGAATCCAGTAAATAATTTAAAATCAATATTTTCGTATAAATTTCCTGACATATGAAAAGCAGCCAAACGAACTTCATAACCACCCGTATTAGGAAGCTCTCCAAATTCAGAGTCTAATCCCGAATCTTGTTGAAAGTGGGCAGCATCAAGACATAAAAAACCGCCAAGTTTAATGTTATAATCTTCAGTGTTGCTTCTAAATTGTCCAAAAGAAATAAAGGAAATAAGAAAAATAATTAGGGTCGTAAATACTTTTATTTTGGTGTGCATAATGATAAATATTTAGACAAATGTATTTCAAATTTACACCCCATAAGTTGACAGATATCATGTAAATTAGGAATCTAAGAAAACGTTTTAGTACATATATAATGGGGTTAGATGGATTTAAGCTAGTCTTATATTTGTATATTGCAGGGATTAATTAAGACAGAATTTATAGATGAACTGGGAGCAACTACTTTCTTTAAAAAGAGCAGGAGATACAGCAAAAAGAGAAAGAATTAAACAAGATGAAACACGATTAGGATTTGAAGTAGATTTTGATAGAATTGTGTTCTCTTCATCTTTTAGAAGTCTACAAGATAAGACACAAGTAATTCCCTTGTCTCAAACAGATTTTGTACATACTAGATTAACACATAGTATGGAGGTTTCTGTAGTAGGAAGATCATTAGGACGTATTGTAGGGAAAAAAATAATAGAAAAATATCCCTATTTGAAAGACTTAGGATATACATTCAATGATTTTGGAGCCATTGTAGCAGCTGCAGCCTTATCGCACGATATAGGAAACCCTCCGTTTGGACACAGTGGAGAAAAAGCAATAGGAGAATATTTTAAAACAGGAGAAGGTAAAAAGTACAAAAGTGAATTAACACCTAAGGAGTGGCAAGATATTATTGATTTTGAAGGAAATGCCAATGGGTATAAAATTTTAACAGAAGGAAACAAAGGAGATCAAGATGGGTTAAGACTTTCTTATGCAACTTTGGGGGCATTTATGAAATATCCTAAAGAATCATTACCTAAGAAAGCAACAAGCCATATAGTTGATAAAAAATACGGTTTTTTTCAAGCTCAGAAACAATCATTTATAGAAGTAGCAGAAAATTTGGGGTTAAAACCTATGCGAGAAGGGAAAGATGTAGCTTATAACAGGCACCCGTTATCTTTTTTAGTAGAAGCAGCAGATGATATTTGTTATACAATTATTGATTTTGAAGATGGTATAAATTTAGGTTTGATAGATGAAGAGTTTGCTTTAGAATATTTAATAAAGTTGGTAAAAGATACTATAGATATAAAAAAGTATCATTCATTACCGTATAAAAAAGACAGAATAAGTTATCTAAGAGCATTGGCTATAGGAACTTTAATTAATGAAGCAGCCAATGTTTTTTTAGAAAACGAAACAGCAATTTTAGAGGGGACATATGGAATATCATTACTCGATAAATGTAAGTATGAAGCACAAATCAACGACATAATTCAAATAAGTGTTTCAAAAATATACAATAGTGTTAACGTGGTAGAGAAGGAAGTTGCAGGCTATAAGATTATTGCATACCTTTTACATGTATTTACAAATGCTGTTAACAATACATTTGAAGGAAAAGCATCTAACTATGATAAGTTAATAGTAAAGTTGCTTCCTGAAAATTATAGAAAAATCCACGACCATTTGTATGATAGAATACTAATGATTTGTACGTATGTAGCAGGAATGTCTGATGGATATGCAATTTCATTACATAAAAAAATAACAGGGATATGATGATATTTAGATATTTGTTACTGACATTACTTTTTGTTGCTTGTACTAATAAACCGGAGTTAAGAAAAGAAAAGCTCCTAGAAAGAAAGCTACATAGCGAGATGCTTAAGAATCATCCTTATCAGGAAGTTTTAAAACTTTCAAAAGAGGATAGGAAAGCAAAAGGTTTACCTCCAAATAAATATTATGAACAAGAATATTTATTAGAAATAAACCCAAGTTTGGGTAGAACTACGCCTGAAAATTTATTAGAAGTCCAAGAAAATCTTCAACAAGCATTTCAAAATAAAGGAACAAAAGCGAATAGAGCACCTGGAGATGCAATTGATAATATGTGGGTAGAAAGAGGACCTAATAATGTGGGAGGAAGAACAAGAGCTTTGTTATTTGATCCGAATGACACAGGTAACCCGAATCCTGATGATGATTATACTCGTGTTTTTGCAGGAGGTGTTAGTGGAGGTTTATGGGTTAATGAAGATATTACCGATGAAGATTCGAGTTGGACACGAGTAGGAATTACTGAAAATTTAGCAGTTTCTTGTATTACAGTAGACCCTAATAACCCTATGAATTGGTATGCAGGAACAGGAGAATCTTATACAGGGAATGATGGAACAGGAACAGGGTTGTGGAAATCTACGGATGGAGGAGCTACATGGAGTAATGTATCAGCTATTTCAATTGATTTGAATCAATCACCTAGTAATAGGTATTATGCTATAAATGATATTATTGCTTGGGATAACTTAGGAACCACTGAGTTGTTTATGGCAGTGGGTAGAGATTATGATTATGCACATGTAGGTTATTTAAAAACAGGATGGTATAGATCTGTTGACAATGGAACAAATTGGACAAAAATTAGTTTTACAACCTCTGGAGGTTCATCATATGAAGTAAACGATATAGAAATAGCTACGGATAATACGATTTGGGTAAGTAGTAGACAAAATGTATTTGGACATGGAGGGGGAAAAATATTGAGTTCTGCAGATGGACTAACTTTTACAGAAAAATATAGTTTTACAGATGGAAATCGAGTAGAAATAGCGTGTTCAGGGCTTAATGCAAATACAATATATGCTTTGGCTCAAATAGAAACAGGTACTTGGCCATATACAACACCTTATTTAAGTATGGTAAAAACTACGGACGGGTTTGCTACAGGAATTGCACCAGAAACCGTAGCTTTAGCTTTGCCTAGTGATGCAGATACAGGGATTCCTACAGATGATTTTACACGAGGACAAGCTTTTTATGATTTGGTAATTGAGGTAGATCCGACGAATGATGCTATTGCTTATGCAGGAGGAATTGATTTATTTAGAACCACAGATAGTGGTGTTACTTGGAATCAAATATCTAAGTGGTCTGATAATAATGATTTAGCAAGTTTAGAGGTTTCTTGGGTACATGCAGATCAGCATGAAATGGTTTTTAGACCAAATGGAAATAATGAAGCTATTTTTGGAAATGATGGAGGGGTTTTTTACACGAGTGACTTGGCAAGTACTCCATCGAGTACAACAGCTATAGCAGCTAGAAATAAAGATTACAATGTAACCCAATTTTATACAGGAGCTATAGGGCAGGATGCGGAAAACGAGTTGTTATTAGCAGGAGCTCAAGATAATGGTTCTCAGTTTGTAGATGGAGCAACTGAGGGAATAAATTCATCAGAAGCTGTTTTTGGGGGAGATGGGGCTTATGAGTTTATAGATAAAGATGGAGCTTATATGATTGTATCGTATGTATATAATTATTATGCTATTTTGGCATTGCCATATACAGGAGCAGGAGCTTTTATCTCTGAAGATACTGGTTCAGGAGCCTTTATAAATCCAGCAGATTTAGACGATAACTTGGAGATTTTGTATGCAAATGGAACAAAATCTGGAGTTGACAGTATTTCGAGGTACACTGATTTGCCAACTACAAGAATAAGAACAAACTTTACAGATGCTTTGTTAACAGGAGAAGCTACAGCATTTAGAGTATCACCCTACACAATAGCATCTACAACATTATTGGTAGGAACTGATAATGGTAAGATTTTAAAAGTTGCAAATGCAGATACAACACCTGTTTGGTCAAATTTAGACCTTTCAGAAAGTATTGCTACAGGAAGTATTTCATGTATAGAATTTGGTGCTAGTGAATTAGAAATCTATGTTACTTTACATAATTATGGAGTTGAATCTATTTGGTATACAGCAGATGGAGGTACTAACTGGGTTTCAAAAGAAGGTGATTTTCCTGATATTCCAGTAAAAGCAATTATGCGAAATCCACTAAATTCAGATGAGGTTATTATAGGAACAAATTTAGGAGTTTGGACAACAAGCAATTTTGATGATGCTTCTCCAAATTGGGTGCAATCTCAAAATGGAATGTCTAATGTAAAAGTAACTAGTTTTGATTTACGAACAGAAGATAATACAGTTTTAGCAGCTACTTATGGAAGAGGTTTGTTTACAGGTACGTTTTTAGAAGGAACCCTTTCAATAGATGAAGAAATGATATCAGTGCGTGAAAATAAAACAAAAATATATCCAACAGTTGTTGAATCAGGTTCATTTTTTATAGAAACAGAAGTTTCTGTTGAAAACTGTACAATAGAGATTTTAAATTCGAACGGAGCTCAGATATACCATTTAAAAAATAGAATTTTTGAAAAAGGAAAGGTTCAGGAAGTAGTAGTTAATTTAACACCAGGTGTTTATTTTGTAAGGTTAAAAGGAACTCGTAATTTTGAGTTTAAAACAAAGATTATTGTCCAATAAAATTGTTTTTAAAAAGATAGCTATAAGTACATGCCTAAAATAAAAATACTATTCTTCTTCTTTTTTGTAATTACGAATGTTTTCTCTCAAGGGGTTGATCCAGATTATCTTTCGTATAAATACAATATGAATATAATCAATGCCGCTTATGCAGGTGCTGAAGGAGAAGGAGTTTTAAATTTGGGGTTTAGAAGGCAGTCTTTCGGTTTAGAAGGAGATCCTGTTACTCAAATGATATCTTATTCAAGACCTGTAGGTAAAAAAGTAGGATTAGGAGTTTCTATAGTAAACGATGAATTTTTTATAGCAAAACAAACGAGTGTTGCTGTTGATTTTTCATATCAATTGCAGTTGGCAGAAGAGCGATTTCTTTATTTTGGATTGAAGGGGGGAGCTGCTATTTATAAATTAGATTTAGGGAGTTTAGGAAATGGAGATGATCCTTTATTTAGTAGTAGTATGTCTACGTTTAATCCAACCTTGGGAACAGGAATTTATTTAAAAGATAAAAAGTATTACGTAACTATTTCATCTCCTAATATTTTATCAGCAAATTTTCAAAAACCTGTATTAGAAGATGGTATTATTGTTTCGGAAGAAGCAAAGGCAAAATTTCATTTGTATACAGGAGGAGGTTATATTTTTGATGTTACTCAAAACTTAAAATTAAGTCCATCTATATTTGCAAGATTTATTGATAGTTCAGAAACTATGGTAGACATTAATACAACAGCAGATATTTACAGTTTGGTAGAAATGGGAGTTACTTATCGAGTAAACACATCTTTTATAGGAACCTTCTTTTTTAAGTTGATAAAATTAATGGATTTTGGATATGCTTATGAAACTGTAATTTTAGAGTTTAGTAATGTTTCTTCTGGAACACATGAGTTTTTACTCCGGTTTCGTTTTTAAGGAAGTTGATACGTAATACCAACTCCTAATAATTGTTTTAGTTGAACTCTTGCATTGGGTTCCCCTTCAATTACAGCATCGTCGTCATAAATAACATGTGTACCCAGATTAGCTGTGACATATTTATTAACAGTCATTTTTATAGATAACTCCCAATCAACATCAATATTACCAAACCTATTAATATAGTCAGAGTATAAACTTAGCCTGTTTTTCATCTCAATATTTTTCATTAATTGATAAGTCCAATCTCCTGTTACTAATGTTCCAAATTCAGACTTTACTTTTTCACCTTTATTAACACCAAAAGCACCTTCGTCTGAAAGTTTTTGATTTAATACGAAAGTAATTTTATTTGTAAGTGGTGAGGCATAAAATTTAAATTTTCTTATGGTATCTGTATATTGGGTACCCGCCCCTAGGAATAGATAGGCAGGTGCAAAGAAGTCAGAAATTTCATTGTCTCTATCAGGGTATTTGTACCCTTTTGCAAACTGAGTTCTAAAATTAAACCTACTGGAATAGTACCATCTCGAAGTTTCACTACTTTGATAACCTAAATTAGAGTTGATCTCCAAAACATCGTCTGTTTTTCGGGTATCTGTACCTTCTTCTTTATTAAGTCCAAAACGAGCTCTTAGTTTATTGTCCCAAAATAATCGGTTCTTTTTATAATTCAATTCTGTATTGTGAGTAAGTATACCTGCAATGGAATTGTTACCTCCAGCACTCCAGTTTACAAAAGACGTTTGTGTGAGAATTATTCCAAATTTATGTATATGTTGCCAAAGTTCAGGAGGAACAGAGTCTTTTTCTGTTTCTGAGGGAGGAGTTACTACAGCAAATCCGGTGAAGCTGTTTAGGAGACATATAAAAGCGAGTATTTGTAATTTCATAATGATTCTTAAAAAAAATGCATCAAAATGAGTGCCAAAATGGGGTTAGATAGTTTCTATAAAAATTTTCTGGAGAGATTCGGGATCTAATTTTTCTATTTTATAAAGTTCTTCGGTAGTTCCATGAGTTACAAATGTATCGGAAATACCTAGTGTTGTAATTGAGGTGTTTTTGTAATTATTTTCTTGAGCAAATTCTAAAATACCAGTTCCAAATCCTCCTTTTATTACATTGTCTTCAATGGTAATAATAGTGTCAAACGTATTAAAAATAGTTTGAAGTAATTCTTGGTCTAAGGGTTTTATAAAACCTAAGTTATAATGTGCTATTTTTTCTGAATGTGGGAATTCTTTTAAAGCATTATTTACATTGTTAGCAATGGTTCCACATGATATAATAGCTAGTTGGGTACCTTTTTGAATGCAAGTACCTTTACCTATTTCTATTTTTTCAAAAGGTTGCTTCCAGTTTATGGTTACTCCTTTCCCTCGAGGGTATCTTATAGCAATAGGTTGTTTTATTTCTAATTGGGCAGTATATAATATATTACGCAACTCTATTTCATTCATAGGAGCGTATATAATTAGGTTAGGAACGCAGCGTAAATAACTAATGTCAAAAACACCATGGTGCGTAGGTCCATCTTGACCAACGATTCCAGCTCTGTCTAAACAAAATATTACAGGTAGGTTTTGCAGAGCTACATCATGTATAATTTGGTCATATGCACGTTGTAAAAAAGTAGAATAAATATTGCAATAAGGAATCATCCCTTGACTTGCCATACCTGCGGCTAGAGTTACCGCATGTTGTTCTGCAATTCCAACATCAAAAGCTCTTTCAGGAAAGGCTTCTATCATGTATTTTAGAGAACTTCCAGTAGGCATAGCAGGAGTAATTCCTACGATTTTTTTATTTTTTTTAGCCAATTCAACCAGTGTATGTCCAAATACATCTTGATATTTTGGAGGTTGATTATTGGTGTTATTTATAAGAATTTCGCCTGTATTTTTATTGAACTTTCCAGGAGCGTGGTATTTTACCTGATCTTGTTCTGCTTTTTTCAGCCCTTTTCCTTTTGTGGTAATTACGTGTAAAAATTTAGGACCTTTAATTTTTTGTAAACGAAGTAATTCCTTGGTTAAACCTTCAATATCATGTCCATCAATAGGACCAGAATAATTGAAATTTAAGGCTTCTATAATATTATCTTGTTTTGGTTTATAGCCTATTTTAGCTTTGGTTAGGTACTGTTTCAGAGCTCCTACACTAGGGTCTATTCCTATGGCATTGTCGTTTAAAATAACCAATAAGTTAGCATTGGTAACACCTGCATGATTTAAGCCTTCAAAAGCCATTCCAGAAGCAATAGAAGCATCTCCAATTACAGCAATATGTTGTTTTTCGGTTTCTCCCTTAATGTTAGATGCCATTGCCATTCCTAAGGCTGCAGAAATTGAAGTAGAGGAGTGTCCTGTACCAAAGGCATCGTATGTGCTTTCTGATCGATTTGGAAAACCGCTAATTCCACCGAGTTGTCTGTTTGTGTGAAAAACATCTTTTCTTCCAGTAAGAATTTTATGAGCATATGCTTGGTGCCCAACATCCCATATTAAAAGGTCGTTAGGGGTATCAAAAATATAATGTAAAGCAATGGTTAGTTCAATAACTCCAAGGCTGGCTCCTAGGTGCCCTTCTTTGGTTGCTAGAACTGAGATAATAAAATTGCGCAATTCTTTAGCTACGGTAGGCAGCTGATTTGGGGATAGTTTTTTGAGATCTTTTGAAGAGTTGATATGTTCTAACAGAGAGTTTTTCACAGCAGCAAAATTACAATTTTACTAGGAAGTAATCCGTATCACATATTGAGTATTTTAATGACTACGATTTCGTGGTAAATTATAGTGGAATAAAATCTTTATGAGGTTTGATATCTAAAAGCTATGAGAGATTTTTATCTTTGAGGTATGATACATCCTTTTGACGATACTTATTTTATGAGAAAAGCTTTGCAGGAAGCAGAAATAGCCTTTGATAAAGGAGAGGTTCCTGTAGGGGCTGTTATTGTAATGCAAGATAAAATTATTGCCAGAGCTCATAATTTAACGGAGGCGTTGAATGATGTTACAGCACATGCAGAGATGCAAGCATTTACGGCTGCTGCTGATTTTTTAGGTGGTAAATATTTAAGAGATTGTACTTTGTATGTAACCTTAGAGCCTTGTCAAATGTGTGCTGGGGCTAGTTATTGGACACAAATAGGAAAAATTGTTTATGGAGCTTCAGATACTCATAGAGGCTTTGTAGTTAGTAAAACTACATTACATCCAAAAACAGAAGTTGTTTCAGGTGTTTTAGCAGAAGAGTGTGGCCTGTTGGTAAAGCGTTTTTTTATTGAGAAAAGAAACTTGAATTAGTCTTCTTTTTCTTGTGGACCTTGCATGTTTTTAAAGGAATATTTTGAAATATCTTTTCCTTTATATCTGTGATATATGAATGAAGGTATTAATATAAAAGCCAAAGTAAGCACACCTATACCTGTAATAAATTCACCTTTTTCATGCTGAATGTTTTTTAAATAAAGACCTGTACCAATTAAAGTAAGTACAATAAATAAAAGGATTCGTATAAAAAATTTCATAGTCAATTAGTTTGTTACTTCTATAAGTTTTCTTCTGTAAGCGGTTAATAATCTAGATTTAGAAATAAAACCTAAATATTTTCCGTTTTTTACAATAGGTAAATTCCATGCACCACTATCTTGGAATTTTTTCATGATAACTTTCATTGAGTCTTTTTCGTAGAAAATAATTTCTTGGGAGTTGTGCATAAGTTCTCTTACAGAAACGGTTTCGTATAAAGATTGGTCAAACATGATTCCTCTAATGTCATCTAATAGTAATACACCTAAGTATTCATTTTTTTCATTTACTACAGGAAAGTTGTTTCTAGAAGATTTTGCAACAGCATTTTTTGCAATATACCCTAGTTTCATTTCGGGAGTTAAAGGGATAAAGTTGGTTTCAATAATTTTATCAATGTCCATTAACATTAAAACATTTTTGTCTTTATCATGAGTTATTAATTCTCCTTTTTTAGCCAATTCTGCGGCGTATATATTAAAAGGAATGTATTTTTTAGTAATCACATAAGAAATAGCAGAAGTAATCATTAACGGGATAAAAAGATCGTGTCCAGAGGTGATTTCAGCAATTAAGAAAATAGCGGTTAGAGGGGCGTGTAAAACACCAGCCATAAGACCAGCCATACCTACTAAAGAAAAATTACTAAGAGATAACTGGTGGTCTGAAAGTTGCAATGTATTTGCAAATAAGGCTACAACAAAACCGGTAATACTTCCTGTAAATAGAGTAGGAGCAAATACACCTCCAACACCACCTGCTCCAAAAGTAATTGAGGTTGCTACAACTTTAAAGAGGATCAATCCTATAAGTAAAATAATAACGATCCAATTGCTATCTGCTGTAAAATGAAAAATATTTTGGTTGGCTATTTCGGTAACATCTTCAATTAAAAGGTTGTTAATGGTATAGAAACCTTCTCCAAAGAGAGGAGGAATAAAATAAACCAATACTCCAAGTCCAAGCCCTCCAATTAATAATCTATAATAAGGGTTTTTAAATTTTGAAAAGAATTCACCAATTACAAAATAAACCTTGCTAAAATAGATAGAGGTAAGTCCGCAAAAAACACCTAATACAAGGTAGTAAGCAGTATCTTTTAAAGTAAATTTATCTTCTAAGTTAAAATGTAGAATTGTATCATCTCCTAAGAAAAAGTAAGAAGTTAATATTGCAGAAATAGATGATAATAGTAATGGTATTAGTGAAACAAGTGTTAGGTCTAAACTAAATATTTCAACCGCAAAAATAATAGCAGCAATAGGAGCTTTAAAGATCGACGACATGGCAGCAGCGGCAGCCGCACCAATTAATAAAGTTCTAGATTTTTGGTTTAAATGAAATACTCTTGAAACATTAGATCCAATAGCCGCAGAGGTAGCAACAGTAGGTCCTTCTAACCCTACAGAACCTCCAAACCCAACAGTTATAGGAGCTGTTAGAATAGAACTGTATATTTTGTAACGTTCTACCAATCCTTTTTTCTTAGAAATGGAATGTAGTGTTGAGGGGATACCGTGTGATACTCGGTGTTTTACAACGTATTTTATAACTAAAATGGTTATAAAAAGTCCAATCAGAGGAAAAATAAAATAGAAGGCTTCGTGGTAGTTGTGAATAAATTCAGCTTCTAGTCCTTCTTGAATTAAGTGTGTTAAGTTTTTTAGAGTTACGGCAGCTATACCAGATAACAATCCTACAACAATACTAACAATGTAGATAAATTGCTGATTGGAAATATGTTTGTATTTCCAGATCAGGAATTTAGTGATGAGATTTTTCTTTTGAGGCGACATTTATTTTTGTTTATCAAAAAGTAAAAATGTCTCTAAGTACTAAGCTAGAATCTTAGGACATTTTTTGCATTGTTGCTTTCCTTTCTTTTTAAATTTTTTGCAACATTTTTTTTTCTTACTGCATTGAATAGTACAGGCTTTAGTACTTTCAGATGTATTGATAAAATGCCCAATAGCGTTACCCTCTATAAACATACACTTGCTTTAATTAAATCTAAATAAGTGCAAATATACAAAGACTAATTCTAAATAAGCATAAAATTATTCAGCAGTAACTGTTAAAGTATCAATATCTCTATCAAAAAGGTACAAACCACCTGTGTCATTACCTATGATTTTTAATTTATCTAAAATGGTGCGAGCTAATGATTCTTCTTCGGCTTGTTCGCTAACATACCATTGCATAAAGTTATGAACTGTATAATCTTTAGACTCTAAACATTGAAATACAATCTTGTTAACATTGTTGGTAACCGCTTCTTCACTTTCTAAAAAGGTAACAAATATGTTTTGTAAAGTTTCGTACTCTCCTTCAGGTTTGTCTAATTCAGGAATAATAGCAGTTCCACCTCTTTCGTTTACAAATTTGATCAATTTTAACATGTGCATTCTTTCTTCTTCAGATTGGTTGTAGAAGAATGTAGCAACTCCGTTGTACCCGTTGATTTCTGCCCAAGAAGCCATGGCTAAGTATTTCATAGAAGCATTTGCTTCTAGTTTTATTTGATAGTTTAATGCGTCTGCAATTTTTGTAGAAATCATAGTATAAATATTAAATGTTGTAAATTAAAATTAAGGATCGTTATATGAAATAACAATTTATTTTAGTTTTAAATTCAATTCGTTTAATTGTTCGTTGTCAAGGGCAGAAGGAGCGTCAATCATAACATCTCTTCCTGAGTTGTTTTTAGGGAAGGCAATAAAATCACGAATAGTTTCTTTACCTGCTAAAATTGCAACTAGTCTGTCTAAACCAAAAGCCAAACCACCATGTGGAGGTGCTCCGTATTCAAAAGCATTCATTAAGAAACCGAATTGTTCTTTTGCTTCTTCTGGTGTAAATCCTAAGTGATCAAACATTAAGGCTTGTGTATCTTTATCGTAAATTCTGATAGATCCTCCACCAATTTCATTTCCGTTTAACACCAAGTCATAGGCATTTGCTCTTACTTTTCCTGGCTCTGTATCTAATAAGTGCATGTCTTCTGGTTTTGGAGATGTAAACGGGTGGTGCATTGCATGGTAGCGTTCTGTTTCTTCGTCCCATTCCAATAAAGGAAAGTCTACAACCCATAGTGGAGCAAATTCGTTTGGTTTACGCAAACCTAAACGTTCTGCTAATTCCATACGCAAAGCACTCATTTGGGCTCTTACTTTATTTGTGTCTCCTGAAAGTACACAGATTAAATCTCCTGCTTTGGCACCTGTTTTTTCTGCCCAGTTTGCTAAATCTTCTTGGTTAAAGAATTTATCTACAGATGATTTGTAAGTTCCGTCTTCGTTACATTTTACGTAAATCATTCCTAAAGCTCCAATTTGAGGACGCTTTACCCAGTTAATTAACTTGTCTATTTCTTTACGAGTATAGGTAGCTGCTCCAGGAACTGCAATACCAATAACCAATTCGGCACTGTCAAAAACTTTGAAATCTCTGTGCTGAGAAACTTCGTTCAACTCTCCAAACTCCATTCCAAAACGAATGTCTGGTTTGTCGTTTCCATAAGTTTTCATGGCATGGTCAAACGTCATTCTTGGAAAATCTCCAATTTCAACATTGTTTACTTTTTTAAGAAGGTGACGCGTCAATCCTTCAAAAATGTTTAAAATATCTTCTTGTTCCACAAAAGCCATTTCACAGTCAATTTGTGTAAACTCTGGTTGCCTGTCTGCACGTAAATCTTCATCTCTAAAACACTTTACAATTTGAAAGTATTTATCCATTCCACCAACCATTAACAGTTGTTTAAATGTTTGAGGCGATTGTGGCAAGGCGTAAAATTGTCCTTCGTTCATACGAGAAGGTACTACAAAGTCACGTGCCCCTTCTGGAGTAGATTTGATTAAATAAGGTGTTTCTACTTCAATAAACTCTTCGTTAGATAAAAAGTTACGGACTTCTTGAGCTACTTTAGATCTAAAAATTAAACTGTCTTTTACAGGGTTTCTTCTAATATCTAAATAACGATATTTCATTCTTAATTCTTCACCACCGTCTGTTTCATCTTCAATAGTAAAAGGAGGTACTACTGCTTCATTTAAAATTGTTAGTTCAGAAACTAAAATTTCTATGGCTCCTGTAGCTATTTTGTCGTTTTTAGACTGACGCTCAATAACAGTTCCCTTCACTTGGATTACAAATTCACGACCTAATGTTTTTGCCTTTTCTATAACAGCCTTGTCAGTACGTTCTTCATCAAAAATAAGTTGTGTAATACCATAACGGTCACGTAAATCTACCCAAATCATAAACCCTTTGTCACGAGTTTTTTGAACCCATCCTGATAAGGTAACTTCTTGGTCAATATTTTCAATTCTTAATGCTCCGTTCGTATGACTTCTGTACATCTTGTATCTATAATTAAAAGAGATTTTTGATAGGTCTCTAAATGTGATTTTGATTCTTTGTTTTGAGACTGCAAATTTAAGGATTTCATTTTACTGCGCTTGTAGAATTTAGAATTGTTTTTGAAGTGTTTTTTTGAGTCTTGTTTGGTATATTTGCAATCAATTTTAAAAAAAGGAAATGAAAAGTATAAAAATAATAGTTGCAATTGTAGTGATGGGATTTGTTTTGTTCTCTTGTTCAAAAGAAGAGAATGATTTAGTGAATGAAACGGTGAATGAACTGAGTGAATCAGATTTAGAAAAAGTAGCACAAGAAGAAGCAATAATTCCTGTAGAGGACATAACGTTAACAATTACAGGAGCGGAAATAAAAACAGAAGCATTGAACCCAAATGGAGCTATAGCAATGACGGTTCCTGATGAGAAGGCATTGGCATTTTCTGATGAAGGTTTTACGGTAAAGTTAAATTCAACCGATGATTTTGAGGGGATTTACTTGCAATTAAAAGGTGCAACAGAGTATTTAGATATTCCTAGGAGCTCATTAACTAGTACAGCTTTTAAATCATCAAAAAAAACTTCTTCAAAAAAGAAATCAAATTTATTTTCAAGAATGTCTAAAACAGCTACTGAAGAGGGAAGTAGTTTAGAACTTTCTGTAAATTTTGGAGAAGCAATTCAGCCAGGTACTTTTTGTTATACGGTTTGTATATACGATGGTAATGGAAATATTTCTGCTCCGCAAGAAGTTTGTGTTACTGTAAAAAGCTTTGGTGGTTTGTCTAAGTTGGTTGGGACATGGAATTTTATAAAAGGAGGAGAGGGTGGAAAAGAATATTTACCTGGAAGTCAATTTTGTGAATTTTACAATGATGATTGTCCTTCTAATCCTGAAATTCATAAGATCTTAAAAGATTGTTACAGTTTGCCACAGAGTATTGTTTTAGAGTTTAATGGGGATGGTGCTTATAGAACAGTATTAAGATTTAGCACATTAAATACGGTTGATAGATTTGATACAGAATGTGAGGTGTTTACTGAGGTAGGTGAAAGAAGTCCAGAAGTAATTAGTGAATCAAAAGGTAAATGGGCTTTTGATAACGGAAATCTGATTCTTATAAATTACTCATATGTTAAATTTGATAAAGAAGGAAGAGTACAAATTGAAATGATAACTGAAGAAGGACAGGCGAGTTGGGGTGTGCATAAAGTTGAAATAACGGATAATTTATTTACGTGGTTTATTGATGCTGGGTGGGATCTCGATAAACATTATTATTCAAAATAAAAAAGGAAACTTAAATCATAAAAAGCCTTCTTTATGTTTTTAAAGAAGGTTTTTCTCTACCTATAACTATTCCTTACCTTTGATTTTCTTAAAACAAAATAAATTTTGGAGGCAAAACTTTACTTGGTACCCACACCTATTGGTAATTTAGACGATATGACATTTCGTGCTATCAATGTTTTAAAAGAAGTTGATTTGATTTTAGCAGAAGACACCCGAACTTCTGGAAAATTATTAAAGCATTTTGAAATAGGTACTCAAATGATGAGCCATCATATGCACAATGAGCATAAAATGGTAGATAGGGTTGTAGAGCGTATTGCAAATGGGGAGGCTGTTGCATTGATTTCTGATGCGGGAACCCCTGCAATTTCCGATCCAGGGTTTTTGTTAACACGTGCTTGTGTACAAAAAGGAATTGCTGTAGAGTGTTTGCCAGGAGCTACTGCATTTGTACCTGCTTTGGTAAATAGTGGTTTGCCTAATGATAAGTTTGTTTTTGAAGGGTTTTTACCTGTTAAAAAAGGAAGGCAAACACGTTTGCAGTTTTTAGCAGAAGAAACAAGAACCATGATATTTTATGAGTCGCCACATAAGTTACTAAAAACATTGACACATTTTTCGGAGTATTTTGGAGCAGACAGGCAAGTTTCTGTTTCTAGGGAATTGACCAAATTGTTTGAAGAAACCAAAAGAGGAACTCTAGAGGAGGTGATTGCTCATTTTACTACAAACACTTTAAAAGGAGAAATAGTAGTAGTAGTTGAAGGGAAAAACTAATTTTTTGTATTGTCTGCTCGAGTGGATTTGTGAAGTATGAGCAAATTTGTATCGAGAGTTGTTTTCTTAACATCTAAAAAAACTCTGAAAGGTATTGTTTGATTTAGGTAAAGTGGGTTCTATAGAAATTCTGTTAACTTAATGTTTTATTTTTCGGGTAATTCTTTGAGAGATACCTGTAATTATTTCATAAGAAATGGTGTCAGATTTTTTAGCCATTTCGTTTATTGTTTGTTGAGAGTCAAAGATGGTAACAGTAGCCCCTTCCTTGCACTCTACGTCAGAAATATTTACCATTAGCATGTCCATACAAACATTTCCTATGATAGGGCATTGTTTATTATTAATGGTAACAGAGCCGTTTCCATTGCCTAAATTTCTTGGAATGCCATCTGCATGACCAATAGGAATCGTGGCTGTTTTTGTAGTTGTTTTAGCTATAAAAGCTCGGTTGTAACCTATAGATTCGCCTTTCTCAATAGTATGAATTTGAGAAATAATAGATTTTAAAGTTCCTACATTTTTTAATTGAGAGGTTTCGTAAGCATCGTTTCCAAAACCATACATTCCTATACCTAAGCGAACCATGTCAAAATGAGCTTCAGGGTAATTAATAACTCCAGAAGTATTGGTTAAATGTAAAATAGGTTTGTAGTTGAGAGCGTTTAAAAATTGTTCAGTTATTGCCTTGTATTTTGAAATTTGACTTTTTGTAAACTCTTTTTCATTAAGATCTTCACTAGCGGCTAAATGAGAAAAAATAGAAGCTATTTTTACAGATGTGTTAGTTTTCACAATTTTAAGAACTTCAGAAGTGTCATTTTTATGAAACCCAAGACGGTTTAAACCTGTGTTGTATTTTAAGTGAATAGGGTAATTTTTAAGCTTTTTATTTTTTGCTAGTTTTGAAAAAGAGTTGAGTGTGTTAAAAGAATAGAGGTTAGGTTCTAGTTTGTGTTCAATTAGTAATTCAAAATTTTGAATTTGAGGATGTAGAACTAATACGGGTGTTGTAATGCCATTTTTTCTAAGAGCTATTCCTTCATCAGTATAAGCAACAGCTAAATAATCTACTCCAATTGTTTCGAGGTGTTTTGATATTTGAATGGCGTCATTACCGTATGCATGTGCTTTTACCACTCCAAGTAGTTTTGTACCAGAATTGAGTTTATTTTTGAAATAGTTTACATTGTGTTCTAATGCACTTAGGTTGATTTCTAAAACACTGGTATGGTGACTTTCCATAGCGAATTACTTGTTGTTTTCCTCTTTTATTTTTTTAAAATAAGCAGCCCTGCTTAAAGGTTCATATTTGTCTGTTTCACCTAGCATAACCAATTCTTCACCTTCATTTTTTCGATGGCTATAATGTGCTAAGTTTCCAGTTTGGGTACATACAGCATGTACTTTGGTAACATATTCTGCAGTAGCCATAAGAGCAGGCATAGGGCCAAAAGGCTTTCCTTTAAAATCCATATCCAATCCAGCTACAATAACTCGAATACCTCTGTTTGCTAAATCATTACAAACAGTAATAATTTCATCGTCAAAAAATTGAGCTTCATCTATACCCACAACATCTACGTCTGTGGCAAGAATTCTAATGTTTGTAGAAGAGGGTACGGGAGTAGATCTGATTTCATTGGCATCGTGCGATACAACCATTTCAGTATCATATCTGTCTTCCATATTAGGTTTAAAAATTTCTACTTTTTGTTTGGCAAATTGAGCTCTTCGAAGTCTGCGTATCAATTCTTCCGTTTTACCAGAAAACATAGAGCCACAGATAACCTCTATCCACCCAAATTGTTCTGTATGATTTACCGTATTTTCAAGAAACATTTTGTAATTTTAAAGCTTTTACGGCTTAGAAAAAAAATAGTGCCGCATTCTTGCAAAATTATTAAAATAAAGCTGTTATTTAGTAAACTAAAGTTACAAGTTATGCACAAAAAATTAGAGTCAGAATTAGTAAGTATTGCCCATAATATCTTACGAATGAAGAATAAGGACGATGTGGTTGCTTTAAAAGAAAAAGCCCAAAAATTGTATGAGAAACTGGCAGTTTTAGAGTTTTTAGATAAAAGTGTAGCAACTAATATAGCAACAGAAGAAGAAAAGGAAGTGGTTCTAAAAAAAATGGATACACCTGTTGTGGCTGAAGTAAAAGTAGTAGAAGAAAAACAGCCTGTCGTAGCAACCCCTGTTCAGGAAGAAACTATTCAAGAGGAGCAGAAAGAAACAGTTACTGTAAAAGAAACTATTGTTGAAACCAAGAAAGAAATTGTTGTTGAAAAGGAGGAGGTAGTTTCTGAAGTAGTAGAAGAAGTGCCACAAACGAATGAGATAGAAAAGGAAGAAATAAAAGACTTGTTTTCTCTAACACAAAAAACAACAGAGGTTGAGGTAAATAAAACTTCAAAAAAATCATTAGAAGAAGAATTTCAGGGAACTATTCCTTTAGATGTTGCTACAGACATTTTTGAGAAAGCAGTACGTGTTGAAACAACTAAGAAGACATTGAATGATACTTTGGTTCGTAGCAATTTACAAATAGGACTGAATGACCGAATTGCTTTTGTGAAACATTTGTTTGAAGGGAGTCAAGAAGATTTTAATAGAGTATTATCTCAATTAAACTCTTTTAAGAGTGAAAAAGAAGCTAAAAAGTTTGTAGCTAAAATGGTAAAACCAGATTATGACTGGTCTGGAAAAGAAGAGTATGAAGAACGTTTTATTACATTAATAACTCGTAAGTTTGCATAACAAATATAACAAAGAATGAAAGCAGCAGATTATAATAAGATTTTTGACAGTGTAATAGCGAAATACCATATTGTTGATAGTGTGGATCAATCTTTTGAAAATATTTATGACAACAATACATTGGAGCATTTGTTGTATAGAAAATGTTGGATAGATACTGTACAATGGCATTTTGAAGATATTATTAGGTTGCCAGATATCAATCCAGAAGAAGCATTGGTTTTGAAAAGAAAAATAGATGCCTCTAACCAAGATCGAACAGATATGGTAGAGTATATAGATAGTTATTTTTTAAAGAAATATGAAGCTGTTGCACCTAAGGAAACTGCAAAAATAAACTCAGAAAGTCCTGCTTGGGCAATTGATCGATTGTCTATTTTGGCTTTGAAAATATATCATATGAACGAAGAAGTTATTAGAGAGTCAGCTTCAGAAGATCATAAAAAAGCTTGTCAAGTAAAACTAGATATCTTGTTAGAGCAACGTGTAGATTTGTCTACTGCTATTGACGATTTATTGTCGGATATAGAAAATGGAGACAAATACATGAAAGTGTATAAGCAAATGAAAATGTATAACGATGATGAGTTGAATCCGATGTTATATGCTAAAAAATAATTGAAATTATTTCAAATAAAAAAAGAGAGACGATCGTCTCTCTTTTTTTATGGATGAACTTTAAAATTAACTCAAAGCAGTTTTTAAAGCTTCAATAGTTTTTTTACTGTTGCCAATAAAAATCTGATTTTCAATAATGGCAACAGGTCTTTTTAGAAAAGTATATGTTTCTAAAATATACTGTTTGTAATCTTCTTCAGTCAATTTTAGATCCTTTAAGCCAAGCTCTTTGTATTTTTTTGCTCTTTTGCTAAAAAGAGCTTCGTAGCTAGATGATAATTTGTGCATTTCTTCAAGTTGAGCTACTGTAATAGGTTCTTCCTTAATCTCTTGAAGGGTAATGCCTTCTGTATTGATTTCTTTTAAAATTCTACGACAAGTATCGCAGGTTTTTAAATAATATATTTTTTTCATGATATAAATGTATTGCAGGTTGTACAAATTCTGCTTGTAAAATTAATTGGTTTTATCAGATTAAGAGTGTTTAAAAATGAATACTTTTATTGAAAATTTATAAAAATTAAAATTTAAATATGGAACAGCAGTTTGTAAATCTTAAAAAAGGAAGGGCTTTGATGCTTAAAGTAATTGATGGTTTAACAATAGAACAGTTAAATACAATTCCTAAAGGGTTTAAAAATAATATTGCTTGGAATATAGGGCACTTGGTGGTTACAGAGCAATTGTTGTGTTACGGACGTTCAAAGGTTCCTTTTTTAGTATCTAAGGAGATGATAGATTTTTATAGAAAAGGAGAGGCGCCTACAAGAGAAATTTCACTAGAAGAATTTGAGGAATTTAAAAAGTTGTTTGTAAGCTTGCCTTCAGAATTAGAGAAAAACTACAATGCAGGTATTTTTAAAAATTATGAAGCTTATGAAACAAGTGTGGGGGTAACACTTTCTTCAATTAATGATGCTATTAGTTTTAATTTATTCCACGAAGGAATTCACCTAGGAGTTATTCTGGGACTTAAGAAGTTAGTTTAATTTATTAAGAAAATAAGTAAAAACAAAAAAGAGGAGCTTTAAAGCTCCTCTTTTTTGTTTAAGGTACTGTAAAAGTTTCACTAACAGTCCAATTGGCTCTTAGTTTTAGTTCAGTGTTAAAATGAATTACTTTTTCGGGTTGTATTTTCTTTAAGAAGCTACCAGTATCCCATTTTTTATTATTGTTTTCGTCTACAATAACTCTAATAAAATAACTTCCAGGTTTTATATCATTAAAAATGAAGTCTGTTTTACCATTAGATATTTTTCGTTCAGAAATTACTTCATTACCATCAATTAAATCAATCAATAAATTTTTATGATTAGCATTTCTTAATTGCAATTCTAATACCGCATATTCTTCAATGTCAACAGTTTTAAAGTTATACATTAAAGTATCATTTGTTTTTCCGTGAAAACTTGTAACACTATTAGGTAGCATGATTAGTTGGTAATTTTGATTTCTTTGTCGTTTGAAGTCAATGAATACCGTGGTTTTATTTTTATTCAATTTAGGTGTAAAGCGAACCGAAACAGTGTCTTTGTCAAAAAGAGCAATTTTTGCAGCATTGATATTTTCAATAGGTTTGTTTGTCTGGATTTGAAAGCTGTCTTTAGGGTGTAATATAGAAGCAACTGTATTTTTAAATTCTAAAGAATCAATTTTAGAAGTTCTTAGTTTTACGGTGTAGTTTTTAATAGAGTCTTTTCTAGAAACAGCAAAAACCAAAGAGTCTGCTTCAAAAGGAGTAAACCAATAATTTAAAGTATCTTTATTGGGTTCAAAATTTAAAAAGCTCTTAAAACCTTTAGGGGTTTTACTGAGAAGTTTAATTTTGGTATCAGAAATATCACCTTCAAAGCCAAAAATAATTTTTCCTTTCCTGTTTTCTAACGGACGGCGTAACTTATATTCTAAGTTTTCTTTAAATAGTTCTAATGTATAACTAGAATCTGTAGGTATAGTAATGGGTTCTTTGATGAAAGCAATTTTATCGTGCTTAGGGCTATATTTGTAATCGTTGCTAAAGTCTTTTAATGCTACAAGTAAATACTTTCCTTCTTTAATGTTTGTTATTTCAAATGCAGTAGTATCAAGTGTGGTTGTTACATAAGTAGGCTTTTCTTTGTAAATGGTAGAGTCTGAAAATTTTTCATCTATTGTATACAATAGTATTGAAACGTTTTTGTCTGTTTCTTTGCTAAAAGCATTTTTTACTTTTCCAGAAACAGCAAAAGAATCTACATAACTACCCGTAGAAAAAACATATTTAAATCTCCCTAATTTATTCCCTTCATTATTATCAACAATACTATTTCCAAAATTGATAGAATATGTTGTATTTTCCAATAAAGTATCTAATATTTTTATCGTAATATTTTTACTCGGTGCTCCTTGAGGACTAATGATAGGAGCATTTTTCATAGGAGGAGATATAATTAACTGCTTGTTTAAATCTTTAAATCGAATAAATTCATCAAAACTTAATTTTATTTTTTTCTCCTTAAAGTTTACGGATTTGTATTCAGGTTTTGCAATTACCATTACGGGAGAAATAGAGTCAATAGGACCTCCACTAGGACTCCCTTTTCGAGCACATTTTGTAAAAGAAACCGTAATAATTAAAGCAATTACGAAAACACTAAATAGGTTTTTCATGAGTGAAAATTTACGACAAAATTACATTTTTATTTTTAAGAGATATGGTGGGGTCTTGAAATTAATTTATTCGGTATACGCTATTGTAGCAATACTAATTTTAAGATTTGGAGTTTTTAATAATTCAATAGCACAAGCTTCTAAGGTGGCTCCTGTGGTAATTACATCATCAATTAATAAAACATGTTTGTTTTCTAAATTAATATCAAGATTTCGTTTGTAGTTAAGTTGGGTGTTCCTCCATCTTTCAAATCGGTTTTTCTTTGTCTGAGTTTTTGATGTGTTTATTTTAATTAAAGCATTATCTATGTAAGGAATGTTGAGGTTTTTTGATAACGACTCCCCAAATAACGTAAGTTGGTTGTATCCTCTTTTTTTAAATTTTAAAGGGTGAAGAGGTACAGGGACAATACAGTCTATTTTTGTAAAGCGGTTACTTATAGATAATTCTTCACTTAAAATATTTCCCGTTAGCTCTCCAATATCTTGTTTGCCTTTATATTTTAGTTGGTGGAGTAGCTTTTGAGTTTTTCCTTTTTTTTTATAAATGAGTAAAGCAGTTGCAGAATCGATAGAAATCTTTCCCCAAAAAGCTTTTTCAATAGGGTTGTTTTCTAGTTGTGTATAGTTTGCAAAAGGGAGGTCATGGCGACAACGAGTGCAAATTTGTTTTTCGTTTTCTAATAATAGTTCGTCACAGCAATAACAACTATTAGGGTAAAAGAGCCCCAATAGCTTTTTAATTAGAGGTAAAATCATAGCGTTTTTTGTGATAAAATTAAGGGAATTCTTAATAAGTTTTTTAAAAAATATACTATATAATTCAGTTATTTTAGTTTATTTAATTAATAATGTTATTTTTGCACCGAATAACATTAATTTAAGTCCAAACTAAAATGGAAAATAAACAATCAAGTAAGTTAGTTACAGTAATCTTAGCGGTTTTATTGTTGTTGGTTGCTGTGTATGCATTTTATGCAAATTCAGAAAACACTAAAATAACACTTCAATTAGAAGCAGAAAGAACTGAAATTAAAGCAGAATTAGACGCAATGTTGGTGAAGTTAGATGCTAAGTCTAGTGAAAACACAGCATTACAAGAGAAGTTGGATGCAGCTAGAAAAGACATCATTGCTTACAAAGACACATTGTCTAGAGAAAGAAAAGCAAGTTATAACTTGATTAAAAAATACAAAAGCAGAGTCTATGTGTTGCAAGCAGAAAACAAAGCTTTGTTAGCTCAAATAGATTCTTTAACTGCTCAAAACGGATTATTATTAGGAGAAGTTACAGAAGCTAAAAAAGTAATTGAAGCACAGACTGTAGCAAATGATTCTTTAACTGCTGAGAATAAAGATTTGGCAGAAAAGGTAGCATTAGGATCTGTATTAGGGATTAATAAGTTGGCTGTTGTTTCTATGAAGAAAGGAAGTGATGGATCTTTGAGTGAAACTTCAAAATATAAGAAAACAGATGCTTTTAGAATTTCTTTTACTATTGAAGAGAATCAATTGGCAGATGCTGGAAATAAAGAAGTTTATTTTGTAATTAAAGATGCTAAAGGAGCTGTTGTTGCGCCTAAAGGAAAAATAGAAATTGATGGTGAAGAAGTAGCATACTCAGATAGTGCTACAATTGAGTTTAGAAATGAGTCTGAAGATGTGGTAACAATTAGCCCTCTAGATAGATCAACTACAATGAAAGGAAATTATATTGTTGAAGTATATATGACAGGACGTCTTGTAGGAGTTACAAAAGTAAAATTAAGATCAAGTATATTAGGAATTTTCTAATTGGTTGAACTAAATATATAAAAAAAGCGAAGTGAAAACTTCGCTTTTTTTATGCTTTCAAAAGAAGGCTCTGTCTTTGGATAGAGTACTTTGAGAATTTTTTTTAAGAAGAGTATTTTTGCAAGTAAAATACTTATTTTTGCAGCATGGCAAAGCAAGAAGATCAGTTTAAAAAAGTAGTTTCACATGCAAAAGAATACGGTTACGTATTTCAGTCAAGTGAAATTTATGACGGGTTGAGTGCAGTATATGATTACGCTCAAAACGGTGTTGAATTAAAGAAAAATATTAGAGACTATTGGTGGAAGGCCATGGTTCAAATGAATGATAATATTGTAGGGTTAGATTCTGCAATATTTATGCACCCAACTACGTGGAAAGCTTCAGGGCATGTAGACGCTTTTAATGATCCTTTGATAGATAATAAGGACTCTAAAAAACGTTATAGAGCAGATGTTTTGATAGAAGATTATGTAGGGAAGTTAGATGCCAAAATAGAGAAAGAAGTAGCCAAGGCTAAAAAACGTTTTGGAGATGCTTTTAATAAAGAAGAATTTTTAGCAACAAACCCTAGAGTATTAGCTAATAAAGAGAAAGGAGCCGCTATTTTAAGAAGGATGGGGCAGTCTTTGGAAAAGGAAGATTTGGAAGATGTAAAAGCTTTAATTGAAGAATTAGGGATTGCATGTCCACTTTCTGGATCAAAAAACTGGACAGAAGTAAAGCAATTCAATTTAATGTTTGGTACTAAGTTGGGAGCTTCTGCAGATTCAGCAATGGATTTGTATTTACGTCCAGAAACAGCACAAGGAATTTTTGTAAATTTCTTGAATGTGCAAAAAACAGGAAGAATGAAAGTTCCTTTTGGAATAGCACAAACAGGAAAAGCATTTAGAAATGAGATTGTAGCGCGTCAGTTTATTTTTAGAATGCGTGAGTTTGAACAAATGGAAATGCAATTTTTTGTACGTCCAGGGACTCAAAAAGAATGGTACGAACAGTGGAAAGAAACACGTTTAAAATGGCATAAATCATTAGGTTTAGGAGAAGATAATTACCGTTTCCACGATCATGATAAATTAGCACATTATGCCGATGCTGCAGCAGATATTGAGTTTAGATTTCCGTTTGGTTTTAAAGAGCTAGAAGGAATACATTCTCGTACTGATTTTGACTTAAAAGCACACGAAGAGCATTCAGGTAAAAAATTACAGTATTTTGATCCTGAATTAGGAGAAAGTTATGTACCATATGTTGTTGAAACATCTGTAGGGTTAGATAGATTGTTTTTAGCTATATTTTCAAATTCTTTGGTTGAAGAAGCTTTAGAAAATGGAACAAGTAGAACAGTATTGAAATTGCCAGCAGTGTTAGCACCAACAAAAGCAGCTGTTTTTCCATTAGTTAAAAAAGATGGATTGCCAGAGGTGGCAAAACAAATAGTAGATGACTTAAAATTTGATTTTAATGTGATTTATGATGAAAAAGATGCTGTAGGGAAGCGTTATAGAAGACAAGATGCTGCAGGGACACCATTTTGTATTACAGTAGATCATGATAGTTTAAAAGACAAATCAGTTACTATACGACACAGAGATACTATGGAACAGAAACGTGTTTCTATTGTAGATTTAAGAAGTATAATTCACGATGAAGTGTCTGTAGCCAAATGGCTACAAAAAGCAAAATAAATCTAAAGCCTTAAGAAATTTCTTAAGGCTTTTTTTAACTATTGTATTAACAGTAGATTAGTTACATTTGAATACATTAATAAAGCCAATTATGAAGGAAAAAATTCTTACAAGTATATTGTTCTTATTCGTAGTGATTTCTTTTGCTCAGAAGTCTGTTGAAATGCGTTTAAAACCAGAAGTGGGATCAGTACATGAAACAGAAATTGTGATGGATATGGATATGAGTATGTATTTCCAAGATCAAAAAATAGTTACTAAAATGGGGATGGTATTTGATGTAGATTATAAAACTCTAGGAAGGAAAAATGACATCAATGACATGGAAGTTGTTTTTGAGAGGATGAAAATGACAATGAGTAACCCTATGATGAGTGGAGAGTATGATTCAGAGAAAGAAATACAAACAAGTCCTTTTGCAGAGAAGTTAAATGAAGCTTTTGAAGGAGTGCTAGGTCAGTCTATAAATGCTAAAGTAACTACATTAGGAAAGATGGCTGAACCTTTAGATTTACTAAAATTGTTTACAGATATTCCAGCAGATAAGGCTGAAGAGCTTCAAGAAAGAATGACAAATCAGTTTATCCATTTCCCAGAAGAAAAAGTTGCTTTGGGAGGAAGTTGGGGTGTAAAAGTACCTATGGCTCAAGTAGGAGAGGTTGAATTTACATATACACTTGAGAAAATTAACAAAAAAACGTTGGAAGTAACCGTTTCTGGAGTAACAAATTCTGTAGAATCTTTAGAAGGTGTTTCTGTAACAGATGCCGTTATAGGTGGAGATATTTTACTGGATAGGAAAACAGGAGAAACCATTTCATCATTGATAAATATGGATATGAAAATGAAAGTGTCTGTTCAAGGACAGGCAATGGATATGGATATGAAATCCGTAATTAAAATGAGTTCTGTAAATTAAATTTATTACTTAATTTAAGAGGGTTTGTTATCAATTTTCTTCTTTAGGAAATATTGTATTCCCGAAGACTATAAGTATAGTAACTCCTATTGTAATGGCAGAATCTGCAATATTAAAGATAGCATTGAAAAAAGTAAAATGTTGTCCGCCAAATTTAGGAATCCAAGTAGGTAAAATACCTTGCCACATAGGAAAATAAAGCATGTCTACAACTTTTCCATGAAAAACAGATCCATAAGGCGTGTTAGAGAATAAAGTAGCTATTTGGTAGTTGGAGTGGTCGAATATAATTCCATAGAAAACAGAATCAATAATATTTCCTAGAGCTCCAGCAAAAATTAAGGAAATAGAGAGTATTAAAAGTTTATGTGCATTTTTTTTGATAGAACTATTTAGCCAGTATCCAATTCCTGCAATAGCACACAAACGGAAAAGAGTAAGTATCAGTTTTCCTGTTTTACCTCCTAATTCAGCACCCCAAGCAGCTCCATTATTCTCAATAAAGTGAATTCTGAACCAACTGAAGACATAAATTTCTTCTCCTAGAACAAAGTTTGTTTTAATCCATATTTTGCTAAGTTGATCTATAGCTAATACGATAAAAATGATGAGGGTTGCTTTTTTTAAATCCATAAGGAGTATAAATAAAAACAACTTCTTTAAAAGTTAAAGAAGTTGTTTTTTAAAGGTCTTTATTAATTATGATTGTGCTTTTTTTGCATCAATACTTAGTGTAGCGTGTGGTACTAATTTTAGACGTTCTTTTTGAATCAATTTACCAGTAGCTCTACAAATACCATAAGTTTTGTTTTCTATTCTTAAAAGAGCATTATTCAAATCACGAATAAATTTCTCTTGACGTATAGCTAATTGTACATTTGATTCTTTAGCCATTGTTTCAGCTCCTGCTTCAAAAGCTTTAAAGGTAGGCGAAGTATCATCAGTTCCGTTTGTACTATCATTTTTGTAAGAGCTATTTAATATTTCTAAATCTTCTTGGGCTCTTGCTAGCTTTTTTAGAATAATTTGTTTGAATTCCTCTAAATCTGCGTCGTTGTATTTTACTATGTTTTCGCTTTCCATAATTAATTAGATTTTACAGATTAATAACTTTGTTTTGATATCATCAAATTCAACCTCGATTCCATTTTCAACAGTTTCTACAAATTCCAAATCGTTTGTCAACGTTTCATTTTTAATGTAGTTCTCGTTTTCTTGAATGGCATTTGTTAGAATGTCATTGTTTTCAATAGAGAGTTTGATTTTGTCGGTTACTTCAAAACCAGATTCTTTACGTATGTTTTGAATACGGTTTATAAGTTCACGAGCAACTCCTTCTTTTTTCAATTTATCAGAGATATTAACATCTAGGGCAACAGTAATACCTCCTTGGTTAGCTACTAGCCAACCTTCAATATCTTGAGAAGAAATTTCTACCTCATCCGTGGTTAAATCTACAAATTTTCCGTTTATTTCTAAAGAAATTTTTCCTTCTTTTTCAAGGGTAGCAATGTCTTCTTGTGTAAACTTTTGAACAGCAGCACCTACAAAACGCATTTCTTTTCCAAACTTAGGTCCTAAGACTTTAAAGTTTGGTTTTATATTTTTAACTAAGATTCCAGAAGCGTCGTCAATCAGCTCAATTTCTTTTACGTTTACTTCAGAAATAATTAGATCTTGAACGGCTAAAATATCTTCACGATCTTTTTCGTCTAAAATAGGGATCATGACTCTTTGTAGAGGTTGCCTTACTTTAATCATTTCTTTTTTACGTAAAGACAATACCATTGAAGAAATTTGCTGTGCTTTTTGCATTTTTCGTTCTAGGTTCTCATCTATAATAGCTTCATCATAGATAGGGAAATCAACTAAATGGATAGACTCTGCGTGTTCTCCTTCTGTGGCATTTGTTAAATCTTTGTATAAGCTATCCATAAAGAAAGGAGCAATAGGAGCCCCTAATTTGGCTACAGTTAACATACAAGTGTACAGTGTTTGGTAGGCAGAAATTTTATCGTGTTGGTATTCTCCTTTCCAGAAACGTCTTCTACTTAAACGTACAAACCAGTTACTTAGATTTTCAGATACAAAATCTTGAATAGCTCTGGCTGCTTTTGTAGGTTCGTATTCCTCGTAGAATTTGTCTACGTTTTTGATTAATGTATTTAATTCTGATAAAATCCAACGGTCTATTTCAGGTCTTTTAGAAATTTCGATATCAGCTTCGACGTAGTTGAAATTGTCTAGGTTGGCGTATAGAGAAAAGAATGAATAGGTGTTGTATAGTGTTCCAAAGAACTTTCTACGAACTTCATCTATCCCATCAATATCAAATTTAAGGTTGTCCCAAGGATTTGCATTAGCAATCATATACCAACGAGTAGCATCTGGTCCAAATTTATCCATTGTTTCAAATGGGTCGATACCATTTCCTAAACGTTTAGACATTTTTTTACCATGTTTGTCTAATACCAATCCGTTTGATACTACATTTTTATAAGCAATAGAATCAAACACCATAGTGCTAATTGCATGCAAGGTATAAAACCATCCACGAGTCTGGTCTACTCCTTCAGCAATAAAATTGGCTGGGTAAAATTTGTTGTTATCAATCAGTTCTTTATTTTCGAAAGGGTAGTGCCATTGTGCGTAAGGCATAGATCCTGAATCGAACCAAACATCGATTAGATCAGATTCACGTTTCATAGCTTTTCCAGAAGGAGAAACTAAGGTAATTTGATCTACGATATTTTTATGTAAGTCAATTTTAGCATAGTTTTCTTCAGACATGTCTCCAATTTTAAAATTGGCAAATACATCTTTAGATTCTACTCCTGCTTCGATTGCTTTTTGTATTTCATTTTTTAATTCTTCTACAGAACCAATTATAATTTCTTCTGCTCCGTCTTCAGTTCTCCATATAGGTAATGGAATTCCCCAGTAACGAGAACGAGAAAGATTCCAGTCGTTTGCGTTTTTTAACCAGTTTCCGAAACGCCCTTCTCCTGTTGCTTTTGGTTTCCAGTTAATTGTTTCGTTTAATTCAAACATACGATCTCTCTTCTCGGTAACTTTTACAAACCAAGAGTCTAATGGATAGTATAAAACAGGTTTATCTGTTCGCCAACAGTGAGGGTAGCTGTGTTTGTATTTTTCTACATGAAAGGCTTTGTTTTCTTCTTTCAGTTGAATGGCAATTTCTACGTCTACAGATCTTTCAGGAGCTTCTCCTTCATTGTAATATTCATTCTTAACATATTTACCAGCGTAAGGTCCAACATGTTTTGTAAATTTTCCTTGTAAATCTACTAATGGAATTGGGTTTTCATTTTCATCCAAAACCAACATTGGTGGAACCTCAGGGGTTGCTTGTTTGGCAACCATGGCATCGTCGGCACCAAAAGTAGGTGCAGTGTGTACAATACCTGTACCATCTTCTGTAGTAACAAAATCACCTCCAATAACTCTAAAAGCATTTTCAGGGTTTTCGTAAGGTAATGCAAAAGGTAATAGTTGCTCAAATTTAGAACCTACTAAGTCTGTTCCTTTGTATTCATCTGCAATGATGAAAGGAATTTTTTTATCACCTTCTTTATAAGAAGCTAAATCGGCTTCGTTTTCAACAGCAAAGAATTTTTTACCAAATTGCTTTCCTACCAATGCTTTTGCTAAAACCACTGTAATGGCTTTAAAAGTGTATTGATTGAAAGATTTTATAGCTACATAGTCAATTTTAGGACCAACAGTTAATGCAGTATTTGAAGGTAGTGTCCAAGGAGTAGTTGTCCAAGCTAAAAAGTGAACATCTCCATCAATATTTTGTAACCTTTCGGGTAATGTATTTTTGATGGCTTTAAACTGTGCTACGATGGTTGTATCAGTAACATCTTGGTAAGCTCCTGGTTGATTGATTTCGTGTGAACTTAAACCTGTTCCTGCTTTTGGAGAGTATGGTTGAATGGTGTATCCTTTGTATAAAAGATTTTTTTTGTGCAATTGAGATAATAACCACCAAACACTTTCCATGTATTTTGGTTTGTAGGTAATATATGGGTTCTCCATATCTACCCAGTAACCAATTCTTTCGGTAAGGTTGTTCCAAACGTCTGTGTATTTCATGACTGCTTTTCTACAAGCGTCATTGTATTCTTCAATTGAAATTTTAGATCCAATATCTTCTTTGGTAATACCCAATTCCTTTTCTACTCCTAGTTCAACAGGTAATCCATGTGTATCCCATCCAGCTTTACGCTCAACTTTGTACCCTTTCATGGTTTTGTATCGAGGAAAAATATCTTTGATAGTACGACCAATAACATGATGAATTCCTGGCAATCCATTAGCAGAAGGAGGTCCTTCAAAAAACACGTATGGTTCTTTGCCTTCTCTTAGGCTAATACTTTTTTGGAAGATGTTGTTTTCTTTCCAAAATTTTTGGGTTTCTTCAGCTATATTGGTTAGGCTTAATCCTTTGTGTTCTCTAAATTTTGCACTCATTTTACTGCATATTCAATTGAGTTGCGAAAATACATATTTTATGTGATATTTTACAAGCTTTCTGGTTTTAAGAAATGGAGGTGTAATGAGTTAAAAATGAACTGTTATTGTGTTTTTGTAAAGGATGTATATTGTTTAAATAAATGACTCGTTTTATTTTGTCCAGGCTGTAGAAAAAGGGATGTTGTTGTGCAGGTCTTCTGATATTTCTACAGCTCCAACACCATTCATAATTGAAAGTACTTTTACGGGCCATGTTTCTCTAAAATTGTAAGAATTAGGTCGACCCCCAATGGTTTTTATAAATTTTTCATTGAGTTTTTTGTCGAAAAGGATTTTGATTCCGTTTTGTTCAATTTGTTCATCTAGCATTTTTCTAGCTTCACGATAGGCTGTAATGCTGCTTTTAGAGGAGATAAAACGACTTACAAAATCAGAAACATTTTCTAAGTTAGCCTGAGTCATATTTGTAGGGTTATTGATAAGATATGCTAAGTTTTCTTTAGTGCCAGCATAAGGTGGTGGTCTGTAATCTTTTTTTAAAGAAGCAGGTCTTTTTTTCCATGTCAATTCTTCTTCTTGGTATTTTGAAATTTCATTTTTGTCAAAAAGAACAATCCCGGTTTTGTTTACAGAAGGTAGTTCTAGTGCAGGTAATTCAGCATCGTTTCCAACAGCATTTAAACTTAAGAAGTTTCCTGTTATTTGTCCAACATAACCTTGTCCCCAGCCAGATTCTAAACTCATAATACTTAATACAGCTCCTGGTGGAACTTTATGTTTTATACATAAGTCAGTAACGGGTTTAGAGAGTCTCATATATAGCTTTTTTACGTGTACGTATTTTCTAAGCCTATAATTTTTTTGAGTTTTAGGGAGTGTGTCAATAACAATAACCTCTGCTTTTTTTGTGCTTTTTTTAGGACTGCATGCTGATGTAGTAATAAGGGATAGTGAAAAGAAAATGAAAAGTAGCATTCTCATAAGTAAGAGGATATAAGGTTTGTTAGTTTTCTGAAATATACGGATTTTAAATGTTCAAAATGGAATAAAAGAAGCTTGTTGAAAGTTGTGTTCTTTTGGAAATCCTTCTAATTTTGTGGTTCAATATTTTTATATGAGAAAATTAAAAAACAGTGAGTTAAACCGATTGGAAGTTTCTGAATTTAAAGAAACTGAAAAAATTCCTTTGATAGTAATTTTGGATAATATTCGAAGCTTGAATAATATCGGTTCTGTTTTTAGAACCAGTGATGGTTTTGTAGTTGAGAAAATTTATTTGTGTGGAATAACGGCAGTTCCGCCGAATAAAGACATTCATAAAACAGCTTTAGGTGCTACGGAATCTGTAGATTGGGAGTATGTTGAAGATACATTGACATTGGTTAAAAAGTTACAAAGCGAAGGTGTTATGGTTGCTTCTATTGAACAGGCAGAAAACGCTACTATGTTGCAGGATTTTAAAGTGTTTTCTGATAAAAAATACGCAATTGTAATGGGTAATGAGGTAAAAGGAGTACAACAAGAGGTTGTTTCAGCTTCAGATTTCTGTATAGAAATCCCTCAGTTTGGAACCAAACACTCGTTAAATATCTCTGTAACTACAGGAATTGTTTTATGGAGTTTTTTAGAGAAGTTGAAACTTTAAGTTAAAAGGTTTAAGGAGTTTTAAAATTCCAAATTTGCCCTATAGCTTGTCCATTTTTATTGTCTTTTACTACTATTTTCCAAAAATATTCTTGATTGTTTGTTAGGTCGTTAATTGTGTATGAGGTACTGCTGATGTTTTGAGCTTTGATTTCTAGATTGGTTCTATCTGTTCCCAAATACAGGTCAAAGCTTAAGGTATCGTTGTCGTCTTCATCTTTTGCAGACCACTCTAATAAAGTGTTATTATTTGTAATTTCATTTAATTGAGGGCTAATAAGTGTTGGAGCATAGGGTATATGGTTTGTGACTGTACCTTCTGTATAAAAGTTATTGACGTTAGAGTAGGCACTTGAGGCACCTTTATTATCAACAGCCTTTATTCTCCAGAAATAAGAAACTCCCTCATCTAAAGAAAGCAAATGACTTATACCTTTTTTGGTAAAAGTAGCTTCAATTGTTGTAAAAGAAATGTGTTTTGAAACCTCGACAACATAATCAATGTCATCTTTTTCAGGGTCTGTTGATGAGTTCCATTCAAATGAAATGAGATTATCAAGACAAAAAAGATTATTTGCAGGATGTATCAATGTTGGTACAGATGGTGCTGTATTTGGTGTCTCTTCAGTTGTGTTGTCTTTTTTACAAGACACAATAATGGCAGAAAAACAGAGTATAAATAGTATCTTTTTCATAGCAGTTTATTGTTTTAAAATTTTAAAAATAAATTTTTCATTGTTTGTTTGGAGTTTTACAAAGTAAAGACCATCAGGTTGGTCTCCTAAATCAATGGAAATCTTACCAGTGTTTGAGGTGTCTGTTTTTGAAAAAACCAACTGTGAGTATGGGTTGTATACTTCTATGAGGGTTGTTCCTTGTGTATGTGTGTTGATACTTAAGTCTCCTTTTGTAGGGTTTGGTGTTACTTGTACAAGCTCAGCAATACTCATTTTTTTATGAATACTTCCTTCACAAGCAATACTGGTTTTAATTTCTATAGCATCTCCTGGGTTAGTTTCAATAGTGAAAGCAGGTGCTGTTGTTTTTAGAATCTCTTTTCCATTTAAAGTTACGTTGTAAGGAGCTGTACCTTGTTCAATGGTAAAAGAAGTTTTATTGCCTGAGGTTGTGCTTTTGGCAGCCACTGAAACAGGGGAGGATACTTCTGCAATAAAGCACTGTGTATTGTCTTCATAGGATAAACATACTTCATAATCCCCAGAGCTTAGGTCTGAGAATGTTTTTGAAGTTTGGAAAATACCGTTGTTCAATCCATTCAAAGTAAGGTTGTATTCTTTTTCAGTATTTGTATCAATCTTAATGCTTCCGTTGTTTTTTCCAGTACAAGTTTCAGATGTTGTTGTGATTAAGATGTCTTTGAAAATTACATAATCACAATTTTCAGCATAAGAGCTTGTGGTATCTATATACCATGAAGATGGAGTTTCTTCGTTAATGTTGTCTATAAGTATACATGCTAAATCAGGGTTTTCTCGTGTATACAAGTATTCTAAAAGATTGTTATTGCCGTTTTTTAAGTTTAGAGATGTAAGTGAATTAGAACCACAAGATAGCTTAGTAAGGTTAGCATTGTTGCTAAGATCTAGAGTTTTTAATTGATTTTCTGAACAATATAACTTCGATAATGCTGTGTGATTTGTTACATTTAAATCTGTTAAATAGTTGTCGCTACAGCTTAGGAGTTCAAGCAATGTATTGTTTTCAATATTTAAAGAATTCAAATAATTATCAGAAACTTGAAGTGATTCTAAGAGTGTGTTTTGACTAATATCTATAGTTGTTAAAGAATTATAGCTACATCCTAGATGTTTTAATTGAATGTGGTTGGTTACATTTAGAGAGCTTATCGTATTTTTAAATAAGTATAAATATTGTAAACTTGTATTTTGGCTAATGTCTATAGCGGAGATGTTGTTTCCGCTTAGGTTTAAACTGTGAAGACGTTCATTTTGACTAATATTGATGTTTGTAAGGTTGTTGTCAGTTATGTATAGGTACCTTAAGTTTAGATTGTTGCTAACATCTATTGTAGAGATATTGTTTTCGTTTAGTTTTAAATAGTAAAGATCTGAGAAGTCTTCAATTCCAGTTAAGTCATTTATCTCCTTTTCTGTAACATCTAGTCTTCGGATACTAGAAGCTGTGGCTTTTGATATATAATTGTCTAAAGGAGGTGAGTCGTATCCTAAGTCAATTAAAGCCTGTTCAAAATTATCATCGGGTACATAGGTACTTTCCCTAGTTCTAAAAGTATATATGTTTGACCAGTTTCCTGAATTACAGTTGTTAACAGGTTTTACACGCCAAAAATAGGTTGTGGCACTTTCTGAAAAAATGTGTGTAAATGAGTTTTCGGTTACAGTTTCTGTTGCAATAAGGTTTGTGAAAGAGTTGTTTGTTGCAATTTCAATTAAGTAGTTGGTTGGGTTTGTGTTTCTATCCCAAGAAAATACAACATAAGGACTAATGTTGCTGCTATTGTTTTGAGGGTTAGATAGTGTAATTTCTTCTTCTAAGACACTTCCATAGATTGTTAAGATAAGTTCTAGTGTGTAAGATAGTTCACCGGAGGTTGCTGTGATTTCAATAGGGTGTATACCGATATTACTTTCTGTAATATTATTTACAGATAAGGTGATTTCAGTATTGTTTGTGTTGGTTGAAAGTGTAGAAAAAGAAATGTTGGTGCCTGTTGGGGTTCCAGAAGCGCTAAAGTTTACAGTGTTACTAAAGCCTAAAAAAGATTTGTACACAAAGTCAAACGATATGGTGTTTTCTTCAAAACAGATATTTTTTTCGGTTGCTGTAGAAGTCAGTACAAACTCTTTTTTATCAACCGAAATATCTGTATTGTTAATATCAAAAAACACATTGTTATGACCCTTTACCATGTACCTTCCGTTATCTGTTGATGCCATATTTGATGGAATTTCAAGATTGTAGCTTCCAGTGTTAGGGATGTTATGGGCAATCGTTGTAGGAAACGTAAATCCTCCATCTGTAGAGAACAGGATGTCTACTGTAGGCGTGTTTACAGTTCCACTATCTGTATTTGCTACATTCCATGTAATTGTTGTTGTTGTTCCAGCAAGCCATTCAGTAGTAGAGTTGTGTGAAGTTATTGAAAAAGGGCCTGCATTAGCATCTACGGTAATCGTTGTGTTGTCTGCATTGGTTTCACCTCCTCTAATATCGTTGTCTCTTACTTGGAATGTAAAGTTAAGGTCTCTAGAAATAGAAGGTAGTACTTCTTCGGGGTTTGCTAATTCTCCAGATAATATTGTTTCTATGTTAGGAAAATATCTTGTAGGATTATTGTTAGGAGCTTTCCATTGAAAAAGAGGGCCTAGGTCAGTAGGTAAAGGAGGGTCTTCGCTTAATTCTGTGTCAATTTGTTCCCAGCTATACGTTAGGTTGGAAGATTCTGAGTCTGTTGCTGTACCTTCTAAAAGAAAGGGGGTAGATTTTGGAATTGTGTAGTTAGATCCTGCATTTGCTGTAGGAGCTGTGTTGTCTGTATCATTAGTTGTCTCACAGGTACTGGTACTTGATAAAAAGTAGTTCATTTGAGTAAGACTGATAGAATGGAAGAATAGTTTTCTGGCTGTTGATCCGTAAGACATAATGGAATATCCTTTTCCTACTTCAGCACCTGTTGAAGCGTTTGTATTCCCGTACCAATTGTTAAAGGTGTGATAGGCTCCAAATTGGTGACCTAATTCATGAAAAAAAGTATTGGAATCAAGGTGTCCAGAGGTAGCACTTGCTTTGCGTGTTGTGTTGCATACGCTTCGAAGGTAGGCAACACCACCACCTCCAAAAAAGATAGAATGTCCAATGTCGTAATTGGAGTTTCCAATAGTTGCATCACAAATATTTTGATTGATACCCGATGTAGCAGATTCGTTATCATTCAACAAACCATCGGTTTCAGGATCTAAAAAAATAACATCTTTGTTTTGAGTTATTAGCTGTAAAGTAACACTTAAATCTCTTTCAAAGACAGCATTTACAGAAGTTACGAGACTGTTTAAGTGTGCTAGTATTATTGTTTTTTTGGTAGATTCTGTTGCAGATTCATCTACATTGTATTCTTCTAAAAGATGTTGAGAGTACTCGCCAGTGGTCATTAGTGCCAGTCGATAGGTTCTTAGTTTACCAGAACCAGAACTTACAGCGTTTTTTTTTTGATGCTTTGTTCTGGGAGCTTCTATTGTGTCTTCTAGGGTTTCACATTCAAAAGATGTGTCAGAGTGCGGCAAGTCTGCTTGTGAGTATACTTGATAAATTTTTCCGTTTTTCTTTAGTATAGTAGAAGGTGCGGTATTGTTTAAGATAATTCCGTCAAAACCAGTGTAGTCAGAAAAGCTAAAGCGAATGGTTTTGTTAGAGCCGTCTGTTGCTATTCCTATATACGATTTTATGTTGCTATGTGCCTTTTGTAGCTCAGGAGCTAATACAGATGCTTCAGCAATTTTATAAGTCTTTATTATTCCTTCTTCATTTGGAAAGGAAATCGTTAGTGTAGATGAATTTAGATTTTCTCTTCCAGCGGGTGCCTTTTTTAGTTTATCCGTTAATGAGTTAATGTCTAACGTATAAGCTTTGTGTTTAAAGTTTATGGAGTCTTTTTGCTTTTTACTTTTGGTTTGACTTTTATTTACCGGTGTCCATAATTCTTGTTGAGAAAAAGTGGTGAACGTTGAAAATAGGCATAGGACAAGAAGGATAATTTTTTTCATATCAATTATAAATAGCATTTTAGAAAAACGAAGTTACTAAAATAGTATTATAATCGGGAGTTTAATTTTTTAGGATTTAAAACCCTAACATCATTTTAGCAATCATAAAATAGATTAAGATTCCAAAAATATCATTACTAGTTGTTATAAAAGGTCCTGTGGCTAAGGCGGGGTCAATTCCTCTTTTGTCTAGTAAAATAGGGATAAAGGTACCTATTAAAGCGGCTATTGTAATTACAATCATTAATGACATGGCAATGACTAGTGTAATGATCTGATTTTCGATTTGGAAAAAACCATACAGAATAATTAAAATAGCTAAGGCTAATCCATTAACAAAGGTTAAGCCAATTTCCTTTAAAAGTCTGCTAAAAACACTGCCTTTGATATTGTTATTAGCCAAACCTTGTACTATAATGGCACTAGATTGTACACCTACATTTCCTGCCATTGCGGCGATTAAAGGAGTAAAGAAAAATAATTTAGGGTAGTTTTTTAATGCATCTTCAAAGCCTCCCATAATAGAAGCAGCACCAAGTCCTCCAAGTAAACCTAAAACAAGCCAAGGCAAGCGCGCTTTGGTAAGTTGTAAAATACTATCATCGGCTTCAACATCTTCTGTAATACCCGCAGCCATTTGGTAATCTTTATCGGCTTCTTCTTTGATAACATCTACAATATCATCAATAGTAATTTGTCCAACCAAACGATTCATTTCATCTACTACAGGAACTACGAATAGATCGTATTTTTGCATTATTTTGGCAACTTCTTCGTCTTCTTCATCTACTCTTACAGAAGTTATTTTGGGATTGAATACTTCTTTAACTGGGGTTCGTGTAGAGGTTGTTAAAAGACTTTTTAATGACAAGCGCCCTTTTAATACATCATTATTATCAACAACATAGATGGTGTGCACTTTGTCGTAGTCTTCTGCTTGTTTTCGCATTTCTTTTACGCAACGAAGATTGGTCCAGTTTTCGTTTACTTTGATGAGTTCTTTACCCATTAAACCACCAGCAGTATCTTCATCATAACGTAATAGATCTACAATGTCTTTGGCGTGTTCAACATCTTCAATCTGAGAGATTACTTCTTTTTTTTGTTGTTCAGGAAGTTCTCCAATAATATCAGCCGCATCATCAGAGTTTAACTCGTCAATTTCTTTTGCAATTTCTTCTGAAGAAAGTCCTTTCAGGATTTTTTCTCGAGTATCCTCATCTAACTCTGTAAGGATTTCTGAGGTTTTCTCAGTGTCTAAGAGTTTTATGATGTAAAGAGCATCTTCAAATTCTAGATCTTCAACAATGTCAGCAATATCAGCATGGTGAATTTCTTCTAGTAGTGAAGAAACCGCAGTGTGGTTGTTTTCTGCTATAAGAAGTTTAAGGTTTGTTATAAACTCTTCTGTGATTTCAATTTGCATCTTGCTCTATTAAGGAAGTTAAATTGATAAACTCTGCTACAGACAGTTGTTCTGGGCGTTTTGTAAAAATATCATTTTCTTTTAGATCTTTAGAAATATTCATGGATTTTAAACTGCTTCGTAGCATTTTTCTACGTTGATTAAAAGCTGTTTTTACGACTCTCATAAATAATTTTTCATCTACAGGTAATGTGTAGTTTTCTTTTCGGATCATTCTGATAACTCCAGAATCTACCTTTGGAGGTGGATTAAAAACTGTTGGAGGTACGGTAAATAGGTATTCTACATCGTAGAAGGCTTGTGCTATTACTGATAGGATTCCATATTTTTTACTTCCTTCTTTTTCTGCAATTCTTTCTGCAACTTCTTTTTGAAACATTCCTGAAAATTCAGGTATTTGATGTCTGTTTTCAATTGTTTTAAAAACAATTTGAGTAGATATGTTATAAGGGAAGTTTCCAATAATGGCAATAGGGTCATTGTTAAAAAACTCTGTAAGATCTATTTTTAAAAAGTCTTTAGAAATAATTCTAGGAGCTAAGTTTAGATAGGTGTTTTGTAGGTATTCAACCGATTCTGTATCTATTTCAATAACATGGGTTGTGTATGTTTTTTGTAATAGGTATTTGGTAAGTACTCCCATACCAGGACCAATTTCTAAAACAGTATCGTATCCTTTTTCAGTTAAACTATCTGCAATGTTTTGTGCAATAAGTTCATCTTTTAAAAAGTGTTGCCCTAGATGTTTTTTTGCTTTTACGCTCATTTTAAAATAGTTTAAAGGAATACAGGTTTGCTAAGTAATGTGCTTAGTTTATTGCAGAAAATTGTTTGTCTATCAATTGCATTTCAGTTTCAAAATATACGAATTGTCCTGCAAATAAAGAATTGGCTTTGTTTTTTAGTATTTGAGCTTCGTTGTTGTAGTACTCGTTTAAAGTTTCTAAAGAGTCTACCATATATTGTACGCTATAGGTAACACCTCCCATATCTTCTTTAACCAAGACTTTGCACATTTTTGCAGATAGGAATTTTCCTGTAGCTAACATTTCTGGAATGTGTGTGTTTTGCATCCATTCTAGCCATCTTTTTTCTTCGGTTTCTTGGATGTTTGTGGTAATGTTGTAAACGTACATAAAAAAATATTGAATTGATTTTATGCCGCAAAGATAGGGAGAATAAAGTAGGGGTAAAATAGGATCCTGACTTCTTTAAAGAAAAAGACCTTCACAGAGTGGTGAAGGTCTTTGTGTTTTTATTTAATTTATAATATCAAAACCTGTATATGGTATTAATACTTCTGGTATTTTAATTCCTTCAGGTGTTTGACAGTTTTCTAACAATCCAGCAAGTACTCTAGGCAATGCCAAAGCACTACCATTTAAGGTGTGTGCCAATTGTTTTTTTCCTTCGTTGTTTTTATAACGTAGTTTTAAACGGTTGGCTTGAAAAGTTTCAAAGTTAGAAACAGAACTTATTTCTAGCCATTTATCTTGAGCCGTAGAAAATACTTCAAAATCATAAGTTAATGTTGAGGTAAAACCTAAATCTCCTCCGCAAAGTTTTAAAATACGGTATGGTAAATTTAGTTCTCTAAGAATTTCTTTTACGTGTTCTACCATTCCGTCGAGTGCTTTTGCTGAATTTTCAGGATGTTCTATACGAACAATTTCTACTTTGTCAAATTGGTGTAAACGATTCAGTCCTCTAACATGTGCTCCGTAAGAACCTGCTTCTCTTCTAAAACAAGGGGTGTAAGCTGTGTTTAGTATAGGAAACTCACTTTCCTTTAAAAGCACATCTCTGTAAATGTTAGTAACAGGTACTTCACCAGTAGGTATTAAGTATAAATCGTCTTTTGCATCGTGGTACATTTGCCCTTCTTTGTCAGGTAACTGTCCTGTTGCTATTCCAGAAGCTTCATTGACTAGATAAGGAGGTTGTACTTCTAAATATCCGGCTGCTGCATTTTTGTCTAAAAAGTAATTGATCAGGGCACGTTGTAAACGAGCTCCTTTTCCCTTGTAAACAGGAAACCCTGCGGCAGCTATTTTATTCCCCAATTCAAAATCGATGATGTCGTATTTTTTTACAAGTTCCCAGTGAGGTAATGCACCTTCATGTAAGGTAGGTACTGTTCCTTCTTCAAAAATGGTTTCGTTATCATCTTCAGAATTTCCAGCAGGTACAATTTCGTTAGGAATATTCGGAATATTATACAAAAGGTCTTGAAGAGTTGCACTAGCTTGATTTAATTGGTCTGCAAGTGTTTTAGATTCTTCTTTTAAAGCTGCTGTTTTTTCTTTTAAAAGAGCTGCTTTTTGTGGTTCGCCTGATTTAAATAAGATTCCTATTTCTTTTGAAAGCTTATTAGATTCAGCCAATACACCATCAAGTTTTGTTTGTGTAGCTTTCCTTTCTTCGTCAGAAGTAAGAACTGCATTTACAATGTTTTCTGCGTTTTTAAAGTTACGTTTTGCTAAACCTTGCAAAACAGTTTCTTTGTTGTCTTTGATGTATTGAACCTGTAACATTTTACGAAAATTTTAAAAAGGCAAATTTATAAAAATAGATTGTCTAAAAGGTAATAAATACGTATTAGTTGAGGTGCTTTTTAGTGTTTATTCCAGACTAAAGGTTTCTTCTATTTTGTTGATTAGTTGAGGACTTGTATTTGTGGCAAAATTTAGAGAGAGAGAATAATTATTGTTTTTTAGTTTTTTTAAGTGAAGATTTCCTTTGGTGATTTTATACCACCCTGCAGTTCCTCTACAAAAACATTGTCTTTCGAAAAGAAGGTTCACTTTTTGAAGCTCTTTGTCTTTTAAAATTAGGTTTTCAGTCTCTTTAGGGAATTCTAATAGTATGGTTTCGGAATAATGACCGTCTGCTAAGTTTTTAGGAGTGTTTTTTGAGTACGTGAATTTGTATAATACCAGATTACCTGAAACTATTTTAGGGTATATTTTTCCTATGCTGTCTTCTAGAAGGTTTATTTTCTGGTTTTTAGAAATAGACGTTTTACAAGTTCCTTCTTCTAGGCAAAGAGGAGTATTTGTGGGAATTCCTTTTTGTGATTTGCAGGATACAACGGTTAATAAAATTACCAAATAAAAAGAAAGTGATCTCATTTTATAAAGGTAATAATTATTATTACTCAATAAGGTTTAGGCATTTTAATTTATCGTGGTGTAATTGAATTTTAAGATTTTCTAAAGAGTCAAATTTCTGTTCGTCTCTTAAAAATTCTAGTAGTTCAATTTTAAGTTTTGTACCATATAAATCTTCATTCAAGTCGAAAAAGTGGACTTCAATAGTTTCGTTGTCTCCATTAACAGTAGGGCGTACTCCAATATTCATCATTCCGAAATATTCGTTGTTGTTAATGGTGGACTTAATGAAGTATGCTCCTTTTTTGGGTACAAGTTTATAGTTTTCTGAGATTTCTATGTTTGCTGTAGGGTATCCAATGGTATTCCCTAATTGTTTTCCTTTTACAACAGTTCCTTGTAAAACATAATTGTAACCTAAATATTTGCTTACTGTTTTTAGGTTTCCTTCAGAAAGTGCATTTCTAACCTTTGTAGAGCTAACAGAAATTTTGTTGATGTCTTGAGCGGGAATTTCATGAACATCAAAATCATACATGTGTCCAAATTCTTGTAGTTGTTCAAAGCTACCTTCTCTGTTTTTTCCAAATCTATGGTCGTATCCAATAATAAGGTGAGAGGTGTTTAACTGATTTACGAGAATGTTTCTTACAAATTCAAAGGCTGTTAATTTAGAAAACTCTGTATCAAAAGGATGAATTATAAGGTAGTCTAAGCCTGTATTCTTTAAAATTTCAATTCGCTCGTTAATGGTGTTGATAAGCTTTATAGAATTGTCCTTTTGTAGCACCATTCTTGGGTGAGGAAAGAAAGTAAGCAATACAGATTTACTGTCTGTTGCTTTTGCTTTGGAAACAAGTTGCTCTATGATTTTTTGATGTCCAATGTGTACACCGTCAAATGTTCCAATAGTAACACAAGAGTTTTTAGAAGAAATGAAATTTTTGTAATTCTCAATTACAGTCAAATCAAAAGAAGTTAACAGCTTAATAATAGTGCAAATTTACATTCTATTTTTTCATTTATAGAAACTCTTAGGGTAAAATATTGAGTAGATTTCTTTTGAGTATTAATTTTATGTGTTTCTGTTTATTTTGAATAGCTTTGTAAATTAATGTATTTTTAGATTGCTAATTGATTAATTATGAAGAGTCTTAAGTCTAGTTTGCTTCTTTTTCTTGTAGGATTGTTTTTTGTGAGTTTTTCTGCAATAGCTCAAGATAATCAAGGTCTTTGGGAAGAAGAATTTTCTCAAAATTTGGTTCCATATCAAAAATCATCCCGAAAAGTAGTTCCAAAAAAAGAGAAAATATATAGACTAAATTTAGAGATGTTAAAAGAGAAATTAGGATACTCTTCTTTAAATATTCAGAACAAACAAAAGGTTAACAAAGGTGAAAGTATTTTGCCTTTTCCAGATTCAAAAGGGAATATAGTGCTCTTTAAAGTAAGAGAGTCCTCTGTAATGGATGTTGAATTGCAAAAGAAATATCCAGAGATACGATCTTATGTAGGAGTTTCTACAGAAGATGCTAGCACTATCATTCGTTTTAGTGTAGATCCTAAAGGTTTTCATTCAATGACACTGTCTACTAAAGGAGCAGCCGAATTTATAGATCCTTATACGAAGGATGCATTAACCTATTCAGTAGTTTCAAAAGATAATTTGCCAGCAGAGGATAAAAACTTTTTATGTAAATCAGAAGAAGGAGATTTAAAAGGAGGTTTTGTTGAAAGTAGTTTGGCAGCTAGAACTTTTACAGGAGATGCTAATTTGAGAGTATTTAGATTGGCTTTGGCTTGTACAGGAGAATATTCGCAATACCACCTTAACGATCAGGGAGTTTCATCCTCTGCAACAGATGCTGTAAAAAAAGCAGCTGTTTTGTCGGCAATGAATACTACTTTAACAAGGCTAAATGGAGTTTTTGAAAGAGAATTGGCTGTCCGTTTAGAGTTAGTAGCAAATAATGATGAGATTGTTTTTCTAAATTCCAATACTGATGGGTTTACAGATGGTAATGCATTGGCTCTAATAGGAGAAGTACAAGGTATTATTGACAATGAAATAGGTTTTTCAAATTATGATATAGGGCATGTGTTTAGTACAGGTGATAGTGGGGTTGCAGAATTGGCTTCTGTTTGTACTTCTAGAAAGGCACAAGGAGTTACGGGGTCTGACACTCCAAAAGGAGATGCTTTTGATATAGATTATGTAGCACATGAAATGGGACATCAATTTGGAGCAACACATACATTCAATAATTCGTGTAATAATAACATAACCTCTTCAACAGCAGTAGAACCAGGAAGTGGATCAACTATTATGGCGTATGCAGGAATTTGTGCCCCCAATATTCAAAGTAATAGTGATGCTTATTTTCATAGTGTAAGTATAAATCAAATACAAAATACGTATACATCGGGAAATGCAACATGTGGAGAGTTAATTGTTACAAATGATGGTTTACCAAATGCAAATGCAGGATCAGATTGTACAATTCCAAAACAAACACCTTTTGTATTACAAGGAACAGCTACTTTTGCAAATACAGATTTAGAATACAATTGGGAACAAACTGATACTGAAAGAAAAACCATGCCTCCTTCAGCAACAAGTACAGGAGGTCCTTTGTTTCGATCAATTGCCCCATCGTCTAGCTCTAAAAGATATTTTCCCTCATTAGAAACCGTATTGAATGGGAGTTTGTCTAGTACATGGGAAGTTTTACCTGAAGTGGGAAGATCATTGGATTTTAATTTTATGGTACGAGGGTATACAACAGCAACGGATGCTGGTGAAACAGTAGTTGGACTTGTAGCTATTGATGGAAAAACCATTTCGGTAGATGGTAGTTCAGGACCTTTTGTAGTTACTTCTCAGGAAGAAGATGTTAGGTTACAAGGAGGAGAGTCTGTGATTATTACTTGGGATGTAGCAAATACAGATGAAGCTCCAGTAAATGTATCGCATATCAATATTTTATTGTCAACAGATGGAGGACTTACTTTTTCTACAACATTGGCAGAAAATGTTCCAAATAATGGAATGTATTCTATCGTAGTACCTGTTGTTTCTTCTGAGAATTCAAGAATTAAAGTAGAAGCTGTAGGTAATGTTTTCTATAGTATTAATAAAGGAACAATTGCAATAGACGATTCATTATTTGTGATGAGTTTTGAAGATAGAACAAATGATATTTGTGAGTCTACGAATGAAGTTACTTATAATTTTGAGTATGCTAATTATTTAGGATATACAGGAGAAACTGTTTTTGAATGTTCAGGAACTCCAGAAGGAGCCATTGTAACAATTAGTCCAACAAGTGCAACCGTAGATGGAACAGAGGTAGAAGTTACTATTTCAAATTTGGGAAGTAATAACACAGGTAGGCATACGTTGAGCTTTAGTGGTACTGGAGGGGGAGAGCAAAATACAGTAGACCTTTTTTTAAATATATTCAAAAATGAAATAGAAGAACCAGAGCTGTTGTTGCCTATAAATTATGAGGTAAACCTATTTAATTCTGTAGAGTTTGAGTGGAGAGAAGATGAGAATGCTTTGGAATATGATGTTCAAGTAGCTACAGATGAGGAGTTCTCTAATATTATAGGGGGTGAAACGGTAGAAACAACATCCTATTTATTGTCAGGGTTAGAGTATTCAACACAGTATTTTTGGAGAGTTCGAGCAAAGAATATCTGTGGAGAAGGAGGGTTCTCTACTCCATACTCTTTCAATACAGGGGATTTTTTAGAAAAAGAGTATGAATATGAAGGGAATGAAGTTTCTATTCCAGATAATGATACATCAGGTATCGCTTCGGTGATAAATGTTACAGATGTATTAAGTATTACCAATGTAAAAGTAACTGTTGATATAGAACATACTTATTTGGAAGATTTGTCGATTAGTTTAAAAAGTCCAGAAAATACAACAATTGTATTGGTAGCTTCAAGCGGAGGAGATAATGATGATTTAAATAATGTTACTTTTGACGATACTGCTGATGAGACTATTGCAGAGAGTGGAGATACTTCATATTCTGGATCCTACAAACCAAAACAAAGTTTAGCTGGGTTCATAGGAAATTCTAGTGAAGGGGATTGGACTTTGAAAATTGTTGATGCAGCAGGTGGTGATGTTGGAACTTTGAATTATTGGAGTTTAGAAATTTCAGGAGTTAATCAAGGTGGTGCAGATACAGATTCCGATGGAATTTTAGACAGTGTTGATAATTGTGTAAATACATTTAATCCAGATCAATCTGATTATGATGAGGATGGATTAGGTGATGTATGTGATTCAGAGGTAGATATTGTAAAAGAAGATGCGTTTTCACCTAATTCGGATGGAATAAATGATTATTGGGTGTTTGGTAGAATTGATGATGGAACTCCTAATGATGCTCCAATAGCTTTACCTAAGGTTGTTTTGGAGGTTTTTACCAAACAAGGAGAGTTGGTGTATAAGTCAGATTATTATAAGAACGATTGGGATGGTACTTCTATGTCTGGAGGATTGTTGCCTAGAGGGTCTTATATCTATAGGATTTATTCTTTAACAGGAGAGGTAAGAGAGCAGAAAGGTTGGGTGTATATCAACTATTAAGTAAAAAATATTTTTAGGGTAGTTTAATTAAGTAAAAGCAGGTTTGATAGGTTCTTTTTTGTGAAAAGCAAAAAATTATCGTATTTTAAAAGGATAACCTTTATACTTAATGAATTATGAGAAAAAATATACTAGGCATTTTCTTGCTGTTAGTAGGAGGTGTCATTTACGGTCAAAGTGTAGTATCAGGAACTGTTTTTGATGAATCTGGAATTCCCATTCCCGAAGTTCATATTCAAATTGTAGAGTCTATCGAAGGGACTACAAGTAATTTTGAAGGAAAATATACCCTAGAAATAAATCAAAAACCACCTTTTAAAATCCGAGTAAGTAGTGTAGGATTTGAAACGGTAGAAAAAACGGTTACAAATAGTAAGCAGAAAATAGATTTTTTACTGAAAGAAGGAACAGTCTTAAATGAGGTTGTTGTTTCGGCTTCAAGAACTCCAGAGCGTATTTTTGAATCGCCCGTTACTATTGAAAGAATGGGTATTAAAGCTATTGAAACCACGTCATCAGTATCTTATTACGATGGATTAGAAAATTTAAAAGGAGTAGATGTTAATACGAGTAGTTTAACATTTAAATCTGTGAATACACGTGGGTTTGCTGCTTTTTCAAATACACGTTTTATGCAGTTGGTAGATGGGATGGATAATTCTTCTCCAGCCTTAAATTTCCCTATTGGAAACTTATTAGGTATCTCAGAGTTAGATGTGCAGAGTGTTGAGTTATTACCAGGAGCCTCTTCGGCTTTATATGGGGCAAATGCATTTAACGGAATATTATTTATGACAAGTAAAAATCCGTTTGATCATCAAGGAGTGAGTACTTATTTAAAATCAGGGGTTACTATCCAAGAAGCTAACGGAACCAATGAGTTTGTAGATGTAGGAGTTCGTGTAGGAAAAGCTTTTAGTAATAAGTTTGCAGCTAAGGTTAACTTTTCATTTTTAGAAGGAACTGACTGGGCGGCTACAGATTATAGACAATATGATGATCAAGGAGCAGGGATGCCAGATCTTATTACAGAAAATCCATCAGAGCCTTTATATGATAGAGCTAATATTTATGGAGATGAAGTTACAACCAATATCAAAGATGTAGCTGAAGCTTTGGAGGCGGCTAGTATTTTACCTCCTGGGTCTTCTACTCTGGTTCCTTCGCAAGAAGTTAGTAGAACAGGGTATAGAGAAACCGATTTAACAGATTATAAAGCTAGAAGTTTTAAGGCAGATGTTGGATTGTATTACCGACCAATGGGAGATGATTTAGAAATTAGTTATATCGGACGGTTTGGAACAGGAAATACGGTTTATCAAGGGGCTAATCGTTATTACTTAAAAAACTTTATCATGCAACAACACAAGTTAGAGGTTAAGAATGATCATTTCTTTTGGAGAGCTTATATGACAGCAGAAGATGCAGGAGATTCTTATGATATGTTTTTTACAGGTGTAAATATGAATAAAGCCAATGCAGAACCTTGGTTTGGAACTTATACAGGAGCTTATGTTACCGCAATTGGAGGAGGAGCAACCGATGAGCAAGCACATTCAGCGGCTAGAATAGCAGCTGATACAGCGGTAACACCACAGCCAGGAACTCCAGAATTTGAAGAGTTATTTAATAAAACAATCTCAGATGGAGATTTAAATACAGGGTCTAAATTTATTGATAAATCAAAAATCTATCATTCAGATATGAACTATAATTTTAAAGACAAAATTTCTTTTGCTGAAATTCAACTAGGGGGTTCGGCAAGGAGATATTCTTTGAATTCTAGTGGAACTATTTTTACTGATGCCGATGGTCCAATAAATTACGATGAATTTGGAATTTATGCACAAGGTCAAAAATGGTTGATTGAAGAAACGTTGAAATTAACAGCTTCGGTGCGTTATGATAAAGCTCAAAATTTTGATGGATTCTTTTCTCCAAGAGTGTCTTTTGTTTATAGTGTAGACGAAGCAAAAAAGCACAATTTTAGAATCTCTTACCAAACAGGATTTAGAAACCCAACAACACAAGATCAATATATTGGGTTAGATTTAGGAAGAGCAATTTTAGTAGGATCTGCACCAGATAATTTAGATAGATATGAATCTGGGGAAAAAAGTGTAAGTACTACGGGACAGGCATTTGGAAATCCAGAAACAGTTACCTTAACAGGGAGGCAAGCATATGAAAATTCATATACAGCAACTTCTGCGGCAAGGTTTGCAGAAACTAATAATGTTGCTGATTTAGAAATAGCAGAATTGTCTTTAGTTAAACCAGAACAGGTAACGGCTGTTGAGTTGGGGTATAGAGGTGTTGTAGAAAAAATAACCATTGATTTTAGTACCTATTACAATGTTTATAAAGATTTTATTGGAAACAAAACCGTAGTATCACCTTATTATGGAGAAGTTGATTTTTCTGATGGAACTTATAATGTACCAGGATTAGGGCTAACACCAAAAGCTATAGTCGCTTTAGGAAGTGGTGATTACCAAGCATTTCAGACATATACAAATTCTGAAGCAGATATTTCTTCTTATGGAGCAGCAATTGGGTTGAGTACAAAAGTTATGAATGGGTTTGATGTAGGTTTGAATTATACTTGGGCAAAATTTGATTTTGACCAAAGTACTGACCCAGATTATGAGGCAGGATTTAATACGCCAGAGCATAAAGTAAAAGCTTCTTTTGGACACACCAACATAGGTCATAATATAGGTTTTGGAGTAGATGCTAGATGGAATGATAGTTATTTGTGGGAATCTACATTTATAGATGCAGTATTGCCAGCAAGAACAACAATGGATGCACAGGTGTCTTATACAATTCCAGAATGGAAGTCTGTGGTAAAAGTAGGAGGGACAAATATTTTAGGACATGAGTACTTTAGTGCCCCAGGGGCTGGAGCTATTGGAACTCAGGTTTTTGCATCCTGGACAGTTAAAGAGTTTTAATAAAAAATAAAATAAGATGGTTAAAACACCTTTATTTTTTAAAGGTGTTTTTTTCTGTTTAAAAAGGAAGAAAACACCTTTTATATTAAATTAAAACTACTATCTTTGCACTCTGAAAAAGAGGTAAAACTCAGAAAACAATATAACTAACAATTAATAGTTACAACAATGTCTAAATTAACAGGTAAAGTTGCTCAAATTATTGGACCGGTAATTGATGTCGCATTTACAACAGGAGAAGGTCTTCCACAAATTTTTGATTCTTTAGAAATTACTAGAGATAATGGTTCTCTTTTAGTACTTGAGGTAGAACAACATATTGGTGAAGATACAGTAAGATGTATTGCAATGGATTCTACAGATGGATTGAGTAGAGGTGCAGAAGCAGTTGCTACTGGAAGTCCAATCAAAGTACCAGTAGGTGATAATATTTACGGTCGTTTGTTCAACGTAAATGGAGATCCAATTGATGGATTAAAATCATTACCAAAAGATGGTGATAAAGGAATGTCTATTCACCGTGATGCTCCAAAATTCGAAGACTTGTCTGTTTCTACAGAAGTTTTATTTACAGGGATTAAAGTAATTGACTTAATTGAGCCTTACTCAAAAGGAGGTAAAATTGGATTATTTGGTGGAGCCGGAGTAGGTAAAACTGTATTGATTCAAGAGTTAATTAACAATATAGCAAAAGGTCATGGAGGTCTTTCAGTATTCGCAGGAGTAGGAGAAAGAACTCGTGAAGGAAATGACTTAATGCGTGAAATGATTGAAGCTGGAATTATCCAATATGGAGAAGAATTTGAGCATTCAATGGAAGCAGGTGGATGGGACTTAGAAAAAATCGATCATGAAAAAATGAAAGATTCTAAGGTAACATTCGTATTCGGACAAATGAATGAACCTCCTGGAGCACGTGCACGTGTTGCATTATCAGGTTTAACTATTGCTGAATATTTCCGTGATGGAGCTGGAGATTCTCAAGGGAAAGACGTTTTGTTCTTCGTTGATAATATCTTCCGTTTTACACAAGCAGGATCTGAAGTATCTGCACTTCTTGGACGTATGCCATCTGCCGTAGGTTACCAACCAACATTGGCAACTGAGATGGGGGCTATGCAAGAACGTATTACTTCAACAAAAACAGGATCTATTACATCTGTACAAGCGGTATACGTGCCTGCAGATGATTTAACGGATCCAGCACCAGCAACAACGTTTGCTCACTTAGATGCAACTACAGTATTGTCTCGTAAAATTGCTGAGTTAGGTATTTATCCAGCGGTAGATCCGTTAGATTCTACTTCTCGTATCTTAACTGAAGATATTTTAGGGAAAGAACACTACGCTTGTGCTCAAAACGTAAAAGAGTTATTACAACGTTACAAAGAATTACAAGATATTATTGCAATTCTAGGTATGGAAGAATTAAGTGAAGAAGATAAATTAGTTGTACATAGAGCTCGTAGAGCACAACGTTTCTTATCTCAACCATTCCACGTAGCTGAGCAATTTACAGGTATTCCTGGAGTATTGGTAGATATTAAAGATACAATCAAAGGATTCAACATGATTATGAATGGTGAATTAGATAAGTATCCTGAAGCAGCATTCAACTTAAGAGGATCAATCCAAGAAGCGATTGATGCAGGAGAGAAAATGTTAGCTGAAGCGTAAAACTAGTTTTAAGTTTTCAGTTTTGAATTTTGAGTTGTTTTAACCAAAGTTAGAAGCTAAAAACGAAGAACTAAAAACTATAAAGAATATGTTTTTAGAACTTGTATCACCAGAAGCAATCTTATTTAACCAAGAAGTAGATTCAGTATCTGTTCCTGGAGTAGATGGAGAGTTTCAAATGTTAAATAATCACGCACCTATAGTTTCTGTTTTAGCTAAAGGAACTATTAAAATTCATGTACATACACAAGAGCACCTTGAGTTTGATGAATTAACTGGTGGTGTAGTGCCTCATGCAGATGATGACAAGGTTTTAACCTTAGCGATCAACTCAGGTACTATTGAGATGAAAGATAATAAAGTGGTTATTCTAGTAGACTAATCATTTTCGTACCAAAATATAAAAGCTCCAAGTAATTTTACTTGGAGCTTTTTGTTTTAATTTGTAGAGAATAATTCTTCTTTATTTTTTACATTTAAAACCATTGATAAATTCTTTTAAGATGACTTTTCCCCATGAATTAAGTTTAAAATTAACTACAAGAAGGCAAAATAATTCTTTTCGAAATCTATCTGTTTCAAAAGGGTTGATTGATTTTTCATCAAATGACTATTTGGGATTTTCAAAAAATGTGTCGATTTATAAACAAGCAGAACAGATTCTTTCCAAAGAGAAATTTTTAAATGGAAGTACAGGATCCCGTTTAGTTTCGGGGACACATGTATTACAAGGTAAGATAGAAACGTATTTAGCGAAATATCATAATTCAGAAGCAGCATTGCTGTACAACTCTGGTTACGATGCCAATTTAGGCTTGTTTTCTTCTATTTTACAAAAAGGAGCTACAGTTTTGTATGATGAATTAATTCATGCCTCTATAAGAGATGGAATTCGATTGTCTAATGCCAAAGCATTGAAGTTTAAGCACAATTCATTAGAAGACTTAGAAAATAAGTTAACAAAGTGTACTGGTACTGTATTTATTGCTGTAGAGTCTGTTTATTCTATGGATGGAGATATGGCTCCTTTGGAAGCATTGGTGGCATTTTCCAAAAAACACAATTGTTATTTGATTGTTGATGAAGCCCACTCAACAGGTGTTTATGGAAAAAAAGGCGAAGGAATTCTTCAAGAGTTAACTCTAGAAAAAGATGTTTTTGCAAGAATACATACTTTTGGAAAAGCTATGGGATGTCATGGAGCTGTAGTTTTAGGGAGTCGCGAACTAAGAGATTATTTAATTAATTTTTCAAGACCCTTTATTTATACTACGGCAGCTTCTTTACATTCGGTAGCAACAATTCAGGCTTGTTATTTAGAATTGGAAAAAACATTGGAGATAGAAACATTGCAGAGTAATATTACTTTTTTTAATAACAAAGTAGTGGATTATGAGTTAGATAAGTTCTTTATAAAAAGTATAAGTGCCATACAATGCTGTGTGCTTAAAGGAAATGAAAAAGTAAAATCAATTTCTAAAAAGATAAAAGAAGAAGGCTTTGATGTAAAGGCTATATTATCTCCAACAGTACCCGAAGGTCAAGAACGTTTACGTATATGTTTACATAGTTATAATAGTTTAGAAGAAATTGATAAGTTGTTAAGGCTATTGGTTACTTTTGTGACCATCTAAAAATAGAAGATGAAGCAAACTTATTTTATAACAGGAATTTCTACTGAAGTAGGAAAAACACTTGTTTCTGCAATTGTAACAGAAGCTTTAGAGGCAGATTATTGGAAACCTGTACAAGCAGGTGAATTAGAGTATTCAGATACACACAAAGTACAAGAAATGATTTCGAATTCGAGATCTACTTTTTATCCCAATTCTTATGCGTTAAAAACGCCGATGAGTCCTCATGCAGCAGCAGAATTAGAAAATATCACAGTTACTTTAGATAAAATAAAGCCACCACAAACAGAAAATAATTTGGTTATTGAAGGAGCAGGAGGTTTGTTGGTTCCGTTAAACGATCAAGACACAATTTTAGATTTGATAAAACCCACGTATAAAGTTATTGTAGTTTCAAGACATTACTTGGGAAGTATCAATCATACATTGATGACAATAAAATTGTTAAAAGAAAAAGGTTTTGATATTGCTGTAATTTTTTCAGGAGAAAAACATATTTCAACAGAAAGCATTATAGAAAAAATGACCGGTGTAACAGTTATTGGAAGAGTAGATGAAGAAAAAGAAATAAACAAGCAGGTTATTAAAAAATACGCAGCACAGTTTTGTGAGAATTTATCAACGTTTTAGATAACCATATATGATTTCCTCCTTTCCTAAAAAATTAAAAAATAACTTATGGAAATTTCCACTAGTATTTGGTGTTTTGGGAGGTTTGATGGGGTTGTTTTTACGTTATGTGTATACGGGAGGTATTTCGGGTTTTACGCTTAAAAACCTGTTGCATTCTCACTCACATGTAATGTTGTTGGGTTTTTTGTTCAATGCTTTAATAGCGTTGTTGTGGATCCATTTTACAGAAAAAATAGATAAAAAATCTTATTTCTTTTACGGAGGGTTACAGGTTTGCGTAGCACTTTTGTTAGTAGGGTTTGTTATTCAAGGATATGCTGCTTTTACTATTGTTATTTCTACGTTGCACTTGTGGTTGAGTTATGTGTTGTTAGTCAGACTTTGGAAGCGTTTAAAGGGAACAACTACAATTGTTAATTTTGTAAAAGTTGGAATTGTTTTTCATTTTATAGCTTCTATCGGGCCTTATTTATTAGGGCCTTTAAAAGTAGGTGGTTTAGAAGAGAGTCCTTGGTACCAGCAGGCAATATTTTTCTACTTGCATTTTCAATATTTTGGATCTTTTTTTATGTGGTTGTTGGCGGTATTGTTTCAGCAAACGCAAATATTTTTATCCAAAGAGCAGCTACGAGCCATTGTAGTGAGTGTTGTTTTATTATTTACACATTCATTAGACTATAGTTTTGATCATTGGTCAATTACTTTATTAGGAGCTATTGGAGGGGTGCTTCTTTTTTTTCAGTTTTTAACAATCAGAACTGCTTTTCAAGATAAAAAAAAGTCCTATTCTTTATTTTTTGACATGCTTTTAGGCTTGCTTTTCTTGAACTGTTTAGGGAGTATTCCATATGTTTCAGATTTGGTAGTTCAAGATCGTTTTGTGTTAATAGCATGGCTACATTTATTGTTTTTAGGGATTTATTTGCCTTTTGTATGGATGCAATACCCATTACAAGTTAAAAAGGAAGTTTGGGTTTTTTATGCGGTTTCTGTTTTGTTGACAGAGCTTTTTTTATTGTTCCCCAATTCAATTTCCGAATTTTTCTCTATTTCAATAATGATGCTTTTGTTTCTTGCCTATTTAGGTGTGGTCTTATCTATATGTATTGTACATTTGAGATTCCTTTTTGAAACTATAAAATAATGACTTTACAAGAACGAGATCAAAAACACCTTTGGCATCCTTTAACACAGCATAAATTACACCCTAATCATTTAGCAATTGTGAAAGCAAAAGGCGCTTTGTTGTTTGATGAAGAAGGAAAAAGTTATATAGATGGTATTGCCTCTTGGTATACTTGTATGTATGGACATTGTAATCCATATATAATAGAAAAAGTAACAGCTCAGTTGTCAAAGTTAGATCAAGTAGTTTTTAGTGGTTTTACACATGAACCAGCGGTGAAAATGTCTGAATCTTTGATGAAAATTTTACCGAGTAATCAACAAAAAATATTTTTTTCAGATAACGGGTCAACTTCGGTAGATGTAGCTATTAAGATGGCTTTGCAGTATCATTTTAATAAAGGAGAAAAAAGAACTAAAATTATTGCATTAGAAGATGCTTTTCATGGAGATACTTTTGGAGCTATGTCAGTTTCAGGACTGTCTGTTTACAATGGTCCCTTTGAAGATTTTTTGTTGACGATAGATAGAGTAGATGTTCCTACAGAAGGGAATTTTGAAGAAGTAAAAACAAAATTCATTTCAATTTTAGAAACAGAGGAAGTTGCAGCATTTATTTTTGAGCCCTTGGTACAAGGAGCGGCAGCCATGAAAATGTATAGCGCTCAATTGTTAGATGAATTAATAGCTATTGCAAGAGAATATAATGTATTGGCAATAGCAGATGAGGTAATGACAGGTTTTGGGAAAACAGGGAAAAATTTTGCATCAGAATATTTAGAGAATTATCCAGATATTATGTGTTTGTCAAAATCTTTAACAGGAGGTGTTGTGCCAATGGCATTGACTACTTGTACACAAGAAGTGTACGAATCTTTTTATGATGATGAGATAAGTAAAGGTTTTTTTCATGGGCATACGTATTCAGCAAATCCTTTAGGATGTACAGCTATTACCGCGGGAGTAGATTTATTAATTTCAGAAGAGATACAAAATAACAGTAAGCGAATTCAAACCAGTCATAAAGCCTTTAATAATAAAATTAAAAACCATCCAAAAGTTAAAGCTACGCGTCAAATAGGAGTTATTTATGCGTTAGATTTAAATATAGAAATGGATCGTTATGGAAGTTTAAGAGATCAACTTTTCAGTTTTTTTATGGAAAGAGGGGTTTGTTTAAGGCCTTTAGGGAATACTATTTATATATTGCCTCCATTTGTAATTACACCTTTAGAATTGCAAAAAATATATGATGCAATAGAAGCTTGTTTAGAAGTTTTTTAGTTCCTTTAAATTAGAAAATTATTATCGGTTTTGTGTACTTAAAGTATACAAAACCGATTTTTTAGTTTAGAGCCGTACATGTTTATAGGTGGTTTTAAAAACAGCTGTAATTGAGGGGTGTTTAGAAAGTATAATTCAACTATTTTAGGTGCCTTAAAACAAAGGCTATAAGTGTTTTATAACTTCTAATATTAAGTTTGTAATTACATAATGTTTCTTCATTAAAAAAATAAAGATGGTTTTGTAGTTGGGAGGTTACTACAGAATATCGCAGGTTCTGTTTGTTTCTTTTTAAGAAGCATTCAGAACCGTTTTTTAACAGATTTTTACTTTTAAAACGGAAGATATTTTTACTACTTTTACTTTCTAATTTAAAATTTCAGAAGCGATATAATTATGGCAAACGACACTAAAGAAAAAGAAGCAAAATTAAAAGCATTACAGTTAACATTAGATAAGTTAGATAAGACTTATGGAAAGGGGGCTGTAATGAAAATGGGAGATGTAGCTCATGTAGATGTAGAGGCAATTTCTTCAGGATCTTTAGGGTTGGATTTAGCATTAGGGGTTGGAGGATATCCTAAAGGTAGAATTATTGAAATTTATGGACCAGAATCTTCAGGTAAAACAACTTTAACTTTACATGCAATAGCAGAAGCTCAAAAAGCAGGAGGTATTGCGGCATTTATTGATGCAGAACATGCATTTGATCGTTATTATGCAGAAAGTTTAGGAGTAGATATTGACAACTTAATTATATCTCAACCAGATCATGGTGAGCAGGCTTTAGAAATAGCAGAGAACTTAATTCGCTCAGGAGCAATTGATATTGTAGTAGTAGATTCTGTAGCTGCTTTGACTCCAAAAAGTGAAATTGAAGGAGAAATGGGGGATTCTAAAATGGGATTACATGCCCGTTTAATGTCTCAAGCATTACGTAAACTTACAGGTACAATTAGCAAAACAAACTGTACAGTGTTTTTTATAAACCAGTTACGTGAGAAGATAGGTGTAATGTTTGGAAACCCAGAAACGACTACTGGAGGTAACGCACTAAAATTTTATGCATCGGTTCGTTTAGATATTCGTAGAAGAACACAAATTAAAGATGGAGATCAGGTATTAGGAAACAGTACAAAGGTTAAAGTTGTAAAGAACAAAGTAGCACCTCCTTTCCAACAAGCAGAGTTTGATATTATGTACGGTCAGGGAATTTCTAAAGTAGGAGAAATTTTAGATATTGGAGTAAACTATGGAATTATAAAGAAAAGTGGTTCTTGGTTTAGTTATGGAGATACAAAATTAGGACAAGGACGTGATGCAGTAAAAGGTTTGATAAAAGACAACCCAGAACTAGCAGAAGAATTAGAAGTAAAAATTAAGGAAGCTATTGAAAATCAAGAATAGTTTCTAAAGCATATGAAGTCTATTAAGAAAGAGAAATAAGCAGTAGTTTATTTCTCTTTTTTTTATACTTACATTCAAGCTTAAGAATAAAGGTATATTTGTTATAGGGTTTTATTAATTTTTTTGAAGATAAGGTGTTAGTAATTAAGGAGGTTTCTTTTGCCTATGAAAAAAAAGAAGTTGTTAAAGGAGTCTCTTTTGTGGCTGACAAAGGTGAATATATAGCCATAATCGGAGAAAGTGGTTGTGGAAAAAGTACGTTGTTAGAAATAATTTATGGGCTTTTACATATTGAAAAAGGTACTGTTTTTTGGGAAGGAGAGAAGTTGTTGGGACCTAATTATTATTTAGTTCCAGGTGAGGCTTTTATGAAGTATTTACCTCAAGATTTTGACTTGATGCCTTTTACAACTGTTGAAGAAAATATAGGAAAATTTCTTCCGAATAGATTTCCAAAAGAAAAGGCAGCAAGAATAGCCGAATTATTAGAAGTGGTAGATATGGTTCCTTTTGCTAAAGCGAAGGTTAAGAATTTAAGCGGGGGACAAAAGCAGCGTGTCGCATTGGCAAGAGTTTTAGCCAAAGAACCTGAATTGTTGTTGTTAGATGAGCCCTTTAGTCATATAGATAATTTTAGGAAAAACAATTTAAGGCGTAAGCTTTTCAAATATTTAAAAGAAAAAAACATAGGTTGCTTAGTGGCAACACATGATAGTACAGATGCTTTATCATTTGCTGATAAAATATTGGTAATGAAGGAAGGGGAGTTAGTAGCTCAAGACACTCCTGAATATTTGTACAATAACCCTAGAACAAAATATATAGCCTCTTTCTTCGGAGATGTAAATGAATTGAGAGTATCTGATATTACTACGGATATTACAAATGATGATAAAATAATTTTATATCCAGAGGAATTAAAAGTAGTAGAGAGCTCAGAAATTAAAGTAGTTGTTGTACAATCTTTTTTTAAAGAAGGTTGTTTTTTAATTGAAGCAGTTCTTTATGAAAAGCCGCTTTTTTTTAAGCACAATTTGGCGTTGAAAACAGGTGAAGAAGTGTTTTTAGAAATTTCTGAAAGACTGATTTCTAGAAGAGTGGTAACGAAATAGAAAGTTATAAGAAGAGTTATTCTATAGAAATTTTATATTTTTTTAAAAGCCCATGAATTTCTGATAGAGAAAACTTACTACCTGTAATCTTATTATTTTCAACATCAATAGTATAGTTAATAGCACTTTTAAAATTGCATTTTTCTAAATTAGAGTTTGCAAATAAAGCATTTGTGAGGTTGCAGTTTTCAAATATAGAAAGGCTTATATCGGCTTCGGTAAAATCTACCTCTTGAAGGCTAGAATTTTTAAAAATAGTTTTACTCATTTTTACTTGGTAAAAAGAGGAATGATCTAGAATACAATTGTCAAATTGGATAGAAAATCCAAAGGGATTACAGTTTTCAAAATGAAGACCAAGTAATTTACAATCTTTAAAGAATATTTCTTGAAAGGAGGTGTTTGTAATTTTTGATGAGCTAAAATTACATTCAATAAATTCACACGCTATAAATTGAATTTTAGAAATATCGGTATTTGAAAAATCACAATTGGTAAAAGTACAACACTCGTAATCTCCTTTTTGAATGCCTTTTTGAGAAAAGTTGATTTTATTAAAGCTTTCACTGTCAAAATATTCTTGATTCATGATAGAGTGTTTTAGTTCTTTTTTAAGTGAACATCCATTTGGGGAAAGGGTACCGTAATGTTATTCTCATTAAATTTCTGATAAATACGTTGTCTTAAATCACTCTTTACACGTTCAATTCTAAACAATTCTTTGCTAAAGAATAACAAACTAAAATCTAAAGATGAATTTCCAAAATTGGTAAACCTACTTTCAATTTCATGTTTATTGATGACACTTGGGTGCTCTGACGCGGCTTCTTTTAATAGGGACATTACCAAAGGAACATCACTTCCATAGGCAACACCTACTTCTATTTTGAACAATGTTTTTTTTGTTTGGTTACTCCAATTAATGACTTTATTTGTGGTAATTAATGAATTGGGAATGGTGATAATAATTTGATTTCTATTCATCCCTTTTGAAGTTCGTAATCCTATTTCTTTGATGGTAACGATATCTCCATCAATATCTAAAATGTCTTCAACCCTTACAGATTGTTCAAAAAGTAAAATTACTCCAGAAATAATATCATTAAAGGTTTGTTGAAGTCCTAAACCAATTCCAACCAATAGAGCAGCAGAACTTGTTAAAAATAAAGTTAATTGCACTCCTACTGCGCTTAACATTAAGGCAGAAGATAAAACCCATAAGAAGTATTTTATCAGTTGAAAAACAGCATAAGAACTACCAGGGTCAATCTTATGACGATTGTATTTTCTGTCAATTCCTTTTTTAATTAACCATAAAATTAGCTTTGTAGCTAAAAATATACAGACTACCATTAATAAGTCAAGAACAAGAATTGAATGATCTTTATAATCTATAAGTTTAAAGTTTAAAATGGTTTTTAATTGATCCATGGAATTTTATTTTGAGAGACTTTGGAAATTTGTTTTACAAACTTATTAAAATAGCTGTAATTAGAGCTATCCTTTATAGAATAGAAAAACCCTATTAAATTATTTAATAGGGTTTTTCTATATGTGTGTTGTAAACTTAATATTTTAATCTAAACTTTATATAAGTAATAGGTTTGTTTACTTCCAAATATTGTTTTTCGTAGAATGTTTGTGTGTTTAAAACAACTTCAGGTGCATGAGGGTTTGTGTAAATATCATGGTGAGCGTACAAAATCTCTTGCTCTTGTCCATGAAGTAACCCGAGTGTATAACCGTGCATAAATTCACTATCGGTTTTTAAATGCACAATACCATCGTCATTTAAAATATGGTGGTATTTTTTTAAGAACTCCTCATTTGTCAAACGGTGCTTGGTACGTTTGTATTTTATTTGAGGATCTGGAAAAGTAATCCAAATTTCGCTTACTTCGTTTTCAGCAAAACAAAAATCTACCAATTCAATTTGAGTTCTAATAAAAGCTACATTAGGTAGGTTTTCTTCTAAAGCAGTTTTGGCACCTCTCCAAAAACGAGCACCTTTAATATCAATACCTATATAGTTTACGTTAGGATTCTTTTGAGCAAGGGCAATGGTGTATTCACCTTTACCACAACCCAATTCTAGAACAATAGGATTGTCGTTTTTAAAAAACGCATTCCATTTCCCTTTATGAGGGAAATTACCTGTAACCTCTTCACGAGTAGGTTGAATAACGTTCGAGAAAGTTTCGTTTTCGTTAAAACGCTTTAGTTTGTTTTTGCTACCCAAAAGAAAATATTATTTAGGTAAATCTTCAGTTCCTTCCTTTTTAAATCGGATAGATTCTTTCATCCAGTAACCCAATAAAACGAAAAAAACTGCAATAAAAGCAAAATTGATGATGTTAGAAGACCACCAGTTGTCTGTGAATCTAAATGAATCGAACGGAGCAAAAGCCACGTCTGTACAAAAATCTCCAATTGCTTTAAATATATTGTTTGCTATCATAACTTAATTATCTTTACGCTGCAAAAGTATAAAAAGTAACCATGCTAGCCAATTTTTTTGAGAAAACAAAACCTATAAATAGTATTGTGCTTTTTGCAATGTATTGTTCTTTGTTTTTTGGAATGCTTTTTTTGAGAAGTGACATCAAAGAAGAAGATGGAGCTTTGGTAAATGGAGTGTGGGGATTCTTTTTAAATATGTTGCTTGTTTTTGCTTCGGGTGTATTGGTGATGAAGTACAAACTGTCTAAAGATAATATGTATTTTTTATACATACTTGTACTTTTATATGGTTTTTTTCCACAGAGCTTATTGTATGGAAAATCATTGCTAATTTCTTTACTATTTGTGCTGTTTTTTGGACGTGTAGTTAGTTTAAGTAATCAAGGAGAAGATGTAAGTAAGCTTTTTGATAGTGGTTTAATAATTGGTGTGTGCTTTTTGTTAAACGGCTGGTTGAGTTTCTTTTTATTACCTATATATGCAGCCCTTTTGTTCTTTAATAAAGTAACAATTCAAAATTTTGTAGTTCCAATAATTGGAGCACTTACACCTGTGTTTTTATTTTTTACATATTGTTATGTATCGGATACGATGTTGTTTTTTGAAGAACAGATATCTTTTCATTGGAATTATGAATTTGATCTATATACTACTTCAGTTAAAATAACATTTTGGATATTGGGAGCTTTGGTGACTATATCTTTAATGTCTTCTGCGTCCAAGGTTCTTTCCGTAAGTAACAAATATCAACATTACTGGTTGTTAATGTTGATGTGTTTGATAATTTGGATAGGAATATTTTTATTTACAGCAGTTGAGAGTAATGCTGAATTTGTGTATTTGTTTTTTCCCGTTTCTCTATTTCTTACCCATTTAATAGAAGATCAATCTAAAAGGTGGATGAAAGAACTTCTGTTGGGAGGTCTTTTAATAGGAGCTATAAGTAGCCTTTTATTTTTCTAAGATTGTAAATACTCTTTCAGTAACTGTAGTTGGTTGTATGGTTTCCATTGCTTTTTCGTAACCATCACATATTTTGTTTCCGTAAATAGAGCAAGGTATGTTAGGGTACTTTTCTAAATCAGGAAGTAAAGAATTTTCTTTAGGCTGATGAAAGGGAGTAAACCCAGCAAAAGGATGTGTGGTTCCCCAAATAGTAATTGTAGGAACTCCGAAAAGAGCACTAAAATGTCCGTTTCCAGAATCCATACTAATCATACAATCAAGGTTAGATATAATAATAAGCTCTTCCCTTAATTTAATTTTTCCGGCTATAGATGCAGTGTTAGGAAACTTATTTTCTAAAGAACTTAAGAGGTCGATTTCTTTTTTACCACCTCCAAAAAGTAAAACTTTATAATTCGTTTTTTTAGTGAGGATTTCAATACATTTTTCAATCAGTTCTAAAGGATATGTTTTTGAGTCGTATTGTGCAAAAGGAGCAATTCCTATAAGTTTCGTGTTGACATCTATAGTACCTAATAACTTTTTGTTGTTTGTAGTTAGTTGTTGTTTTTCTAGAAATACAGGTTTTTCTAGGCTTATGTTAAAACCAAGTTTTCTAAATACATCAGCATAACGTTCGTGCGATGTTTTAAGTTGTTTAAATACCCTATTTTCAATACGAGTCAAAGCCTTTTTTTCAGCACGTCCCTTGTCAATATAAGCAGCAGGTTTAGAAGAAAAGAAGAAACGTAAAACTTTAGAACGCATTACGTTGTGTAAATCAGCAACAGCATCAATTTTTAGTGCTTTTAATTCTTTGTAAAGCTTGTATAAACCTAAAATTCCTTTGTGTTTGTTTGTTGTGTCGGCTGTATAAAAAGCAACATTAGGAATGTTTTCAAAAATAGGTTTTAAAAAACCTTTGGAAAGCAAGGTGATTTTTACATCAGGGTTTTGAACAACAAAGTTTTTAATAACAGAAGCAGCCATTGCAACATCTCCCATAGCAGAAAGGCGAATGACTAATAAGTGTTTTGCTTTTTTTGACATCGGTAAAAAGGTTTATCAAGCAAAAGTAATGTTTTGTATATAGATTATATAGCAGATATTTTATTAGCATCTTTGCATTTGAAATTTAGACCGTATGAAAACAAGAAATTTTGCATTGTTAGCAGCTTTTAGTACAGCAATTATTTATGGGGTTTCCTATACGGTTGCTAAAGATGTAATGCCGGTATTTGTAAAGCCTTTTGCTTTGATTTTTTTTAGAGTTTTAGGAGCCGCTGTTTTGTTTTGGGTTTCATCTCTTTTTGTCAAAAAAGAAACAATAGATAGAAAAGATTACCCTCGGTTATTTTTAGGAGCCTTGTTAGGAACCAGTTTAAATATGTTGTTTTTTTATAAAGGCTTGCAAGATACAACGCCCATAGTAGCATCGGCAATAGGAGTAGCTACTCCCTTAATGGTTTTTGTGTTTTCTTTGATCTTATTAAAAGAAAGATTGATAGCTTCAAGAATTGTAGGTTTGTCTATAGGGCTTATAGGAGCCTTTGTTTTGATAACCTATAAACATGATTTAAGTAATAATGAGAGTTCTATTTTAGGGAATTTTTATGTTTTTATAAATGCCTCTTTTTATGGGCTTTATTTGGTACTAATGAAAAAGATACTTCAAAAATACCATCCTGTTAATGTGGTAAAATGGATGTATCTAGTAGGCGTATTTATAGTCCTTCCTTTCTCGTATTCAGAGTTGTGTGAAATAGAGTGGAAAGAAATGCCTCAACATATCTATTTTGAGTTGTTTTATATAGTAGTATTTGCAACATTTTTAAACTTTCTTTTCAATTTATTTGCACTTTCAAAATTAAAGCCAACAACAGTAAGTGTGTTCGTATATCTACATCCAGTATTTGCATCAATATATGCTTTAATTGTAGGGAGCGATTCATTATCATTTGTTAAAATAATTACAACACTATTGGTCTGTGTAGGGGTTTATTTGGTAACCAAACCAGCAGTTAAAAGCTCTAAAGGATTAAGAGAGTAGCTTGTAGTATTCTAGTATAAAAAGAGTAAATTTGCATAACTTTTAGAATAAAGAAATGATACAATCCATGACTGGTTATGGTAAGTCTGTTTTACAGCTACCAACCAAAAAAGTAACTATTGAAGTAAAATCATTAAATAGTAAAAATTTAGACTTAAATACGAGAATGCCTTCTTATTATAGAGAAAAAGAACTCTCTATACGTAAAAAGCTTGCCGCTAGTTTGGTGCGTGGAAAAGTTGATTTTTCTATTTATGTTGAAATGACAGGTGAAGAGTTACAAACAGTTATCAATAAAGAAGTTGTAATTAAATACATAAATGAATTGAAAGAAATTTCTGAAGGAGATGAAATTCAGTATTTAGGCATGGCAATGAAGTTGCCAGATGCATTGCAAACTGTTCGTGAAGAAATTGACGAAGAAGAATGGACATTGATTAGTGCAGGTATAGACAAAGCTATTTCAGAAATAGTTCAATACAGAAAAGATGAAGCACACTCATTAGATGCTGATTTTAGAGAACGTATCCAAAATATTCAAGGCTATTTGGTTGAGATTGAAAAGTTAGATGAGGAACGTTTGAATCATGTTAAAGAGCGCTTAAGAAAAGCCATTGATGAGTTAAAAGTTACGATAGATGAAAATAGGTTTGAACAAGAACTTATTTATTATTTAGAGAAATTAGATATCAATGAAGAAAAAGTACGTTTGGCAAATCATTTAGAATACTTTTTAGCAGAGTTGAATAATGAAAAGTCTGATGGGAAAAAATTAGGATTTATAGTTCAAGAAATAGGAAGAGAAATCAATACTACAGGTTCAAAATCAAACTACGCAACTATGCAACAAGTTGTTGTTCAAATGAAAAATGAACTAGAGAAAATAAAAGAACAAGTATTGAATATTTTATAATATCGTTTTTGGAAAAAACACAAACATGACAAAAGGAAAATTAATTGTTTTTTCAGCACCTTCAGGGTCAGGAAAAACAACGATTGTAAAACATTTGTTAACCGAAGAATCTTTAAGTTTAGATTTTTCAATTTCAGCAACTTCAAGAGACCTAAGAGGAGAAGAAGTTCATGGGAAAGATTATTACTTTTTAACACCAGATGATTTTAAGAAGCATATTGAAGAGGATGCTTTTTTAGAATGGGAAGAAGTGTATACCAATAATTTTTATGGAACTTTAAAATCAGAGTTAGAACGTATTTGGAGTTTAGGAAAACATGTGGTTTTTGATATAGACGTTATAGGAGGGTTAAACATTAAATCACAATTCCCAGAAGAAACGTTGGCTATTTTTGTGAAACCACCATCTATTGAAGAAATGGAAAAACGTTTGAGGTTACGACAAACAGATAGTGAAGAAAAAATTTTAGAAAGAGTAGCAAAAGCAGAAAAAGAAATAAGCTATGCCAAAGATTTTGATGTTATTTTAATTAATGACGATTTAGATACAGCAAAAAAGGAAGCTTATAACTTGGTAAACAACTTTATTAAACAATAAGTTTTAAGAAGTATATGAAGGTAGGATTGTATTTTGGTACTTTTAACCCTATACATGTAGGTCATTTAATAATAGCCAATCATATTGTAGAGTATTCAGATTTGGATGAAGTTTGGATGGTGGTAACACCTCATAATCCATTCAAAAAAAAAGCAACACTTTTAGACAATCATCATCGTTATGAGATGGTTTATATTGCAACAGAAGAGTACCCTAAATTAAAACCTTCCAATATAGAATTTAATTTGCCTCAGCCTTCCTATACGGTAAACACATTGGCACATATTCAGGAAAAGTATCCAAACCACTCTTTTAGTTTAATTATGGGAGAAGACAATTTGGAAAGTCTTCATAAGTGGAAAAATCATCAAGAAATTGTAGACAATCACGCTATTTACGTATATCCAAGAATATCTAAAGAACCTTCAAAAGTAAAAGTAAAATCAGATAAGATTTTTAAAGTAGCAGCACCCATCGTTGAAGTATCATCAACCTATATAAGAAATGCAATTAAGGAAAATAAAAATGTAAAACCTTTATTGACCAAAAAAGTGTGGAAATATATAGATGAAATGAATTTTTATAAAAAATAAATTTCAACAAGATACTTAGTATATTTGTTAGGAGCACATGAGTAAAAACAAAACAAATAAGAGTAAACTAAGGAAGAAACTTACCAAAAAGTTTCGATTAGTTGTGTTAAATGAAGATTCTTTTGAAGAAAGATTTTCATTTAAATTAACACGGCTGAATGTATTTGTTTTAAGTGGTGTTTTTAGCGTTTTCTTGGTAGGTATTACAGTGTTAATCATAGCTTTTACTCCCATAAAAGAATACATACCAGGCTTTTCATCGACCAAACTTAAAAAACAAGCAACAGATTTATTTTATAAAGTAGATTCTTTACAAGAACATTTAATAATGTTGGATAAGTTTACAAGTTCTCTACGTCCTGTTTTAATAGGCGAAAAAGATACATTAAATGCACAATTACCCTATATAAAAGCAATACAGACAGAAGCAATTGTTTCAAAAGCTAAAAATATAGCAAATGACTCTGTGGGAGCTGTAATAGCTGCCATTCAAACAGAATTAGACAATACGTACAAAGAATACTATAGAAAAGAGAAATTTTCTTTAGAACAAGAATATGCAGAAAGAGAAGATACACTTGTTGCTAAATACAATACAGAAGTTGAAAAGCTAAAAACAACCGAAGAGAAAGCCATTGCTTTAGATGTTAAAATAGAAGAATTACAGAAACAACTTGTATCAGAGAAAAAAGAACTTACTGAGTTAAAGAAAAAGTTAGCATTAAAAGAAGTAGAAAAGAAATACCCTTCCAGTTCAAGCTCTAAGGACAATGAAGTAAAGAGGACTTTGGCAGTTCAAAAAATAATAGAAAAAGAGTTTTTACAGAAGGAACAAGCTTTGATACAAACCTATGAAAAACAATTGGCCTTATTTAGAGACACACTGTTACTTAAAAATCAATTGATAGATACTTTAGAACGATCAGTAGTATTGTATCAAAGAAAAAAAATAGGAGAGTTGAGTGATGAGTTGCCATTTAATGAAGTAAGCCCGTTAGATGAGAAACTTTTAGAACGTTCAAACTTAGAGTCTGTTTTTAGAGAAGGAGTAGAAAGAGAAGATAGATTTAGTCTGTTTGATTTTGAATCAAATAAGGTAGACTTAGTCTTTTTTGAACCCGTAAAAGGAGTAATTACTGAAGGCTATAGTGTTAAAGAAAAACACTATGCAGTTGATATTGCTGTAACAAAAGGAACTGCAGTAAAGTCGGTAGCAGATGGAGTGGTGATTTTTGCAGAGTGGACATCAGAAACAGGGTATGTTTTAATTATAGAACATGCCAATAGATACCTTTCGGTATACAAGCATAATGAAATACTGTATAGAAGTCAAGGAGACCTTGTACAGTCTGGAGAAGTAATTTCAGTTGCCGGATCTAGTGGAGAATACAGTACAGGACCTCATTTACATTTTGAAATGTGGCATAAAGGATATCCTGTTAACCCTATAAATTTTATTGAATTCGAATAAATGAGTATCAAAGAAGCACTTGCAATTCCGTTTGCAAAATTCGTACAAAAGAGAGTTTATAAATGGGCAAAAAACCCATTAAAAACGCAAGAAGCCGTTTTTCAAAATTTAATTTCAGAAGCGAAAAATACAGCCTTTGGAAAAGATCATAATTTTGAAAATATAAAAACATATGAAGATTATAAAAAGCAAGTACCTGTTGTAGATTATGAAGGATTACGAGCTTATGTAGATAGAGTTGTAGAAGGAGAAAGCGATGTGTTGTGGAAAGGGAAACCACTTTATTTTGCCAAAACCTCAGGAACAACTTCAGGAGCAAAATACATTCCTATTACTAAAGAATCAATGCCTACACATATCAAAGCAGCCAGAAATGCTTTGTTAATGTACATTGCAGAAACAAAAGACGCATCTTTTGTAGATGGAAAAATGATTTTTTTACAAGGAAGTCCTGTATTAGAAGATAAAAACGGAGTTAACTTAGGAAGACTAAGTGGAATCGTAGCCCATTACGTACCAAAATACCTTTTAAAAAATAGACTGCCTAGCTGGGAAACCAATTGTATTGAAGATTGGGATACAAAGGTAAATGCAATTGTAGAAGAAACTATAAATGAAGACATGTCTGTAATCAGTGGAATTCCTTCATGGGTACAGATGTATTTCGAAAAATTACAAGAAAAAACAGGAAAAACAGTTTCGGAACTATTTCCTAAGTTCAACTTCTTTATTTACGGAGGTGTAAATTTTGAACCCTATAAAAATAAGTTCGAAGCCTTAATAGGTAAAAAAATAGATTATATAGAATTATACCCAGCATCAGAAGGATTTATAGCCTATCAAGACAGTCAGCAACATAAAGGAATGCTACTTCAATTAGACAGTGGTATCTTTTATGAATTTATACCAGCAACAGAATTTTATAATGAAAACCCAACAAGAATTTCTTTAAAAGATGTTCAGTTAGGAGTAAATTATGTGATTATTTTAAATACAACAGCAGGGTTGTGGGGGTATAATATTGGAGATACGGTTGAATTTACATCAGTAGATCCTTACAGAATAAAAGTTACAGGACGTATAAAACATTTTATTTCAGCCTTTGGAGAACATGTAATAGGAAAAGAAGTAGAAAAAGCCCTAAACGAAGCCATTCAAGGAACCGATATAAATATCAGTGAATTTACAGTAGCACCACAAGTAACACCTAAAGAAGGGTTGCCATACCATGAATGGTTTATAGAATTTGAAACAGAACCTGAAGATTTAGAAGAATTTGCACAAAAAATAGATGCTTCTATGCAGGCTCAAAATATTTACTATTTTGATTTAATAGAAGGGAAAGTTTTAAAACCATTGGTTATTAGTAAAGTTAAAAAAGGAGGATTCCATGAATACATGAAATCTATTGGAAAATTTGGAGGACAAAATAAAATTCCACAATTGTCAGACAATAGAAAAATAGCCGACGTATTAGAAAGCTTTACAACTATATAATATATGAAGGTAGTAGCTACAAATTTAGGAACTAGAAAGCAGGTAGATTGGAAAGGAACCCTTTTAGATACAGGAATATTTAAAAAGCCAGTATCTTCTATTACTCTAGGAATAAAAGATGTAGAAAAAGATGCCGTGATTGATAGGCGATACCATGGAGGAATCAATAAAGCCGTTTATGCATACAATGTAGATTACTATGATTATTGGAAAAGCTTTTATCCAGATTTAGATTGGGATTATGGAATGTTTGGAGAAAATTTATCTGTAGAAGGTTTAGACGAATCAACAATTTATGTAGGAAATGTTTACAAAGTAGGCAATGCTATTATTGAAGTAACACAACCTAGAGAGCCTTGTGTAAAATTAGGCATGCGATTTAACGATGCAAAAATGATTAAGAAGTTTTGGAAAGCAAATAAAACAGGAATATATTTTAGAGTATTGCAACCAGGTGAAGTAAAAGCAGGGGATGTATTTGTTTTACAAGAAGAACAAAAAGAAAATAAGACGATTGTAGAAGTTTACGAATCGTTAAAGTAAAAACTATAAAAAAAGATAAGATGACACATAATGTTGAGTTGAACTGGAAAGGAAAAATGCACTTTGAATCAGAAGGACCAGGAGGAAAAGTTTTAATAGACGGAGCTGAAGAATTTGGAGGAGAAGGAAAAGGAGTACGTCCTAAGGCGATGATGTTATCAGCATTGGCAGGATGCGCAGGGATGGATATTTCTTCATTGTTAAAAAAGATGCGAGTAGAAGTAGCACACTTTGCTATTGATGTAGCAGGAGAATTAACAGATGTGGACCCGAAGTTCTATAAAAAAGTACACGTTACATTTAAGTTTTACGGAACAGACTTTCAAACAAAAAAAATAGAAAAAGCAGTGAAGTTATCTGTTGAAAAATACTGTGGAGTAATGGAGATGTTCCGTCAGTTTGCAGAGGTAACAGTTGCGACAGAATATATAGAGCAGTAGGTTGTTTTAGAACCACTTTAACACCTTAAAAGGTGTAAATAATGTAAACTTGAGATAGCACTAGATATACTACTGTTATCTCAATTTTAGGTTAAATAAAAGAAGTATTTCACTTCAAAGGAGAATTCTATTTTACAGAGGAATATTCAGGAAAGACCTGTAACTGTGAAGATATCTTTTGTATGAATAGTTTAACAAAAGAAAAAATATGCGTTGGAATTTAAAACCAGAACCCGATGGTTTGAAAGTGGCAGCACTTTCAGAAACACTAGGAGTTGATACCTCTATAGCAAAACTATTGGTACAACGAGGTATTTATACTTTTGAGCAAGCAAAAGAGTTTTTTCGTCCCAATTTAGAAAAACTACACGATCCTTTTTTAATGAAGGATATGGACAAAGCAGTTGCACGTATTGAACAAGCAATTGAGAAAGGTGAACCTATAATGGTGTATGGAGATTATGATGTGGATGGGACAACATCAGTAGCTTTAATGTCTTCATACCTACTTCAAAATTATCCTTTAGTTACTACCTATATACCCGATCGATACGAGGAAGGCTATGGAGTGTCATACAAAGGAATTGATTTTGCATCAGATAACGATGTTCAATTAATTATAGCCTTAGATTGTGGAATAAAAGCCATTGAAAAGGTGGCATATGCAGCAAAAAAAGGGATTGATTTTATTATCTGTGATCACCATAGACCTGGAGATGAAATACCTTCTGCAATAGCTGTTTTAGACCCTAAAAGGCAAGATTGCAACTATCCATATGATGAGTTATGTGGATGTGGAGTAGGGTTTAAATTGATACAAGCACTAGCAGAGAGAAAGGGGGAGCCTTTTGAATCATTACTACCTTATTTAGATTTGGTAGCTACGGCAATAGCCGCAGACATAGTACCAATGACGGGTGAAAATAGAATTTTAGCATTTCACGGTTTAAAAGTAATTAATACAAAACCGAGAATGGGAATCAAAGCAATTATTCATCAATTGCAAAAAAAAGTATTAACCATTACAGATGTGGTTTTTGTAATAGCCCCTAGAATTAATGCCGCAGGTAGAATGAAACACGGTTTACATGCTGTTGAATTAATGACGGAAACGAACTTCGAAAAAGCCCAAGGTTTTGCAGCAGCAATAGAAAACTACAATGCAGATAGAAAAGAATTAGATAAAAAAATAACAGAAGATGCTTTACAACAGATTAAAGAAAATAATGAAGAGCAAAACTATACGAGTGTTGTTTTTCACGAAACTTGGCATAAAGGTGTTATTGGTATTGTGGCTTCTAGATTGATAGAAACTTATTATAGACCAACGTTGGTTTTTACTAAAAGTGGAGATAAATTAGCTGCATCTGCAAGGTCTGTAAAAGGATTTGATGTATATAATGCTCTTAATGAGTGTTCTGAGTATATAGAACAGTTTGGAGGGCATAAATATGCCGCCGGATTGACGTTAAAACCAGAAAAATATGATAATTTTAAGGCTAAGTTTGAAGAGGTTGTCAAAAATAGCATTCCTGAAGAATTAAGAACGCCTGAAATACAAATTGATAATGAAGTATTTCTGTCAGATATTACCCCCAAATTCTTTAGAATATTAAGCCAAATGGCACCTTTTGGACCAGCAAATATGCATCCTGTTTTTATGGCTAAAGGATTAAGAGATAATGGGTATGGTAAACCTGTAGGGGAAGACAAAACTCATTTAAAGTTACAATTGATTTCTGGAGCCGACGAAAAGACATACAATGCAATAGGGTTTGGTTTGGGGGATAAGTATCCATTAGTAAAAAATGGAGAATCTTTTGGTGCTGCATTTACAGTAGATGAAAATCATTGGCAAGGACATACTTCTTTACAATTAATGTTGAAGGATATTAAATAAAAGATAAAATGGTATGGCTTTTGAAGGAGCTTTACCTCAAATACCACAAGAATGAAGAAATATAGCATTTACCTACTTTTACTAGTTTTTAGTTTTGGAGCTTCTGCTCAGCTTCACAAGGATAAATCTGATCAAGAGATTTTAGAAATCTTATTTAAAAATAATTATGAGTTCTGGAAAGCCATGCGAAGTGAAAAAAGTGGGGCTTATTGTTCACATATGGAACTTGTGGGAGAAGAAAATACAAGAGGATCTGTAGCAAATGCAGGTTGGGGGTTAATGAGTGTATGTGTAGCAGATGCTATGGGGTGGGAAGAAAATGCTGAAGCATTAGTTATTCAAACTTTGGAATCTTTTGCAGGAGAAAATCCAAAATTTGATCCACCAGTAAATGGAACAGGTACATTTAAACATTTTTTTGATGTCCATACAGGAAAAGCAAATGGATCTAATTACAGTACTATTGATACTGATATTCTTTTGGCAGGAGCATTGTTTACAAAACGTTATTTTTATAAGAATAAGGAAATTAAACGTTTGGTAGATAAGTTGTGGGATTCTACAAATCAAGAATCTTTTATTGATGATTACTCTTTTAAAAAGGGAGGAATCAACTTAATTTTAGATAAAGAAGGAAATCAAATTATAGAGCCTAATGGAAAACCTAAAAGAGGAATAAAGCCTTATAATGAATATATGATTATTGGATCTTTGGCAAAAAATCAAGCTATTGAGCGTAAACTAAAAAATTCGAAAGCTGTTACGGCATGGGACAATACTTATGGAGATGTATCTTCTTTAAAAACATATAGTTATGCTGGGCAGGTAGAAACGTTAGCAGGAGGAGGACGTGATAGATTTCCGACGCAATTTATCCATATATTTAATTACTTCCTGTGTCATGAATTTTCAGACTCTCCAGAATATGTAAAGTACTTTAAAAATGCAGGAGCTATAGACCGTATGTGGTGGCAAAGTTTAGGACTTAAAGAGCGTACACCCTATGAGTTTGGAGTTAGTGCAGGAGCGGGTTTAACAAAAGGATATAGTATAGATCATTTAGGACAGCCAAGAGATATTCATGGAAATCCAGATTTGATAGCTTCACCAAATACCATGGCTGGTTTTTCACCTGTATTTCCTAAAATGGGAAGAGCTTTGGTATATGTTTATAAAAATAGACCAAGAGCTATTTATACAATTCCAGGAACAGACATAGAGCTTTTATGGCGTTATAGTTTTAGGTATCCAGATTGGAGAGCTATAAAGATACATGGAGTAGATTATTCTACAATGATTTTTGGTATGGCCGCATTACCAGAGTTTTTAGGACCAGAGTTTTTTAATATTCACAATGATTACTTTAATCCTGAACCACCTGTTTGGAGTAAAAAGTAAGAGATTATAAAAAAAGCCACAACAATTGTTGTGGCTTTTTAGTTATAAAGTTTTTAGTTAAGAACGTATCTGTCCGTTACCTCTTACAATCCACTTGTAAGTTGTAATTTCTTCCAAAGCCATAGGACCTCTTGCGTGTAGTTTTTGAGTACTAATACCTATTTCAGCTCCCAATCCAAATTGAGCACCATCTGTAAAGGCAGTAGAGCTATTTGCATATACAGCAGCGGCATCTACATTGTTTAAATAGGTTTCAATAACTGTTTCGTCTTCAGCAACAATGGCTTCACTATGTTTAGAACTGTATTGAGCAATATGTGTCAAAGCGTGGTCTAAACTAGCAACTGTTTTTATAGACATTTTGTTAGATAAAAATTCAGTTCCAAAGTGAGATTCATCTGCTTTACGCAATAAGTTTTCTGGATAATTTCCTTTTAAAATGGCATAGGCTTCTTGATCTGCAAATATTTCAGTTTCTTTTTCAATCAAAGTATCTGTAATATTTGTTAAGTCGTTCAATCTGCTTTTATGTAGTAACAAACTATCCAAAGCATTGCAAACACTTACCCTACGAGTTTTGGCATTGTTTACAATAGCAGCTCCTTTTGCAATATCACCACTGGCATCAAAATAGGTGTGTACAATTCCCGCTCCAGTTTCAATTACTGGAACTTTGGCGTTGTCACGTACAAAGTTGATCAACCCTTGACTTCCTCTAGGAATGATAATATCTACATATTCAGTAGCATTCAACATATCAGCTGTTGCTTGTCTGTCAATAGGTAAAAGAGTTACAACATCTGTATTGATATTGTGTTTTGAAAGTACTTCTTTTATCAAAGAAACAATGATAGTGTTTGAAAATTCAGCATCACTACTTCCTTTTAAAATACAGGCATTGTTGGTTTTAAAACACAAAGAAAAAACATCAAAAGATACGTTTGGGCGTGCTTCATAAATAATTCCAATAACCCCCATTGGCACACGTACTTTAGAAACTTTTAGTCCGTTTTCTAATTCTTTTTTTGTTAGAATTTCTCCAATAGGACTGGTAAGTTGAGCAACGTTTAAAATATCGTCTGCAATTCCTTTGATACGTTCTTTAGACAATAACAAACGATCGTATTTAGGATCGTTTTTGTCCATTCTATCCAAGTCTTTTTGGTTTTCTGTTAAAATTAAATCTGTTTTTTCAACAGCCAATTCTGAAATTTCAATCAGTACTTCGTTGATTTTTTCAGCAGATAAAGAAACCAAATCTCTACTGGCTTGTTTTACTGCTTTAAATGTATTTTCTATATCTGTATTCATAATTTTATTGTTTTAACTTAGAAAAAGATAGTTGTAATGTACCAAAGGTACCTGGTCTCTTTTTCCTAGGTTTTCATTTGCGGTTTGAGAGTCATATGTGACTTTTCCAAGGCCTATTGCGTTGTTGTCTTCGTCTACTATTTTTACTACATCTCCTTCTTCAAAAGATCCTTTAATTTCTGCTACCCCAACGGGAAGTAAGCTGTTACCCTCCTTTGAAAGCAATGCCTCTTTGGCTCCTTCGTTTACCACGATATAGGCTTCGTTAAAACCTTCGGAATGTGCTATCCATTTTTTTATATTAGAAGTAGTTTGTGTTGATGCTTTAAAAAAGGTACCCGTTTCTTTGTTTAAAAGAGCTTGTATAATATTGCTTTTAGTTCCGTTTCCAATATGAACATCAATTCCTAAATCTGCTATTTTTCTAGCGGTTGTTGCTTTTGTAAACATTCCACCGCGTCCAAATTCAGATTTTACATCAGAAACGGCATCTTTTAGGTTTACGGTTTCGTTATTATATTCTTTGATTAGTTTTGCACCCTCTTCATTAGGATGTGCGGTAAAAATACCATCTACATTAGAAAGTAATAGTAATTTTTTAACATCCAACATACTTGCTACCAACCCAGAAAGATCGTCGTTATCAGTAAACATTAACTCTGTAACAGAAACCACATCATTTTCATTGATAATAGGGGTTACATTATTTTCAAGCAAGGCAGTTAAACAATTTTTAATGTTTAAATAATGTCTACGTGTTCTAAAAGATTCTTTTGTAACCAATACCTGAGAACACAATAAATTGTGTTGTTGAAAATAAGAATTGTAAATTTTCATTAACTCAATTTGACCTATAGAAGATAATACTTGACGTCTACTAACGGTGTCTAAATTTTGATCTATTTGAAGAATACTACGTCCAGCGGCTACAGCACCAGAGGATACTAAAATAACTTGATAGCCTAATTTTTTTAAATCAGCAACTTGAGATACAATATGCGCAATACGTTTCTCATCAGGCAATCCAGAAGAAAGTGTGAGTACATTTGAGCCTATTTTAACCAGTATTTTTTTTAGTGTATCCATTTTGTTTCTATAGTAGATAAGGTTTCCCCACCTGTATCAGCACAAAAGTACAAATTTGAGCGTTAGGATAAGATGCTTTCTTTAAAAACAAAAAGAGCTTCTAAATTTAGAAGCTCTTTTAAAATATGGTGTTAATATGAGGGTTATTTTTTAATCAAATATATATAAACAGGATAATGATCACTGTAGCCTCCTGTAAAACTTTGGTTTCCAAAACTTCTATAAGGATAACCTTTGAATTTCCCTTTTTGCAAAGTTAGATAGCTAGGGTTAAAAATATAAGCTTTGTAAAAGCAAAAACTTTGATAGTTTTTATTTTTAGAGATCAGACTTTTATTGATGATGATCTGGTCAAACAAATTAGTATTGTCTCTATAAGCAAGTGTGCTATATCCTTTTTTATACAAGATTTCGTAAGGGTTGTATAAATCGGTAGAATCTACCGTTGCGCTGTTTGTTTGTGTAGCAAGTACTGTTTTGATACTTTTATTTATAGGGTCATCATTAAAATCGCCCATAGTCAATATTTTGGCATTAGGAGTTACTGTGTAAATACTGTCCATAATTTTGGTATTTAAAAAAGCAGCTTTTTCTCGTAGCGGACTGCTTTTCGCTGCTCCCCCTCTTCTAGAAGGCCAATGGTTTACAATAATATAAATAAGTTCGTTTTCTAAATAACCCGCAACTACCAATTGGTCTCTTGTATGAATTCGAACTCCTTTAGCATTCCATAATTTTAAAGTATGTGACTGGTAATGGATAGGTGTAAAGTGTCTTTTTCGGTACAATAAAGCAACATCAATACCTCTTAAGTCAGGGGAGTCTTGATGGATAATACCATAGTTTTTATGGATTAAATATTTGTGATTAACGAGGTCTTCTAGTACTTGTTTGTTTTCAACTTCTGCAACTCCAATAACAGAAGGACTTGTATTGGTTTTTTCAGAACCAATTTCAGAAATCACTTTTGCCATATTGTTTATTTTCTGAAAATAGATTTCTTGTCGGTTGTTTTTGATTACTGCCATAGGACTGGCTTCATCATTTTTCTCAGGGTCATTTATGGTATCAAACAGATTTTCCAAATTATAAAAAGCAACAGTGTGTATTTTGTAATTTTTTGTTTGGCTTTGTAATACAGTAGTATAGCTTATAATTAGGAAAATAAGAAGGGGTAATCTCATAGTGTATTTTTAATGTAAAGTACAAAATATAAGAAAACAGTTGGTCGTATTGTATTTTTTGTAAATTGTTAGTGCTATGATTATTTGTTATGGAAAAGAATTTTACTTCATTTTTATATGGAGCAATTTGCTATTTCTGTTTGTTTGTAAATAAAGGCTTTTCGCAAGTTCGTGTAGAAGGACAGCTTGTAAAAGAAAATTCAATGGAAGCTGTTGAAGGAGTTTTGTTGGGTTTTAAAGAGCTGTCTATTAAAAAGTATTCAAACAAAGAAGGGCATTTTGTATTCCAAGAAATTCCTAAAGGAAGTTTTACATTAGAATTGTCTTGTAAAGGATATCAGTCTAAGATATTTCCCCTAACAATAGAGGGTAAGGGTGTTTTGGATTTAGGGGTATTGGTTTTATATGCTGAAAATACAGAGGTTGAAGAAACCATGATGGTTTCATTATCTGAAGACGATTTAGAGAATGAAGAAGTTGGGGGAGCTAACAATATAAGCGGTCTGTTATTTTCATCTAAAGATGTTTTTTTAAGAACGGCCGCCTTTAGTTTTAGTCAGGCGAGGTTTAAAATTAGAGGATATGATAGTAGAGAAGGTGCCGTTTTAATCAATGGAGTTTCTATGAACAAGATGTTTGATGGAAGACCTCAATGGTCTAACTGGGGAGGTTTAAACAATATGATGCGAAATCAATATTTTACCTTGGGTTTGCAACCTTCAGAAATAACTTTTGGAAGTGTTTTAGGAACTACCCATATTTCAACAAAAGTATCAGAATACAGACCTGGTACAAGCGTATCTTATGTGGCAGCCAATGGAAGTTATCAAGGGCGTATCATGGCATCATTTGTTTCAAATTTTTCTAAAAAAGGTTGGGGGTTGGCTATATCAGCATCACGGCGTTTTGCTCAAGAAGGTTATATAGAAGGAACAACTTACAATGCATGGTCGGGTTTTTTAGCTGTTGAAAAGAAATTTAACTCAAATCAGCGGTTAAATTTTACAGCATTGATGGCGTTTAATAGAAGAGGTAAATCTTCAGCAAATACAAAAGAAGTTTCCGATGTAAAAGGGTATCAATACAATTCCTATTGGGGTTTTCAAGAAGGAGCGTTAAGAAATTCTAGGGTAAAAGAAGTATCAGAACCTGTATTGATGTTACATCACGATTGGAAAATAAACAATACTACAGAATTAGCATCTGTAATGTACTATCAATTTGGGCACATAGGAAATAGTCGTTTAGGAATGGTAAACGCCACAAGTCCAGACCCTACTTATTATAAAAAGTTACCTAGTTATTATTTGAGGTTTCAGGAGAATCCTGATTACAGTACGGCATATCTTTCTTTAAAATCTTTCGAAGAAGATGGGCAAATTAATTGGCAAAAAATGTATAAAGTAAACACTACGACAAACAGTTCTAATTATTACTTGTATGAAGATAGGAATGATGATGTTTCTATGGGGGTTAATATTAATTTAAGAAAAGAATTTGCGGAGCATACGTTATTTACAGGAGCTATTTTTTATAAAAAAGTAAGCAGTCATAATTACGCAAAAGTATTAGATGATTTGGGAGGAGGAGGCTTTTTAGATGTGGATTCTTTTGCAGAAACTTCCGTACAAGAGAACAATGTACATACGCCAGATAGGTTTGTTACAGAAGGAGCTATTTTTCAGTACAATTACACGTTAGAATTGCAAGAGGCGAATTTGTTTACCCAATTACAGTCAGCCTATAAAAGTTTAGACTATTATGTTTCAATGGACTTAAAAAATACAGCTTTTTATAGGGTAGGACACTACGAAAACGGAAAGTATATAGGAAACTCTTTGGGAGTTGGAAAACAAAACTCATTCTTAGATTTTAGTTTAAAAGGAGGAGGCGTTTATAAAATATCGGGGAGGCATTTGATAGATTTTAATGTAGGATATTTATCACGTCCGCCTAATTTGAGAAACTCTTATACCAATGTACGTTTAAACCATGATGTTGCTCCAAAATTAAATAGTGAAAAAATATATACAGGTGATATAACCTACTCTTATAGAGCTCCAAATACACTGTTGAGGCTTACAGGCTATCATACACTTTTTTCAAATGTTATAGAATCTTCTTTCTCTTTTTCACAAGGATTGCAAGGAGATATTTCTGATTTTGTATCTCAAACCTTAACAGGAATTCAAAAAAGACATATGGGGTTAGAGTTGGGGATTCAAAGAAATATACATTCAACTGTTGTACTCAATACAGTTTTGGCGGTAGGAAATTACAGCTATGCAAACAATCCGAATTTATATGTGAATTCAGATTTGTTAAGAGATCAAGATCAAAATTTTGGAACTGCATATTTAAAAGGGTATAAGTTAGGAGGAAGCCCTCAAAGAGCATTGTCTGTAGGGATAGAATACAGAGACCCTAAATATTGGTGGATAGGTGTAAATGGAAACATATTGACGAATAATTATGTTCAGGTTTCACCATTGCTAAGAACAGATAATTTTTTCTTAGATATAGATGAAATTCCTTTTGTGAGTGAGGCTACAGGAAGTGAAGTTTCTCAAGAAGAGGTCGATGTGCTGTTGACACAAGAGAAATTTCAAGATGTGTTTTTAGTGAATCTTGTAGGGGGGAAATCTTGGAAGATAAATGAAACGTATTTGAGCTTTTTTGGCAGTATTAATAATGTATTCAATGCTGTTTATAAAACAGGAGGCTATGAACAATCTAGAAACGCAAATTATGAGCAGTTGGTAAAAGATAAAAAATTACAATCGCCAATTTTTGGCAATAAATATTGGTACGGTTACGGAACTACATCTTATTTAATGCTGTCACTAAGGTTCTAAGTATATTAAAAGAAGTGTTATGAAAACTAAAAGTATATATATCTATTTATTAATGTGGAGTATTTTTTCATGTGTTTCAGATTCAGATTTTGCAACACCAAATGTAAATTGTACAGATCCGAATATAAAAGCAACCAATTCCATTCAAGAGATAAAAGAAATGGCAGGTTTTGGAGTGGTCACTTTTTCTGAAGATTTGATTCTAGAGGGGTATGTGATTTCTAATGATGAATCGGGTAATATATACAAAACTCTATATATACAAGACGCTTACGAAAACCCAACTTCAGGAATAAAATTTTTAATAGATCAAACCAATTTGTATACAACCTATAATGTAGGTCGTAAAATATGTGTAAAGTTAAAAGGACTTTCTATAGGTTATGATAAAGGAAGTTTGGCAATAGGAAAAGGAGGTTCAGATGGACTGGAAAGGATTTCTAGTTTTGAGGTTAAAAATCATTTTTTTAGAACCTGTGAAGTAGCAACAATTGTACCTAAAGAACTTTCTGTTGCAGCGTTTGATAAAGAGTATGTGTCTTTATTAGTAAAATTGAAGAATGTGCAAGTTTCAAATAAAGATATAGGAGAAACTTTGGGGAATTTGGAATCAACAGAAACTGTTTATAGAAATTGGGAAGAGGTCGATGATGAATGTAATTTGCTAAATATTTTTGAAGTGCCTGTCAGTGGGTTTTCTAGTATAAAAAGTTTACAATCACCAAAAGGTAAAGGAGAGTTGACAGGTGTTTTAGATTTGTATTATTCAAAATATCAATTTTTATTGAGAGATTCTTTGGCTTTTCAAATGGATTTTTTACGATGTGAAAACTCTATAAAACAAGCCCCCAATACTACAATTAGAGCTTTAAAAGAATATCCAAAAGAACAAATTGTAGAGTTGGGAGTTTCTGAAAATATGGTTTTAAAGGGATATGTAATTTCTTCAGATGAATATGGAAGTTTTCAAAACGTATTAATTCTACAAGATGCTGTAGAGAACCCCACAGGTGGAATTCGAATTCTTCTTGGTAAGGATAATTTATACGAAAGTTTTCAAGTAGGAGATGAGGTTTTTGTAAAGTTAAACCGTTTGGCATTAAAAATTATTGACGATCAGCTTACTTTAGGTTTTACTGATGGAAGTTCTATATTACCTATTGAAGAAGAACAAATAGAGGCACATGTATTTCGTACAGGAACTAATTTTAAAATACAGCCAATAACTTTAGATATTGAAAGTTTAATTCCTCAGTTTATATCAAATACTTTGGTAGAGGTAGATGATGTACAACTTTTAGAAAATGAGTTGGGCAGTGCATTTGCATATTTTTCTGGAACAGCAGATGGGGTTAGGACGTTAGGCAATTGTGAAAGTTTAAACAGACTTAATGTTTTTACAAGCGGAAATTCATTATTTGCAAATGAAGAATTTCCGAAGGGAAGAGGAAGTATTATGGGAATTGGAGTTCATAATGAAATAGGATATGAATTTGAATTGATTTCAAAAGAAGATGTTGTATTTGTGGAGCCTTATGAGTTATGTAAAGAAGTACAATCAAATATTCTGATAACAGAAATAGCAGATCCAGAGAATGCTATAGGAGCTAGGTTTGTAGAATTATATAATGCAGGAGACTCAACTATTAGCTTATCAGGGTGGAAACTCCATAAATATATAAATGGAAGCACTTCTGTTTCAGGTTCAGGTTTAGATTTGTCTGCCATTACAATTGAAAAAGGAGGTTTTGCAGTAATTGCCAATACTAATTTTGAAACTATTTTTCAGAAAGAAGCAACGCTTACTTCAACATATATTTCAGGTACAGGAGATGATGTGTATGAATTGGTAGATGGCAATGGGGCTGTTCACGATGTTTTTGGAAAGGTGGGTGAAGATGGTACAGGGCTTTCTTGGGAATATTTAGATGGAAAGGCAATACGTAATTTGGAAGTACAATTTTCGAATGCTGATTTTGAAATATCGGAATGGCAGGTGTTTTCAAAATCAAAAGGTGCTAAAAAAATAGCTCCTCAAGACTTCAGTCCATTTTATAGATAAAAAATAAAAATATTTTTTTGAAATGTTTTTTATTTAACAATAAGGAAACATTGAGCTATTTTTAGGTAGAAGCTATTTTGAGGATTTATAAATTAACTCCTTTGAAAAATAGTAAATTTATAAAATGAAAACGTTTTCATAAATTTTGAGAAATGTTTTGTGTGTCTTTTTTAGAGAAAGTAACAATGTTTCTTTTGTGTTAAAAGAGTCTGTTTTTTGTATTTTTTTTAAGTTGTATAAAGGGTTTGTTAGCTTTGTGGTTAGGGTGTTTTTTTGCTTTGGCATTATCTTTGTTTTAGTCAAGTCAAATAAAAAAATGAAAAAATGAGAACAACAATGAAAACAACAGCAATTCAAATTATAGTATTATTTTTAGGAACATTTACTGCATTTGCAACAACACCTAGAGAAGAAGCTTTTAAAGGAAGATTAAGAGATAAAATAGAAAGTTTTTTAGAAAAGCCTACACTTACAACAGAAGAAACTGAGGTTTTTGCAACAGTAGAGTTTATGTTAAACGCTAAAGGTAAGATCGTAGTTTTAAACATCTCTTCAGATAGCGATGTTGCAGATTCTTTTATAAAAGAAAGATTAGACGATCGTAGGTTGATAAGCGCAAAAAATAAAGTTACTAGAGATCGTACCTATGTAGTTCCTGTAAAAATTTACTTAAAGAGCTAAAACTTTTTGTTTAAAGAAAGCAAACCACAAACTTTTACGTTTGTGGTTTTTTTATGCTTTTTTCTAAGATAATATATACGGGAAAATGATCGCTATATCCGCCTAAGTAATATTTGCCAGTATAGGTTCTAAAGGGAGTTCCTTTAAACTTTCCAAGAGCGTTGGTTAAAAAACTTTCATTGTAAACAGCAGCTTCCTTAAATAAGGTAGTAGCAGTATTGGAAAAGAAATTGTTAGAAAGTACTATTTGATCAAATAACATCCATACCCCATAAAATTGAGAAGAACCATGCCCTTTTTTATATAAATCTAACATGGGGTTTGTAAAATTGTTTTTACAAAGGTGTTTGTGAATACTAACATCGTTAGGATTGTCATTAAAATCGCCCATGATGATAACTTTTGGATCAATATCTTTTATAGCAGTTATATTTTCATGAATAAGATTCGCTAACTGTATTCTGTTGGGTACGGCCTCATTATAATCATTTCTTTTAGAAGGCCAGTGGTTTACAAAAATGTGTACTGTTTCTCCATGTAGTATGCCTTTTACAAATAAAATATCTCGTGTAAAGTTTCGAGTAGCGTCTTTTTCATATAAGATTACTGGGATTGCTTTTGATTCAATTAAACAAAAATCTTTGGTGTTGTATAAAAAAGCAACATCGATACCTCTTTCATCAGGAGAATCGTAATGGATGTATTTGTAATTTAAATTTTGGAGATATTCAGAGTTAACAAGGTCTTCTAATACTGTTTTGTTTTCAATTTCAGCAAGACCTATAATAGATGGAGGTTGCGGTGTTTTTTGAGTTCCTATTTCAGAAATTACTTTTCCTATCTTTTTTATTTTTAAGTCATATCGATACTTACCCCATTTTTTCTTCCCTTTAGGGGTAAAGTCTTTATCAAGTGTTTTTTTAGAATCGTTGTAATCAAATAAGTTTTCTACATTGTAAAAAGCAATTGAAAAAAGAGTGTTTTCCATTTATGAGGATTGAAAAATAGGATGTCTAAAATACAAAATTATTACCTAGGAGTCATTTGTTTTGTAGAAGAATACGTGTGTTTTAAAGAGGAGAATAGTGTGGAGTAGTAATAGCTAGAAAGAAAAAATGTTTTAATTAAAATTGTACATTTGTACTATGATTGATAAGAAAAAAGTAACCTCAGAAAAAGCAATTTTGATAGGGGTTGTGACACAACACCAAAATGAAGAAAAATCTAAAGAGTTTTTAGATGAATTAGAGTTTTTGGTAACTACTGCAGGAGGTGTTTCTACAAAAAGATTTATTCAGAAATTAGAAAAACCACACCCTAAAACTTTTATAGGTACGGGTAAATTAGAAGAGGTAAAAAGATATATAGATACACACCATATTGGAACAGCTATTTTTGATGATGAGTTGTCGCCAGCACAATTAAGGAATATAGAAAAAGTATTGGATTGTAAAATTTTAGATAGAACCAATTTAATACTAGATATTTTTGCACAACGAGCACAAACAAGTTATGCTCGAACACAGGTTGCATTGGCACAATGTGAATATTTATTACCACGTTTAACAAAACTATGGACACATCTTGATAAGCAAAAAGGGGGTATTGGTTTGCGTGGACCTGGAGAAACGGAGATAGAAACTGATAGACGTATTGTTCGTGATCAGATAGGTGTTTTAAAAAAGCGTTTGAAAGTTATAGATAAGCAAATGGCTATTCAGCGTAAAAACAGAGGTAAAATGGTGCGTGTAGCATTGGTTGGTTATACCAATGTTGGAAAATCTACTTTGATGAATGTGGTTAGTAAATCTGATGTGTTTGCAGAAAATAAGCTATTTGCAACTTTAGATACAACTGTTCGTAAAGTGGTGGTTAAAAACATTCCTTTTTTAATGACAGATACTGTAGGGTTTATTAGAAAATTACCAACACAATTGGTAGAATCTTTTAAATCTACTTTAGATGAAGTGCGTGAAGCAGATTTATTGTTGCATGTTGTAGATGTTTCTCATAAAAACTTTGAAGATCATATAGAATCTGTAAATAAGATTTTATTAGATATTGAAAGTGCAGACAAGCCTGTAATGATGGTGTTTAATATGATTGATGCATATACGCATGAGACTATTGATGAAGATGATTTGGTTACAGAAAAGTCTAAACAACACTATACATTAGAAGAGTTGCAAAAATCTTGGATGGCAAAAATGGAAAACAATTGTGTATTCATTTCTGCTTTACATAAAGAGAATTTAGAAGACTTTAAGAGTAGAGTGTATGAAGAGGTTAAGAAAATACATATCAAAAGATTTCCGTATAATAACTTCTTGTACGATGAGTATGTAGAAGAAAGCTAACCCTAAAGATACTCTAAAATAAAAACTCCTGTTTGATTCAATCAAACAGGAGTTTTTGTTTTTATATAATTTTCAATTACTTAAAACAGCTAAATGTGTTTTTAGAATATGTAATTTAAACCAATACCTAAAGTTTCTTTTATTTGGAAACCTCTGTAAGCATTGTCATCATAAATTGTTTGGAATGTAATGTTTGTAGAGAATACTTTGTTAATTGTCATTACAAAGTTCATAGTATAATCAACATCTACATTCTGAGGTTTATCAATATAATTAGAATATAGAGTTAAAATATTTTCCATAGAAATATTCTCCATCAATTCAACCTTGTAGTAACTACGAATGTTTAAACCAAATTCATAACGGATGTTTTCACCAGGTTTTACACCAAACATTTCAACATCGTCGTTAGAAACAAATTCACCAGTATCTGAATCAAATTGATAAAGGTCACCAAACAAGAAAGTGAATTTTGAAGTAATAGGAGCTAAGTTAACAGATAGGTTTTCGCTTTTTTTCCAAAAGAAACCCGGACCAAAACTTAAGTAAGCAGGTTTAAAAAATCCTGAAAGAGGATAGTCTTCAACATCACCAGTAAAATTAGTTGTATAATCATAACCATCTGTAAATTGAGTTTTGAAATTATTGAAGAAAGATGCACTCCAGTTGTTTTTCAATTCTTTACCTAAAATAGAGTTCAATTCTAAACGGTCGTCTGTTTTTTTAACGTCCTCACCTTCGTTGTATGAAAGTCCGTAGTTGGCAATTAATTTGTTGTCTACAATCCAGCCATTTTTAGCATAGTTAAAGTCATAGTTAAAGTTAACGTTTCCAGAAAAGTTATTCTCCCCTCCAGCTTGCCAGTTAGAAAAGGCAGATTGGTTTATTAAAAAGGTAACCTTCCCTGTGGTATTCCATCCTTCTTCCTCAGATTGTGCAAAAATAGCAGCGTTGATAAGTAAGAAAGTAACGAGTAATAGTTTTTTCATAAAATGATTTTTTAATAGTTCTTGTTTGCGAAAGTAGTTAATTATTTTTTCATCTTATAAAGAGGTACTGTAGAACAAGCCTCTCCATACATAATTGAATTAGCTAGAGGTTGTATTTTTTGAATTAGTTGTAAATAAGCAGTTTCGGGTATAGGTTTGTTGCTACATCCTTTTATAATAATAGGCTTATTTTTAAAAGTAGAACAATCTAAATTTTCAATAATTTCTTGATAGATAGAAGTTTCAAGAGCGGTTAAGTTACCAACTACTATTTTTTTAGCATAAGGACTCAATCGAGTACTGATTAAAATATATGCCCATGAAGGAATAATAGCATCGGCAGAACAGGTTAAAGCAACATGTTTTCCGTTAAGGCTACTCCAATCATATGCATCAATAGCAGTTCTAAACTCCTTCTCTTTTAAAATTAGCCCTTGAAATAACCATTGCTTTATATCAAAAATTACACGTTCCCCTTCAGGATAATAATCTTCTAAATCAATAGTTATTAATTTACTATTGGCAACTTTATTGATGATTTCTCCCATAATATATCGTGTTAGAACAAAGAGTTTATAGGAACCCTAATTCTAGTTTTGCTTCTTCGCTCATCATGTCTTGTGTCCAAGTAGGGTCAAAAGTAATTTCTACTTCGGCATGATCAATTTCTTCCAATTCTTTGATTTTGTCTTCTACCTCTTTAGGTAGTGTTTCAGCAACAGGACAGTTTGGAGAAGTTAAAGTCATTAATATTTTAGCTTCTTTATTGTCGTTTACCATAACATCATATATCAAACCAAGCTCATAGATATCTACGGGTATTTCGGGGTCAAAAATAGTTTTTAAAACTTGTACAATTTTATCACCGATTTCTGTAATTTGAGTATCGTCCATTTCTTTACTGTTTTTAAAGGTTGTCAAAAATAATTATAATCTAACAACATATAGGGTTGTTAATAATTGAAAGCTTCCATTGTTGTATTGAAAAAACTTATAGGCTTATTTTTGATTGAAAACCAAGTGCATACAATTTAATTTGTTTGATCATAGATACCAATCCATTAGCACGTGTAGGAGATAAATGCTCTTTCAGTCCAATATTGTCAATAAAAGAAAGTTCTGCATTTATGATATCTGAAGGTTTTTGATTGTTGAACACACGTAATAACAAGGCAACAATTCCTTTGGTAAGTATAGCATCACTATCAGCACTAAATTCAAGTGTATCACCATTAATTTCAGAATGAAGCCAAACTTTAGATTGGCACCCCTTAATTAGGTTCTCTTCAAGCTTAAAAGCTTCATCTATAATAGGTAACGATTTTCCTAAATCAATAATGTATTCATAACGCTCCATCCAATCATCGAACATAGCAAACTCATCGATAATTTCTTCCTGTATTTCTTTGATAGTCATATTTTAAACTTATTTTTGCAAAGTTAATTACAATGGGTATGAATCACAACCTAGTTTGATGAATTTTAAGTAAAATATTCAAAAGAGGTTAAGAAACTAAAAATCAGTAAATGAGCAAGCTATTAATTGTAGGAACTGTTGCTTTTGATGCAATTGAAACACCGTTTGGAAAAACAGATAAAATTTTAGGAGGAGCGGGAACATATATAGGTTTGTCAGCTTCTAATTTTGATGTAGAATCAGGAATTGTTTCAATAGTAGGAGGAGATTTTCCAGCAGAATATCTTCAGATGTTAAACAATCATAAAGTTGATACAGAAGGTGTTGAAATAGTGAAAGAAGGAAAAACTTTCTTTTGGAGTGGGAAATATCATAATGATATGAACTCTCGAGATACTTTGGTAACAGAGTTAAATGTATTAGAGCAATTTAACCCTGTAGTTCCAGAAAAGTTTAAAAATGCTGAAATTGTAATGTTGGGGAATTTACACCCATTGGTACAAAATGCTGTCCTAGATCAAATGAGTGAAACTCCTAAATTGGTAGTTCTAGATACTATGAATTTTTGGATGGATATAGCTTTAAATGAATTAAAAGACCTTATCAAAAAGGTAGATGTAATTACGATTAATGATGAAGAAGCAAGACAATTAAGTGGAGAGTATTCATTAGTTGTAGCAGCTAAAAAAATTCATGAAATGGGACCAAAATATGTGGTTATTAAAAAAGGAGAACACGGGGCATTATTGTTTCATGATGGAGAAGCCTTTTTTGCACCAGCATTGCCTTTGGAGGAAGTTTTTGATCCAACAGGAGCAGGGGATACTTTTGCAGGAGGATTTACAGGATATTTGGCAAAAACAGAAGATCTTTCTTTTGAGAATATGAAAAATGCTGTGATTCATGGATCTAACTTGGCTTCTTTTTGTGTAGAGAAGTTTGGAACAGAACGCATGCAAAATTTATCAGAAAAAGAAGTGAACAAACGTTTGATGCAGTTCAGACAGTTGACACAATATGAAATGTCTATTTCGTAAATAAACAAACAAAATAACGACAGAAGATAAACACAAGTAATTGTGAAAAATTTACTTTAAAATAAAAGTTTATGAGTGATGCTATAAAACACGAATGTGGGATTGCAATGGTTCGTTTGTTAAAACCTTTAGAGTTTTACAAAGAAAAATACGGATCAGCTTTTTATGGAATTAATAAAATGTATTTATTGATGGAAAAGCAACACAATCGTGGTCAAGATGGAGCAGGATTTGCAAGTTTAAAGTTTAATGTTAGTCCAGGTACACGTTATATTAGTAGAGTGCGTTCTAACAAATCGCAACCAATTCAGGATATTTTTGGGCAAATTAACGGAAGGTTAAATACAGCTATGGCAGAAAATCCAGATAAGGCAGATGACGTAGCGTGGCAAGAAGAAAATTTACCGTATTTAGGAAATCTTTTTTTGGGACATGTACGTTATGGAACATCTGGAGGAAATAGTATAGAAAATGTACATCCTTTTTTGCGTCAAAGTAACTGGAGACACAAAAATTTAATTGTTGCAGGGAATTTTAATATGACAAACTCTTCTCAATTGTTAGAAGAATTGATTGAGCTAGGGCAACATCCAAAAGAAAATACAGATACAGTAACTGTAATGGAAAAAATAGGTCATTTTTTAGATGATCAAGTAGAAGGATTGTATCAAGAATTAAAATCAGAAGTAAGCAAAAAAGATGCCTCGCCTTTAATTGCTGAAAAAGTAGATATTCAAAAAATATTAAAAAGAGCAGCAAAAAGTTTTGACGGAGGATATGCAATGGCAGGTCTGTTAGGACATGGAGATGCCTTTGTTTTAAGAGATCCAGCAGGTATTCGCCCAACTTTTTATTATCAAGACGATGAGGTTTTGGTAGTGGCATCAGAAAGACCTGTAATTCAGACAGTTTTTAATGTTCCGTTAGAGTCTGTTAAAGAGCTAGAAAGAGGGCATGCTTTGATTGCTAAAAAATCAGGAGAAATTTCAGTAAAACCAGTTTTGGAGCAATTGCCAAAGAAATCGTGTTCTTTTGAACGTATCTATTTCTCAAGAGGAAGTGATGCTGATATTTACAATGAACGTAAAAATTTAGGTAAAATAGTATTCCCTGAAATTTTAAAGAAAATAGACAACGATATTTCTAATACTGTTTTCTCATACATTCCTAATACAGCAGAAACTTCGTTTTACGGAATGAGTGAGGCAGCCGAAGATTATTTAAATCAACAAAAACTGGCAAAAATATTGAAGGGAAACAAAGAGATTTCGCCAGAAGATTTGAACGTTATTTTATCAGAAAGACCTAGGGTTGAAAAAATAGCTGTAAAAGATGTGAAATTAAGAACTTTTATAGCCGATGATAACAGTCGTGACGATTTGGTTGAACACGTATACGATATAACTTATGGAGTTGTAAAACCTTCAGATAATCTGGTAATTATTGATGATAGTATTGTAAGAGGTACTACATTGAAGAAAAGTATTATCAAGATATTAGATAGATTACAGCCTAAAAAAATTGTAATTGTTTCTTCTGCACCTCAAATACGTTATCCTGATTGTTATGGTATTGACATGGCTAAAATAGGTGACTTTATTGCTTTTAAAGCAGCGTTAGAACTGCTGAAAGATACAGATCAGTACCATATTGTAACAGATGTGTATAAAAAATGTTTAAAGCAAAGAGTAAAGGAGGATTCAGGTATAGAGAATTTTGTAAAAGAAATTTATGCGCCATTTACGGCAGTTCAAATATCCGATAAGATAGCAGAAATGCTAAAAACACCTGAAGTAAAAGCAGATGTAGAGGTTATTTTTCAAACAGTTGAAGGCTTGCATCAAGCTTGTCCAGAGCATTTAGGAGATTGGTATTTTACGGGAGATTATCCAACCAATGGAGGAAAAAGAGTTGTAAACGAGGCTTTTATTAATTTTTACGAAGGAAAAAATAAAAGAGCTTATTAGAAACGAGTGTTTAGGAGGTTTATTAATGACTTAATGTTCATAGAGTAGGTCTTTTAACAAAAAATTAATAGTTTTGCATGGAATTTCAATAAATTCCTCATCATAAAAAAAAGATTTATGAAAAAAAGTACAATAAATGTATATGTCTTAGCGATAATCTTGCTAATGAGTTTTGGAAGTGTTTGTGCCCAAGTAACAGGTATAACGGGGCCAGGAGGAGTTGGAGGAACTGATGGTACCTCTGAGTTGGTAGCTTGGTACTATCCATCCAATATGCGTGATGCAACCAATGTATTGCCTTCTGATGGAGAAACGGTAAATACTTGGTTGGACGGTTCAGGGTACGGAAAAACTTTAACCAATACCGGAACGGCAACCTACGAAGACGATGGAAGTAGTTTGGTAAATGGACATGCTGTTTTAAGTGCTACGGCTTTGGATCGAGAGTTTTCTTCAGCAAGTGATATAACAGGAAAAACGATTATTGTAGTTGCTGATCCAGGTTCACAGAATGACGATGAGGGATTGGTAGGATTTGACTTAAATAAAGGGATTACCCGTCCAGGAAGCACAGACAATGTTTGGGCATATTCCTCAGATTCAGATGCGGATGCATGGACCAATACAACAGGAACTTCTTATATAAATGGATCTTCAACAAATGGAGGAACACATAACAATACTTTGCATATAGTAGATCAAGAGCGTCCAGCAACTTATACAGATACTTTTTATGTAGGGGGCTATGAGTCAGGAGAGAGTTTTACAGGATCAATTTCAGAAGTTATTGTATACGATGACGATTTAAATTTGGCACAAAGAATTATTATAAACAATTATTTAGAAGCCAAATACGATATAGATATTGCAGAAGATGATATTTACAATGAGGATACCAATGGAGATTTTGATTTTCATGTAGCAGGAATCGGACAGGCTACGGATGGATCTAATCATACAGATGCACAGGGAGAAGGGATCGTTAGAGTTCACAGTGCAAACGATTTGCAAAATGATGAATATTTGTTTTGGGGAAGAGATAATTTAGACCCAATTACTTTTTCTACTTCGTCAGATTATACAGAAAGAGCCAGTACAACATGGAGGGTAAGTAGAAGAGGAAATCCAGGTAAGGTAACCGTTGTGTTTGATTTGTCAGGAGTAGATCTTTCAGGAATGCTTGCTTGTGGAGAACTTCGTTTGATACGTGATAATGATTCGGATTTTTCAAGTCAGTTGACATCTTCTGATTTAGTTAATACTTCGGGTGATTTGTACGAGGCAGTTGATGTGACTTTAGGAAACAATCAACATTTCACCATAGAATATTTTACCGATATTGTTTTGGATGCCTCAGGGTTTTACAACGGATCTGTGTCTTCAACAGGAGGACCTAATGCTACAGACGATTGTTATAAGTTATTAGTTAAAAGTGATGCAGATGGTAGTACTACCATTGATAGAGATATAGATATAGCTTCCATAGAGGTAGAAGCAGGAGGTGTTTTGGTTGTTGATGATGGAGAATCAATAGACATAAAAACAGGGGGTATTGATAACGAAGGAGAGATTCGTTTGTTAGGAACAGCACAATTGATTCAAGAACATACGGGAGCCAGTATGAATACAGGAACAGGAAGCTTCTTTGTTCAACAAGACGGAACCAACGCAAGTGTGTACCGTTACAATTATTGGTCATCACCTGTACATTCTGTAGGAGGCTCTACCTATACAGTAGCGGATGTTTTAAAAGACGGTACAACCGCAATTGGGGCATCAACGAGTCATACAGATGTTGCATTTACAGCAGGATATGACGGTTCTACAGGACCTTTGACAATTTCAGATCGTTGGATCTACAAATTAGAAAGTAGTACAGGTTGGGAACAGATAGGAAGTACAGGGACTTTAAACCCAGGACAAGGATATACGATGAAAGGCCCTGGAGCTGTTCAGAACTATGTTTTTGAAGGAGAAGCAAATGATGGAGATTATACTATAGCGGTAACTTCAGGAGACCATGTACTGGTTGGAAATCCTTATCCTTGTGCTTTGGATGCTTCTGAGTTTATAACACTGAATAGTACAACCAATGGTATTGTAGATGGAAGTTTGTATTTCTGGGAGCATAACGGAGAGGTTACTGGTAGTGGGCATGAAGGACATAATGCTTCTGGGTATCAAGGAGGCTATGCAGTAAGAAATATGGCAAGTGGAGTAGCAGCTGTAGCACCCGCAGGTATTGACGGTTTGGGAACCAGTTCGGGAGATAGACCAAAAGATAAAATTCCAATCGCTCAAGGATTTATAGTAGAAGCTACAGGTACAGGGAATGTTACTTTTAACAATGCCATGAGAGCTTTTCAGGAAGAGGGAACTCAGTCGATATTTTTTAAAGGCGGTAAATCCTCAAGAGAAGTTGTAGAGGAGGAAGAAGATTCAGAGTATCCCTCGTATCGTTTGGGCTTTTTACAGACGAATGCGCAAGGACAATTGTTGCAACGTGAAGTGGTAACAGTTTTTAAAGAAGGCTTGACAGATGGTATTGATTTGGGTTATGATAGTAAATCGATCGATGTTCAAGATAACGAACTATATTTACAAGTAGAAGACTCAGAAGAGAAGTATCTGATTACAGGAGTAGACTCTTACAATGCTTCTAAAGAAATTCCATTAGGTGTTCAGATAGGTGTTTCAGGTACCGTAAGTTTTGGAACTTTGGAGAAAATAGGAATTTCAGAAGAAGCTTATTTATACGATGGTTTGGAAGCTGTTTCGTATCCTTTGAGTGAAGGGAATACCGTTTCTTTAGAATTGGAAGAAGGGGTTTACAACGATCGTTTTTCGATTCGTTTTGAAGAAGGAGCTACTTTATCAGACACGCCTTACGATGTATCTTCTGTAGTTAGATTGGGAGTAGATAGAGTTTCTGAAGTTTTAGAAGTTTTTGTGTCAGACAGTTCAGTAGCGGTATTGAGCATAGAGTTGTACGATTTGTTAGGAGGAGTACAAAAGTCAGTAGCTGCTACAAATAGAATTTCTACAGCAGGATTAACTCCATCTGTATATATTGTTAAAATAAAAACAACAGAAGGGACCACTGTTAAAAAGATATTTATCTAAATATTTTAAAGTTTATAAAACAAAAAAAGCTCAGAGAATCATTCTCTGAGCTTTTTTGTTTTTAATAATTAACATTGTTTTTTTTGAAAAACATAATTTTTCTGCTAAATTTATGTTTAATTGGTGTAAAAAAGAGTGTGTTTTAATCAATTTTTAAAAAATTCGTTATGTGTTTTAATATAAAAAACAGTTGGTTGTTCTTAATTGGTAGTTTGTTTATTGGAAGTATTTATGGTCAAGTAACAGGTATAACAGGTCCAGGAGGAGTTGGAGGAGCTGATGGAACTACTGAGTTGGTAGCTTGGTACTATCCATCCAATATGCGTGATGCAACCAACGTACTGCCTTCTGATGGAGAAACGGTAAATACTTGGTTAGACGGTTCAGGGTACGGAAACACTTTAACCAATACTGGAACTGCAACCTATGAAGATGATGGAAGTAGTTTGATAAACGGAAATGCCGTTTTAAGTGCTACAGCCTTAGATCAAGAGCTTTCAACCTCAGGTTCTATCACAGGAAAAACCATTATTGTAGTTAATAATCCAGATACAAGAACGGATGATGAAGGTGTAGCAGGATTTGCTACAAACAAAGGTATTGCACGTCCTGGAGTTACAGACAACGCTTGGGAGTTTGGAACAGGGAATGACTGGACCAATACAACAGGAAGGTCTTCTATCAATGGATCTACGACAGATGGCGGTACCCATAACAATACTTTGCATATTGTTCGTCAAGAACGTTTTGCTTCTCATACCGATACATTTTATGTAGGAGGGTACGAATCAGGAGAAGATTTTACAGGAACAGTTTCAGAGGTAATCGTGTATAGTGATACCTTAAATTTGGCACAAAGAATTATCGTAGATAACTATTTAGAAGCCAAATACGATATAAATATTACAGAAAATGATTTTTATAACGAAGATACCAATGGAGATTTTGATTTTCATGTAGCAGGAATCGGACAGGCTACTGACGGTTCTAACCATACGGATGCGCAAGGGGAGGGAGTTTTACGAATTCATAGCCCAGACGATTTGCAAGATGATGAGTTTTTGTTTTGGGGACGAGAGAATTTAGATGCGATGTCTTTTTCAACTTCTGCACAGTATACCGAAAGATTGAATGTAAAATGGAGAGTTAGTAGAAGAGGGAATCCAGGTAGGGTAACCGTTGTATTTGACCTTACAGGAGTAGATCTTTCAGGGATGTTGGCTTGTGGAGAACTTCATTTGGTACGTGATAATGATTCTGATTTTTCAAGTCCACTTTCAGGTGCTGTTTTAACAAATACTTCAGGAAGTTTGTATGAGGCTACAAGTGTGCAGATAGCGAATAATAATTATATTTCGTTGGAGTACTTTTCGGACATCGTTTTAGACGGAACAGGGTTTTACAATGGGTCTGTAGCTTCAGACTCCTCTCCAAATGCCACAGATGATTGTTATAATTTTTTGATAAAAAGTACTGCTGATGGAAGTATTCCTATAACAAGAGATATAGATGTGGCTTCTATAGAAGTAGAAGCAGGAGGTGTTTTGGTAATCAATAGTGGAGAATCAGTAGAGCTAGTAACAGGAGGTATTGACAACGATGGGGAAATTCGTATGTTGGGTACTTCTCAACTGCTTCAAAATCATACGGGAGCAAGTATGAATACAGGGACAGGAAGCTTCTTTATTCAACAAGACGGAACCAATGCAAGTATATATCGTTACAATTATTGGTCATCACCTGTCCATACAGCAGGAGGTTCTACGTATACGGTAGCGGATGTTTTAAAAGACGGTACAACCGCAATTGGGGCATTAACGAGTCATACAGATGTTGCATTTACAGCAGGCTATGATGGATCTACAGGACCTTTGACAATTTCAGATCGTTGGATTTACAAATTAGAATCGAGTACAGGTTGGGAATATATAGAAAGTTCAGGGACTTTAAATCCAGGACAAGGATATACGATGAAGGGACCAGGAGCTGTTCAGAACTATGTTTTTGAAGGAGAAGCAAATGACGGAGATTATAACATAGCAGTAACCTCAGGAGACCATGTGTTGGTTGGAAATCCTTACCCTTCGGCTTTGGATGCTTCTGAGTTTTTATCGCTGAATAGTGTTACAAATGGTATTGTAGATGGAAGTTTGTATTTCTGGGAGCATAACGGAGAGGTTACTGGTAGTGGGCATGAAGGACATAATGCTTCTGGGTATCAAGGAGGCTATGCAGTAAGAAATATGGCAAGTGGAGTAGCAGCTGTAGCACCCGCAGGTATTGACGGTTTGGGAACCAGCTCAGGAGACACGCCTAAAGATAAAATTCCAATAGCTCAAGGATTTGTAGTAGAAGCTACAGGTACAGGGAATGTTACTTTTAACAATGCCATGAGAGCTTTTCAAGAAGAGGGAACTCAGTCGATATTCTTTAAAGGGGGTAAATCCTCAAGAGAGGTTGTAGAAGAGGAAGAAGATTCAGAATATCCATCGTATCGTTTGGGCTTTTTACAGACGAATGCGGAAGGACAATTGTTGCAACGAGAAGTGGTAACAGTTTTTAAAGAAGGCTTGACAGATGGTATTGATTTGGGTTATGATAGTAAATCGATCGATGTTCAAGATAACGAACTATATTTACAAGTAGAAGACTCAGAAGAGAAGTATGTGATTACAGGAGTCGATACTTACAATGCCTCTAAAGAAATACCATTAGGTGTTCAGATAGGTGTTTCAGGTACCGTAAGTTTTGGAACTTTGGAGAAAATAGGAATTTCAGAAGAAGCTTATTTATACGATGGATTGGAAGGAGTTTCGTATCCTTTGAGTGAAGGAAATACGGTTTCTTTAGAGTTGGAAGAGGGAGTTTACGACGATCGTTTTTCGATTCGTTTTGAAGAAGGAGCTACCTTAACAAATAAGATAGATGATATATCTTCTTTGGTTACATTGAGACCAGATAGGGTTTCTGAAGTTTTGGAAATTGTTGTATCAGACAGTTCAGTAGCGGTGTTGAGCATTGAGTTATACGATTTATTAGGAGGGTTACAAAAGTCAGTAACTAGTACAAATAGAATTTCTACAGCAGGTTTAGCCCCATCTGTATATATAGTTAAAATAAAAACAACAGCAGGAACTACTGTCAGCAAGTTGTTTCTATAAAAATATCTTTTTAGATAGAAAAGGTCTCAAAAATATTATTTTTGAGACCTTTTTTATTCTCTATAAGGGAAATATTCTGGAATGTTTTTGTCTATAAAACAATTAATGTGCTTTTGGTTTCTTATTACGTGTTATTAATTTCAAACACAGATTTTTTATATACATATGTTTATTTTTTTTGAGTTAAATAGCTGTTTATTAGGTAAGCTTAAAAAAATTGAATTAATTTTGCCGTAAAATAATTGGTTCGCATTATGTTTCTATAATGTGTTTTTACTACCCCTCTTTTAGAATATTAATTACGTAAAATGTTATTATTATGTATAATAAGATATGGGGATTTATTCCTTTTTATTTTTTATTGCTAGGAAATACGAATGCTCAGATAACAGGAAATACAGGTCCAGGAGGAGTTGGAGGAGCTGATGGTACTTCTGAGTTGGTTGCCTGGTACTATCCATCCAATATGCGTGATGCGACCAATGTATTGCCATCTGATGGAGAAACGGTAAATACTTGGTTAGACGGTTCAGGGTACGGAAATACCTTAACGAATACCGGAACGGCAACCTACGAAGACGATGGAAGTAGTTTGATAAACGGAAATGCCGTTTTAAGTGCTTCAGCCTTAGACCAAGAGTTTTCAACCTCAGGTTCTATCACAGGAAAAACCATTATTGTAGTTAACGACCCAGGCTCTCAAAATGATGATGAAGGTTTGGTAGGTTTTGGAAACAATAAAGGGATTACCCGTCCAGGAGCTACGGACAATGTTTGGGCATACTCTTCAGATTCAGATGCGGATGCATGGACCAATACTACAGGAACCTCATCGATTAATGGTTCCACTACAGATGGTGGTACGCATAGTAATAACCTACATATTGTAAACCAAGAACGCCCAGCTACGCATACGGATACATTTTATGTAGGAGGGTATGAATCAGGAGAAACATTTACAGGTACCATTGCAGAGGTAATTGTTTATGATGACGATTTAAACCTAGCCCAAAAGATTATTCTAGAAAATTATTTAGAAGCGAAGTACGACATCAATTTATCAGAAAATGATGAGTATTTGATGGACAATTCCGCAAAAGGAGATTTTGATTATCATGTAGCAGGAATCGGACAGGCTACGGATGGATCTAACCATACGGATGCACAAGGAGAGGGAATTGTGAGAATTCACAGTCCAGACGATTTGCAAAATGGAGAGTATTTGTTTTGGGGACGAGAGAATTTAGATGCGATGTCTTTTTCTACATCTGCACAGTATACGGAAAGATTGAATGCAAAATGGAGAGTAGGTAGAAGAGGGAATCCAGGTAAGGTAACCGTTGTATTTGATTTGTCAGGAGTAGACCTTTCAGGAATGCCTGCTTGTGGAGAACTTCATTTGGTGCGTGATAATGATTCAGATTTTTCAAGTCCACTTCCCGGTGCTGTTTTAACAAATACTTCAGGAAGTTTGTATGAGGCTACAAATGTGCAGTTAGCGAATAATAATTATATTACATTGGAGTATTTTACTGATATTGTTTTAGATGGAACAGGGTTTTACAATGGATCTGTTTCATCAACGAATGGTCCCAATGTAAATGATGATTGTTATAATTTTTTGATAAAAAGTACCGCTGATGGTAGTATTACAATTGATAGGGATATTGATGTAGCTTCTATAGAAGTAGAAGCAGGAGGTGTTTTAGTGATCAATAGTGGAGAATCAGTGGAGCTAGTAACAGGAGGTATTGACAACGATGGAGAAATTCGTATGTTGGGTACTTCTCAACTGCTTCAAAATCATACGGGAGCCAGTATGAATACAGGAACGGGAAGTTTCTTTATTCAACAGCAGGATAGTCTAAAAAGTACTAATAGTATGTATCGATACAATTATTGGTCCTCTCCTGTACATTCTGTGGGAAGTTCTACCTATACAGTAGCGGATGTATTAAAAGACGGTACCACAGAACTTGCTGCAGCTACAAGTCATGCAGACGTGGTATTTACCGCAGGATATGACGGTTCTACAGGGCCTTTGACAATTTCAGATCGTTGGATTTACAAATTAGAATCCAGCACAGGTTGGGAACAGATAGGAAGTTCAGGGACTTTAAATTCAGGACAGGGGTATACAATGAAAGGTTCAGGAGCCAGTGTTCAGAACTATGTTTTTGAAGGCGTAGCAAACGATGGAGATATCCATATTGCAGTAACTTCAGGAGACCATGTGTTGGTTGGAAATCCCTACCCTTCGGCCTTGGATGCTTCTGATTTCTTAGACTTGAACAATACAACCAACGGTATAATTGATGGAAGTTTGTATTTCTGGGAACACAATGGAGAGGTTTCTACCAGTGGAAATGAAGGGCATTATATTGCAGGGTATCAAGGAGGCTATGGAGTAAGAAATATAGGAAGTGGAGTAGCGCCTGTAGCACCCGCAGGTATTGATGGTTTGGGAACCAGTTCGGGAGATAGACCTAAAGATAAAATTCCAATTGCTCAAGGGTTTATTGTAGAAGCTACAGGAACAGGGAATGTTACTTTTACCAATGCTATGAGAACCTTCCAGTTAGAAGGAAATCAATCGATATTCTTTAAAGGGGGTAAATCCTCAAGAGAGGTTGTAGAAGAGGAAGAAGATTCAGAGTATCCATCATATCGTTTGGGCTTTTTACAGACGAATGCGCAAGGTCAACTCTTGCAACGAGAAGTAGTTACGGTTTTTAAAGAAGGCTTGACAGATGGTTTTAATTCGGGTTATGATAGTAAATCGATCGATGTTCAAGATAACGAACTATATTTACAAGTAGAAGACTCAGAAGAGAAGTATGTGATTACAGGAGTAGACTCTTACAATGCCTCTAAAGAAATACCATTAGGTGTTCAGATAGGTGTTTCAGGTACCGTAAGTTTTGGGACTTTAGAGAAAATAGGAATTTCAGAAGAAGCTTATTTATACGATGGATTGGAAGGAGTTTCGTATCCTTTGAGTGAAGGAAATACGGTTTCTTTAGAGTTGGAAGAGGGAGTTTACGACGATCGTTTTTCGATTCGTTTTGAAGAAGGAGCTACCTTATCAGAGAAGCCATATGATGTTTCCTCTTTAGTTACGTTGAGACCAGATAGGGTTTCTGAAGTTTTAGAAGTTGTTGTGTCAGACAGTTCAGTGGAGGTATTGAGTATTGAGTTGTACGATTTATTAGGAGGGTTACAAAAGTCAGTAACTAGTACAAATAGAATTTCTACAGCAGGTTTAGCCCCATCTGTATATATAGTTAAAATAAAAACAACAGCAGGAACTACTGTTAGCAAGTTGTTTTTATAAAAATATATCTTTTTAGATAGAAAAGGTCTTAAAATGTTGTTTTTGAGGCCTTTTTTGTTTGAAAAAAATAAAAGCGTTTTTATTTACCTATGTTTATATCTTCGCCTAATTCCTTCTTTTATTTGGAAGACCTTATAAAATTGAGTTAATTTTGTGGTAAATAATAGGTTCCATTGTGTTGTCATAGTGTGTCCTTACTACCCCTCTTTTAGAATATTAATCATATAAAATTTTATTATTATGAATAATAAGATATGGGGCTTTATTGCTTTTTATTTTTTATTGCTAGGAAATACAAATGCTCAAATAACAGGAAATACAGGTCCAGGAGGAGTTGGAGGAGCTGATGGTACATCTGAGTTGGTTGCCTGGTACTATCCATCCAATATGCGTGATGCGACCAATGTATTGCCATCTGATGGAGAAACGGTAAATACTTGGTTAGACGGTTCAGGGTACGGAAATACTTTAACCAATACCGGAACCGCAACTTATGAAGACGATGGAAGTAGTTTGATAAACGGAAATGCCGTTTTAAGTGCTTCAGCCTTAGATCAAGAGTTTTCAACTTCAGGCTCTATTACAGGAAAAACGATTATTGTAGTTAACGACCCAGGCTCTCAAAATGATGATGAAGGTTTGGTAGGTTTTGGAAACAATAAAGGGATTACCCGTCCAGGAGCTACAGATAACGTTTGGGCATACTCTTCAGACTCAGATGCCGATGCATGGACCAATACTACAGGAACCTCATCGATTAATGGTTCCACTACAGATGGTGGTACACATAGTAATAACCTACATATTGTAAACCAAGAACGCCCAGCTACGCATATGGATACATTTTATGTAGGAGGGTATGAATCAGGAGAAACATTTACAGGTACCATTGCAGAGGTAATTGTTTATGATGACGATTTAAACCTAGCCCAAAAGATTATTCTAGAAAATTATTTAGAAGCCAAATACGATATAGATTTGACAGAAAATGATTTTTATGTAGAAGATAATGCTTCTAGAGGAGATTTTGATTATCATGTAGCAGGAATCGGGCAGGCTACGGATGGATCTAATCATACGGATTCACAAGGTGAAGGAATTGTAAGGGTTTACAACCCAAGTGGATTGGGTAATGATGAATATTTGTTTTGGGGAAGAGACAATTTAAATGCAATGAGTTTTGCAGAAGTTTCAGGCGAGTATAAAGATAGGTTAAATATTAACTGGAAATCGAGAAGAAAAGGTATTCCAGGTACGGTTACGGTAGAGTTTGATTTGACAGGAATTGATTTGTCAGGAAAACCATCATGTTCAAGTATTTTTCTAGTGACGTCAGCTTCAGATACCTATTCTTCACCAAGGAGGTATGAACTGACAAATACTTCAGGTAATATTTATCAAGGAACGGGAGTTCTTTTTAAGTCGAATCAATACTTTACTTTAGAGTATTTTTCAGATGTTGTGGTAGATGGAACCCAATTTTACAATGGATCTGGAGAAGACAATGTTCCCAATGAAGACGACTCGTGTTATAATTTATTAGTTAAAAGTACTGCAGATGGGAGTTTACCTTTAATTGAAGATGCACATGTGGCATCTATAGAAGTTGAAGCAGGGAGGTAAGCTGGTTGTAAGTACGGATTTGAGCTTGACAGTAACAAATGGTATTGATAATGATGGAGAAATCCGTATGGAGGGTACTTCTCAATTGATACAAACACATACGGGATCCAGTATGAATACAGGTACAGGAAGCTTCTTTATTCAACAAGACGGAACCAACGCAAGTGTATATCGTTATAATTATTGGTCATCCCCTGTACACTCTGTGGGAAGTTCTACCTATACAGTAGCCGATGTTTTAAAAGACGGTACAACCGTAATTGGGGCATCAAGCAGTCATACAGATGTGGCATTTACCGCAGGATATGACGGTTCTACAGGGCCTTTGACAATTTCAGATCGTTGGATCTACAAATTAGAAAGTAGTACAGGTTGGGAACACATAGAGAGTTCAGGAACTTTAAACCCAGGGCAAGGATATACGATGAAGGGACCAGGGGGCTGTTCAAAATTATGTTTTTGAAGGGGTAGCAAATGATGGAGATTATACTATAGCAGTAACTTCAGGAGACCATGTGTTGATAGGAAATCCTTATCCATGTGCAATTTTTGCAGATGATTTTCTTACGCTAAATAGTGATAGCAACGGTATTATAGATGGTAGTTTGTATTTCTGGGAACATAATGGAGAAGTTTCAACTGATGGAGATGCAGGGCATAATACCTCGGGGTATCAAGGTGGCTATGCGGTAAGAAACATAGGAGGAGGAACAAAAGCTGTGGCTCCAGAAGGAGTTGATGGTGTGGGATCAAGTTCAGAAGCCAAACCTAGAACACGTATACCTGTAGCGCAAGGGTTTATTGTAGAGGCGATAGAGACAGGAAATATAGAGTTTGACAATTCTATGAGAACTTTCCAGGTAGAATCTCCAACAAAATCGATTTTCTTTAAAGGAGGTAAACAAAAGAAAGAGGTTGTTGAAGAAGACGAAGATAGCCTCCCTGCTTTTCGATTAGGATTTACACAAACCAACTCAGAAGGAGTTTCTTTGCAAAGAGAAGTTTTAGCCGTTTTTAAAGAAGGGTTGACAGCAGGTGTTGATAGAGGGTATGATAGTGCTTTGATTGATGCACAAAGTAAGGATGTTTATTGGAAGGTTGAAGGGTCAGACAAAAAATATGTGATTACAGGAGTAGATGCATATACGTCTCAAAGTGAAGTGCCTTTGGTAATAGAAATGCAAGAAGATGGGGAGGTAGGTTTTAAAGAGTTAGAAAAAATAAAGATTTCTGAATCAGCTTATTTGTATGATCAGTTAGAAGGAGTAGCTTATGAGCTGAATACAGATTCAAAAGTAAAGTTGAACTTATCAGCAGGAATTTATGAAGATCGTTTTTCGATTCGTTTTGAAGAAGGAGCTACCTTATCAGATAACCTATATGATGTTTCCTC